>WTBT01000037.1 GCA_013138965.1 Candidatus Aegiribacteria sp.
ATGGACTACATCCCATGTATGAATACCAACTCCATTGTTGAACCTGGATGTATAACTGGTATTCTCTGGTTCATTTGATCAGCGACAAGAAATATTCACTACCAAAAATGAAATTGCCGCTGGATAGAGCAGGATTATTCCCTTTTCTCCTCAGCTCCCTGAGCTGATTTTCAGTTATCAACTGTCTCTAACAACTATTTCCAGGTTCATCTATTATCAGTAGCATTAATTCGGGAACTTTAGAAGACAGATAAAGGTCTAGAAAAATATGAAGTAATGGAGATCATCGGAAAATGGATATGTAATAATGTATAGGGAAATCATTGACAATGCTATCCCTATGCTAGAGTAAATAATCTATATATGCTAAAGAAGTGAAATCATTGTACAGATATCAGTACAATTATTCGTTAGGCGAGTAAAGAAATCAGGATTATGAAAATATCTGACTATCTTCAAGAAATACAGCTCGCAGTAGAAACTGTAATTTGTGAAATCCATCGAGAACATCAAATGGTTAAGGCTTTGCAAGCAGAGTTAGCGCCACTTACAGCTGCAACTGAAGACGATTACAGGCGGGTAGAATTTCTTGCCCTGAATCCAGATTTAGATGATGAAGGATTGGGAACAGCAATTTATTGGGATACATACTTTGGGTCAGACAAGGAGCGTTTTCACAAAGCATCTGAAGTAGAGGAGGTAACACATAAATTAGATGCGCATAAGCTATCTATTGCCGCTTTGTCAGGTAGCCTACTGCAATATGCCAAGCAAGGAATCGCACTTCAATATGGAAAAGAACGACTTGGGTGCCCAGATGGTAGAATGATTGCAGATATTTCTTTGAATGACATCATTTGGCAAGGAAGAAATCAAGCAATTCATTGGGAAGAGGGCCATTTTAGCAAACCTGTTGAAAGGTGTTTCCAGCAATTGGCAGATCGCGCTAACCCTTTATTCAACGAGTATAAGAGCAGGAATATGGCATACGAAGTGGTCAGTTATCTTGGATGGAGTTCATTCAATGATTTTGCTAAAGATCTTAAGCTTCTCGATGTATAGTTTTCCTAAATTAAACAGAACACCTAACATTGCCGTAAGGCTTAGAAAGAACTAATGGCAAATAAATACAAGTTCCCAGATAATCTTGAATCACTGAAATCAGTGGTATTGAAATCAATTGATCCAATCAAGCCTATCAGCGACAGAACTGTTGCAGATGATAACTTTCTGTTTAGCGCTCAAGAAACAAAGGCCGGAAACAGCTTACCCGAATTCTATCTATGCTACTTCTTGCTTGTTGATCTCCTAGGTTTTAAGAACATTGGTCAATCCGAGAAAATCTCATGGTCCGTTCCAATAGACTATATGGGGATTGCTTTCTTAATTGAGCATAGAAAAATGGGACTCGGTGTATTTGCTCATGACGCTAAAACTCAAGAGAAAGACACAGAAGAAATAGTGAGTCGAATTCGAAATGCAGTAAAATTGGCCCGTCCATATTTCGAATGGAGGGCTCAGGAAGCTGCGAAGCAATCCGAATTGAACGTTATTAATCACTCTAGAAGTTTATACAATAGATATGAGTTCTTTCAATCCGAATATCGCAGAGTAATGCAGGAAGTTGAAAAAGAAACAGACCATCTTATACGAAATGAACACGGAAGAGATATACTATTACCAATATGGGTTAATAAACTGAAGCGGAATGCCGAATGGTTAGCTTTGGCTGCACTTGATTCCTTTTTCAGTTGGACTGAGCATATCTTCATTCATCTAGCAATTCTTAGGGGAAGAACCATCACAGGTGAGGAAGTTGCTGATCTTGCTCATCAGAATTGGTCTGAGAAATATAAAGCAGCAATAGATATCAAATCCAAAGAAGGTAAAGAATGGCATGACCAGTTAGTTATCATACGAAGGCAATTGAGAAACTATATCACACACGGTGCTTTCGGAAAGACTGGTGAAGCCTTTAGTTTTCATTCAGGTGCTGGTGCTGTTCCTATGCAAATGTACAATCAAAAAGGGAAAGGGCGCTTTTCATTCTATAAAGATCTTGGCTTTGATGAGCAAGAAATAATCGAATTACTGCAGAAATTCATTAAATATTTATGGTCAAAAGAGAGAGAGCCAGGAAGAGTCTATGTTGAGAGTGATCTCCCTTTAATTCTACCAATGGCTAAAGACGGAACATATCGCAGAAAAATGAAATCAGTGAAAAGCATGAAGGAGTTTGTGATGAACCTGAGTTGGCAATTTACGAACGCCGGAAACATGGATTTCTAATATGGTAACTATTTGTCTAACAGTATGAACCAGATACAGGGGCTTTCAATAACCCCCAGCGTATTTCATGTGCTGGTTATACTGAGAGTTCGGTGTATGAGGAAAGAGTTCTATTATGGTATTCAGTAACGAACCGACAGATGATCTGATGCGTGAGATGTATGCAAACTTTGGCCTTGCCTACTACCACAGCGAAGTTCTGCATCGTGGTCTCGCCATCATCCTCGCTACGTCCAACCTTCCTCACAGGGACTTGATCACACGACCTCGGATTGAGGAAAAACTCGCTCACGCGTTCTCCCTTACCCTTGGCGATGTCATAACCGAACTGGTAGGAAAGATCCCAAGTGAATACTCTACCAGACTCGACCAAATACGTGAGAAGAGGAATTTTCTGGCCCATCATTTTTTCTTCGACCGAGCTCATCTCATGTTTCGTGCAGATCACATTTGCCAACTGATAGACGAACTCAATGGCTACACGGAATTATTCAATCGTTTGGATAAAGAAACATCTCAATGGTTCCACAACAGACAGCACGAATTTGGTCTTACGGACGAGATATTGCAGGACAGCCTCACTCGCATTCTGTCTGGCGATGGCGAGGAGCCCCTCCCCGGCAAGGAGGTGGTGAAGGATCGAGAGAAGAAACTGAAGCGAAAGCAGCGTCTCGTTCGCGTCTGGGAGTTCAATTTGCCAGATGGGGGCAAATCCCTCGTTTTCGAAATGCAGGACGGAAGCCTTTGGCAGCTCTGTGATGTTGGGTTGGGGTGGACACAGTTCCAGAGCACAGAACCACATTGGGTTGAGCATCCGGCCATCAAGCCACACCTACCAGCAGATATCATTCCACGACCAGTGGCCATCAAGCCGTGGGAGTATGAATTCAAGCTCAAGGCTGGCACTGCCCTCTGGGTGAAACCAGGAAAGCACGACAGGACATTCCTGTGGGGCCTTAGAACAAAGAACAGGAACACTGAAAAAAAGACCTGAACGCGACAAATGACAGCTGCGCGAAATTATCTGTCATTTGCGTGTTAGGTCAAACATTGAGCCAAGAGGAAAGAGCAATGCCCGAAAAACCATATTACTCTGTACGCACGGGAAAGAATCCCCTATCAGAGAGATTCGATTTGTCGACTCTCCTTGATCTATTCAGGACACTGTTCATTCACTTCGAAGACGAAGGTTACTTTCAGGAAGCCCTCGGCTACGATTGCGTTGATGCTGGCTTCGTACCAGGTACTCATGGTCATGACCTCAATGGTGCACTCCTGCTTGAGTTACGCAAAAGTGATCTCACACCGATAAGGAGCAAGATCAACAATTATTCAGAAGATGACTTGTTTGATATAATCGAATTTCTCTATGAACACTGCTCAAAACCCATCAAGCGATATTACCATAGCTGGAGTGACTGCGGGTGGCACTGCGAAACATTTGATCGAGAACTTGGTCGGCAAGAGTATCAGGCAAAGGCGAACAGGGTGTTAGCGCTCTATGGTCCGGGTTATGAGTTATCCGCTGACGGAGAGATCCTTGGGTTAGCAGACACAGGCCTTGAAGACTTATTCAAAGCTCCCCTCCCAAGCGTCGATCCTGCGAACATCTCCTCGCGAATTGAAGCTGCCAGAAATAAGTTCCGTCGGTACAAATCCACATTAGATGAGAGGCGGGATGCAATAAGAGACTTAGCCGATGTACTCGAATACTTACGCCCTCAGCTCAAAGATGTTATTGCATCGAAGGACGAATCCGATCTATTTAACCTTGCGAATAATTTCGGTATTCGCCACCACAACTCCATGCAGAAGACGAAGTACGACAAACCCATTTGGTATAGTTGGATGTTCTATTATTACTTGGCAACGATTCACGCAATAATCCGCTTGATTGAGCGTAACAGGTCCAGTGAGCCTCTGGGCGAGGAATTCGATTAACAATAAGCACATTTTGGGCAGTCATCATATATTGAGCACATGCAATAAACTCGGAATTGGATTATTATCCTATGCGAGAAGAAACACAAATGCATCGGAGAGATAAAGAATGTCAGAGCAATCCATCCAGTATACTCTACCATTAGACTTACCTAGTGAGAAAAGTGCTCATGCTAAATGCTCGCACGTGATTAGCAACAATAGCAATACCATTGATCCTAAAGATCGAGCTATTCACGAATGGTATCGATTTGTTTTATCATATCCCCCGCATCTGGTAAGGGATTACATTAGAGATTTTGAGCTAGATGAACAGTCCGTAATTCTGGACCCTTTCTGTGGTACTGGAACCACACTGGTTGAAGCAAGGATGAATCATATCAGAGCTATTGGTTTGGAGGCAAATCCTTTTCCTCAATTTGCATCTGCAGTTAAAACAGATTGGAGTGTTTCTCCTACCGAATTGAAGTCCTTTGCAGAACAGGTATCAGAGAGTACTTGTACAGAGTTGGCTAATCATGGGATAGATGACTGGCAGTTGGCTTTCAAACCAACAGTCAAGTTGAGATCGCTTGATCAGTATGCAATGCGAGCATTAATAAAAAATTCTATTAGCCCACTACCTTTACACAAAACATTAGTGCTACTAGACCAGATTAACAAATACAAACTCGTACAAGTACATAAATATGGAATCTTGGCGCTTGGTAATGCATTAATTAAAACAATCGGAAACCTACGCTTTGGACCAGAAGTAGGAGTAGGCAAAATTAAAATAGATGTGCCAGTTGTTGCTACATGGAAGCACGAAATCGACAGGATGGTTAGTGACTTAGAGTCACTATATGGCAATAGCTATCCTAATGTGGATGTGTTTTTAGCTGACGCAAGAAAGCAGACTCATGTGATAGAAGAAAAGTCCATTGATGCAGTCATCACTTCTCCTCCGTATCCTAACGAGAAAGACTATACTCGAACAACACGCCTTGAATCTGTTGTTTTAGGATTCATCAAAAATATGTCCGACCTTAGGAGTTTCAAGAAAACACTTCTCAGATCAAATACGCGAGGAGTATACAAAACTGATAGTGATGATAAATGGGTGTCTGATATCAAAGAAATACAACTTCTTGCATCGACCATTGAGCAGCGTAGGATAGAACTTGGTAAAACCTCAGGTTTTGAAAAAATGTATGCAAGAGTCACCAAACAATACTTCGGTGGTATGGCTCGCCATCTTTCAGAACTGACCAGAATTTTAAGACCTGGGGCCAAATTGGCATATGTCGTCGGCGACCAAGCCTCCTATTTGCGTGTCATGATTAGAACTGGGCAAATTTTGGCTGATATCGCCGACAGACAAGGCTATCAGGTTGAGCGTATAGATTTATTCCGTACCCGATTTGCTACAGCTACAAAAAAAGAGTTACGAGAAGAAGTCGTTGTATTAAGGTGGCCAGGAACAACAGCGACATAATCCATAATAAGCAATAGACTTGGAGTGGCGAATTGCATGGGAAAATATGAACGGATAATCGAAAAGGTTTTCGACCAAAACTATAAGCCAAATAAAGTACGCGTTGATTTCAAGCGAGAGCATTTAGTAGAAGCAGCTGATGTGTTGGGAATAGAGAGAATAAAAAATCTTGGAGATATTCCATACTCGTTTCGATTTCGACGGGATTTGCCGGATAGCATTCAGAATACCGCCCCTGCTGGGGCAGAATGGATTATTGTTGGCACAGGGGTTGGAGAGTACCAATTTCGACTTGCTGCACCCGGAAAAATCGAACCCAATTCCCATATTAAGCTTGTAAAAGTACCTGATGCAACACCAGAAATAGTGCGCCACTATGCACCCGGGAAAGATGAACAAGCTCTATTAACTCGTGCGAGATACAATAGACTTGTCGATATATTTACAGGATTAACCTGCTACTCGATTCAAAATCATTTGCGTACGACAGTAAGTGGTATTGGACAGGTCGAAGTTGACGAAATTTATGTTGGGATCAACAAGAGTGGTGTACATTTCGTGTTGCCGTGCCAAGCTAAATCACCGGGCGATAGGTTTGGCGTTGTTCAGGTCATGCAGGATATAGCATTGTGTCAAGAACGTTATCCTAACGCAATCTGTAAACCTATTGCATTACAGTTCATTAATGATAACAGCGTAGCTATTCTTGAATTATCTGTATCGGAAGAGAATGAACTGCTTATATTTAGTATTGTGGATGAAAAGCATTATCAGTTAGTTCCAAGAACGCGAATATTGGAGGAAGAATTGCGTATTCTGATGGAGAATGAGCTGTAGCAGAGAATCCTCTCAATAAACAAATGCAGCAATAACCAGAAACAGAAGTAAGGTTATTCAAGGTCGATTCCTGTTTGGGTTATGTGAAGCGTTAAATTACTCGTGCACGAGGGCACGCTTTTGGATATTGGAGGATTGATCATGACGATCCGTGTTAGAGACTTCATTTACCTTGATATGGAAAGGGTAAGGTCCATCGTCGCACAGCTTGAGGAAGGTTTAATCGAATCCTACACAAAGACAACTGGTGAGGGCACGGAGGGCACCGGTGGAGTTGAGGGCGGATTACTCGGCATAGTGAAGTTGGCTGGTGGCGTTAAGTTCCTCTTGGAAAGGCGGGAAACTGAGACCAAAACACTGCACGATCATGTCTACAACAAAGTAGAGGAAGCTTTGCTCAGCCAGGGAACAGTTATTCGAATCCCTGGCGACATAAGTGCGCCCGCCGTAGCCGATGGGACCTACGTAGATTCGATTGATGAAACCTCATTCGTGCTCGCGTCTGGACGTGTAGCAATAAACGACTTCGCAAACATGCGCACATACTTGGATTCGTTCAACAAGATGGCAGCATTCATCGCCTACTGCTCAGGCGTATCAGGGAAGGATGATGAGAGCGTCCAGGATAGGAACAAGCGTACGAAACAGCTGGAGCAGGGCATGAAGCTGGACAAGAAGCTAATTGATGGCTTCAAGCTCACATTCGACCTCTTCTATGGTGAGCGAGTGGCGATCAAGCTGACACCATATGACGAATATCCAGATTTCAGGCTCGTTGGCGACCTAAATGAGATCTTTCTGCGAGACAAGCTAAGCAGCATCACGTACAAGTATGGCTCTTCACCAGTCTCGGAATGGACTATTCTCGGGCAAGTCGCTTCGATTCCTCCAGAGACTCCCCCCGAAATCCCCAAGGCGACACGAGGATCAGCAATTCCTCTGGCCCTGGAAGGAGTGTTCGATGCTTATCGTGGACTTGAGCAGATGGCTCAATCGGTCGTCTACCCAGAGATCGCTATTACCCCGATTGCCATCTACAGAGGGTAGCGAGACGGTAAAGTTGAGAGAACTCTATCTCGGATACCTCATCCTCCAGGGAATCGTAGTCCACGCCAGACTTGCACACCATACCTTACCTGATAATGGATTTTAAACAAAACCGCTATTCACCAGAATCATAGAAAGCATCTTTATTGAAAAGGCTTTTTTCAAACACTGGTTTATTCTTCAATCATTTTTGGCTCGTTTGAGTTTTCGACTAATCATGTTGAAGATATTCATGCTCAGAATGTAGGCCAGCTCTGCATCTTCTCGACATGCTACCGGCATTTGTTTTATCGTTTGGTCTTTAGATTTCTCGTGAATATATTTAGAAAAATATTGATAGAATGTATTAAATCCTGAATCCAGTAGGGTATATACATCCTCAGTGATTCCGCTCTTAGTAAATATTTCTTTAATCAAATCTTCTTTTCTTATTAATTCTGAGTATCTTCTTGATAGTTCCATAATTCTCTGCCAGTCACAATCACAAAAAGCCTCGCGCATTGAATCAAGACACTCCAACATGCGTTGTAACAACTCAGTTTCATCATTGCCAATCGATACTGTATCCGGGATATGCCATTCGATTAGTTGAAAAGAACCAATGCCAAATGCTGGTGCAAAATCATGAACCCAATCACTTGCTGGAATGCTGTGCATTATTTCTTGATTTCTGTGTTGATATACAATCACTTCTTGCTGGTTTGGGCCAACTGTCAGAAGTCTCTTTTCTCCAGTTTTATGATCAGTTGCTCCAAATTCACCTCTCACTGATCTAAAAGTTAAATTGAATGCAAGCTCAATATCTGTTTTTGGATTGTTTTCCCTTGAATTCTGAATCGCTGCTAATGCTTTCTGCGAGAGTCTGAATACTACACACGAATGTTTGCGGTATCTGGAAGAGGGATAGTTATATTTCGGTGTAATTCTATAGTCGTTATTTAGCTTTTCGGGCATGAATACCACTCTTGAGAGAAGTATGTTATCCGTTCTTACTTCCCCCGATATATCAATGATGTACTCATCAGACTCAAAGCCATCTATACGGATTTTCACTTCCATCTCTGGATCAACACTATTTTCGACAGGCTTAACCGATTGTATTTCCATAGTCACACTTCACTTTCTGTCACTCTTTTTCACTATCGAATGTTATAGCAAATTAACCATACTATTTTTTCTATTCTCTGCAAGCTTGGATTATGTTGGAGCCAAATAGATGTTTGTTCTACTTTACAGATAAGATAATGAGTTTATCGAGAATGCAGTTGAAATCGGTTCCCTACTCCACCAGCAATCGTGCTAATGACGTTGCTATCCAGCGGCAATTTCATTTTTGGTAGTGAATATTTCTTGTCGCTGATCAAATGAACCAGAGAATACCAGTTATACATCCAGGTTCAACAATGGAGTTGGTATTCATACATGGGATGTAGTCCAT
>WTBT01000061.1 GCA_013138965.1 Candidatus Aegiribacteria sp.
CTCCAGCCGCTCTTCACTGGAACGTCTTCTTGATCCCGAGAATCCTTCAGTAACACTTCTCACTCTTGAAAACGTTGCCATTGCGCTGGGTAAAAGACTCAAGATACAAATCGGATGACTGCCGAACAAACAAATTCAGCAGAACTGCATCTCTGAATAATTGAGTACATGTTATTGCAGTCAGCTGATTTGAGACGTTCGGTTTCAGAATTAAGGACATAACTAATGGCAAAACAAAAATCTAACGGCTCAACATGGTCGGAATTGAAACCATGCATACTCAACATGGATCATAAGCAGCTAGTAAAATTGGTGGCAGATATGTATCGCTTTTCCAAAGAAAACCAAATATTTCTTCATACTCGATTTGGAATTGGCAAGGATTTACTTGAGCCATACAAAAAAACGATTGATGAATGCATGTATCCAGATGTTTACAGCAAGAAACCAATCCAAATCTCAAAAGCAAAAAAAGCTATCAGTAACTACTCGAAAGCAGTTGGAGATATACTCGGTGAGGCTGAACTTATGGTTTTTTTCGTGGAGTGCGGTAACAATTTCACGGTGAGTTTTGGCGACATTGACGAGGGGTTTTATGACTCTCTCAATGGAATGTACCGGAGAGCTATCAAGAAAGTATTAAGTTTACCTGAAAATCAGCAACAAGAGTTCCGGGACAGGCTAAAAGAAATCATGATTTCATCTTCAGGCATCGGATGGGGCTACCATGACATGCTAAGTGATGATTACTACGATGCATTTTCAGAAGAAGAAGAATGGTGACAGCAATTGTTTACTGGGCGGCCTATTGTAGATTGAGAAGAGAATCATCACTGGGAGCTTGTGTGATCCGAACAAAAGCTAAATGGAGGCTCCGATTGATTCATATACCAAGAAACATCCCGAATGATACCCCAGCATGCACTTGTGATTGATAAATTTGGGCATTGTCATTCTCAGTATGACGGAACAAGATACAAGACGACAAAAACCGAACAGGAACCACGGGTGATAGTTGTAGGAGTGATGGTCTACCGTAAATTTGAAGATAATTACCGATGAGAGCTTTCATTACGAAGTCGAAATCCAAAGTATCCTAGAATTGTAGAAAGATTCGCATGTGTAGGTGAAGCCCACTCACAAGCATTTGCGGCAGGTCACGCAAAACCTATGGTTCATCACCAAGGATTGGTTCACGATCCGCAACATCATTCAAGGTAGCTTTCATTTTATTTATATCTGCTCTTTTTGCCCTTTTCTCCAAATACTCTTCGGTCATGATTGCAGATATTTTCTCAGCAATTGCAGAAGATATCAACTGGTTGATAGATACACCTTCTTCTTTTGCTATCTCTCTAATGTGGCGATGTATTGATTCCGGTAATCTCAGGCTTAAAGCTCCCATTGTATTTCCTCCAGCAACTGCTTGGGACTTTGTATTCTTATTCCAAGCTGTTCAACTCCCTTGAAATCCTTTGTGTTGAAAGTTGTGATCGTATTAGCTTGTGCCGCTATTGCCAATTCAAGTACAAGATCATCTTTGGGGTCACGTAAGAATGGACGCCATAGATAATGTATTTCATGGAATGTACACAGGTTGCACACATTATCTAAAAACGAATCAATATCTTCGTGAGTAATACCCAGTTTTCGACTATTCCTCTTCAGCACATCTTCATATTCAAACAGCAAAGGAACCGATAACACCGGGCGAATCTTTTCCTGAGAAAGTGCTTTTAACACTTGGAATGATGCTCCCCGGGCTGAATAGAGCCCTGCAAACAAGATATTCGTATCCAGTACTGTTTTAATACGACCACCTCCAATAGTACCATATACGGTATCAATGCTTTCGTCAAGTATACAAAAGAAATTCCGATCAGATAATCAGGGCAAAAGAATATTCTATCCCCAAAGCCCCTTGTGATTTAAAGTATTGACCATTATCATTCTTGTGGTTAACGAGACAAAACACAAGACGACAAGAAGTTGAACAATGGGCTGTAGCAGAATTGCGCAACGGTTTTGGTAACAAGTCTTTACAATCAGCTAAGCCCAAGCGTTATGTGTAAGGAATTAAGAAAATGGAAACCACCAAAAAACATACAATGTCTGGATGTTGTGGAATGTCTTGTAGCCTTTGTCCAAGATTCCACACAGATGGAAAGTCTAAATGTCTAGGTTGCGGACCAGATCCACATTGTGTTTATTGCTCTACATACAAATGCTGCAGCGTAAAAAAGGCATACGAAACTTGTGCGGAATGTATCGACTCTCCATGTGCTCGAATATCAAATCTTGCTGATTGGAAGAGATTTAGTACTGGAAAAAGGTGGCTTTTACATATTGAAGAAATCAAAAAAAATGGTTTAGAGAAATGGGAGAGAATACAGGAGCAAAAAGCAGTACTGCTAAAGCAAGCTCTAGAGCAATATAATTCTGGTCGATCTAAAGGTATAATTTGTCTTTCATTTCTTCTTTTTGATATTCCTACTATCCAAAAATTATTAGAAAAAGCAAATGCCATAATTAGTGATATTGAATTGAAAGATAGAGCCAAGAAGTTTAAAGTGCTTATTAAAGAATTTGCAAAGAAAAAAGAAATTAAACTTAAATAAATGCACATAACAAATTCAGTAGACCTGCTTAACCAAGAGATTGGCTGCATTAGTACAGCAGGCTACTGATTTGAGGCGTTCGATTCAGTATCAATAAGACATCTTGACATCATAACGTTATAGCGTTATACATCGTACAGAATCGGAGGTGAATCATGACTGAACTGACCAAGCGATCTACAGTATATCTTGAACCTGATCTGCACAAGGCTCTACGACTCAAATCGATCGAGACATCACGCTCGATGTCAGACCTGGTAAACGATGCAATCCGCGATGAACTTGCCGCAGATGCAGATGATCTCGCTGTATTCCGAATTCGACAAGATGAGCCTGCTATCGCCTTCGAGGAGTTCGTTAATGAGCTAAAGCGCAATGGCAGAATATAGAATTCTTGTCCGCAAGTCGGTCCACAAAGATCTCGATGGCATACCTAAGAAGGATGTGAGGCGCATCGTTAAGGTAATTGGGGCTCTTGCCAAGAATCCACGCCCTACACAATCCAGGAAACTCTCCGGTGAGGAGAAGTACAGATTACGCTGTGGTGTATACAGGGTGATATATGAGATCGAAGATGAGGAACTCATCGTCTGTGTAGTCAGAGCCAGACACAGGAAAAACGTATACAGGTAGAAATCGAACAAATCCATGCACTCGACGGGCTGTGTATACAACTTCTTCCGCGAGTCGCGAGTGATGGCTGATGTTATCCACAAAAAAGAACACCAGAATAGCTCTTGACATGACCGCAATATAGATCTATATATAGTACGAAATAAATATTGATTCCAAAATAGGAGACGTTATCATGGAACAAGTTCTCTCAAGGTGTTCTGCAAGCATCTCAGAACTTAAGAAAAACCCAACTGCGCTGTTAAATGAAGCAGAAGGCTCACCAATTACAATTCTGAATCATAACATACCTACTGCATATCTTATTCCAGCAAAAACTTACGAGTGGCTCATGGATAGGCTTGAGGACGCTGAATTGGCTCAGATCGTAATAAATCGTGCACATGAGAAAGAAAACGCCATAGAAATTGAAATTGATGATCTATAAGGTCAAATTCCTACCAAGTGCACTGAAAGAGTGGAAAAAGCTCGGTCCTCCTATTCAAAAGCAATTCAAGAAAAAGCTGAAAGAAAGAATATCGCATCCACGTATTCCGAGTAGCCAGTTACGCGGTTTCAAGAATGTATATAAAATAAAATTACGTGCAGTAGGTTATCGGCTTGTCTATGAAGTAAATGATAAGGAAATATTTATCTACGTTATTGCCATCGGAAAAAGAGAACGTGATTTAGTGTACACCAAGGCAAAGGAAAGAAAATAGGATAACAACCGCATCAACGCGGACTGGCAAAGCTAAACCGCTCTGCACCAAGGTTTATGCCAGCCGGCGGCTGAAACAGGCGTTAACCCTTGACAAAACCAAAGGTATGACTAATGGTAATACCGGAGGTGGCTGGCATGAGTACTGCAAAGATAGCTATCAGCATGAACGAAGAGATGCTCCATCAACTTGATGATCTTGTTTCAAAAGC
This sequence comes from Candidatus Aegiribacteria sp., assembly GCA_013138965.1. Lineage (GTDB taxonomy): Bacteria > Fermentibacterota > Fermentibacteria > Fermentibacterales > JCC-6 > Aegiribacteria. The sequence continues at coordinate 4,164 of WTBT01000061.1, forward strand.
AGAATTTCCCAGCAGAAGCGGAGCCATACAAAAGGCAGTTAGTGAAATGCTTGAGAAGAAGTACGGTAACCGTCTTGCACGGGAATGTGCGAAGCTGGATCCTGAAGAAGAAATGGCTATAGCTGAGGAAGGTATGAATAGTGAGCTTGGATCATGGCCGGAATACTGAGAGGCGATATTCTCTGGGCAGATCTGAACCCTACAATCGGGCATGAACAATCTGGGAAAAGACCAGTACTGGTTCTCAGCATTGATGTTTTCAATGACCGCTCGGGTACAGTGATAGCTGTTGCCCTAACCAGCAGCGAGCCCAAGGCAGGATTTCCTCTAACCTTTGAGTTGTCAGATGTATCGCTCCCGAAGAAATCATGGATCAAGATCAGCCAGATCAGGACTCTGTCGATCAAGCGTATCGGTAAGAAAATCACCAGGATATCTCCAGAAGAACTTACTGCAATTCTCGCTGGTTTGAATGAAATTATCGGGGGTTAACAAATGCAGCAGAACTGCGACCCAGCTATTTCATGCTCAAGTTATAGTAGTCTGCTGATTTAGAGCGTTCCCCGGTGAAAGAGAGGCTCTGGTAATTGCTATCGCAGTATCTCAGTTGATTTAGAAAAAGAATTGATGACAACAGGATATTGTCATGTCTTAGCCCTTGAAAATGTTGATTACCGACTTGAGTACATTCTGAAAAGCAACTCTTTTAAGATTGCCAACTTCCATCCTAAACAGAGTTGTGTTTGCGGTAAACAATTTCCCTGGACGAGCATAACTAACGCGCTGTAAAGATCCAGACTGAAAATCAGTCTCGCTTAACCGAACAGCGCGAGAATCAGCATAGGGGTTACTCGTAATCTGGCACAATATCCAATCTCCACGTTCTGCTGATGCCAGAACAACAGCTGGTCGTAACTTGCTTTTGGATAAATCTGAAAATGGGAAAGTAACAAGAACTATTGAACCTGCTGCAAGTGCGACCATGCCTCTTCCTCCTCCGGTCGGTTCCAGTCTTCTCCGAGTGCAGCCTCGCTGAGAATAGCAGTTTCAGGAATATCAGGCTCATCAAATATTGTCACTATTGCCCTGCATGCATGTGACAGGTGAATGTTTTCCTTAATGTGGACTTTTCCATCAACTTCGATTGTGGCTTCAACTGACCTTAGCATTTTACACCTCCATTACTTGTATACTACGAAACTATACAACACTCTGCAAATACTAAGACATATTGGGAGCTCTCAGTAATTTGGATGTCACCAGACAATGTGAATCTTTGAGTAAAGAATCCTAAACACAAAATATATGTAACCCGGAATGCCTCTTGTTATTGAACATAATGAATAATATCACTCTCATGGAAAATGATGATATTAAGAATTGAAGAAAACATTCGGGGAATCGGGTAGCCGGGTAGTGAATCCCCACCCACAAATCCTTGATTGAAATCAATCCCTGTTCCTTGAGCATTTGCAGGTTATACTTCTCTCCAGTACATTCCGGCATTAAGCACAAGGCCAAGAAGAAACAGCACTGTTACCAGCTGGCTCCCACCGTAGCTGATAAGTGGAAGTGGAAGACCCGTTACGGGCATTATCCCCAGGGTCATTCCCACGTTTACGAAAACATGTATCCCGATATAGGCTGCAGCCCCGGCTGCCACAAGGGAATTGAACGGATTGACGGACTTCCTCGCGGCAATGACCATTCTCCAGAACAGTATGAAGAAAGCTGTGAGCAGTATCAGGCATCCGATGAAACCGGTCTCTTCAGCCCAGACGGAGAAAACAAAATCCGTATGCCTTGCAGGCAGGAAGGCAAGCTCTTTCTGTGCGCCCTGAAGAAAGCCCTGACCGGACAGTCCACCGGAGCCCACGGCAACTTCAGACTGTATGATATTCCATCCGGAACCATGGGGATCATTTGAGGGGTTCAGGAATGTAATCAGTCTCGATTGCTGATAGGGCTTAAGCATGTTCCATGCCATCGGAGTAAGGGCAGCAACAATTGAATTACCTCCCATAAATACTATCCACATGGGAAGCGGATACTTACGCCTGTAAAGTATTGTGATTAGAATCATCATGAAACCAAGCCAGAGTAGAATATTCATTGAGGAGACAGCGGCAAGAATCGGGCTGACCAGAAGCATTATCCAGCCGCCTCCGTAGCCTGCCCATACGAACATTGCCAGCACGATAAGCAGCATTGAAACCGCCGTACCAAGATCAGGCTGTATTGCGGTCAGAACGACCACGGGGATTACAGTCAGAAAGATCAGGATCTCTCCGAATTTCCTCGGTCTTACTTTCTGGGATGCGAGCCACCAGGCAGTCACCAATATCAGCCCTGCTTTGCTGATTTCCGACGGCTGCAGGTGAATTGGACCGATTATTAACCACCTGTTCGCAGGCCCACTTCCTATGAAAAGCGTCACAATAAGCAGCAGGCAAATAAAAGCATACGCAATCGGTGATATTTCTTCCAGCCTCCTGAGTGAGATAATGGTTCCCAGAAGAAATGCGATCAGACCGAATATGGACCATGTGACCTGCTTTCCGAACAAACCGCTTTCGGAAATAACCGTTGAAGCCGAATAAACAGCTGCCATGCCTATCAGGAAAAGCACCAGAAGTGCTATCAGAAAAACCATATCCGGCCGGTCTCTACCTATCAGGTCAATCACTCCTCTCAAAGTAGCTCAGAAGTATATCCCTTGCCACAGGTCCCGCGACAGATCCTCCATGTCCTCCATGTTCAATAATAACACATATAACAACAGGTTCAGGTTCTCTGCTAAAACCAACAACAATTGCGTGATCTTCGCCGGAGCACTCGGCGGTTCCTGTTTTTCCCCAGAAATCCCACGGAAAATCCGAAAATACTCCGTAAAGTGTTCCCCTCCTGGAAATGACGGTCTGCAGCATTCCCTCTGTTACGACATCGAACGCGGTATCATCGCAGACTTCCGCCGGGAAAAAGGGCTCCATCTCTTCTCTCTGCAGAATCAAACACGGCAGAGGCATCTGGCCCCTTGATGCAATTACTCCCGTCATGGCCGCCATCTGTAAAGGTGTGGTTAAAAGCTCTCCCTGGCCGATTGAAATATTAAGAAGGTTGCCCAATCCCCATCCATCAGGTCCGTAGGCGCTGTTGAAGTAGTCCGAATCCGGAACAAGACCGCTTCTTTCATCCGTAAGGATTTCCGTAAGCCTTGATCCGAGACCAAAGAATTCTGCGTATTCGGCAAGTTCGTTCAGTGACCCCAGCTGTGATGTTCGGTAGAAGAAAACATCGCATGACCGCGCCAGTGACTGGATGATATTCAACCTTCCATGGGCAGTCCAGCATCCGAATTCAGTGTCCCCGAGAGTAAGTGAACCGTAACATGGCGCAGGCATGGTATTCTCGTTAATCAAACCCTCGGCGATAAGCCAGTAAGCAGTAATTATCTTGAAGGTGGAAGCCGGTGGGTAGGACGCTGTCCATGCTCTGCAGTACAGGGGGTTCGCTGGATTCTGAAGAAGAGCATCCCACTCATCCCGGGTTATTCCCCTTGAGAACATATTACTGTCGAACGAAGGAGAAGAGGCTGCACAGAGAATATCTCCGGTCACATAATCGATGATAACCACTGCACCGGGCAGTGTGGTTTTAACCAAGTGCTCGAGTGCTGTTCTCTGAAGCTCCGCATCAATGGTTATTACAACGTTCTTCCCCGGCACAGGCTCATCGGAATCCGTTCCTTTGTATTCCTCAACGACTCTCCCCATAGCATCCACGACTTCACGGTGCAGTCCCGGACTTCCACGTAACGTTTCGTTCAGGCTGAACTCGATTCCGGTTCTCCCGGTTATTTCTCCCCGGAAGGATTCAGGATCGTCCGAGAGTCCAACGTATCCGATGATATGACAGAAATCATCAGGTCTGTGATATCGCCTCTGAGGCGCCACATCAATAAGAATGCCTGGAATACAATAGATGCATTCCGCAATTGAGCTTACATCTTCCACACTCATACTCGTACTGAGCACAACAGGTCTATGGGGAACAGATGATGCCTGGCTGAGAATCCCGGATAAAGTTTCTTCCGTGATACCAAGCAAAGAGGCGACCTGTTCCGTATTTGTACTGTCGAATTCCGACGGTATCGCAGTCACGATGAAGGAGGGTCTGCTGTCAGCAAGAACAACTCCGTTCCGGTCACTGATCAGTCCGCGTGGCGCCGGCTTTGTTACTACCCGGATATGGTTCTGACTGGATAGACCTCTGTAGTAATCTCCTTTAACGATCTGGAGGTAGAAAAGTCTTCCGCCGAGTATCATGAATAAAACCAGTGTCGTAATCATGAACGCCAGGGAGGGCCACTGTTTCTCTTTCCTGAACATGAGCTTACCCGATGACTTTTCTGGATCTCATATCCGAAATCCATTCGATTACAGTGAGGAAAAGCACTCCAATGATCACAGTAAGAATCGCTCTTGGAATAACAAGAAGCAGTACAGAATTGAAACCAGAACCTAAAGGTCGTGAAGCAACAAGTATGAAAAGCGTATCGGAGACAATTACGGCTATTGCCGTCATACTGAGAAGGTAGCCTTTCCCCTCTCCGGATGAAAGTTTGCTGAAAGCTTTTGCCGCATACAGCCCGGCAAGGAGGGCAAGGGATGATGAACCCGGAGGCTGGTGCAGAAGGAAATCAAGACACAGACCAGACCAGAAAGCTCCACCCACCGCCCACATTTTTTCGTAGTTCTCCGAAAGATAAACAAGTATTAAAGGTACAAGAGAGGGGGCAAAGAACATTCGGCCGACAGTCAGTTCCATTAGAAACTGACAGATTACCGTGACAGCCAGTACGAGTATTCTAACCTGCAAATTACACCTGAAATCCGGTAATGATACTTCTCTGCCAACTATTGCATATCGATACCGTAGAAATCCTCCGGAAGGAGTATAAGAACCTCTCCAGTACCCTGAAAATCAACTGCGGGAGTCACGCTGAACTTCAGCGCGAGACCAGCCTCGCCAGTGGAGATACCCGTCACCCTCCCGGCTAGAAGTCCATCGGGGAAAACACCGCCGTATCTTGAAGTTAGAACCTGATCACCTGGCTCCACTTCACTTGTCAGATCAACATGAACAAGATTAAGTTCTCCGCCGGACGTTGACTGCAGGATTCCGTAAGCCCCCGATGGCCAGGTCACACAGCTTACATTTACGGAGGGATTGGTAATGGGAATAACTTCACTAGTAGCTTCCCCCACTGCACATACAACGCCCATAAGGCCTTCGGAGGAAATACAGACTGAGTTCTCCCTGATACCGTCTATTCTACCCTTATCGATAACCATTGTACCGGTTACCAGCCCTTCGGAACGGTAAAGAATCCTGGCGGGGACAGCGTCTCTGTTATCTGTCCGGGTAATACCAAGCAGAGTTCTGTACTGTTCAGCCTTAACCGCTTCCTCCCTGAGAATTGAATTCTCAAGCATCAGCTGCATAATATCGTTTCTGAGTTTATCCTCGGTAGGCGAATCGGTCCCGCTGAAGACAGCCTCTCTGAACCTTGCTCCAAGCCAGCTGCCCAATCCGCCAATAAGAGCGGGGCCGAATATCAGTAGAATCAATGAGATGGAAATGTAAAGAACAAACCTTCTGTTCTTTCCGTTATTTCGACCGGCGCCCCTTTTTCCTGAAGTAATCATCCTGCTACTGAATGAGAAGGTTACGGTACCGGTAGATATCTTCAAGAATCAGACCGGCGCCCAGCACAGTACAGGAAAGCGGGTTATCCGCTACTCTGATCGGCAGCCCGGTCTCACTCATTAGAAGCCTGTCCAGCCCTCTTAGAAGAGCTCCTCCACCTGTCAGTACAATTCCACGTTCTACAATATCTCTTGCGAGCTCGGGAGGAGTTCTCTCAAGGCCATGCCTTACGGCATCTACTATCGTTACAATTACTTCCTTAAGGGCGTTCCTTATATCAGCAGAATTAATTGTATAGGTCTCGGGGATTCCGTTTACAAAATCTAGCCCGCTGACTTCGTACTCTTCGCTGTCTTCCTCCAGCACAGTCGCGATCCGTATCTTGACCAGTTCAGCTGTCCGCTCACCTATAAGGAGGCTGTACTTTTTCTTCAGATACGCTGATATCGCCTCATCCATCTCATCACCGCCGATCCTTATGGAGTTGTTGGCGACGATCGCGGACAGGCTGATCACAGCAACTTCCGTTGTTCCGCCGCCTATATCGACAATCATGTTACCGGCAGCGCCTTCAACTGGAATTCCTACGCCAATAGCCGAAGCAAGCGGCTCTGATACCAGAAGAACCTCCCTTGCGCCTGCCCTTTCCAGCGCAGTTCTTACCGCCGAGATTTCAACCTCTGTGATGCCGCTGGGTACGCATACGAGTATCCTGGGTCTCATTGAAATTTTACGGGTTTTTGCCATACTGAAGAATTCTCTCAACATGGCCATTGTAGCCGTGGCATTGGTTATTACGCCATCTTTGAGGGGTTTCAGAGCATTGAGAGCTATTCCAGTACGTCCAAGCATTACCTTTGCGTCATGCCCTACCGCTACAAGTTCACCGCTTTCGCGATGAATTGCCACGACACTGGGCTGATCCAGTACAATGCCTTTGCCCTGGAGATATATGAGTGTATTTGCGGTTCCCAGGTCTATTGCCATTGAGTTTGATAATAGTGTACCTGGTTTTCTTCCGAAAATACTGTTCAATGCTCCGGAGATACCCATTTTCCCTCCCGTAAATTGAATTAGTAACCTGTTGCATAGTAAACATAGAAGCTTGCGTCAACTCCCGTTTCAAACAGCTGCAATATACACAAAAATATTAAGAGTTAACAAATGGAAGAGTATGTTAACATCATCTCCGATCAGGCTGTAATTCAGGTTGCCAGAACGGAACAGAGTCAAGTGTATCTACGGGGATTGGAACTGTCATTTCCCATATACCCTCCCAGGGGACCACAGAAGTATTTATTTCTGTTAACTCAAGATCAACCGCACTGTCGTTAATCAGGGTACTCCAGATCCATGGCCAGGAGTTGTATTCATCGTGCGGTGAGGAGGCTCCGATTGTGAATTCTCCGGTTTTCCACTTACATTCAAAAGGGAAAATATCCCCGCTCTCCATAGAAAGAACCATACGGTCCATTGTATCGGATACACAAAAGATCCACTGGATCCTTTCCCCCGACACTGACGCGCTGCCTGTTATCTGCCACGCTTCCATAACGAGGGGATAACCGGTTCTGAGAAGATGAAGAAGATCGATAACGGATATGATTCCGGCACCCGCACGAAGGCCTCCGGGCATGAAGGAGGCATATTCGTCCTGAGGCATATAGATCAACATACCGGTTAAATCTCCCTTGACGGAAACGACCGGCCTGCCGTCAGGACCGTAGAAATCACCTCTTAACAGGCCTTCTTCAGCATTACCCCAAAGCACAAAAGGACCCCTGGCAACGAGATTGCTTCCCTGAAGTCTTGCATTACCTCTGAGTTGGAAACTGCCAAGTTTTTCCCAGCCGAAAGCGATCCTGCTTGCATAAAGCTCGCTCTGCCTTAGCATGGATTCCTGTGTTACGGTGCCGCAGGAAAGGAGAATGCACATTGAGAATGCCGCAAGAACAGCCTTCATTATTCAGATGCTACACCGTACTTCTCCTCAAGGGAGATTAGCCGCTTTTCGTAACCATACTCTTTTTCGTACTTCGCCTTGCGGGTAAGAAGATGCTTGTTGTCCGGTACTTTTTCAAGAAGCTTGTCAAGCATCAGCAATGCTTTCTTCCTGTTACCCTCTTTGACTTCGGTGTCTATCTTATCAACCAGTTCGCTAAGTTTCGCCACTTGTCCTACCTCCTGCTACGACTTCTGCAAAGGGTTATGAAATCCTTAACATCTTCCTGTTCAATATGAAATCCATCTTCAGTTCCCCCAAGGGGGGTAGCTTCATTGCTCCTGCCATGATAGTCGGTTCCGCCTGTAAGAACAAGCTGGAATTCCCGCGCGAATGCCTTAAGCGTTGTAATCATTGAAGCGGTATGTGATGGATAGTAAACTTCAATTCCAGCCAATCCCGATCCCTTCATTCTTTCAAACAGACTCCTCAGCGTTTTGGAGTCCATCTCAATATATCCCGGATGGGCCATTACAGGCAATCCGCCTGATTCCACAATTATCTCAATAGCCTTGGAAACGGAAAGTCTGTCTCTTTCAACGTATGCAGGCTTTCCCTTTGCGAGGAACCTGCTGAAAGCCTCGTTCATACTGCCTACATATCCAGCATCTACCATCGCTTCAGCGATATGCGGCCTTCCAACAACATCGCCTCCTGCCATAAGCTGCACTGTTTCCATTTCAATATATATACCATTCTCTGCCAGTTTCTCAAGTATTCTCGGGTTCCTGCGGGAGCGTCCTTCCTGGACGTAAGCAATAGCCTTCCCGAGGGAGTGTGATCTACTTACAAGAAGGGGGATATCAACACCCGGAAAATATCCCAGCAGGTGAGCAGTAAGAGCGCTCTCCTCAAGATCAACGCTCAACTCAACTCCAGGTATGAATTCGATCTCAAGTTCTGCTGCGACATCAGCACCTTCAGGAATTCCATCCAGTGTATCGTGATCGGTTATTGAAATCACCGAAAGGGATTTCCCGGCTGCCATTATCACCAGTTCACCTGGAGACCTGGTGCCATCAGAAGCGGTACTGTGGATATGAAGATCTACTTTGGCCATATGTAATTCCCTCCGGAAGTCTGAATATTACTCTCTGCTACACACCATGCAATACTATCAGTCAGTATTTACTTCCGCATTGAGATTCAGTAAATATATTCATGCTGCATCTGGAATGAGATCTATAGCCTGGGAGTGTGTCCGGCAATGTGCATTGAGAATATCCTTACGCCTGAGATAGAATGCTCGGAGATTTTAGGAGAATACTGGAACGATAATATGCGAGTATTATAGCCAGCTGTGTGGGTTTTATGCCAATGTATCATTGTCGGACAGGCTCCTGGATCGAGGAAGTTGAATCGGGATAAGGTTAAGTACGCGCATTAGGCCGGACGGAGAGACAGGCAGTGATGAAGAATCAGACAGAACGTAAGGTAATGTATATTCAAGATCCCGTACATGGAAGTATTCGTCTTTCAAGGCTCCAGCAGGAGCTGATTCAGACTGTGGAAGTCCAGAGGCTCAGTTTCATACACCAGCTTGGCACAACATTTCAAAGTTACCCTGGCGCCCACGGTATGCGTCTTTCTCATGCGCTTGGCGTTTCTTACCTTGCTGACACTATATGCAGGCACATCCTTGGGGAAATACAGGGAATGCCGGATACGAAGAAAACCGGGATCCGGAAGCTGCTGCAGGCCGCCGGCATGCTTCATGACATTGGACATACACCCTGGTCTCATACGCTGGAACCACTCTACATAGAGATGAACGGTGTTGATCATATGGATCTTGTAGCCGAGATGGTCAAGGGTAACACGACTATCAATATCGAAGGATCCGGAAATATCCCCGAAATACTCAGATCACATGGTGTGAATCCCACGGATGTAGCCGACCTGATCAGCAGCAGTTACAGAGGCCCCCGTTATCTTCAACAGATGATTTTCGGCGAGGTCGACGCGGATATGCTGGATTACCTTCAGAGGGATTTCTATTTCACAGGAGTAGCTTTTGGTCATATTGAGTTGGACAGGATAATCTCAACAATGAGGGTTATAGATGATGAAATAGTATTCCTCATCAAGGGCCACGAAGCTATCCGTGATTTCCTCTTCGCAAGGATGCAGATGTATTCAAGTGTCTACCTGCACAAAAAAACAAGAATTGTGGATATGATGCTTCTTGCGGCTGCAAGAAGAAGCATCATCGAGTTAAAGGAGATCAATGATTTCCACATAATGACCGATGACGAAATACTGAGTTTTCTTGCACAGAGATCTGAGGATCCATGGGTGAGGGATATGGCCTGGAGAGTGAAATACAGGCAGAAGCTGTTTTCACAGGTTTTCCAGATAGACGCGGCAACACTTGATGATAGTGACATTTCCTTTATCAATACAGTCGTCAGGTCAGGTGAAACACCTGCCGAAAGGGTCAGCAACCTTGCACTGAAGCTGTCAAAAACAGCCGGAGTAACACCTGGCTACATACTCGTAGATATGCCTCTGGAAGTCGTTAAAGTATCGGAGGAGAGATTTTCAAAGCTTGAGATCAAATATCTTGACCGGTCCGGAAATATTCTACCCCTCAAGAAAGTGGATCCGCCCTTTGCTGAATATCTTTCCAAGGCACGTCCAAACAGTAACTACCTTACCGTTTGCTGCAGTCCGGAAATTAAGGACAAGGTCAAAAAAGCTTGCGAGAACCTCTTCCATATGGCTGCCATGCCACTGTTCCCAAGGAACTGACTATCAATCCGGCGTCAGACCGCCCTGTGCCATTGAACTTTGATAACACCCTTCACATCTGACAGGGCGTTCAGAAGTTCCAGCTTGCTCTCCAGTTTTCTTATCCTCAAATGGTAAAGAAGACTTATGGAGTTCCCGTCTCTTTCAATTTCAATTTCAATGTCATGTATACCCATGTTGTAACTTTCAATAATCCTGGAGCAGTTCTCCGCAAGCAGCTCCGGTTCCATGTTCTCACCCAGGATTACTACATCGCGATACTTCAGATCAGCGAGGCGACCTTCGAGAAATGGCAGCAGGATCAGCACAAGCAGGGCAACACCCGTTGATGACAGTGCAAGCAAATATTCGCCCAGTCCGATAGTCACGCCCAGGGCTGCGACAAACCATATACACGCTGCTGTAGTAAGCCCTCTTACAAAATCGCTTGTTCTGATGATAGCTCCGGCTCCCAGGAATCCAATCCCGGTAACCACACCAGCGACTATCCTGCTGACCTCTGCACCAGGGTTAGGATTACCCCCGCCGATTGCCAGACCGCTGATGGTGATCATGGCTGCTCCGATGGATACCAGCATGTGGGTCCGTAATCCTGCGGGTCTTCCATGGTACTCCCTCTCAAGACCGATAAGGGATCCCAGAAAAGCCGACAGAAGCAGTTTCATGATCCAGTTTTCGAAAATCATTTGTTCCTCCCGGAAGTTCTATTCATCACGTTCTTACTAACTGATCCTGGAGAGGCAGACATTTCGATAATGTTAAGCAATTCATCCGTGGAATAGGGTTTTCTAAGAATGCTGACCTTCGGCTCAGGGAATTCAGGCACAGACCCACTGTTCACAGAAAAGCCTGTCGTAAGAATTATCTCAAGATCGGGAAATCCTTTCCTTACGCCTGAGACCGCCTCTCCGATGGATTCATCGATAGCGGAATGGTCCAGCAGTAAAAAATTAACTTCTGAATCAGCCATCATTTCCTTTATTTCTTCCAGATCAGCGGCAGTGACAACGTCGATACCATACATCGCAAGAACATCGGACACGCTCTCCCTGACAGCCCGTGATGCATCGCATATCGCCAGTTTCATACTGCTCAGGCTGATTCTGTCGGGTGATTCAGCATGGGATACATCGAAAAGATAGTCTTCACTGGTCCGGAACAGAATATTAAGCGTAGTACCTGTGGATCCTTCCGTGAACACAGGGTGACAGTCAAGCCTTGAAAGCACTTCCGCAACCGATGAAACATGAGAGCCGTAATCCCTCTGTATGCCCGACAGATCTGTCTCGGGATCAAGCAGAGCCTCCTTCAGTACTACGGGTATTCTGGTTCCATCAGTAAAGCTTATGGATACTGATCTCGAAACGGTTCTATCGCAGTTTGCCGAGAAAATCGAATCGGATACGGGTGAAGGCACATCCCTTGCACCGAGATTTATCCTTACGGGCCCGTTTGTAGATTCAAGAGAATAGAAAACCATATTCTTGACTATCTGAGTGAAATCCCCCCTTGAGCATTCTACCCGTGGCAGAAAACCAGGAACATCCAGCTCTATTGAAGCCCTCTCCGGAAGAACATCATTCAGAGCTGTGGATATGGCTTCAAGTTCCGAGAAGATCTCAATGGTCTTAACCTGACCCTGATCCTGTGTTTCGTGATACTTCTCTCTTCCTGAAAGAACGTCAGATATCCTGCTGAGTTGATCAAGGAAGGACTGATTTCCCTGAAACGTCATCCTCCCCTCTTCGAGATATGATCTGATACGCTGGATATCGCTGTCAGACAGGCTTCCCGCGGATACTTCATGCACCTGCGAGTCAGTTTCGGACTCTCCTGTTCCCGGCAGATTTTCTTGCTGGTTCCCGATATCTTTAACTGATATGACGTATCCAGTTTCACCGAGCATCTCGACCCTGAAAACAGCTTTCCTGGAATTGCCTGAACTATCGATAATGCCAAGAATAAGTTCCGAAGGTTCTTCATGCTCCGGGTATTTGATCAGATCCTGGTCATCGGGGGTGAAGCAGGGCAGTTCGTGGAATTTAGCACCCCTGATATCGTTCTTAGAAATATCGATAAGCTTTTCCGCTGAATTGTTCATGTAAAGAACTGCGCCACTGATATCCAGCCGAAAAAGCGCTGGAAATTCAAATCCGTTGAGAAACGATGAGGTGTAGTCGCCCAGTGTAATGATTCCCGCATTATTGCTTGTAGTTTTCACAGTCTCTTCGCTTTGATAGAAACCGTTCTTTTCTATCTGTCTTCGAAGGTTGGCCAGTTTCAGGAATAAGCCAGGCAGGATCAGCAGTATTACCGCAGTAGCCGAAATGATATAGAAATTATATTTACCGCTTACATTTTCATTTCCATGAACATTTTCAAATACCATCCTTGCAACAAGGGTATCTCCGGATGAATCAAGAACAGGATAGAAAAGAAGAAGACTGTTTCCACTGCCCCTTTCCAGGTATCGCATTACAGATGAGCCGCTGCTTAAGGCGCTTTCCGCCAGAAATTCTTCCTCAAAGGGAACGCCTTCGGAAATATTACCGTATATTGGGTATACGATCACAAATTCACTCAGATTGAAGGACCCCAGGAATTCTGGTTTCAGGTCAAGATATACAAATCCATCAGACTGATAACGGTTGAACATCAGACCAGACATTTGATCATCCATGGAAATACGGGTAATGCTCTTCGCTGCCCGGATGGCCTGCTCCTGTTCCATCCGGACTATTTCAGAGCACATGCCGTCAGTGAAGTGGATATATGCTGCAAGGACAGCGGCTATTGCAATCGCAGTGAAAATAAAGGGGAACAACACCCGCAGCATAACTTTCGGTGAGATACCCGGGAAGAAGATCATTGTTCTCCCTTACAAAAATGAGTAAGTAATTAGTGTCGGCTAATGAAGTGAATATGTCAAGGGTTAAGAGTAAAATCCAGCCGGAAACATGAGATTCTGACTATTTTATGTAATCAAAGGAGGTACCGGAAACAATCCAAACCTCTTAGATATGAATTTGGTTCGTTTTATTTTACTTGCCTTCAGTAAGTAACTTGACATATTTAAACTCTTTTAGTAGATTTATTTGTGCTAATTGAATATTGCATTTGATTATTGTTCGTGAAACTTGATTATTGTTCGTGAAACACTGTATCGATGACCGAAAGGATGGAAGTATAATGCCTGATTTTGTTGAACAGACCAGAAAAGTTCTAAGAACCGCGGGGCGAAGTCCCAAAACAGCCAACAGCTATTTGTCCCATATCAGACGGCTCGAAAATACATACGGGAGCAAAACGGTTGAACTCGATGAGGATACTCTGAGAAAGTATCTTGAGGATCTTGTTGATGAGGGAAAATCACTTTCCTACATTAACCAGGCCCAGAGCGCCATCAGATTCATGTACAAGCATGTACTCAAAAAGGAAAATCCTTTTCCGGGTCCCGGCCTCATCTCAAAGAAGATTCCAATGCATGGTATCTTCAACAGAGACGAGATCAGTCAGATATTCGCCAACGTACACGAGTTGAAATACAGGCTGGCACTCATGCTTATCTATTCTTCGGGACTGAGGGTTGGCGAAGTCACACATCTCCAAAGGAGTGCTGTCGACTTTGACAATATGCTGATCCACGTGAACGACCAGAATGGTGAGTTCATAAGGGATACAATACTGGCGAAATCAATGTCTGATATTCTCAGGTACTATATTGAAACCAGAACCGATGACTCCCCCTGGATGTTCCCCGGCAGGGGCAAAACCAACTGTATTTCCCCCAGAACCATTCAGAGAGCCTTCGCTGAGGCGATGCTTGCCGTTGGTATTGAAAAGCGTGCAACTCTGGGATGGCTCAGGCACAGCTTTGCTGTTCATATGCTTGAGGACGGAATTGACAGGAAACTCGTACGAACACTTCTTGGAATTACTACTCCTTCCATGATATCTCCCTACATGAAGCTTGCGGAGGGGAGAAGCGCTCTGAGGGTCAACAGCCCAGCGGACAGATTCCTCTTAAAGAAGTAACGGAGACTTTTAAGAGATCAAGAAGAGGGCGGCAATTCAGTTGCCGCCCTTGTACTCTGTCAGGTATTAAGTGTCGGTATAATGCGCCGTTATTCTGAGTTCCTGCAAGGCGCGGATGAGGACGCATAGCAACGCTATGTAACTGAATCCGTAACGCCGCAGGGGCTCTGAAGAACCAGCAGGATGCGACAGTTAATACCTGACAGAGTACTACCTTCTATCAAGACCCAGCCCTGTTCCTTTTGAGCCCTTCAGGAACTATGAAAGATAGTAATTTCGATAGTCGTTGGGTGTATTAAGATTGATAAATGATTTGAGAAGAGGATCGAATAATCTTATCTCGGACTCCTTGACTTCCCTCACGCTTACCGTCTGGAAAAAGCCTGTCACTTTTCTACCACCAGAATCAAGGTACTGCGCAATCCTGTCTGAAGTTGAACAGCTGTAGATCGCGCAAAGGGGCTCAAAGTACCCTCTTATGACAGGGATCACTATGGCGTTTGTATCATCTTTCCTGGAGGTAAGACAGTGTATCAACCCGGGCTTTACGAAGGGCATGTCACACCCTATCACAAATACGTCCGGGGTACTCGATTCCTTCATGCCCGACAATATCCCGACCAATGGGCTTCGCTTAAGCCTGATGTCCTCCACGATCCGTGCGTCGCTGCGATTAAGTTCAATACCACGACCGGCAACCATAACTTCAGTGAACAGACTCCCCAGGCGGTTTATGATGTAATCAATCATCGTCCCGCCGGAAGCCGGCAGAAGATGCTTGGGACAACCCATACGACTGGATTCTCCACCAGCAAGGATAAGCAGTGAAATCTCTGAGAAGATCATAGACCCAGGCGCCATTTGTTCGCGTATACATTCATTCGATTACCCCGGACAAAACCGCAAAGACATACACCCAGCTTATCCGCCTCATTGACAGCCTGCACAGTAGGGGCAGAAATAGCCGCAATGATCGGAATACCAACCCTTGCTATCTTTCTGACAAAAGCTGACGGAACACGAGAGGACAGAATAATGAATGATCGATGGATCTCAAGATTCTTCATGTAAGCGCAACCAATAATTTTTTCCAACACAGCCGAGCGGCTTATGTCCTCCACATGGCACTCAATAGAATCTTCTCTGTTGATTGAAGCAGAGTGTGTTGCGCCTGTTTCTTTAAAGATCACTCCTGCTTTAACTGATTCCAGTACCTGTTTCAGGATAATATCCGGAGTGACCCTGTAATCTGATGCTACCGGTACCAGTTCCTGTATAACCGGGGTTTCAGCAAATGCAATTTTTACGACACATCCAATCTGTTCCATAGATAGGGGTTCTTCACCTGGTGTTATGTAACCCTGTGTTGCCAGGTATCCATAGGCAAGAGACCGAAGATCTCCCGGGCAACAGACGGAAGTAATGGCGTGTACCCCGTTCAATTCCAGCGTGTATCTCATCTGCTGAACGAGAGTGTCCTCGCGCTCCTCAGTTTTTGCGGCTTTGATTGCTGTAATCACTATTCTGTCTGTCACTGACATTATTCTGTTCTCACTTCAAGGGAAGGGCTGCCAAAACAGCAGCCCTTCCCTTTGCTGGAAATATCTTTACGCTTTCTTTCCCTTGAGGAACACGAAGTAGTAAAGTGTTGAGACGAAAAATGCTCCACCCACGATGTTTCCCAGAGTTACTGGAATGAGATTGGTCACAATGAATCCGCTGAGGTTCAGATTGGACACATCCAGCCCGGCAACAGCCATACCCTTGTTAAGTATTCCGATGGGAATGAAGTACATGTTGGCGATGCTATGCTCAAACCCGCTGGCGACGAAAGCCATGATCGGGAAGAAGCATGCGAATATCTTGCCAATGACGGTCCTGGCCGCAACGGCAAGCCACACGGCAAGACACACCAGCCAGTTACAGAGAATGGCTCTTGAAAATGCCTCCATGAAACCGAGGTTGACTTTACCATTGGCAATGGCGACAGCCTTCGCTCCGACAGCTCCATCATTTACGTTCAGAAGCCCTGAGCTGTGAATAAGCCAGACGATCAGCAGTGAACCGATCAGGTTGGCGAAAAAGACTATACCCCAGTTCCTGAGCATCGATCCCACGGTCGCCTTTTTGTTCAGCACAGACATCATGATAAGGTTATTGCCGGTGAAAAGTTCAGCGCCGGCGATTACAACAAGCATCAGGCCAACGCTGAAAACTCCGCCGATAACGAGTTTGGCGATTCCAACTCCAAGGAATTTGGAGATGTCATGTCCTACTATTGTAGCCAGCTGTGCCCCGAAAGCGATATAAACACCAGCTAAAATGCCCAGGATGAGCAGATTCTTGAAGCTGTTCTGTGTCTTCTTGACACCAACTTTGTTCGCCAGCGCTTCTGCGACAGCTGCTGGCGGACTGCAATTCACGTCCATCGAATTTCCTCCTCAGGAGCGCGTCCGACAATAAAGCATCGGCATAAAACCCACACAGCTGGCTATAATACCCGCAGATTATCGTCAAATACATCCAGTATTCTCCTCAAATCTCCGAGCATTCTATCTCAGCTGTGAGAATATTCTGCTCAATGCCTATTGGCAGACACACTCCTAGTTTCATTGTATTCGTGCTACCTGACATGCTGCAACCTTCAACTCAGGAATCTTTGCCTTGGGATCAAGAGCATCGTTCGTGAGCCTGTTCGCAGCAGCTTCGGCAAAGTGGAACGGGACAAAAACAGAACCTATTGCTACCATTTCCGTTGATCTAACAGTCGTTTCTATCTGACCTCTTCTTGTACTGATACTGACAGGTCCGCCATCTACAAGCCCAAGGCGGTCAACATCAGTCGGGTGTATCTCAGCGTATCCACCGCTCACATATTCGTTCAGTGCGGAAACCCGCCGGGACATGCTTCCGGTATGGTAGTGGAAAAGTATCCTGCCGGTGGAGAGGATGAAAGGATACTCCTCGTCCGGATTTTCTGCAGGGGGAATGAAATCAACGGGGTGGAATTTTCCTTTACCACGTTTGAATACACCCTCGTGCAGATACACCGTTCCGGGATGTGTATCATCTGGACAAGGCCACTGAAGACCAATCTCCTGGATTCTGCTATGGCGTATGCCACCGTAAATGGGAGTAACGCTGGCGATCTCATCCATGATCTCAGCTGGATTCGCATAGCTCATGGGGTACCCAAAAGATGTGGACAGGTCACAGATTATCTTCCAGTCGGGTATGGCCTTACCTGGAGCATCGAGAAATTTCCTGAGAAGGATAACCCGGCGCTCAGTATTAGTGAAAGTTCCCTCTTTCTCGGCAAAGGAAGCAGCAGGCAGAACGACGTCCGCTTTCTCTGCAGTTTCGGTAAGGAAGATATCACAGACAACCAGGAACTCAGCACTCTCAAGAGCCTTCTCGGCATGGTTGAGGTTGGGATCAGAAACCATGGGGTTCTCACCCATAATGATGAGACCCTTCACTTTACCACTTTCCAGACTGTTGATGATCTCCACAACCGTAAGTCCGTTGTCCGGGGAAAGCTTCCTTCCCCATGCCTTTTCGAACTTCTCCTGTGAAGCAGGATCAGCAACCTTCTGGTATCCGGGATAGACGTTGGGAAGCGCTCCAAGATCGCAGGCACCCTGAACGTTGTTCTGGCCTCGAAGGGGATTAACGCCGCCGGAGGGTTTCCCGACATTTCCGGTAAGCATGGCAAGATTCGCAGTGGAAAGAACATTGTCCGTTCCGGTTATGTGCTGGGTGATACCCATCGAATAAACGATGGATGATACCTCGGCAGTTGCGAAGATCCTGGCAGCTTCCCTTATCTTCTCCGCAGGGATGGTTGTGATCTCTTCCACCATTTCTGGAGTGAAACGCTCTACTATCTTTCTCACAGCTTCGAAATCTTCTGTTCGCTCGCTGATATACTCTTCATCCTGAAGGTTCTCGCTGATGATCACATTCATCAACCCGTTCATCCATGCCACATCGGTACCATTCTTCTGCCTCAGCCAGAGGGTGGCATGATCAACCAGATCGATTCTTCTGGGATCCACCACTATAAGTTTCGCACCGTGTTCACGAACGGCACGTTTAATGATCGTGGCGATCACTGGATGAGTCTCGGTTGTGTTTGAACCTGTAACCAGAATGCACTTCGCGTACTCAAGCTCAGCTATCGAGTTGGTCATGGCTCCGGATCCGAAAGCTGCCGCCAGACCGGCAACCGTCGAAGCATGGCACAATCTTGCGCAATGGTCCACATTGTTGGTTCCCACAGCCGCACGCATCATTTTCTGGAACAGGTAGTTCTCCTCGTTGGTTACCCTGGCGGAAGAAAGACCGGCAATCGCGTCAGGACCGTGCTCATCCCTGATCTTCCCGATTTTCTCCGCAATATATGAGATGGTTTCAGCCCAGGTGGCTTCGGTAAATTCACCGTTACGCTTGATCAGAGGTGTCTTAAGTCGATCATCACTGTCGATGAATGTATGGCCATAGCGGCCCTTCACGCAGGTAGATCCGTAGTTGGGAATGATATCCGAACCTTCAACTTTTACCAGCTTGTTATCATGAACCCACATGTCCAGCTGACATCCGACTCCACAGTAGGAGCAGCTGGTGCGGATCTTCTCTACTTCCCAGCTTCTAACTCCCATTGAAAATTTCGCGGAAAGGGCACCTGTAGGACAAATCTGAACACACTCACCGCATCCATCGCAGTCCGAGATATCCAGCAGGTTTACACCGGTGCCGACTCTCATGTCCGCTCCGCGGTTCAGAACAGCTATTATCCCCTTACCCTGGATATCCCTGCATGCTTTAACACATCGAGTGCACATGATGCACTTCGAAGGATCGTATTTTAGTACAGGTGATGAATCATCAACCTTTTCCAGGGATTCGAAATTGTCAAACAATCGTGAGCGACTGTCTATCCCAAGATCGTATGCAAGATCCTGCAATTCACAAATACCGGCAGTATCACAGACCATACAGTCGCAGTTGTGTGCGGCAAGCAGAAGGTTCGCCACAACTTTTCTGGATTCGATCACTCTGGGACTGTGAGTTCTGACGATCATGTTGGGTATAATTGGCGTCACGCAGGCAGGAGCGAGAGTATTCCAACCCTCGACCTCAACAACACAGATGCGGCAATTACCCGAAATATTCACCTTGGGATGATGACACAAAGTTGGAACTTCTATGCCGACTTCCGTGCAGGCTTCAAGTATTGTGGAACCTTCCCGTATGCTGTGCGGCTGGCCGTTTATCCTGATTGAAATGTTATGCATTATTGATCACCTCTTTCGCAGCAGCACTCTCCGCTGACACATTCACCCGTGAAGTCTACGAAGTTGTTAATGATATCTACGAAGCAGTTGACCGCTGTCTGACCGAGACCGCATTTACTGGTGATCCTCATGACCTCAGCCAGTCTGAAGTAACTGTTGAGACTTTCTTCAGAGCAGATGTCACCGGAAATCAGATCTTCAACAGCATTCATGAGCTGAAGAGTTCCTTCACGGCATGGAGCGCATTGTCCGCATGATTCGTGGACAAAGAACTCCATGAAGTTCTCCAGCACATCGAGCATGTTCACAGTGCTGTCGAACACGATCACGGAGCCTCCGGGAGGAAGGTCGTCGTAGGAAAGAGAACGATGAATCTCGGTTGCCCGGATCGTCCTTCCGCTTGCACCGCCAACTTGAACAGCCTGAATATCCTTAGCTCCTGCGAGTTCAAGGAGATCTTTCAAGGGTGCTCCCAGGGGAAGCTCATACACCCCGGGCTTCTCAACATCGCCGGAAATACTGAAGAGTTTTGTTCCAGAACAGTCTCCGATGCCCAGATCAGCGTACCATTCGGATCCGCCCAGAATAATGTGGGGAACAGCACAGAAGGTCTCAACATTGTTGACGATGGTGGGTTTGTTAAGATAACCACTGTTCACCGGGAAGGGAGGTTTATTTCTGGGAAAACCACTTCTGCCTTCAAGGCTCTCGATCAGAGCAGTTTCCTCTCCGCAGATGTATGCTCCCGAACCGGTTCTGATCTCCACATCGAAGTCAAATCCTTTTCCACGAATGTTCTTACCGAGAAGCCCCCTGTCAATCATGTTCTTCCTGGCCTCTTCAATTGCCGGAATGAGGTAGGGATATTCAGCCCTCAAGTATATGATTCCATGGGAACTGCCGATGGCATACCCGCCGATAGCCATTCCCTCAATAAGCCTTTCGGAATACTTCTCCAGAAGTATCCTGTCCTTGAAAGTTCCCGGTTCACCCTCATCAGCATTACAGATCACGTACTTCACATCTGACGAGGCGGCGCCCGCAAGGTTCCATTTGATTCCGGTAGGAAATCCTGCCCCGCCGCGACCTTTTATGCCGGAATCACGCACTATGTAAACAACATCCGCAGGCGACATAGTTAGAGCCAGTTCAAATCCTGCACCGAATTCGGGCTGGTCTTCAGCAAGCAACACTTTCTTTTCCATTGAAGCCTCCTATCCCAGTCCGCGTACGATCTCGCACGCCTTTTCGGGTGTAAGTTTTACATGAGGCTCACCGTTCACCAGCATGGCCGGAGCCTGGTCACAAAGGCCAATGCAGGGTGTTGTCTCAATGGTAAGGCGGCCGTCATCCGTTGTCCCAAATGGTTCGATACCGAACTCGTCCATCAGAGCTTTGAGAATTTCATCCTGTCCTGTCATAACGCAGCTGATGGTGCTGCAAAGACGAACGATATTCCTGCCCCGTGGTTCGGTGCTGAAAAAACTGTAGAAACTGACAACACTGTACACCTCGGCAACACTGATCCCGGTTGCCTTTGCTATAGCCTCGATCGCGGTTGTCGGAATCCAGCTGAGCTCTTCGTTGACCTTGGTTAAAAGCTGCATGAGCCTCTCACGCCCGTTGCCGAACTCTCTAATACCATCAGCGACGATCTCTTCGGGATTGCGTAGCACTACTGGTCTCCTTTCGCGAGTAGATCCTTGATCTTCTGAACCAGCACATCCGGAGGAACAGGTTTCTCGAGGAAGATGTCCACCGGGAAGAAATCCGGGTTCGCTTCCGGATCAAAATCGTAACCGGTAACCTTCCCCACAGATGTAAGCATCACGATCGGAACATCGCTTTTCAATTTCGAGCGAATTCTCCTGGCAACCGCGAATCCCTCATCTGTCTGCTCCATCATCACATCCAGCACAACAACATCTGGACTCTTTTTCTTGACCATTTCAAGACCCCTGGCACCGCTGAGTGCCGTCAGAACCTCAAATCCGATGGCTTCAAGGACAATACTGTTCGCTTCAATGAAATCGGGATCATCGTCAATCAGCAATACTCTGATCTTGTCTGCCATTGCCTTACCTTTCATTTAATGATGCCGGTTAATTATTTCAGGATGGGCGGGGAATATAAGCATTCCGCATACTCCCCTGCTACATCAGTTTTCCGGAAATCAGTACCTGTAATGTTCGGGTTTGTAAGGGCCGTCCAACTCAACACCTATGTAGCTTGCCTGCTTGGGAGTCAGCTTTGTAAGTTTAACTCCCAGCTTCTCAAGATGCAGCCTGGCTACTTCCTCATCAAGAAGTTTCGGGAGCATGTAAACACCGATTTCAGGCCTCTCTTCGGCCAGAATTATCTGGGCAAGGCACTGGTTAGTGAAGGAGCTGGACATCACGAAACTTGGGTGCCCCGTTGCGCATCCAAGGTTGACAAGCCTTCCCTCCGCAAGAAGGAAGATGGAATGACCATCCGGAAAACGGAATCTGTGTACCTGGGGCTTGATCTCCTCTTTTTCAACACCGGGCAAAGCCTCCAGACCCGCAACTTCGATCTCGTTATCAAAATGACCGATATTGCATACTATGGTCTGGTCCTTCATCCTGCTCATATGCTCTGCGGTTAACACGTTGTAGTTACCGGTCGCGGTTACGAATATGCTAACTTCCGATAAGGCATCCTCAACAGTAGTAACTTCAAAGCCCTCCATAGCCGCCTGCAGAGCGCAGATAGGATCGATCTCGGTTATCAGGACTCTTGCCCCGAAACCCTTCATACTCTGGGCACAGCCTTTGCCCACATCTCCGTACCCGCAGATGAGGATGGTCTTTCCGGCGACCATAACATCCGTAGCCCGTTTGATCCCGTCCGCAAGAGACTCCCTGCATCCGTATAAATTATCGAACTTGCTCTTGGTAACGGAGTCGTTAACATTGTATGCGGCAAAGAGCAGTTCCCCTGCCTTCAACATGTTGTAGAGCCTGTGAACACCAGTTGTTGTCTCTTCTGAAACACCTACGATCTCAGGAACAATGGAAGTCCAGTATTTCGGATTCTCCCGAATTCCTTCATAGAGATTATTGGCAAGAGCTGCTTCATCCTCCGACCCTTCAAGAACCTCCGACAGCTCACCTGTTTCGGCATAATCCTGCTCCAGCAGATATCCCCTGTGAACAAAAAGGGTTGCATCACCGCCATCATCGACTATAAGGTTGGGGCCCTTTCCCCCTGGGAAACTCAAAGCCTTCCTTGTGCACCACCAGTACTCATCAAGACTCTCACCCTTCCAGGCAAAAACAGAAATGCCAGTCACAGCAATGGCTGCTGCGGCATGATCCTGAGTGGAGAAGATATTGCAGCTTGCCCACCTTACTTCCGCTCCAAGCTCGACCAGAGTTTCGATCAGTACCGCAGTCTGCACGGTCATATGAAGCGAACCTGTGACCCTCATCCCATCCAGGGGTCTGCTCTTTCCATACTTTTCCCTCACAGCCATCAGCCCGGGCATCTCTTTTTCAGCTATTTCTATTTCCCGACGACCGAAATCAGCAAGTGATGTGTCAGCAACTTTGTAATCATGCATAAAAATTCCTCTCATCCAGTACACCTGACAGAATAAACACTCTTCCGTCATCAACTAAAATCTCTTCTATTCCGCTGAATCCCGAAAAGGACATCCAGACTCTGACTTCATCCCGATCAAGACCCGGCCACAGGTCCCCCTGCTTCCGTTTAAGATCGGAATCCTCATGCAGCTTAAGCTCTATTACACTGCACCTTCCATTATCCTTACACACCCTTGCAGCCTCCCGGAAAAACAAGGAAGGCTCACTAAGATGATGAAGAAGCATATGTACAATGATCCCGTCAACCGAAGAGTCGTCAAGGGGAAGTTGCTCGGCACTTCCAAGACGCAGTTCCACGCTGCTGCAGTTCTCTTCGGACGCTATTCTCTTCTCCGCCTGTGAGAGCATCTCCGTCGACTGGTCAACACCGATGACGGACATTCCCCTCCGCACAAGCCTCAGAACCAGTTCACCACGACCGCACCCGACATCAAGAATCGTGCTTCCTTCAGGATACATATTAATAACACCCGTAATGTAAGCCTCCGGATCAGGCATCAGGTAAGAGACCTCATCAAATTTTGAAGCTTTGCGATCAAAGAACTCCCTGGCTTCTGATTTTCTTTTAGCGTAGCATAGCCTGAGTTCAGACATGTCGGTCTCATAGTTCTCAATCTCCTTCATACCGGAGGAAATACTATCGAAAATTTTTAAAAGGGCAGTATCATTCCTGTTCAGGCTGTAATAAGCCCAGCTGCCTCTCCCTTTCCGGATTACAATTCCCGCATCGAGCAACTTACGAAGACTGTGACTTACATTGGACTGGCTCAACCCAAGAACATTGGTTATCTCACTAACGTTAAGCGGCCCACGCAACAGTATGCGTACCATTCTCAACCTGCCGTAATTTGCCAGCGCACCAAATAGATTTTTCATAGATATGACTATATGATAATATTTTCATGTCGTCAATGAATATCAATCACCCAGCCGATCAAGCGGACTTATAACCTAATTCCGAAAACTCTTCATTACATGGACAGGCAATTCGGTATATGGGTGGGGCGACTCCGCAGCAGCGATCTTCGATCTTATTGTGTTTTTCCGAGTTCCTTCAGATATTCGAATACAGAGACTGTAAAAGAGGGAGATTGATCGTTATTATCATGAGAGGCGAGTTAAGGTATGAGGAATGGATTACCACCTTGCCGTACCCGGTGGTTCGAATCGAGCATGACAGAACGATCCGGGGGAATCTGAAAAATAGTCTGGAAAGAGATAATGCCGAACAAATCAGCTGGAGGCGACGATGACAAACCGCGAACCTGAGCCATAGCGTTGGTCCCGCAAGGAAAGAAGGATAATAAATGAAGAAAGTCTGCGCATGGTGCGGTAAGGATATGGGAGTTCACCCATCAGAGGACAACTCTGAAAGAATGATTACGCACGGAATGTGTGAAGAGTGCATTAATAATGTCTTTGCAGGATCTAGAATAGAACTGGGAACATTTCTTGACACCTTCGCGGCACCAGTACTGGTTGTTGATGAAACAGCCTGTGTAATCACAGCCAACAAACAGGCACGAATGCTTTTTCACAAGGATTTACCAGATATTGAGCATCTCGAACCCGGAGACGTGTTTGAGTGTGCGTATGCGAAACTCCCGGCAGGGTGCGGTAAAACCATTCATTGTGACGGGTGCACGATAAGAAACACAATTATGGATACACTTCAGTCAGGCAAGAGCCACCTGAAGACACCTGCATACTTGCATACCGGAACCCCTGATGACTGCACAAAGATCGACTTATTGATCTCCACCGAAAGAGTTAAGGGAGTTGTTATGCTGAGAATTGAAATAGTTGGCAGTAACGAAAAGACCCAACGATGAGGTGGACACGTATTTCAGAATAACTGCGCCACTTTGAAGACTGTCAGCTAAAATCAGCCTGCAAGGAAAAATCATATGAATGCAAAAGAAGTTGTAATAGCATTTTGGAAGGCAATGGGAAGCAATGACTTTTACAAGGCAAGTGAATGGCTTTCTGAAGATTTCGAATGCTACTGGCCTCAATCCTCAGAATTGATCGTTGGCAGAGCAAATTTTGCTGAGATTAATACAAACTATCCTGCAAATGGTACATGGAAATTTCACATCAACTCAATTGTTTGTGAGGGTGATCACGTGGTTAGTAATGTAAATGTTACAGATGGTAGAATCACTGCCAGAACGATAACATTCCATACAGTAAAGAATGAGTTAATCAGCAGGCAAACAGAATTCTGGCCAGAAAACTACGAAGCTCCAGAATGGCGGAGACAGTGGGTCAAGATAATTAATTGAACATGGAGAGTCGCTACATGACGTTCAGGCACGGGATGTTGCGGAAGTAATACACCTGTTTGACCAACATAAAAATACGATGATTATCATAGGTACTCTCGGGACTGCACTTGCTACAATTCTCAAGTATCATGACAAAGAATTTGGATTTGAGCAGTTTTGGGCGATGGTTGATAAAATACCGTATATTATTATGATGATTTTTGTGAACAATTCATTCAAGTTTTTTAGGAATTGGCATTGAGTTGATGATCCACGACACTTTCAAAAGGAATTTCTTATCATGAACGAACATCAGGTTGTTATCACAGGCCTGGGCGCTGTAACACCGATTGGTATAGGTATTAAGAATTTTCATGAAGGACTAAAGGCTGGACTAAACGGAATAGCGAGGGTTACTGGTTTCGATGTGACAGCTTTTCGTTCCAAGCTCGTGGGTGAAGTGAAAAATTTTCAATCTGAAGAATGGATTGACAGAAAATCAGCAAGGCGTATGGATCGATTCGCACAATTTGGAATTGCCGCATCTGCCATGGCGATTGAAGATGCAGGATTGGAATCATTCTCATTTAACAAAAACAGAGCAGGTGTCATCATCGGTTCAGGCATTGGTGGTTCACAGGCTATCGAAGATGGATATTCCGTACTTCTGGAAAAAGGACCCAGAAGTATGAATCCTTTTTTTGTGTCCAGGATGCTCATCAATATGGCAGCATGTATGGTTTCTATTAAATATGGTTTGAAAGGCCCCCTTTCTGCTCCCTCTGTGGCCTGTTCTACAGGATCAAACGCTATTGGCGATGCTTTTCGGATTCTTCAGAGAGGTGATGCCGACATCATGCTCGCAGGTAGTTCCGAAGCATGCATAACCCCGCTTCCCTGGGGATGTTTTTGCGCCACACGATCCATGACTCCAAATGATTGCGCTGAAAACGCAAGCAGACCCTTTGATAAGAATCGTGATGGTTTTGTGATGGGGGAAGGGGCCGGGATTGTTGTTCTGGAAAACCTGAAGCACGCATTGAATCGAGGTGCAGATATTTATGCTGAAATCGTCGGATACGGTAACACGGCCGATGCATATCACATCACAGCGCCAGAACCCGAGAGCGATGGCATGATCCGGGTTATGAAAGCAGCGCTGCAGGACGCTGATATGGATGTTAAGAATATTGGTTATATTAACGCCCATGGCACATCCACTGTTTTGAATGATAAATGTGAGAGCGCAGCTATTGAAAAAGTATTTGGTGAACATGCGAAAACCTTGAAAGTCAGTTCAATAAAATCAATGATTGGTCATCTTCTAGCAGGCGCGGGGGCTGTGGAGTTCGTGGCGACTGTAATGAGCCTGTTTACTGGTATGATCCCGCCAACCATTAATTATGAAGAAACTGATGCTGATTGTACGCTTGACTATGTCACTAACGGCGCTGAATCGCTTGATCTAAACGCGGCAATGAGTAATTCGTTTGGTTTCGGTGGAGGCAACGCTTGCCTTGTAATTAAGAAATATGGAGATATAAATGATAATTCCTGAGCTTCAGATCGGAAGTTTAACCGCAAAATTACCTATTGTTCAAGGGGGTATGGGCGTCAGGGTCTCTCTTGCTTCGCTGGCTTCAGCAGTAGCAAACCAAGGCGGGATCGGCACAATTTCCAGCATTGGCTTGGGGGATATCGAAGGTTCGGCAGCGGTGTGTGAAAGAACATCCCTTGAAGGATTAGTTAATGAAATCCGAAAAGCCAGAAGCATGACCGATGGCCACATCGCGGTAAATTTCATGGGTGTGCTCACAAACATAGATGAGCTTATCAAAGCTTCGGTACAAGAGGGCATTAAAATGATCGTATTCGGCGCCGGATTGCCAACCAGGCTTCCAGCTTTAGTCCCGGATCCGGGTGTGAACCTTGTGCCCATCATCAGTTCTGCCAGAGTTGCAGAGTTAATCCTGCGAACCTGGGATAGACGATTTGAAAGAACCACTGATGCATTCATCCTGGAAGGACCACTGGCCGGAGGACATCTCGGTTTTTCACCAGAACAACTGGAACATCCGGAGGACTACTCCCTTGAAATACTTCTGCCTGAAGTTCTGGAAACTATTAAGCCTTATGAAGATAAATACGGAAAGAAAATTCCCGTTATCACCGGAGGCGGTATTTATACAGGAAAGGATATCGCGCGAATGCTTTCTCTGGGAGCTTCAGGTGTTCAGATGGGAACCCGCTTTGTCTGTACCGAGGAATGCAATGTCTCTCAGCAATTCAAGCAAGCTTATCTGGATGCCGAAGAAGAGGACATCGTTATTATTAAAAGTCCTGTTGGTCTCCCCGGACGGGCGATAAATAATCGTTTTTTAAAGGACCTTGAAATTAAAGGAAAACTGAAAATATCCTGTCCTTATAGATGTCTCACGGCCTGTAAAGTCGAAACTGCAAGATATTGTATTGCACTGGCTCTTCTGAATTCCTATTTTGGTGATGTGGATAACGGGCTCATCTTCTGCGGGCAGAATGCCTATCGTGTTGATAGGATTACTACTGTTAAAGAACTTATCCAGGAACTTCTCTCCGAACTCGAAGAAGCATAAGAAAAAAGACAGTACGTTGTTTTGCCGGGCATGAAAAGGAATGTATTTTGCACTTCATAACCTGATAAGGATGGTTTGTCATGAAACCCAAGATGATCGCAATTCTGATCCTGGCGACCTTACTTCTTGTCATCGTTGTTCAGAACTCAAACGCGGTGGATCTGCATCTTCTACTCTGGAAGATAAGCATGTCCATGATAATCCTTATCTTCTTCGTTTCCCTTATCGGTTTTGTAATAGGATACCTTGCACATCATTTCGTCACGGAACGAAAAAAAAATAAGTGATGTTCCGCGCTTCCGTTAGGATTTTGAATCCGGATCATTATTAGAGAACTGGATGCTTCGCATCTCCGGGATGATGGGAATTTCGTTCAGATTATCGAATTCTTCCTTAAGATTTTAGTAACTTGAACTTCCAAGCAAACTACAAAGTAAGTTACGGTCTATTTCTGAAAAGTCAAGAGGTAAAATAAAGAAGTTTGCCATCTTTCTACTGACATTTGCCCTGATTCTGCTCGCCTGCGGGGGAACTCAAGACACACCTGATGAGGAAACCGTCATGGAAAAAGCACCTGCGCCATTGAGAAATTAATCCTAATGGATCCGAGTTCTCAGGTGGTTTAGCAATCGTCGAGACTGAGGTTCCTGCGCCCCTTTCGTTTACATGGTTTGACGGTTCATTTACCGCCTTTCAGGGCGATGGTTCAAGGCTGTTCTTTTAATTCAAGATTGTTGATATCAGTGAAATCGCATCGGTGGAATGCTACTTCCTGATTATTTTCCCCTCGGCCATTACCATTCTCGGGAAAGCTGCAAGGTCCAGAGGATTGCGATCCCATACGAGCAGGCTTGCTGTCTTACCGGGTTCAATGGAACCGAGCTGATCATCCAGACCAAGTATCTTCGCATTCTTGAACGTGATCAGTGATATGGCCTCCTGGGGGCTCATTCCGGCGATCAGGAAGAATTTGAGACTGTCCCTCAAAGCGGGCGCCCATATTACAGGATGATCGGTCATCAGGCCGTAGAATGCCCTGGATTTCATCAGAAGCCCGGCGTTCTGATAATAGGCATGCTTGAGTTCGACTTTGTATCCCACTGAACCCATGGGTCCGTATACAACTGGAATACCGGCCTTTGCCAGCTCATCGAATATCTCTTTGTGGAACACATCACCAGTGTGATCAGCTGTAACCCTGATCCCGTATTTCTCCGCAAGCCCGATCAGGTAGAGAACATCGTCTTCTTTGTGAACATGAACCTTGGCGGTCTTCTTACCATCCAGAAGTTCGATAATTGCAAGGTCAGCAGGGCTGAATTCCTGCGCGTATTCCAGGTCAATTGCTTTTCTCTGAAAATCCTGCTCCTTCTTTGACAGTTTTTCCTTTTCAATATCCTGATGAAGTTTATGGAGGCTTCTCTCTTTCTCAAGTTCGGCTTTGTCCCGCTTGTTCAAAACCTCGTCGAATTTCTGTTCGAGCAGGGCATAGATTCCCATCCTGGTATTGGGACGATCACCCTTCCAGTCAGTCGTGGAGCGCGGATTGAACCCCAGGGCCATCTTGTAGCCGTAGTCTTTTATAACCGCGTTCTTCCTGTTGGGCTCGAAATTCCTGATGACCTTCGCTTTCCCTCCGAGAAGATTCCCGCTCCCCGGGACTACGCAGCTGTAGAGCACACCGAAATCCACAGCATCTTTGAACGCTCTGTCATCGAAGTATATACTGTTGAGGGGATCATTAACCGGCAGTATCTGACTGAGGGTATCATTGGTTTCGGATTCGGTCCAGGGTTCCCCTTCCCTGTCCATTCCAATATGGGAATGGGCATCTATGAAGCCCGGGGTCACGAAGCCGTGATAATCGGATTTCATCTTCTTATTAACCACATCAACGATTTTCTTCCCCTCAACAACAACAGAACAGCTCTCCACTTTCTTATGGCCGTCGTAGAGAATATCAGCAGATATTATCGTCTGCTTTCTGGATGACATACCGCTCCCCTTTCAGATGATACAGAACGCGATCATTCCCGTGTAATTACTGTGAAACCCGGCACCCTCGAAACGTACATATAGTGGAGGAATATAATCAAAAAACTAGTGAAATGCAGGCCAGGGTCTAATGGATCAGTACATGGCATGCCGGGTCATATCGAAGCGGTAAGCCGGAGGTAGAACCTGGCGCTGCCGAACCCTTCCTGAATAGGGAACCCGGCTGCGGCATCGGCATGAAAAAAACCGCTCATCCCCCTTATTCCGGCTCCGCAGCCAACGGGATATCTCATCCCATCCTCCGGTGTTCTAATGGCCGCGAGATCACAGAACAGGTACACTCTGGTCTCTGTTTCGCCCAGGGAAATCTCGGGTCTTGCTACTGCATATCGTACCGCCCTGAAAGCATTCTCAGGATAACCCCTGATGGTTTCCTGCCCGCCGAGCTGTTCAAGAAGACCTTCAAACCAGTCCCCCTGCATAACTCCCCCCGTCAATAATCTGCCCCCGAAACCCATCACACCACTGTAAACGTTTCCATCAGTTATCAATTCTGCAATGGTCAGGATACCGGAAGAATCCTGCCCTGTTCTGTTGCCGGACCTTGCCTCCAGCCGAATCTCAATTCCGTTCCAGCCCTGGGGAACCCTGTGACCTGTGCGGAAGGCTATTCCCCCCATTCCATAGTCATACTTCTGCCGCTCCCCGTCCGGGGGATACCCCCTCCAGATACCGGCACCGCCCATGATTTCGGTCCGGTCGATGCTCCAGATAACTGAAAGGCTTCCCTCCCGGTTTACCCATGAGCTTTCCGGAGTTTCCTGGGAAGCTTCCAGCTGGGCTGAAAGGGGAATGCCGAACAGCCAGGGTTCTCTATACCGGAGATACGCGTTAAAACCTCCCCATTCGGTGGTCTGGCCGGAGATCTCCAATTCCCGTGCGGTTCCGGCAAGATTCAGGAAGAGAATCTCTCCGGCACCTTCAAGATTATCCCCATGCCAATCCATGGACGCGGCGAAATGTCCTGATCTCCCTTTTTCAACATGCTGCACGATGACAATATTGCCGCCTTCTCCAAGAAAGAGTTCTGTGATGCCTGCAGCTTTAATGAACTTCAGCTGTTCGATCCTTGCAATCCATGTGTTAACCGCCTCACGGTCGTAGGTATCACCGGTCTCAATTGCCAGCAGCCTTGTAAAAATTTCGCTGCGGGTTCCCGGCGCCCCTTCGATGCGGACTTCCTCAAGGAGAGCGTGTCTTCCGGGTACGGTGTTTACTCTGAGGGAATCGTCCGATGCGAAATAGTAACCCGCGCCGGCAAACGGGTATCCTTCTTCCAGGTACCATTGCATGATGCTTTCCTGCAGCACTGTGATGGATGAATCGGATGCCAGGACTGAATCAATTCCAAGTTCATACAGGACTGGAACGGGTGGGCTGCCCCCAATATCAACGGCAAGGGGATTCTCTGCTGAGGGTGTCGCGGAAAAAGCAACGCAGACTATTATCCTGACCAGAGGGTTTAACATCTAGAAATTCACCGTCCCCTCCAGGCCAGCCCTCTGGCTCCATCTGCTTCCGGAGGGTTTTCTTCCCCAGTAGAAAACGCTGATATCGAGCCCCGATGAAAGGCTCCTGCCTACCCTGGCTGATGTTCTCCATGAGACTCCGCTGTCATTCCCATCGAAGAACCAGGCGGGAAGCACATCTTCACCGGGTATATATCCCGCGGATACTCTGGCCGTCGCGTTCCAGCCACCTCCTATCCATGAGAAATGGGGACCGGCTTCAATCATGTATTTATCCAGACCTGAAACCACTTCTCTTCTTCCCTCGTAAGCAGTCATGACACCGGGTTTCAGACCGGGAGACAGCTCCAGGGTCGGGTCGATCTCCAGCCTCACCCCCCTCGTATCCCGAGGGTAATAGAGTTCCTCCTCCTCACGCCAGAGTTTCGCCGAGCATTCGATCACGAGAATATCCGCCGGGCTTAACTCCGGCGCTGCCCTTATAGACCAGAATCTTTCATCCTTCAATCCCGCGCCACTGTATGATATTCTTTCGTTCCTGAGCCTTCCTGTAAAACTAAGCCTGCTCATAAGGCCAGTTTCCCACCTGAACCATGGTGAGATGTCCAGGCTGTATCCTCCCTCCTCGCTCTTGTCAAATGCTCCGTACAGCAGAAGAGACTTCTTCCTGTCCATGGAATTGCTGGACGAGAGCCTTATCACTGAACTTACGCCGGATGATGCTCCGGAACTGGAGAGTGTAACCTCAAGTGACGCGGTGGTAACGGCATCGCCTGCGGCTCCCGGCTGGTATCTTATGATGTAATCGCCATCAGGGTCAGCGTAATACTGACCGCTTTGAGGATCGTAGCTGTAGTTTCCCTCCCCCTCGCCAACGTATACGTACATCACATCCAATGATCTGCTTACGGTTCCTGAGCCATTGTAGACCGCCTGCATCCATATATCCCCCGCTATTCCGGTCATTGACAGCCTGATGGCATCCGCATGGAGTTCTCCCCCGAAATCGTAAGAGGTTGAAGAATGCTCGAAACTGCCATTGTATCTCAGTTCCCCCAGAGGACCGGATCCCTCGAGACGCGCTCTCCACACGTTGAATGGCTCGCTTGAAGCTCCACCGGACCTTGAATCGTCCTGAAACTCGATTCGGAGGAGAGCATCGGTAGTATTCCTGCTGAAGGAAAGGCCTGTATATCCTGTATTCACTCCACCCGAAAGGCTGTCCTCCCAGGATTCTTCCGAGAAGCTGCAACCCGCGAAGGGTTTGAGCGAACCTGTAACCGGAATTGCTGATACCGAGATCGTTGAGGTCTGGCCCAGAGCCATCCGGGGTGTATCATTCCTCCTGATGAATATTCCTCCGGCTGAAACACGGATACTCCCCAGAACAGGATTGGAAGCGATACGATATCGTTCAAGGATACCTCCGGATTCCATGAATCTGCCTGAAGCAGACACAAGAAGTCCGTCCCCCCCGAGGCTCACATCCGCGATGTTGTCCATGCCATCGTATTCTGCTGGAAGGGACCATGCGGAAAGAGCGCTATCCGGCTCAAGCTCGGCAGGAGGTTCGTAACCGGATGAAACGAGCCTTCCCCCGATACCCAATCCTGGACCGTCTTCCCAGAATTCCAATTCTACGTCGCCTGTGAAACAGGTGCCCTCCCTTTTCGTCTCATCCGGGTTGTACAGGTTTCCTGTTCTTCCGGAAAAGGCTGCTTCAAGCTCCATTTCAATACTTCCGGACGTGTATCCCGCTGAAAAACCGCCGGTAGTATATCCTTGCGGTATCTGTATGTACTGACGCGGCAGATGGGTTCCGCCGCCGGAGCCTGCCCAGATGTACCCGCCAAGGGAGCTGTCGAATATGTAATCTCCGATCCCCGATGGCGGTCTGCCGAAAATAACATTCCAGTCGCCCTTATTCGGTCCCAGATAAGTGTAATGCTCAAGTGAATCCAGAGTGTAGCTGCCATTCCCCTCGCCGACACTTGAAGCCCCATCAATCCATGCGTCAGCAGGGTCCTCCCCGGCTTCGCGGAGAACCGCTACAGCCTCTTCTGTCAACAGAAATCCCAGCGGTGATTCTCTGTCATCCTCACTGTAGAAACCCTTGAACTCAATCTCCAGCCCACTTTTGGAGTAAATTGCGGAGGCGGTTACAAAGTCCTTCCTGAAACCGTCACCTCGCTGGAAGAATGTGATTTCCACCCTCTGATCATTCCTTATTAGCCGCCTGGCCGTGAAGGTTATCAGGCCGGCCGTGTACTCCATCTGGTAATCCTCGGTGGTGCCACGACGCATGAGCTGTCCATCCAGCCATACCTTCTCACTTCCAGGAACTATCTCCCATCCGGATGAAACATCGTAAGGCCCCTGAATTCCCTCATCTGTATTGAAGACGGTTCTCTGCCTTGCATCCCCCGACGTCCCGTAACCCGCGCCGGTGGTGATGAACTCCGAGATGTCCCCCTCTGCGTCAACTCCGCTCACCTCTCTTCTCCATGAAAGAGGCCCGGTCTCTCCGTTGCCGCTTACCCAGTCCATATCGCCCAGCCTGGCTCGCCACGATTCGCCGTCAACAACGAAGAATATCCTGTCAAGCTGTGAGACAAGCTCCGAAGAAGAAGGTCCGGCTGTCAGATTTCGGTCGGTTATACTTCCTGAAACCGTAATGCCGGGAGCCGCCATACCTTCAACCGAGATTCTTGTTCCCTGATCCAGCCCCCCCCCCTCACCCACTGAAAACCCTATTCTCTTTGAACCCGATATGTACAGGCCATGTTCCTGAAAAGGATCAGCGGAATACCCCTGCAGCTGCTCGATCAGCCGCCTCTCTACAAAACCCACATCAAGTGAAGTCGATGAGGGGATGCTTAACGGAAGTACTTCAAATTCCAATTCAACGGTAGAACCTGCCGGCGGAGTGGAATCGAAAATAATGCCTGTTCTCACTCCTGATGTCCCGGATATCGCATTAAGTGTATCGCCATCAGCGATGGCTGTAATGGAACCGGGCACTATCCACAGAGAATCGGGAGTCTCGTAGAAAGCTGTGCCATCACTTTCAAAATGTATGGTCATTGAGGTAAGAAGTAAAACCGCAGCGGCGAACAGACTCACCGCAGCACCAGAATTCTGCCTTTCCCCGGTGACCAGAGCAGGCAATGATTACCATTTACCGAACAGGATATCCGGGAGAATTCCCCGATCTGTGGCAGTCGGAACAGAACTGCCCCGCTGCCGTCAAGTACGCAGGAATCCTGCAGAACCATCAGCTCTCTCCCGGCAACGACCCATGTACCCGCAGGGGGTAACGGTTCCGGAACTGAATAATTTCTTAAGAACAGGGATTCGTTTTCGCATGAATAGACTGCGCAGCTTCCCGATGCGGAGAGCTGTCCATCGCCCGAACCGGCCAATCTGCAAAGAACAGCGTCCGGCTCCTCAAGGGAAGTAACCGTACCGCTGCCGCGCGAGACGTACAGAACGGAAAGGCCCCGGAGACATATATCCCCGGGCATGCTCCGGGAAGCCCGGGAATCCGCAAGCTCACCTGAGTTATCGTAACGATACACCATGTCTCTGAGTTCATCAGTAACGAACCACCCCCATCGCTCATCGATGCACATACCTCCGGGAAGAAGAACCTCGGACAGGTCATATTCAGAAAGGGAATCCCCGGCTTCATAAACGCGCAGGTGAGGCAACCCTGGCAGAAGCACATAAACATCCCCTGCCGCGTTTATCTCGGCATCAATTATCCCGTCCGATACCGTGATGTATTCTACATCTCTTCCGGGAAGCTCTGCCGCCGATTCAGAAACCGGGAGAGTACTTAGAACCGCGAACAGGGATAATAAGGTGTTAGCGCACAACTGCGAATGAGCCGGTTTCTATTCTACCGCCCTGGCTGAATCTGAAGAAATAAGTACCCGACGCGAGGTTGGATGCCCCGGGGTAGGCCAGTGTAGCTTCTCCGCTGCCTATACTGCTGAAATCAACAGTTTCTACAAATCTACCGGAGAGAGAGAACACCGAAAGCTCCGCATTCCCTCCGTCAGACCAGAACTGGAAGAAGAGTGTGCCGCGACAGGGCTGCGGATAGAATGTGAAAGTATCCGGTGAGGAGGCGACAGAACCGGTCGAAACATCAAGGTCAAGGCCGGAGAATGTGCTGCAGAGAAGCAGAATATCACCCTCTGCGGGAAGCGATATCGCGACATCGTTCACGGAACCGGTACTGACTTCCCCGAGTGATCCCAATGTATCATTGAAAACGAAAGCCTGCAGGTTTCCGAGGCCTGCGGCGGCCGCACGGAAGCTGCCTTTCAACCCATCGTCAACAGAGTAATACCTGCCCTGGTACGAGGACATATGGTCACCAATATGTGAATAAGGGTCATCTGTGATCTCGGAAGTGTAATCCAGGCCGGGTCTGTTGCCCGGAGATACCGTATCGTAATCCGCTATCCTGAAGGAATCCCACCCGTATTTCCCATTACCGAAGTTCGGATCATCTATCCAGCAGGCAAGCATCCAGTCAAGAAGAATCCGGTTCATATCGGGGTTCGAACCGGTGACGTCGCGAATGGCTTCACCGATTCCAGCAATTCCGCGGTCTGCTGTTCTGAGGGATTTGTGAAGGAAATCCTCTCCGCCGTAGTTTTCGTACAGGTACGCGAAGAAAAGGTATCCGGCCCCGTAACCGGCAACGTATTCAATTATATTTTCCAGTTTCGTCCACTTGATAGGAGTTACCCCCCCCACCTCCAGGAAAGTTTCAACCTGAAACGCGGGATAACCGCACACGAATGTTCCTGCCTGAGCCTGATTCTCGATCACCCACAGCTCCTCCGAGCTGAAGGGCTCTATCCCCCACTGGATAAGGTGCACAAGTTCATGAGATGCAGTGTAGGCCGCATCACTCTGGTTACTCGGGTAACAATCTATATAGAGCATCTCAACTTCGTTGGAGTGCCCTCCGTAGTAAAGGTAAGCCTCGGTCTCGGTGAACTGATTGTAGGGGCTGAAGAATCCGGCTATGTAGGCTCCACCCGGCGGAGAGACATAGCCATCCCTGATATCAAGCACCAGGAAGTATATCTTCGGGTCTCCGTCTATGGCATCGGGGGGCTGCCCGAAGACTTCGATATCAGTCTCCACGATCCCTCCGGGCCCGGATGGCGTGCTGTCCTCCAGGGCTGCGGAAAATTCATCTACGGCAGCCTGGTTGTATGGATAGGGCCATTGCGTATCCTCCACAAAAATGTAGGTACTTTCTCCTACATACCTGCAGGTAGCTGAAGTAAGGTAAAACATGGGGTAAGCAGTACTGTGATCGATAGACCAGAAATTTATGGTATCTCCTATGCTGTGCCCCTTGCAGGAGCTCAGGGGGCCTGTAGGCTCGAATGAGGGGTCGTGACGTCGGTCTATTTCCATGATGCCAGGAACCATAGGAGTTCCATCGATCCACCAGGCCGGGGCGGTGTTCTGAAGAATCATTGCGAGAATAAGTACTGTCATCAGAATCTGGCTCCTATCGAAAATCTGACCGATGAGAAGTCGCGGTATTCGGGGAAAGAAAGTGAGGTGTAAACGCCCGGCCGTCTCTCATCCAGAAGAGAGGCGTCTATCGCGCTTACAACCCTGTTGACCAGGGCAAAAGCGGCTATGTACATACTTCTTCTGAACCATTGCCTGCTATCTCTCAGCCTGTCGGTGAACTGGTTCCTTGCCGCATCGGATGACCAGTTCCAGCTGTCGGAGCCGTACAGAGCATGGGATTCAAAATATGCCCTCTGAGCATTCGGATCATCGGGGTAGTAATACCTGGCAAGCCTGTGAATGTAATCGTTGAATTCAGTGTTTGAAGCATAGTCTGATATATCATCGAGGAAATCGCCTGATCTGTCGGAAACGGAGATACCGGCTTCGGATATTGCAAGCCATCTGTAATCGTCTCTGTTGAACGTACCCTCAAGATAAGAGAGGCCGACCCCTGCCCAGGTAAGAACATCAAGGCTCATGAAGATTATCCCCCTCGTTGTATGACCAAGATGCATCTGACCCCATCCGGGAAGCGCAACGGACCGAAGCATGGCGCCCTTTCGTGTGCCGGAATCCGCATCCCCCGGCAGAAGAATCAGAACAGATAAGAGCAGAATCGAAGTAATCCTCAATTTATCACCGCCGCATGAAATAGAGCATCTGTTGATCCCATATCGGAAGATATGCGCAGGCTTACGAAATAAACACCGGGGGCAAGGTCTTCGGTGTTCCAGGATACCTCCCAGGGTGATCCTCCGGGTGCCGTTCCGTTTTTACAGGTAACCAGGTCGCCTCCCATATTGAATACCCTTATCTCCCACGAACAGTCCTCACCGGGCTGGAAACGGATTATTCCACTTCCCTGCTGAACAGGATTCGGGTAAACGTAGAAAGAGCCCTCCGAGAGTATGGAGCCCTGCACTGGAGCAGGCGGAAGATCCTCGCTCCACCAGCAGTTGGAACCGGACATATCCATACCGGTAAACCAGCCCGCAGGTTCAATCGAAGTGTTCCAGCAGTAGATACTACCGCTTGAATCGGCCGCCGCTACTCTCCAGTTCCCGGTATTCGCAGGATCCCAAAACAGAGGACGACCGATAGGTCTATCCCCCACCGACACCGGGAATACTCCGGACTGTCTTCCCTCCGAGTCGAACATGTATATCCTGCCGTCATCCATTGAAATCAATACGAATCCTCTGCCTCCGATACCCCTCCTGTTTCTGCTGTATCCTGAAACCAGGCTGTCCTGCTCAAGTATTACGGGCCAGTCCTCAAGTGTAGCGCCCGAGGCGCCAACCGCGGATGCACCGCGATCCGTCAGGACAACTGTTTCCAGCCTTCCATCTCTGTTCAGGTCACTCAGACAGGGTGAAGATAGAGGGGAACCCGGAAGAATCGATGGAAATCCCGGAAGGATATTACCTTCCCTGTCGTACGCGAAAAGATAATCACCGCTGGTCACGATAATATCGGCGGAACCGTCACGGTCGATATCCGCGGCAAGGGGTATGCCGGTTTTTTCATCACCCGGAGTAACGGGCCAGCCTTCAGCTTTGTTTCCATCAATGTTCCAGAGATAGATGCGGCCATCTATCGTTGACGCGATTATGCCGGGGTTCTGTTCATCGGGATATACGGCCATACCAGCTACGTGAGCCTGCGACACAACAGGCCATCCGCTGAACGGCTCTCCGGCGGGATCGTAAAGGTGTACCTTACTGTCATCATCCGCCACTGCTACAATACCAAGCTTCGAACTGACAAGCGCAGCTGTGCCTGCACCTCCGCCGGAAAGAGTAACAGGCCATCCGGCAGGCTCGTTCCACTCCACATCCCGAAGATGCACCTGACCGTCGTATTCGCAGAGAAGTAGAAGCGGCACGCCGCCCGACGGATTTCCGGCTACGGGAGGAGCCGTCATCCTTGCTCCCATGGAGTGCGGGCCGGAACCATCGTGCAGGTATTCGATAACGTGTCCGGTGTTCGTTGTTACTACAAGCCGGTCACCGGAAGTATCGGCATCTTCCCAGATCAGCGGCCCCCATTTAATGCGAGATGTCTGAACAGGCCAGCCGTCACATACCGTTGTTCTGGTTATCCGTACATCCATTTCATTGGCCGGCTCATCCAGAACTTCCACCGTTACGAAAGTGTTGCCACCCCAGCTGGCATCGCTTGAGGGTTCTGAGGCGGGGGAGAACTCCCAGGCGTAGCCGCTCGTGAACCACGGGTCGAACTCACTGCCCTCGTAACCGTAAATATCGGGCAGTGAATAGTCGAAATCCTGAATACCATCAGCCTCCTCGAGATCAACGCCTTTATGATCAGGGTCAACATTGACCTTGTTCATCGCGAGATAAACTCCCAGACGAGTTTCATCGATATGCCAAATCAGAATCCCCGAACCGGGAAGGCCGAAATCGTGCTCGTGTATTCCGCACATTCCGTTCCCGTCAGGATCACGCTGCCTGTTTTCAATCAGAAGATACTCCGAACTGTTCAGGGGAATTTTAAGGATAGAATCGTTGTAAGCCAGTGTAAAAGTTCCATCTGATACTTCAGTAGCCGTATCCCAGCCCAGATATATTCTGGACCATGCACTGAGTGATGCGGGCCAGTAACCGCTCATTATCCACTGACCGTACCCCATCAGGTCCCAGCCGCCTATTCCCACATGACCGGTACTGGTATCGTAAAGGTCAGGCAACCCGAGCTGGTGTCCGAATTCGTGGCATATGGTTCCCAGCACGCCAAGGCCGAATCCATCCTGTGATTCCTGCTCGGGTACGATCATACCCTCCCGCACAAAGACTCCGTCGGATGTGGGAATTCCCTTGTAACCCAGCCCTGCCCCGGGAAGGTAAAAGATCATATCAATGAGGGTAAGGAAGACCGATCCGATGTCTCCAGGGCTGTTCCGGCGTATATCAGCCTCCTGACCGGAACCGGCATGAATGATAATGACGGCATCGTACAGGCTGAAATCAATATCATCATCCGCCAGCAGGACAGCATCCCGCAGAAGCAGGCATACCCCCTGTATGTAGTTCGCGTCATCTCCGTAATACATCATCTGGTGCGGCATAGTGTAAGAACCGTTCATGGAGGATGGGTATATATCAATGGAAAGTGTCAGTTCACCTCCACTTATATCCTCATAATACAAAGCAAGATCGTTCGCTATGCCCTGGAAATAATCTCTGTTATGGGGTGGGTCGGCGTTCAGATCAATTCTACCGTTCCCGCTGGTTTCATCGGTAAAATCCTCCAGAAACTGCGCCCTTATCATACAGACGTTCATTGTGTCGTCAAAACTGCTGATCATGCCCGGACCGGCAATGGCGACCCCTTCCGAGGGCCTTTCATGCAACGGAGGCATTGCTCCGTGAATTATCGGCGGGGCAGCCGAAACAGCTCTGATTACGATGAACAGCAGCAGCGGTAAAAGCCTTAGCATTGTTATATCTAAAATCTTACGGAAAGTGAGTACTTGGAATTGTACTTCCCTGAGCCCTGCAGATTCTCCTCTACGGGTATGAAGGCCATATCAAGCTGAAAACCGGCATAATGGAGCCCCGCGCCGAAGGTGGGCCCCTGAATAGTTGAAATACCTTCCGTATCATGGATATACCCTGCCCTGAGCGCCATAAGGTCGTAATACCAGAATTCAGCTCCAGCTCCCCACTTGTTCTCGTTGAATTCCGTTGACATTCCTTCATCGACGCTGGTTAAAAGCTTGCTGTAATCGGCAGTACAAGTGAGACGTGTCATATGAGAATCGAATGGAATGTAGGCAATTCCCATTCTAATGGTTCGCGGAATGGGGTTGTCCCCGGAATTGCCGCCGTAGCTCACATTGGGTCCCAGG
Source organism: Candidatus Aegiribacteria sp. (assembly GCA_013138965.1). Lineage (GTDB taxonomy): Bacteria > Fermentibacterota > Fermentibacteria > Fermentibacterales > JCC-6 > Aegiribacteria. Next base: position 45,411 of record WTBT01000061.1, read on the forward strand.
TTTGTCAGGCTCGCCCCGACATTCACGCGCCCGACGCTTTCAAGCCCAAGCGCCTCCATAGGCACATGGTACAGTACTCCCAGATCGGCCGCGAAGGATGTGCCTTTACCTGAATCCTTATAGTATAGATGATCGTATATGAATTTCAGTCCCAGCCCCACAGCAACGCCGGGCGCCACTTCGGTTCCGAAGGAACCTGTTATAGCAACGCCATACGAGTAGAATGTTCCAAGCTCCTGTCCCGATGCGGTCGTTTCCAGCTGTTCACCCATTGACATGAAAGTGATGTTGCCACCAACACCGCCCCACCCTTCTATGTGCGTGGCATAACCCAGAAACTCGTAGTACAGGTCATCAGCAAGCTGGGGAAGCCAGTTGCTGTGCTGCAGAGTAAGTTCATGCCCGGTGGTATCTACGAAAGCCAGCCCTGCCGGATTCCAGTACGATGCGGTCGCATCGTCGGCCAGTGCAGTAAAAGCTTCACCCATACCGTTCGGGCGCGCGCCCGGAGTTATCGTCATCCAGATAACGCTGGCGGTGGAAGCGTACGATACCGAAGACATGGCAAGAACTACGGTAATAATAAAAAGTCCTTTTTTCATTGCTCCTCCTGCTTGAATCCGGAAGCTCTTCCGGATTTATTCTGAAATCACTATCTGCCGGTTAAAAAACCTGACCCGCTGTCAGGAAGCAGCATCATCAGTTATAGGTTACGTACAACGGCTATCACTCCGGTAGCCTTTGAGTTCTCTCCAGTATCGGAAAGAGAAACAGCAGATACAACAAAGATATATGTTCCGCTGGCCACTGCATCTCCATCCGCGTCTCTGCAGTTCCACAAGCACTGGTTATATCCGGCTGTTCCTTCAATGTTCCCGAATAATACCACTCTTCTCCCGGTCACCGTATAAACAGCGATGTCAACCTTTCCAGGCGATGTCTGAGTCCAGTTGATCGATGTTCCGTCGTTACAAGGATTAGGATAGGGAAACACACAGCTTATCCCGAATGAATTATCCTCGGTGACGTTCACCTCTATCTCGAAAATGGATGTATTCAGAAGTCCGTCTGATACCCTTAACTTTATAACATGGCTCCCGGGTTCAAGAACACCGATTCCAACCCTGAGTTCGCCCGTGGTACTTGAACCTGTGTGATACTGGAAACAGTCAGAAACATCATCCGGGGTAGCATCCACATAAAGAGCAAGCTGACGCCCTACATTTCCGAGAAGGTTGATGCCGGAACTATCCGAAAGAATTGCCTTTACATAAATATCGCCTGAGATGTCAGGATTGCTTACGTTACGGTATCCCTCGACCCACAGTTCTATCAGGGGGCCTTCGTTATCCGGAAGGGGATTTCCAGATACAAGCCCCGCAGGATAGGTTGAGGCGGCTGCGAAGACATCGTTGCCGATGAGTGTAAGCTGGGTTCTGGCCAGAGCTCCGGTATCACTGTCAACGGGTACGAACATGCTCACGCTGAAACCTGGTTCAGTATAGGCCGTACCGGAATAGAATTTACCTGGAATTGACAGATAATCGATGGGCAGATGCTGCCTGAAAGTGTAGTAGGTATCCGACTGGCACGATTCCCAGGATTCAACGAAAAGTATACCTTCCGACGGCGCTGAACCGGTGAGAGTAATTTCTTCCCCGGAAAAAAGTGTATCGTTGGAAATTCTGAACGAATCCCAGGGGAAAGCAAGCCTGAGGCAGCCATCGCCGAAAAGTATGTACTGGGCAATATTGGCGTTGTAACCAGCGTCTATCTTCGCGAGCATTACGCACATGCCCACCGAAAGATCCGGCTTACTGAACATGTAATCCAGAATATAGCCTAAATAGATTTCGTTCTGAGGACCATTTGTTAAATCTGTGGCTCCAAGCCCGAGTATCGCTCCCCCTGCCTGGGATGTTGTTACCTGTTGAGCCAGGCATTCGGAGGAAGGATTCTGGAACTGCCCTACGTCACAGGAACCGAAAAGAGCTACAGGAAGGCGCTGTTCACACGCGAGGAGCCCGTTATCTTCAAGATAGAGAAGGCCTTCGTCCGCCAGCTGGTCGTAGGCGCCATGACCGAGGTAGAGGGAGACAAGAGCCCCTTCGCTCCAGAGGTTTATGTACTCCGCCCGGGCCTCGGGTTTGACCCATATGCTGTTCCAGTCGTAGAAGATAAGATAGAGTTTCTCGGGGCGAAGCACATCGGGAAGATGATCGGTCAGCAGCCTTTCAACACCCCGGGTATGATATCTTTCGTCACCACTGAAAAGAGGTGATCGTTCATCGTCGGCAGCACCAAGCACAACAGTCTGCCATTCCCCGCAGTTTTCGTTGCTGCTGTAGGAAAGACTCCTGTCGACTATCAACTGGAGGTCAGAACGATTGGTTATCCCCATTCTGGATAGCGCTATCTGAGGGAAGTGGGATCCCTCGACTATTACAAACTCATCGTCCGCTACAATGGCGGAATTACCCCTGTATAGAATGTCGATGTAAGAAATCATGGTCGAAGTAAAATTGAGCGGGTCCCAGTTTCCGCCACCTACAAGAATCAGATCCTCGGGTATCGGATCCCATGAATCGATGATATATGAAACCATCGCCTGAATGGCCCGGGGATCTCTGACGCCCCCGTTGAATTCATTGTAAACCTCCGAAGCGGTGACTGCGATCACATCCGGGCTCAACTGCGTCAGCGGGCTTATATCACCGTAGAATTCATCGGCTGCAACGTAGAGGCTCCGTGCGCCATCCATCGTTCCTTTGATCCTGCCCGGTGATTCGTACCGTACTTCTGAGGGGGAGCGCATATCTCCGTAATCGGAGATCCAGAGTTCCCTGGCATTCCAGGATGCCGGCACTTCAAATTCGAACCGGTGCGCACTATCGAAGCTGATGTTCTCCGCAAGTGTATCACCGCTTACAAGGAACACCAGGGCTTCAGCGAGATCGTTTTCCCATGTGAACTCCTGCCGGTCGTATGAAGGCCACCATTCAAGGGGTACCTGAGCCTGGCCCGATATGGATCTATCAGTCCATCCGAAGACTTCAAACCAGTCAATGAAAACCGTATCGCTCCCTGATAACCTGATTAACTGCAGGCTGAGATTGTTCCCCGAATTCAGAATCCCTTCCAGGGGCACAGTGGGCAGAAATTCACCTGTACCATTCCAGGTTGTATCGCATACTGCGGTTCCATTCAGCAGTATTCTGACGCGATGCCCTGCACTGACGTTTGAAATCAGTTTAATCTTCAGGAAACCGTTACCTCTGGTACCGGGGGCATCAAAATGAAAATAGTGCCATGTGTCAGAAGTACCCTCGGACTGGACCCATGCCCAGTCATCCTGCAGATCCACAATCCCACGGGTTCTGATAAGATTCTGTTCCCGGTGCTGCCTTGACAGAAAACTGTCAGGCATTGCAGGAGCTCCGGTCAGTTCCCCGTTCTGAACGTTCATCCTGACTCCGTCTTCACCGCCCCATGTAAGCCAGTATGTGTTACGTGTACAATACCTGTGGTTGTAATGGGCAGGCATTATGTTGGCTTTGGGTCTCCACCATGCCAGACCTCTTCCGAAGAAGAAGAACCTGTCTCCCGCATCGAAGATGCCGTCTCCGCCATCCTCAACCAGAATGGGAACAGGTCTTGGGCTGTACTCGTTCAGCCATGGTTCATCCTCCATTTCGCATCCTCTGCCGCAGAATAGTGAAAGACTGGACGATGGAGTACCCTCCGCAATCGGGATATCAGCTCCGGTGATGCAGTATATCCCTGCCGTATCAATATCCATGGCATACCATGGCAGGCCCCAGAAGGGACTTGAATCCATTCTCTCCTCAGGAACTTCCCAGATGTGATTTCCACCTTCAAAAAGGGCATCGAATATGGCGCCGGTTATACCTGAGGCGGAAACCGATGGTCCGGCAGAGGGGTAGGTCAGGCGTACGAGAAATCTTTCGGCTGCATAAAGGGCGCCATTACGACTTATTACAGGATACAGCTGAATGTGAGCGTACCCTGCTCTTCTGAAGGTTCCAGTACCAGCGATCAGGCCCCACGTCCGGGGGATGTCTTCGGCAGCTGCCGCTTCGAATCTGTCTATCCCGTCCGGGGATACACTTACACTGGAGACTGTGCCTCCCGAAAGGTAACGGACCCCCTCGGGAATAATTTCCAGTTCAGCCTCAACACCGGGTGGTATCGCAAAATACAGGGAAGCCCCTGGCAGAAGCACGGAACCTGAAGAACCAGAAAAGCCGCAATCATCCGCAGAATAACCTGTCAGGCCATCAGGTAAACCTTCAATCGGCTGCAAGCCGGAACACTCCCACGTGAGAACTGTTGATGAAATCCCCACCTGTACCGGGGCAGCCTGTATCGCTGGAGATGAAATAGAACTTGAGCCAAACAGTAAAATAAGCAGGAAAGCCATAATTACAGTTCCGTGAGTTCCAGCATGGGAGCATCGCCATCCTCTTCACCAGGGAGCTTTTCCTCTTCAGGGATCATTTCGGATTTGATTCTTTCCTCCTCCATGTCCAGCATCTTCCTGTGAGAATCGACGAATGACCTTATCTGCGTAAGCACAGATAGCCTTCTATCCTGCAGCTCACGGATAGTTTCAGTCAGTACCTGAACCCTTTCCCTGGCTTCGGAGACAAGATTGGATGCTTTGATCTCGGCATCCATAATTATGAGTTCGGCCTCTCTGTCAGCTTCTTTTCTTGCCTGGGCAGCGCTTTGCTGTTGCTGCACCAGCACATCCCTTACCGCACCTTCCATCCGGTCAAAATCCGATGCTCTGGCTCTGAGGACGAGCAGTTCTTTTTCAGCATTCTCAAGACTCTCGACAAGTTCTTCCCAGGCGGACGCAACCATTTCAAGAAACGCTTCCACCTCATCTACATCGTAACCTCTCATGGTTTTGCGGAAATTCTGTCTTCTAATATCAAGAGGCGTAATACGCACGGTGATTCTCCATTTCCATATCCGCTGAGATCAGGGAAACTGACCCCCTATGTTTGAGTATACATTGTAGAATAATATTTATTGCTATTTGAAGTCAATTCTATATTTCAGCGCTGCCTTGGCCCGAAAAGGTATCTGCCGAGTCTGATGATGGTGGCCCCCTCTTTCACAGCTAGTACAAAATCATCACTCATCCCCATGGAAAGCTCGGAGAGGTCATAACCGCAAGTGCGGACCAGGCGGTCTCTGAGCTTCCTGAGAAGGGCAAAGGCTTCAGAGGTGTCCAGTTCGCTTCCCCCCAGAGGTCCTACAGTCATCAATCCTGAAATGCGCAGACCGGTCTCTCTGATCTCACCCAGAACATCACAAAGTAGATGATAGTCGGGATTAAAGCCATGCTTGGATGCTTCACCTGATGTATTCACCTCGACAAGGATGCCGGGCTGCTCCTGCCCTCTTGAAATCGTTCTTCGAGCTATTTCCCTGGCGATTTTCAATCTGCTCACGGAATCTATCCAGTGAAAGTCCCGTACAGCCTGCCGTACCTCTCCCGTATGTATTGGGCCGATCATATGGAATTCAGCGGCATCCTTCCCCAGGGCTTTTACTTTGCGCCCTCCCTCACTGACACGGTTTTCTCCGAGAATCTTCACACCGGCTTCAATAGCCATTGAAGCTACTTCTACAGGATGTGTTTTAGTGACGGCCATTATTGCGACCGCACGGTCGGACTCCCCGCAGGAATTGAGGGCACCCTCAACCAGCTCCGTAGCGGTCTGAAGATTACTTTCAATGGTCTCTACTGATGTAACCACGCTCACCTCCCTTGAATGAAGAAATATGGGCAAATCTCAGGTTGCTGTCACACTGCCTGCAATACATATTAATGTAATTGTTTCGCATTAAGGAAAAAGTGATGATCACAGGCCTTCTATCAGCTCTTGCCCTTCTGGTAATACTTCTTCAGTCCGGTTGCGAAGCTGCATCCTCAGAAGAAGGAGGGAAACTGACAGTAGCCGTTAGCGTTCTGCCGCAGAAGTATTTCGTGGAAAAGATAATCGGCGATTCAATTGACATTTTCGTTGTTGTGCCTCCCGGAGCAAACCCCGCTACCTACGAACCCTCCCCCTCGGACATGAGGAACATGAGCAGTGCGGATGTATGGTTCACGATTGGAGTCCCTTTTGAATCCCCCTGGCTTCCAAGGTTTACAGGCACCAATCCTGATCTGAGAATCAGAAGCACGATTGAGAACATCGCGAGGCTTCCAATAGACAGGTACGGCGTTACCGGCCATGGGGCATCATCGGAACATCACGATCATGGTGGCGGCTCCCCTGACCCGCACGTATGGCTTTCTCCGGACCTGGTGCGGAGCCAGGCGGCGGTCATCGCGGAGGAGCTCTCGCTGCTTGACAGCTCGGGAGCGGATGGATATATGGCGAACCTGAACAGTTTCAACACGGAGATCGATTCCCTTCAGAACAGGATACGCTCACTGATCGACTCTTCATCCTCCAGGAGCTTCATCGTCTTCCATCCCGCCTGGGGTTACTTCGCCGATGAGTTCGGCCTTATTCAGATACCGATAGAGACAGCGGGCAGCGAGCCATCACCACGGGAAATGTCTCTATTGATAGACTACGCCAGGGAAAACGACATTCGCGCGGTTTTCGTCTCTCCGCAGTTCAGCGCTTCCTCGGCGAATACCATCGCAGCCGAGATCGGCGTTGAAGTAAGTTACATAGACCCCCTCGCGGAAGACTGGAGCACAAATCTCTGCAATGTGGCGGAACTCCTTTCGGGAACGGCAGAACCCTGATTGAAAGAAACAATCAGACTTGACGGTGTTACCGCCGGCTACCGAAGGGGCAACCCCATTATATATGACATTGATCTTACCGTCCCGAAAAGCGATTTTCTTGCGATAATTGGTCCAAACGGCGGTGGAAAAACAACACTTCTCAAAGTGATCCTGGGCCTGCTCACACCCTGGGAAGGCACAGTATCCGTTCTGGGCGAGTCTCCAGCGAAACCTCGCCCTGCAATCGGCTATGTGCCTCAGCTGATACCTGACGAATCATTTCCCATCACCGTGATTGATGTGGTTCTCATGGGCAGGCTGAGAAATTCCGGCCTGTTCCGCAGATTTACCCGCAGGGACAGGGAAATAGCCGATATGAACCTTGACAGGCTTGATATACAAGACCTTGCCGGTCTCGACATGAACTCACTTTCAGGCGGCCAGAAGCAGCGTGTACTGATAGCCAGAGCCCTTGCGGGAAATCCTCAGATACTCCTGCTGGATGAACCCGTTGCAAGTGTTGACCATAACACGCAGGAAAGTTTCTTCAATCTTCTGGGGGAACTGAACAGTACGATAACCATCGTGCTTGTCACCCACGATGTAGGCGCAGTATCGGCCCATGTTAAGAATATCGCATGCATCAACAAAACCCTGATAAGTCATGGAGAAACACTGTCATCCGAATCTGTGGCAAAGGCTTACGGCTGCCCCTTCGAACTGATTTCTCACGGTGGTATTCCCCACAGGGTTCTGGGGAGCGGAAAGGAATCGAAAAGATGATCGACGCTCTGGGCTATACATTCATGCAGAATGCGGTGATCGTATCGATTCTTGGATCAATAGCCTGCGGCATTATCGGCACACTTATAACAGTCAACCGAATGTCTGCCCTTGCCGGGAGTATCGCCCACGCCTCCTTCGGAGGTCTCGGCCTCGCATATCTTGCCGGTTTTAATCCATTGATCGGCGCAACCGGTTTTGCAGTGGCCGGAGCGGCAGGCATAGCAGCCATATCTTCCAGAAAACGGGCAAGAACAGATACTGCCATGGCGGCTATGTGGGCAACAGGTATGGCTTCGGGACTTGTCTTCATAAAACTTTCCGGAACCTATTCCGCGGACCTGATGAGCTGGCTTTTCGGAAGCCTGCTTGCGGTATCCACTTCTGATATAGCATTCGCGGCTATTCTGGATATTGTGATTCTTCTTGTAATCACAGGATTGTACAAGGAATTCCTGGCAGTTTCATTCGATCAGGAATTCAGCATGCTCCAGGGAGTTCCTGCTGATCTCATCAGGGGGCTATTCCTGATACTGACAGCACTGACAGCAGTACTTCTCATGAAGATAACGGGCCTTATCATGGTTATAGCGATGCTGTCAATTCCCGCCGCAATAGCCGAGATGTTCGCGAAAAGCCTATGGAAGATGATGATACTCGCATCTATTCTGGCAGCGGTATTCAACCTGGCTGGTCTCTCCCTCGCGTGGATGCTGGACCTGCCGCCAGGGGCCGTCATAATACTTATCGCGGCATTCGCTTACGCGGTTTCGCTTATCATCGCTAATGTCATGTCAAGCATCAAATGATGTATCCTACTCGTTCTTTGACGCTACTGCGGCGTTGCGGATTCAGTTACATAGCCCTGTTATGCGCCGTCATGCCATGCCTGGCCGCAGGTAATCCGTGTCTGTTCTGAAGGCCTTGTCGGAGGTCATTTTCATGGCCCTGAGCTGGAACGGAATAAGTACTAGTATCCAGAGATTGGCAAATATCAGACAATAGTAAAAATAGATCACAGGTTTGTAAAGAATAAGGCTGATAATTAATATTGATAAATGTGTAGTTGTTCCAATTAAATTCCATGATATGACCAGATTTTTATTATATTTCATATATAGATCCGGATCTAACCTTATGAATTTATTTTCCGGTAATTTCGTCTGAAGAGATATATATTTCAGGTACCCCCTGATCAAAAGCCTGTCCAGAGCTTTACCCTTTTCAAATCTGATCTTTTCCAGCTCTCTGGAATACTCACTGAATTCGTACTCCGGTGTAATATTTTTCCCATAGACATGAGCTTCATACAAATTTCTGAAACGGTCAGTTAAAGCGGCGTGGATTGAATGACTGAGAGCGGCAACAATAACAATCAGTACAGGGCTGTAAAGGATGGGAAATTGCAGTGAAACTGATGATTTTAAAAGGCCGAATACTAAGCCGATGTAAATAGCAGCGCTTACTATGTAATCCACTGCTCCGTCAACTAATCTGCCCGTCTTGCTGCCATTCTGTTTCATTCTTGCGACCATACCGTCAGCACAATCAAGAATACCGGACAATATCATAAAAATGGCGCCCGCCACAAATCCTTTGTCAGTACCGGTTGAAATAAACAATCCGCTCATTATTCCGGGAATAATTGCTGAAATACTGATCTGATTAGGAGTGATATTGAAGCGAATCAGAACCTTCACCAAGAGGTAGGCCAGTGGCCTGAAAATGATCAGGTCAAGTATTTCTTCCACCTCAATACTCTTAAGAGAATTGAAATATCCGTTAATTCGCTTCATGGTTTTGAAACTAATACATCAGAAATACCTGATATCATATTGATTCAGATACGATTTAAGGTTATTAAGGAAATCCTTAATATCAGTGCTGTAAATTTCACCGATGTTGGCAATCCTGAAGGTTGATTCTTTTGCTCCTTTTCCAGGATAGATAGTATATCCTCTATGATACAGGTAATCGTGCATTTCGTTAAAATGATAATTTTTGTCTTGCGGGTCAAGTATTGCCGTAAGCAAACCTGACTGGTGCTCCAGGGGCAGCAGTAACTTAAAACCCATCTCCAGAAGACCATTTATCAGGATCTGCCAGTTTTCCCGGTACCTCTTGAAACGGTTTTCTGCCCCTTCTAAAAAATATTCCTTTACGGCCTGATACAGCGCGTATATTACCTGAACAGGTGGCGTAAACTGCATCTGGCCGCTATTTTTCAAAAAAGCGTATTGCTGATACAGGTTGAGGTAATAGGATCTGCCGGCCGGGGCCCTGCCGTTGAGCAGAGAATTCTTGCAGATGACAAAACTTACTCCGGCCATGCCCTGGATATTTTTGTTAGCTGTCGAAACAATGTAATCATAATCATTAATCCTCAGGTCAATAGGGATTCCGGCATAGGATGAAATGGTGTCAACTATGAGCTCTATCCCATATCTTCTGGCCAGCGCTAGAAAATCTTCTACCGGATTAAGCATACCGGTTGTGGTTTCATGATGGACAATGCCCATATGAGAGATAGAATTTCGGTTTTGTGATATCAATTCCTCGACAGCAGCAATATCGGGATAATCACCGTAAGGGATCCGGTAATTTATTGTTCCGATCCCGTAGCTGGCAGCAATTGCCGCCATCCTTGTGCCGTAAGCCCCGTTGCTCACAACAAGGATTTTTTTATCAGCAGGGACAACTGAACTGATGACAGCTTCCACCCCTGAAGTTCCAGAACCACCGAATAAGATACAATCATAGTTATCTTCACCGTGTACGATTTTAACCAGGTCTCGGGTCAGCTCCCGGACGATATCACCAAATTCTTTTTCTCTTGGGCAGATATCAGGAACAACCTGGGCATACTTTACAGTATCTGTGGTTGTGGCAGGACCTGGATTTAACAGAATGTTTCTTTTAATTTTTTTCAATTTTCACCGTAAAACAGTTCTAGGAGGCTGTCCGACAATGAAACATTGGCATAAACCCCACACAGCTGGCTATAATGCCCGCATATTATCGTTAAATACATCCAGTATTCTCCTCAAATCTCCGAGCATTCTATCTCAGCTGTGAG
>WTBT01000065.1 GCA_013138965.1 Candidatus Aegiribacteria sp.
TTATGAAAGAGGCTCCGATACCGTTGGTGGACATGAAATCACTGATGAGTCTCGCCGGCTGGAACTGCAGATCCAGGAATCCACCGAATGCTTTGCCTGCTCCGTCCGCAGCTATCCCGGTGATAATCAAAGAGAACATGATGAATATGAGCAGGAATAGCAGTGTTCTGTTCTGGCCTACTATGGCTGTCTCCTTTTCATTCATCTCCGGGAATACCAACAGGAAACTGGATTTCCAGAACATCTGTCCGGGAACCGCTGAATATCTTATCTAAACTGATAATACCAGAGACAGCTCCGCCACGTCAAGAAAACAAGGCCTGATAAAATCACAGAAAGGCATACTGATACACAGCTATCCCTTACAGATCCAGAGAAACCTGCCGCTCATCCGGCCTCAGTTTGAGGGACCCTCCCGGGAGTGGTGAACATCTGTCTTCTGCTGCATTCTTCAATTCACATGCAATCTACCGTTATCATTCCTATATGCCTGGCTATAAGTGAATGACCTTCCTCACCCCACTTGGATTAAGGATAAAATTCCAATATTGTTCTGTCTGAGAAGAAATCCGTAACACAAAAGAATATGATTGAAATAAATGAGCATAACCGGAACCGCACCTGAACAGGGACAGCTCGTTCTTCTACGCAACAGGTATTTCATCGTTGATGATGTTATCCCGCACGATACAGGCCCTGCAGTATCTCCTATTACAAGAGTAAAGCTTGAATGCATTGATGATGACAGGCTTGGAGAATCGCTTGATGTAATCTGGGAACGCGAAGTAAATACGAAAATACTACAGGACATCAGCCTTCCCGCTATGACAGACTGGGACAAACCACATGAATTCAATTCATTTCTCCGCGCTGTCAGATGGTCCACAACATCCACACTCTCCGGGAATGTTCTCCATTGCCCCTTTATGGGTGCTATTGATCTTGAGCCATACCAGGTAGCTCCGGCAGTTCGCGCAGTGATGATGCCCAGGGTCAATCTGCTTATCGCAGATGATGTCGGCCTCGGTAAGACTATTGAGTCCGGCCTTGTACTGCAGGAGATGATAAGCAGGAACCGCGTGAGGGATTGCCTGATTGTCTGTCCTGCATCTCTTCAGGTGCAGTGGCAGGAGGAGATGGATGAGAAATTCAACCTGTCATTCAAGATCATCGACCGCCATGCAATACTCAATCTCAGGAGGGAGTACGGCACTCACGTTAATCCCTGGCAGAGTCATCCATGGCTTATAACCAGTATGGATTTCATAAAGAGGGAAGTGCATCTCAGGAATTTCACAGCAGGGCTCCGGAAATCAGACGGAACAATGTCCTCCTGGGATCTCATGATCCTTGATGAGGCTCACAACTGTGCTCCTACCGGACGGCAGTGGTACGTAAGGGATTCTCAGAGAACGAAAATGCTCAGGAATCTGTCTCCACACTTCAGGCACAGGCTTTTTGTTACGGCAACTCCCCATAATGGGTACACTGAGAGTTTCACCGGATTGCTTGAACTCCTGGACCCTCTCCGTTTTCATCGTGATTCACAGGTTGACAGATCATCGGTCAGTGCCGTCATGATCAGGCGCATGAAGGACGAGATACTTGCCCTGGGAACCACCCGCAACCTTGCCAGGCGCAGGGTAGAGGCGCTTGAAGTACCACCTGAAGCAACCGCGAATAAAATAGCGGAAACCCTTGATGAGTACATAGCCAGCAGACTGAAAGAACAGATGGATGCGAATGTGCGCATGCCTGTAAGGTTCGCGCTTACCATGCTCAAGAAGCGCTTCCTGTCCTGCCCTCTTGCATTCCACAGATCGATGCTTACCCATGCCGATCACTTCTTTAAAGCCCAAACAGATACAACAACAACAGAACCGGATCGCAAACTGATGGAGATTGCGGTTAAGAGAACCGAAGAAGACCATGCGGATGACCTTGTAAAGGATCAGCTGGAAGGGCAGGCAGTGACGGAATGCTCCAGGTTCTTTCCAGAACTTTCAACAACGCAGAAACAAAACCTGCAATACCTGCTGACACAATCAGAGAAAAACAGTCTTACTGAGGACTCAAAAACAAAAGTACTCAAAGACTGGATCGATAACCATCTTAAAACGGAGAATGACTGGAACCAGGAGCGCCTGATAATATTCACCGAGTACAAGGATACTCTTGAATACCTTCGCCATCACCTTGAGGACTACTGCGGTGAAGACAGAATAATGCAGCTGTACGGTGGCATGTCCTCTATAGAGCGGGAACGGATAAAGAACGCCTTTCAGACAAACCCGCAGACAAACCCCCTCCGAATTCTGATAGCAACGGATGCAGCCGCTGAAGGTCTGAACCTTCAGAAACACTGCAGATACCTTATTCACTGGGAAATACCATGGAACCCCAACAGGCTTGAACAGCGCAACGGCAGAATAGACAGGCACGGCCAGAAGGCTGACGAAGTTCTTATTCACCATTTTGTACATATCGACAGAAGCGATGATGAATATCTGAAAAAAGTAGTGGAGAAGGTGCAGCAGCAAAGGGATGATCTTGGAGGAGTGGCAGCGATCATAGAGAAGAACATTGAAAAAAGAATGCTCGGTGAAACCGCGGCCGACCTGGACCTCCTCGAACCAAGAATAGCCCTGAGCGCTGACGTTAAAAGAGATATTTACGATTCAAGAAGAAACACTCAGCTATCAACTTTAATTGAAAATGCCAGAGAATACTGGGAAGCCGATCCGAAAATTATCAGACAGGTCCTGAATGACGCACTGAAAATTGATGGCCATCCGGAGCTGGAAAATGCTCCCGGTGATCTGGCAGAAAAAGGAGCATTACTCAGAAGAGTCCCTGACCACTGGGGCGAACGGTGTTCCCGCTCAGTAAAAGCACCGGATGGTTCACTCCTGAAACTTGTCTTTGCGCCTGAGGATGCAACCGACCGGAAAGACGTTGCTTATGTGCATCTCAGTCACCCGCTCATGAAAAGGGCTATGGAGGTATTCCGCCAGCATATGTTTACTGCCGGTTATACAGGTAGAGAGAGGCTTTCAAGATCAACATACACTGTAGTTGATGGTTCACTGCTGCCCGGCCCGTTGATGCTTCTGCATGTAAGGCTTGTAGCCATAGGAGAATCCGGCAGGAAGCTTCATGAAGATATACAGAAGATCCCTTTCAGGCTGAACAATGGTGTACTTGAACAGGCACAGGAAGAAATACTTGGTTTCATACCGGAGGAGAGGGATCACCCCAAAATTTCCATCGATCTATCAGAAGAGCTTCAATCCGCAGTCATTAAAGGCAAAGACAGAATAGAAGCCTCACTGAAGGAGTACCGGGACACCCACAGACCCTTAATTGAAAGCAGGCTCAGGGACAAGGCAAAAGCTGAAAAACAGAAGATCAGGGAACTGATAAACACCAGGATTCAGGAAATCAATAAAACACTCACTCGCATCCACAAACGTGATCCCGCGCAGCTCAAACTTGATCTTGATCTTTACGATCAGTACCAGACAGATATGAGATGCCTGGAGGAACGTCTGGAAAGCCTCAAGACCGAACGTGAAATACAACCCAGGATCATAGAGCAGGTTTACAGCCTCAGAAGCATAAGGATGTTCCCGTTGGCAGTAGAGTTCATTCTCCCAGCTAACATGACGGGGGTGAATCCCCGATGACTATAAAAAAAGGCAAGCAGCCACACCGCCATGACTGGCTAAGCCTGATAAGAAGATCCGGTCTCCTTGTAACTGAACCCGTACTCTGTGAAACATTTCCAAATGGGCCGGAAAAGATATCGCAATACATCTACCGTAATACACTCAACGAACGGCAGCGATGGCTTGCAGACCCGGGAGCCGCAAGACGTTTTGCGAACTGGAAGAATTTCATACTGCGTGATCTTCTTGAATTACCACAGCAGAAGATCAGAAGAACACAGGAACTCCCGCCTGAGCTGAACGTATACCTGATCGATTACGATCAATCCATATCGCCGAACTCGGTTCTCTATGATAATGACGACAATCCTGTACTGGGCATCTGGACAACAAATCATGAGCAGGACCTGGACAGGGTGGAGAAGACCAAAGGTAAATGGCGAACAACCCCGGATGCCAAAGCTGTTCGCTGGATGCGGGAAACCGGAGTATCCTTTGTTCTGCTTACCAACGGATCCATTTTCAGAATTCTGCACACGCCTCCGGGGCTTCCCGAAGTAAGTATCGATTTTGATTCCTCCGAATGGGAAGAAGAGAAGCAGTTCGTTGACGCTTTCACAACCCTTCTAAAACAGGAGCGCTGGTTCGGAAAACCATTCCTCTCAGATCTTGCAGCTTCAAGCAGACATCGTCAGACCGAACTGAACGATCAGCTCGGAAAACAGGTCAGAGAAGCCACTGAAAAACTCATACTTGCTCTGGACACAGAAGATTTTCGATTAAAGAATGAGCTTCTCAAAGGTCTGGACACAGAAGACATCTACAGGGCTGTTGTCTATTTCATAATGCGAATAGTCTTCATACTGTTCGCGGAAGAGTGGAGTCTGCTGCCGCATGGCAATGTCTTTGGCTCTTCCGAAATTTGCGTACATAGCCTGAGTGTACAGGTGTGAACATGATACTATATTTCAATGGCTAACAACCACGTAAGTCATTGAAGGAGCATCATGTCCACAAGTCAATTATACCACAATCAAGATCTGAAGGGTGTAAAGTACCTTCGTACCAGTTATGCGGGAGGGAAAACTACTTATCACGGAGTGATTTCTGATAGCTATACCAAGTGCTCCAAGTGTCATTCACACAACATAGTACGCTCTGGCGGAGTGTTTCGGACTCTCAAGTTGTTGCCCACAGGAAGCAGACACAACCTGCTCCACCTTTTCATCCCCAGAATTGTCTGCAAGAAGTGCGGAACCATTCGACAGGTAAAAGTTCCTTTTCTTGAAGGACAGAAAAGCTATACAAGAGCCCTTGCTCGTTATGTTCTTTGTCTGTGCCAACTCATCCCTTTGAAATATGTTGCGGCGCTCTGTGGCCTTTCCTGGGATACAGTAAAGCAGATTCATAAGGAAAGACTGAAGCGGAAAT
>WTBT01000028.1 GCA_013138965.1 Candidatus Aegiribacteria sp.
ACCCAGTCGGAGGCGGGTATTGATGGAGCGATTATTCCTGATACTCCGGCATCCGAAGCCTGTTTCAGAAATTCCAGGTCAATAGGGACAATGGAAAAAGCAATGCAATTCTTTTTGAACTGACCATCCCGGGCGGAATCAATCCCTGTAAGTATTCCACTGTTCTCTCCTCCGAAACCTATCACTCCGTTCAATCTTGTCCCTTTACCTTTTACTCGCACCATATGATCGGGAAGAATTTCAGATACGGTACCCGAGACATGGCAGAACATCTTAACCGGGTTAATGTCGTACTGAACAGTTACTGTACCGTTTCTGGTGTCGATTTCTTTAAGCACACCGCTGGTGGGTGATATTACGGTCACAACCTTGCCATTTGACATATCTGAGGCGATGACCTGACCAGCTTCCACAAATCTATCAAGACCGACTTTCAAGTATCCCCTGATGTGTTTGGGCTTGATATCAAGCGGTCCGGCAATATCAATCACATGAGGTTTTTCATCGTAATCCTGGATTTCTCTCAGAATAATAATACCAGTCTTCTCGATCTTCGTTACCCTTCCCCTGACTGGTGAATGGAAAGTAAAATCGAAACCCTGGAGACCAGTCCTGTGCACTTTGTAAAGTGGAGAATTGAGTTTGACTTTGTCTCCTTCTTTTATCAGGAGACCGCGATGAATTTCCTCAGGTGAAAGGTGCCTGTCGTACCCGGGTATTCTATTGAGATCAATCATATACAGTCTTGGCGGATCGAACCTGTTTTCTCCCAATACAGTGCCATGTTCAACCATATCCCCCTTCTTAACGAACAGATCACCTTTATATGGTAACCTGTAATCCATTTCCCATTCCCCAGTTATCAGTTCAGCATGCTCCGGGCGTATAGTATGGACAAATTTGTCTATTTTGTGAATGAATTCCGGAATATCCGAGGACGCAAGAGGTTTTTCAATTGTATTATCTCCATGTCCTCTGCAGTCTATAAGAACCGGTAGTTCAGTATTGAGAAGGGTGTGTCCATTTCCGAGCGAAACATTATCATCAAGTATGAATTCCAGGTTTCCTCCAGAGTTCAGGAATAGCAGATCGCCGCCGGAGAGTTTCCAGGTTTTCCCGGTATTTCTGTCATTGACATCCAGTATCTTATTTCCTTTACTGATTTTCCCGATGGGGGAGACTGTCCATCCAATATCCTCAAGACACTCTTCAAGGAAGAGGTGCAGTGCAGCCTTACTGTCTATTTCTGAAAGAACTCCAAGGTGTGGGCTTCTGAAGTTTCTGTCAACTGCCAGCTTGGTTATCCCCTGGGGCCGGAATCCCTCTGAAAGAATCCAGAAAGCCCTGTACTTGCCCGAATGGGCAATTATTCCGCCCGAACCGATTATGATTTCGATATCCGATAGATGGAATGGCTCTTCTTGGGAAGTGAGGAATGTTTCTTTAAACATCTTTCTGTTACGGGATTTCAGTCTGTCAAGAAATCCAATCCTTCTGGTTTTGTAGCATGAATCAAGATGCTCTTTCCATGAAGATTCAGCGCCACAGATAGCCGCAGCCTGTTCAATCAGCACTTCTGACTCATTCCGAGGAATGTATGTCGGAAAGATCGTCTTGTTGTAGATATAATCCCGTACTCTATCCTCATCGAACCCCTCGGGCAGATATTTCATTAAGCTCTTAATGCCTGCCTTTGACAGCACATTGGCTATGGAATAGCTCATACCTGTATTGGCTGCCACCGTCCGCGAGTATTCACCTGTTATGCAGGAGAAGATGTCAGTTGTCGCCCCTCCCATATCCATCATGAGTACGCTTGTCCCCACATGGTTGCTATACAATTTGAGAATATTCTCGACTCCTACGGGTGTCGGCAGAATATCCGAAATCACATAATTCTTAAGCTCCGAATAACCGGGAGCCCTTTCCATAACATTCTCCATGAAAAGCCTGTGCACTTCGTTTCTGGCTGGTTCTGTGTTTAGTTCCGTCAGTGAGGGACGAACATTGTCAACGATATGGATATCAAAGCTATCTTCAAGAACATCTCTCACAAATGTTCTTGCATAAGTATTACCACAGAAAATAAGAGGTATTTTCATTGCCTGTCGGAATTTCGGCTGAGGTTTGGAAAGGGCCAGGAGTTCCGCAAGTCTGACAACCCCGGCCACGGCACCTCCATCAGTTCCGCCTGCAAGCATAATCATGTCCGGATGAAGATTCTGGATGGCAAGCATTTTCTCTACAGCCTGAAGTTTATCATCTATGGAGAACATTTTAAGAATGACTCCCCCCGCATTGCTGGCGGTATTTTCGGCAATTCTTCCTGTCTCAACTGATGTGAGACCGAAAACGATCATCTGCAGGCCACCTCCAGCTGAACTGGTTGATAGATAGGGTACAGATGGCATACCGCTGCCGCGCGAAAGGTTTTCCCCTGTTCGGGATTCCAGCTTCCTTATTGCTCTGGCAACTCCAATACAGACATCTTCAAAGGGTTTTTCGACGGTGGTGGGAACATCAGCGCTATCAACGAAATGAAGGCTGTTATCATCGGATCTTTTTAAGAGAAGCGCTTTTGTGGTAGTACTTCCAACATCTGTGATAATAAGCATGCCTGTTTTTCGTTTACCTTCTGTGTAATCCTCAGAATGCTGATAACTCATGGTTATAAACCCTTCTGCTAAAATGAAAAATACTTTATTGAATATCTCAGAGAAGAGCATTTTGTCAAACAGCATTACATCTACTGAAGGAAAAATCCTTAAGGAATATTAGTGTAACAACAACTGAAATATACTATATCATATTCTCAAGATAAAAGTTTATTATAATGTAAATATGAAGAAATTCATATATAATAAGTCAAACACGTTGAAGAAGATGGCACCGATGTTCCCGTTGTTGCTGGTCTTGAGGGTATCTATATTCAGTTAAATGTAATGTACTTTCTCACTCAATTCTAGATGGAGGAATCGTATGGCTATAGTTATCGATGGAACCGGTCTCACAGTAGAAAAACTTGTTAGAATTGCTCGTCATGGGGAGAAAATTGAGTTGTCACCCGCAGCGGAGAAAAGGATCAGATTCTGCAGGGGCATGATAACCAGTAAACTTGAAAAGAAAGAAATCATGTACGGTGTTAATACTGGTATCGGCGAATTCTCTGAAACCCTTCTCAATGATGAGGAAGTGAAACTGTTCCAGAAATATCTGGTGTACAACCACGCTGCCGGAATCGGAGAACCCGCACCGCTTGAGTATGTCCGGGGAGCAATGGCCTCAAGGATAAATGTTCACGCAAAGGGACATTCGGCAATGAGACTTGAAATTACGCAGCAACTAGTGAATATGCTTAATAAGGGTGTAACGCCTTTCGTCTGCCAGAAAGGTTCAGTCGGAGCGTGTGGAGACCTTGCCCCGATGTCCCAGATAGCGCTTGTTATTATAGGTGAAGGGGAAGCCTTCTACAATGGTGAGCTTCTTCCCGGTGCCGAGGCATTGAAAAGAGCCGGCCTGAAGCCGGAGATTTTCCATGCCCGGGATGGTCTTGCGACGATAAACGGTTCAAATGTCCTGAACGCCATGAATACAATCCATCTTTACGATATGAACCGCTGGTTCAAGCAGGCCGAAATTGCGGCAGCCATGAGCCTTGAAGCATTGATCGCGAATTTTAAGCCGTACAATGAAAAGCTGCACAGTGCCAGGGGGTTCTCCGGCGCCGTCCGAACCGCGAACGCTCTGATGAAATGTATTGCGGGAAGTGATCTCCTGAAAGGCGGCAAGAAGAAAGTCCAGGACGCGTATTCCATGAGGAGCACTCCCCAGGTTATAGGAGCGGCACACGATGCCCTTACATATGCAAGGAGCCAGGTTGAGATAGAACTGAACGGTGTTGGCGACAACCCTATATTCTTCCCTGAAGAGGATCTGGTTCTGACGGGAGCCAATTTCCAGGGAACACCCGTATCGCTTCCGATGGATATGATGGGTGTCGCAGTAACAATGGTTTCGGTAATGTCTGAGAGAAGACTTAACAGAATTCTAAACCCCGCTCTTTCTGTTGGGCTTACACCTTTCCTTGCTGAGAAACCGGGTCTGTACAGCGGACATATGCTCAGCCAGTACACCGCCGGAATGCTTATTGTAGAGCAGAGATCACTTTCAGCTCCCTCAGCCTGCGCATCTATTCCGGCTGCCGCTGATCAGGAGGATTTCGTAAGCATGGGAATGAATACAGCCATTCAGAATCACCAGATTCTCGAAAACGCTTACGGAATACTTGGGATCGAGCTCATCGCAGCCGCAGATGGTCTTGACCAGAGGGATCACAAACCCGGAAAAGGCATACAGGCTGCATACAACGTCATCAGAAAGCATATCGACCATCTTGGAGAGGACAGACCCCTGTATCCCGATCACACAAAGATGGCCGAAGTTGTAAAATCATGTGAAATACTGGAAGCTGTTGAAGCAGAAGTCGGATCACTGGGATAGGAGACTGGGAATGAAGGGATACGAATCTTCGATCTGAGTGGAAGAAGTGTTTTGAGCAGAGAAGTTGAATCAGGACTGTTTACCTGGATGGGAATCTCTGGTTTTGGAGACCCGATACCTTCCGGTGTCTACTTTGTGGTTGTTTCCAACAGCTTCAGTACAGAAAGCTGCAGGCTGGTTAAGATCTGACCTGTTCTGCACAGCAGAGCTGATTGATCAGGCGGAGTTTATGAGGTTCTCTAAAACTCCGTCTGGTTAATCGTCTGGAATCTCTCCGGCTTTCTTAAGTGCGATCTTGGCCATTATCGGTCCGATGATCTCGAATATGATGCTGGTTGCAGTAATTGTTGTAATGACCATTGCTCCGATCTCAAGGGCATGAGGTGAGCCTATCTCCGCAAACATCTGGCGGACCATCAGTGATAAACCGATTGCAACACCAGCTTGAGAAAGGATACCTAATCCCAGATACTTCCTTATCTTACTTTCGGATTTACCCGCGACTGCTCCCAGCCAGGCTCCTCCCATCAATCCTACAACCCTTGCCATCATGTAAACGATTCCAAGAAGTCCCAGAGCAGGAAGAGCTGAAATCTTAAGATGTGCCCCGGCCAGGAAGAAAAAGAGAATGAAAAGCAGAGGCATATAATCCCTAAGCTGACCTACGATGCTTCTTGCAGATCGTATGGACGTAGTGTTTGCAAGTACGAATCCGAGCATCAAATTGGTAAGAATCAAAGAAAGATTGAGCCAGATGCACAGGCCTATTGATAGAGCGATGAAACCGAATATCAGCGCAGGAAGTTCTGATAACGGTCTGAGTTTTCTTGCAAGAGCGGAGAAGAAGAAACCTAGTATTGTACCTGCACCCAGACTGAACCCCAGTTCCTTGATTGGTTCCATGATGCTGGATATCAATCCAACGGAAACCTCAGAGGATTCAGCTCTAAGCAATCTGGCTGCAAGAGCGGCAGAAAAACCGAAGATAATTACGGCAAGACCATCATCAAAACCTACAACCGCATACAGAGCTTTGGTTAAGGTACCCTTAGCTTTGTACTCCTGGATAACTGCGACAGTTCCAGCAGGTGCGCTGGCCGGCGCCAGTGCTCCGAATATCAGAGCCATGGGCAGGTCTCCAGAAAGCAGATATACAGCAGAAGTAACGAGGAAAAATGCAGCGAAGGATTCTGCCAGTATGATTAATACAATTCCTTTTCCAAGACTTTTGAGTGTCCTGAGATTCAATTCCGAACCTATTGTGAAGGCTACAAAACCAAGCGCGATATCTGTAATGAACTGCAGGTGATTCAATGAGTTCTCAGTGATAAGCGAAAGTACTGAAGTACCCATGATAGTACCGAGGATCATGTAACCAATAAGAGAGGGAAGACCCGCCTTACGGGCGATCTTGCCAAAATAGATGGCGATTATAATGGAAATACCGATTATGGCTATTACTGGAATATCAGCAGTCAATATGATACGACCTAAAAGTCTAAGGAACCAAGAACATTGTGGAGATCAGTCACAGTTATCATTATGTCATCCCTCTCGGAGATTTTCCCACATATGTATTCGATGTTTCGTATAGTAGAGTTAACAAGTTCATCTCTTACAACTGCTACTATCATCCTGTTGAAGTGCCTGACATCCGCATTCCAGAATCCCGCAAAAAGGGGAATTTTCATCATGTAGTCCGTTGATTCATGAGTTTCAAGGATTAATGCTGATGTGGACTCTGAACCGGCAAAAACCTGCAGCAGATCATCGAATAAATCCTCATTCTGAATGAAAACATGCAGCATCTTCATTCCCTGCCGTTTCGGAGGCGTTCCGTCCTCCGGCAGCGTATGAGCTTTAATGAGTTCGTATATCTCTTCCGGGGAGTGTGTTGACAGTATTTCCTTTCTGAAGTTGATGTTTCTGAGAATCTGGGAAATTGCTGATAACAGCTTCAGGTATTCCTTTGGCTTTGACTCCGGACCGACAATAAATGGAAATATCCGTGCATTATCCCCGTCGATTGAATCGAAATCAATGCCTTTGCCTGAAATGAGAAATCCTATGACGAAATCCTCCAGACCAGGCATTCTGCAATGTGGAATGGCTACACCGTGTCCGAATCCGGTTGATCCCAGTGATTCTCGTTCAGATAAAGCCTGGTAGACAGAATCAGAAGTTGTATCGCCTATTCTGCCACTTTTAGTGATCATATCAGCGATTTTTCTGAGCACTTCCTTCTTATCAGAAATATCCGGAGAAAAAGCAATAAGTTTTGAATGCAATAAATCTATAAGGCTCATGAATGATGCCTCCAGTCGGAAGTAATTGAATTATTTTCAATCTGTGAAATATCAATTTTCAGAAAGTTACCAAGGATATCAGTCAGTTCATTGAAACTTTCGATGGTTATAACACTGCCCGTATCGATAAAATCTTCTCTTTCAGCAGTCCAGGTTCGATCTCTTAATACATGTACGGCAACCGCACCCAGCGAAAGGGCAGGATTAATGTCAGATCTGGGGCTGTTGCCCACGATTATACAGTTTCGGGGTTCAACATCAGCGTACACAAGAACATCACGCAATGCGTTAACATTCTTTCTGGGTACGATCCTGAGTTCGTCAACGTAGCTGATCAACCCCGATCTCGCGAACTTATCTGTCTGGTGATCATTCTCACCCATTGTATACACCATTGTCTTTACTGGTAGGTTTTTCATATTCTCCAAAGTGCTGATCACACCGGGCAGGAGAATTACAGGATGACCGAGAAGATTTTTCTGGATGTCATCCATGGCAGTCAATGCCCATGATGGTGCTTCAGGAACAAGATCCAGCATGATCATGCGCAGGGTATCTATATAAGGTTTTGCACCGTAGCCAGTTATTGATAGTCTCTCAACATCTTTTCTATGGACTATTCTGCGCACTTCCTCTTCCGATGAGCCAAGTGCTGTCATAAGACTGAGAAAATCATGCTCTGTTCTCTCGAAGAAAAGCGCACTCTCCCAGAGTGTATCATCCGCATCAAGAAGCAGAAGATATTCGTTCCTTTTCAAATCGCCTCCTTTGAAAGCATCAAAACAAGAACAAGAATATACCACAAAAAGAGAGGAGATGCAGATGATCCGCTGGAAAAGGCGGCAATAGCTTTAACGCATTCCCCCAATACATCTCTAACGGTGTTGTTCCTTGATAACAGGGGAAGGAATACAGAATGGATGTATGGAATCAGATCGGAACAGTTAACAAAATATGATGCACTCCGGTTTCTGTACAGGCAACTACAGATCCATGAAAACCATGAACAGTTGATTAGAGATTATCGGGAACTTGCTAAATGCTGATAATAGGTATGAATACTGATAGAGAATCAGTAGTGTTCTTGGAGATGACGCAGGTGTTCAGCCCGTATTCATCATAAGAACTCTGCCGCAACGATGTATAATACCTGCATTTACTTCGTTATGCACGCGCAATTCATCCTTGATGTACTGTCAAGTACGCCTTAGGGAAGCAGCTTGTTACAACCTTTTCAATACCCGCTGGATCAAACTCATCAGCCGTTCTCTGAAGGGATCCATAAGTTCTGGATCAATCCGAAGATAATGCACTCATACTTCTGCGGCTCAAATGCTCAAGTGACCGTTAGGACAGCTGTATTTTGAGCGTAGTATCTCCCTTTTGCCCACCTTCGGTAGGCTCCAGGAAAACGATTCGAGGAGTCTTTCCCAGGTTCTGCTGGGCAAGCGCAAGAGTCAAGGCCGCAAACGGACAGCCAAACGGTGGAATATCAAGTTCTTTCAATGCCATCGTAAGGTCGAAGAATGTGCAATTGGAAATATTGGCTGTGAGTATATCATCATCCAGTTTGAATTCTATACTATCACAGCATCCAGCCTCGGTCACCACACCGTTCACTGCTTTTGACAATTCATCTATATTGGTAACCTGCGGAAGCTTGACACCGAATTTAGTCAATCCAACCAGAATATCCGGCGCTGCCTGCCGCATCACCGCAGCAGCACTGGCTCCAGTAATCTTGTAGAGCGCTTTGTAAATACCGTACAGTATAGCCTGTACCACTGCTGCGTCGACTTTTTTACTCATTTGTCTCCTCCTTTCTATTCTTCTGGCTACATTGCCTCAAGAATCTTGGGCGCACTTCTTCTGACCTGCAGACGCACTCCACCCAGGTTTGCATCTTTTGCGGCAACTATGGCAAGCAGAGCATCTTTGCCAAGGGCTGTCATCATGACTATCCCACCCTTGAATTCCATCATTGCCTGATCCATCTCCTTCAGCCCCAGTTCGCGACCGACGCTTTCGGCGGAACCCATACCTGTTGAGACCATGGCGCCGATAGCTTCAGTGTCCGAAGATCCAGTAGAGGCGGCATCGATGACGAAACCGTCCCTTCCAACGCACACAGCAACGTCGATACCCGGAACTTCCACCAGTTCCTCCAGGATTTTGTGTAACTTTTCCATTATTCACCTTTCTGTTATGTGCACCGTTTATTCCTGCCGCGCTATCAATATCTACCGACCGTACCAGAACATTTCAGTAAATCACCTCTACTGCTACAATATTTCACATATCTTCTTATTAGATATATAGCTTTTGTGGTTCTCAGTCAAATCTACAATTATTGCGGATTTCAACGGTGCCTGACGGTCTTTCGCTGTTTACATCAGTCAGAGAGAAGAAATTTATCATCCAGAAATACACAAACTATCCCAGGTTAGTCCTTTCCGACGGGAACACTCGAACGGGGAAGCCTGCCTCCTGAATGCCGAACCTGCAGGTCCTTCGACTTGCGAAATTTCGATGCTTCCAATATTCTTCCAAAGTATTCAGTGTTCAGATCACTGATCTACCCAGGAGGTTGTCCGATAATGGGCATTGAGCAGAAGAGCCTCATAGCTGAGATAGAATGATTACAGATTTGAGGAGAATACTGGAATGTATTTGACGATAATATGTGGTCATTATAGCCAGATATGTGG
>WTBT01000007.1 GCA_013138965.1 Candidatus Aegiribacteria sp.
CTGGCTAGATCAGCTCGACTCAATTCCTCCATCTCCATCATTAAGGACATTTCTCTGGCAAGGATGATAGGATTCCTGAAAATCTTCTTCGGTTTGCGTTTTATTTGACTAGAACTAGTTGTATCAAGCCAAAGAATGGTTCGCTGGGAGACACTGTCGAGGCGCCATTTCAAATCCAAGACCCGAGACGAGAACCTGTCGAGAATCAGGTCACATTCAGTCACAACATGGTATCGACGAATCGAAACTCAGTATTAAGCTGATAATCAGTAATACACTCTTACAGAGTTATCTACCGCAAAGGACCTTACGAGATCAGCCACAAGATCAGTAAGATTGGCATATACTTGCTATATTGCTTATTATGTGATTACTTCATGTAACTCACTAATAACCATCTAAGGGGTGGATCAATTACTCATGAAATACTGCCAATTGTGCGACGGATACAGCAGAATCTAAAAACGATTCTTCACAATCACAGACTATCATTTCTATACTTATGTATGTCTTCATTGATCGTATTGATTTCCTCTTGTGCAAGCTCCAATACTAATGACCATATAGTTGTGAGTTATGAGAATGTAATCAATCACACAATAAACGAGTTCTATGAAAGTACACCGCTCGTATTTATCGGTAATGTCATTAGTGTAGATTCCATGTATCTTCAGGTTAGACCGACAGAAGTTTTCAAAGGAAATATTGATTTAAACGATTCTTTACTGCTCCACGTACCCTATTCCCGTAGCTATCATATCATGCTTGAGGATACTACAAGTGAAAGTCATTACATAAATCCATTCAAAGAGAATCAGGTTTACCTATTCTTCGTTGAGGATCAACTGATAACGTTGTATGGTTATGTTGGAGATGGATTTTACTACTTGTCCATTATAGGACATCAAAATACTTATGATTGTACTCATCATATATCACCTGAATTAATAAATGAGGATGACCTGAATAGAGTGATCGAAGGACAGTACCCCCTCCTCGATGATTACTCATATGAAGGTATTGTTTATTTACCTGCTTCGAAAGATTCTTTTCGAATAGCATTCCATGCACAAGATGGGCAATTAATAATCTCTTCAGATGTGCCTGAAATCAATGAACTTTCTGGAAGGATATCAGTTCTAACGAATAGTACTACACAAAGAAACTTAGCCTACGGTAGGAACAGTAATTCAGTCAGGATCAGACTACGTCCTCAAGATTACACAAATCGTAACAGTCATGAACAAATCAGATTACTTGGTGACCTTACAAGATATAGTGACGGAATTATGCATTTCCGGGTTCAACCTTATATGCCCTATGTTGCAGATTTAAAGGAAATGGTTCATTGGATAAATACATGGCGTATGCCTTCAACCCTGATGCTATTGGATCTAAAACTGGACTCTATTGTTGAAGGTCTTGATAACGAAATGCAAGTGCTGATTCAGATCAATTCAGAGAACATCGAAGCAAGTATAGATTCTATAGAAGCACACTCCTATTGCAGCGCTGGGCACTACTTATGGGATAACATTCTAGGCAGGGATACTCTTGCCTTGATACTGGCACCAAATGAAGATGTACAAGACCTGTATGGGTACTTCGTACTTGAGATGAGTTACATCCCGGTGGGTTTCAAAGGATTCTTTCTCTATAACCTTTTTACGATGATACATCAGGCCGATTCAGTGTCTGGTGAACTGTACAGAATGGAACATCGCGATTCTGAACCGGTTCATGTCGGCAGCTATAGTGCGTATTTGGTTGATGAATATTCCCAAACTTTCTTATGGAACCATGAAGTTAGCAAGAAGCAACCATTCAGCGCTCAACACGGTCCTATCCAGGAGGCTCCTGCACTGATATGCGTAACTGATAGTATCGTGTCTGTTAATGTATACTTCAGCGAACCGATTCATACAGAGCAGGCAGTTCTGGATTTTATATCTATTGATGATGATGAATATGTAATTTCTCCATCTAGGATGATATGGTTCACTATTGCAGACACCCTGAATCCCATGTGGTGTTGTTCACTTCACTATGACAGGAATAGTTTCGAAGACGGGAATTATATTCTCGAATATAATGTTGAAGACTTTGAGGGAAATCCAATCTTAATGAATTCAATATTCTTTCCAAGACTTAGATTGGGTGACCAGACCAGAGGTGATACCGTAATTGTTGACGTAAGATTCGCCGCAAAAATGGATAGAGAAAGAACCAGAATTAGTTTTATGCCGGATAGTTCAACTACTGAAATATACCAACCGTTCCGCACAGATTTGCTTGGTTATAGCATAGAGCTTCTTAACGGTACCATATACAATTCCAATGACAGAATTAGGGCATATTTCCTTCTTGATTCCCTATCTGTTTCGAATCCTCAATTATGGATTCGACCTATCAGTGAATGGGGAACTGCTCTGAAACCGTTCTTCGTAGTTTACGTTCAAATAGACAACTGCCCTGCGATTCCTGAGTTGCATATCGGAATTCCCAAAGGAATAATTATCAACCCGCCTGCCCATCATTCAATCTATGTGGAATAGTAGAGATCATAGATTTCTTTTCTCCTTCGCACGCCTTCTCAACCCCCGCTCTGTCAACAATCTCCATTCCCAATGATCCCCCATCACCAGAATCCTCTTGCTCTCATTCCTTGACAGTTTCAGTAGGGATAACCACTGGTGAACTCTTGCTCTTGAGATACAATGCTTTCGAGCGAGTTCAGCCTGCGTTAGTCCCTCCCTCCTCATCTCCTCTGCCAGTTCTTGAGCATAAATGATCGGATTCCGGTATGTCTTTGGGGGCTTTGAGATAAGACTACATGAAGGCAATAGAAATTCCAGTTTCAATATCGGGCCACCAAAGGTTCGAGTAGATCGGGAATCGAGGCGCCATTTCCCGATCTGCTCGAACCCTCTGGGCCGGGCGGCGGCTCTACACCATTAACAGGGGCACCTATCCAATTCAAGCACATAACGCTCTGACCCTCTGTCTATAGTTTGCGAAGTTGGGTCTACACCATTAATTGGGACACTTCTATCTCAATAGACACAAACCTGTGGTTTCAGAAATCCCACCGGATTTAATTCTGCATAAGTATAGTCCTGCCGAAACAAGCTCACCATTCTCTTTCCTTCCATCCCAGACGATGGAGTGTTGCCCAGTTGCATGCTCTGAATTTTCAAGTGTTCTGACGATTCTTCCGGACAGATCATATACTGTCACTGATGTCCATCCCGGCTCGGAAAGTTCGAAAGATATTGATGCAATAGAGTAGAATGGATTAGGACTGGCATATAGAGCAAGCCTAGTTGAAGGTTCCAGTGAAATACCAGTTTGTGTGACTGTGAAGTTGATAGTATCTGCCGCTACAGCAGTTCCCCCATCGAAAGATGTCACAATCAGCTCGTTAGGACCTACTTCAGCATAGAAATATTCTTCCCGGTAGGTGTACTTCAGACCGACCCCAAATGCATACAGATTCCAGTCCATACCTGCGATGTACACAATCCCGTCTGTGATAGCAGGACTTGAACAAATATTTGATCCTCCGGTCTGATAAGACCAGATATTCTCACCTGTGTTACTGTCCAGTGCAATAACTCTAGCACCATCCGGATTGTCAATTTCTCCAAAGATAACGATACCATCAGCGATACCTGATGAGCCATGATGACCACCGGGTACTTCCCAAATTGTGTTTCCAGTGAACGCATCAATACTGTAATTTGAATGTATCTCGTCTGCGAAATAGAGCTTGCCATCGTTATAAGCAGGAGTTGCCGTAAAGTACTTATCAGTATAGATAGCCTCCCAGATCGTAGTTCCTGTCATTGCGTCAATTGCTAGCATTTGATTGTAAAATCCGCTTATGTAGATCACGCTATCTACAACAACTGGAGATGAGTCCCAATAGCCCCAATAACTATCGGTGTTTTCCCATATGATTGAACCTGAATTAGCATCCAGAGCATATAAAGAGCTCTCGCTGAAATTATCAAATGTCGGGATAAATACCTTACCGTTCCAGATCGTCATACAGCTCATTGTCTCTCCAGGGATTGTATCCGTCCAGATCTCCGCACCTGTTGCTGCATCAAGGCAGAAGACAATTGAAATCCCTACACCTCTTCGCCCACAGAACACATTCCCATTAACCACTGCAGGTGTACTGCCAGTCCAATTGGCATCACCGAAAGCCCAGATTCTCTCTCCTGTCAAGGCATCCAGGCACCAAATAGAATCACTTGCTGTGTACAGCCTACCGTCTTTCACTGTAACTGCATCGTCTGTGTCACCTGTTCCAATGAATATCCACTCTACCTCGCCTGTGGCAGCGTCCAATGCATACAAGTCTTCTCCACCATGATCCTGGGGATAGTAAACCAATCCATTCACAACAACAGGTGTGGGGAATTCGTGCTCAGTTCCAGTGATAGGTGCAGTCCAAAGTACTGTGTTATTATGAGGTGCTGGAGATTCTGAATAACCATGATGCAGATCATTCTGCATATATGTGTACCAGTCGGTATTCAGCCTTGGAATCAAAACAACTGCTGCACCATTCAACGAATAATGAACTGAGTCAGGTACTTCATTCTCATTTTCAACAATGGCTCGGAGAGGGAGCCAGTCTCCATCGTAGGTTTCACCATCAACAGGCTCCGTGATCGTAACTGCGGTAGTTGATATCAGGATTGCTGTGAGGATCATTCCGATAGTCATAATGCCCTCCTATTTCATTTCCGTAACAATGATATTCTAATTTCTCCATTTGCTTGTATTTCAATACCTTAATAAGTATACATCTTCACCAGAAGATGAGTCAAGGATAGCAATCAGACTATAGATAACCGCCTCAACTGTCTTTCAGTAAGCAGTTGCCTGCTCCAATAATCACCCATTTCTTCGATCTCTGAAATTAGCATTTCAGGCAATCCGAATAGATTGAGCATCTGAGTGACTCTTGCTCTGGATAAACCAAGCTTTCGAGCAAGATCAGCTCGACTCAATTCCTCAATCTCCATCATCAAGGACATTTCTTTGGCAAGTATGATTGGATTCCGGAAAATCTTCTTCGGTTTGCGTTTTATTTGATTAGAACTAGTTGTATCATACCATAGGATGGTTCGCTGGGAGACACTGTCGAGGCGCCACTTCCCGAACTGCGGCTCTACACCATACCGGGGGCACTTCTATCTCAAAAGACACAGACCAGTAGTCTCGGAAACCCCACCGGATTGGATTCTGCAGTAGTAAAGTCCAGCCGCAACACCCTCACCATTCTCTCTCCTTCCATCCCATGTGATAGAGTGCTGCCCAGTTCCAAGCTCTGAATTCTCAAGTGTTCTGACGATTCTTCCGGACAGATCGTACACTGTTACTGATGTCCATCCCGGCTCGGAAAGCTCGAAAGATATCGATGCCGTGGAGTAGAATGGATTCGGGCTGGCACAAAGAGCAAGCCTGCTGGAAGGTTCAAGGGTGATTCCAGTTTGAGTAACTGTGAAGTTAATGGTATCTGCCGCAACAGCAGCAGCATTATCGAATGAGGTTACTATTAGCTCATTAGGGCCTACATCAGCATAGAAATAATCTTCACGGTAAGTGTACTTAAGACCTGTTCCGAAGGCATAGAGGTTTCCGTCAATCGCTGGGATGTATAGAATCCCGTCGGTGATCGATGGACTACCTTGGAAGCGATTCGCAGTTGTCATATAGGTCCAGACTGTATCTCCCGATGCACAGTCCAATGCGATTACTCTGGCGCTATCGTTCCTAGAGTACTCACCAAAGAATACCATTCCATCGGCTATACCTGATGAACCATGTTGATTATAAGGGGCAGACCAAATAATGATTCCATTGGAAGCATTAAGGCAGTAGAAGGGTTTGTTCTCTCTTGCGAAGTACAATCTCTCATCATGGTAAGCGATTGTAGCAGTTCCACCAGCAGATTGCTCCCATACTTTCTGACCTGTAATAGCATCGAATGCAAATGTTTTCTCATACCAGTCATTTATGTAGATAACACCATCAACGATAACAGGAGAAGAATCCCAATATCCATCACCACTGTCAGTATTCTGCCATAATAATTCTCCTGTATACATGTTGAAAGCACTAAGAGCTCCAATGTTACCTCCACCCATGCTCGCCGTTGGGACAAACAGCATACTATTCCATAGCCCCATGCAACTTGCCGGAAAACAGAATAGTGTATCACCCCAGAGGAAAGAACCTGTTAATGCGTCTAAACAATAGATGCCTGATGAATCGGGTACGACGTTTGTTCTTCCGCAATAAACTTTACCATCGAAAACAACTGGAGTGCCTCCCATATGATCTGCAATACCAT
Source organism: Candidatus Aegiribacteria sp. (assembly GCA_013138965.1). GTDB lineage: Bacteria > Fermentibacterota > Fermentibacteria > Fermentibacterales > JCC-6 > Aegiribacteria. The sequence continues at coordinate 6,371 of WTBT01000007.1, forward strand.
TCGCCCAGATCCTTTCTCCAGTCTGAGCATCGAGACAGAATATTGAGTCAGAAGCAGAATACACACGACCATCAACTACTGTCACAGCATCATCAGCATGACCAGTATCATATTTCCATAACAATTCTCCTGTGGCTGCATCCAGAGCATACAGAGAATCGGTCGTTCCTTCTCCAATGCTGTCAGCGGTGTAATACACCATTCCATCCACAACAACTGGTGTTGGAAATTCGTGCAAAAAGCCTGTTACAGGTGCCGTCCAGAGTATTGTGTTATCCGTTGGGGCAGGCGATTCAGAATAGCCGTGGTTCTGATAATTCTGCATGTAGGTTGGCCAGTCGGTATTGAGCCGGGGTATCAGAACGGCAGTCTGCCCATTAAGGGAGTAGTGTACTGAATCAGGAACCTCGTTCTCATTCTCCACAATGGCTCGGAGAGGGAGCCAGTCACCGTCGTAGGTTTCACCATCAACAGGTTCGGTAATTGTAAGATTGGTAACAGATATCAGGATTGCAGTGAGGATCATTCCAAAAGTCATAATGCCCTCCTATTTCATTTCCGTAACAATGATATTCTAAA
>WTBT01000004.1 GCA_013138965.1 Candidatus Aegiribacteria sp.
TCTGATAAGTAATTATCATAGTCAATAGGCACATCATTGTCAAGGGCCAAAACAACACTTATATTGAATCATAATATGACTTTACAAGATTCTATCAACAGCATGGGCTTTTGTCGGTGGCGTCTCATTATATATGTACCATAGTTTAAAAGAGGATGTTCCCGTTAATATCCGGAAAGATTAATTAGTATGAAAACCGCATGCACTCTTTCTATTCTTATCATTACCGGCATCAGTTTCTCTCAGATATCGGTTCAGGCGGCGAGAGTAAACGAATTCCCTGTAATCGACGGTATCCCTGATGATGAGATATGGAATCTGGCGATTCCCGTGCAGGAGAATTTCATCCAGCACAGGCCGGACTGCGGAAAACCCATGACGGAGAAGACTGAAATCAGGCTTCTTTACGATGACGAATGCCTCTACTGTTCGTTCATCATGCACGACAGCCACCCTGAGGAATTCACCAGAAGAGTGGCTCCGAGGGACAACGATTTCTCAACCGAGTGGATAGGTATCTGGCTTGATACATACAATGATGATAATAATGCCTACTTCTTCTTCATCAGTATTGACAACGTGCAGCAGGATGGCAGGTTGTGCGAAGTAGGCGGATGGGACTTGAACTGGGATGGAGTCTGGGCAAGCGCCACCGCATCTTCTGATTCCGGCTGGACTGCCGAGTTATCAATCCCCTTCTCTGCCCTGCGCTACTCTGAGGATGAAGAAGAACAGGTATGGGGCGTTAATTTCAAGCGAACCATCACCCGTACGAACGAGAGCGCGTTCCTGTTCAGGATGGCAGATAACGGCTACGTTAGAATAGAAGATTTCGGTGACCTGTACGGGTTGAATACCCTTCCTGCCACCAGGCAGATTGAACTCAGACCGTATGGAGCCGGGCGCGTTCAGTACCTGCCCGATGCTTCAGAGGAGTGGGAGCCATGGGTAAATGCCGGTATTGACGCGAGAATTGGTCTATCTTCGGAGCTGCTTCTGGATCTTACCGTTAATCCTGATTTCGGCCAGATTGAAGCTGACCCTGACGAAGCGAATCTTTCGCACTGGGAGAGCTACCTTCCGGAAAAAAGACCATTTTTCCTGGAAGGTTCGGATCTGTTCAGCATGCCCTTCTCGCTTTTCTATTCCAGACGGATAGGCTCAGTAGCGCCAGACGGGAAGATCATACCGATACTCGGAGGGGTAAAGCTCACCGGTTCCTTCAATGGCTTCCGCGCAGGTTTCCTTGATGCGTACACAGGAGGAATAAAGCATAACGGTACTACTCTGGTGCGTCCGACGAACTACGCTGCCGGAAGGATTGTACGTGAGTTCGGCACGGGAACCTATATCGGTTTCAGCGGAACCAGCACCGATATTCCGGATCAAGACGGGGCTCTTTATTCCTACGGTCGCTCAGGGGCGGTCGATGCTCAACTGAGCTTTCTGGAGAATCATAAGATCAACTCCGCCGTTGCGGGTACATGGAATTCAGATGAAAACCGTTGGAATGACAATTATGCCTGTAGAACTTTCTATGAATACTCTGATGAAAGATTTGATTTAAGCGGAGGAATATCATTTCGCGAAGAGAATTTCGATGCGAATATGATCGGGTACACATCATCCACGGGAGATGTTAATACATGGATATACAGCGGATTGTACCATCCATATGCCGATAGCGAAGTTCTTCAGCACTGGTGGGGCAAGCTGAATGCATGGTATGACCGTGTACCCGGAGGCCCCGTGACCGGCAGGGGAATCAGATTCAACAATGGTGTGGTTTTCCGCAACAGATACAATGTCAGGTGTGCTCTCGGATACAACGGTTCCCGAACTGACAGATACGAAGGACCTGATGGCACCAGCTACAATGGCGGCTTGAGTTTCTCATTCAGCTGCTCAAGTGATTCCAGGAAGCAGCTGCATGGAAGCTTGTGGGGCGGAGTCAACCCATATTGTGAAGGCACCAGCAACTATGCCGGAACATGGTTTAACTACAAACCTTCGCCGACAATTTCAATAGAGGCTGACCTCGGCTGGAGCCGGACAAGGGATGCACGGAAATACAACTGGAATCTGGAGGAATGGAGCCACAGAAATACGGACTGGCGTTCTCTGCAGCTCAGCGGAAACTGGATGTTGAGTAACTATTTCAGCCTAAGGCTGACCTCACAGATGTCAAGGTTCTGTACCGAATGGGAAGAGGAAGATAGCAGCAGAGATTACAGGCACTGGATGAATGTACTCCTCAGCTGGCAATTCAGGCCTGGAAGCATGTTCTTCTTTATGGTCGGCGAGAATGCCGACCCGGACCTGCAGACAGGTGATTTCGGAGAACCTGAATTTACGATTTTCACAAAATTAACGTGGTTCCTGCCGGTATAAGCAGTAACATTGCCAAAACCGCCCGGAGTCGGACCCCGGGCGGCTGAATACCTGAATTCTTCAGGCTTTTTTTCAGTGTGTTATCTCAGCATCAGCATTCTGTGAGTCTGGCTGATTCCATCAGCGCTCAGGCGGCAGAAGTACACACCAGGCGAAACGCTGGTGCCGCTGAAGTTCTGCCCGTCCCACTGCATGGAATGTGAACCTTCGTTGAAGCTCTGGTTATCGGCAAGTGTTCTTACAAGCTGTCCGGCTACGTTGTATATGGAGATTGTAACCGGGCTGCTCTGCGCGAGACTGAAACTGATGTTCGTGGTCGCGCTGAAGGGGTTCGGGGCATTCCGAATCATATCCAGCCCCGCGGATGTTCCATCGATACCAACGTTGCCAAACCAGTCGAACCAGAGACTGTAGGTGCTGCCAGCATAGGTAGTATAGAGAACAGCGGAATAGCCGCTTCCATTCCAGCCGGCGGCTGCAGGCCAGTATCCTGTAGCGACAAAATCGTTGATTTTAACGGGTGTGGAGAAATCGGTGGGAGTTGAAGACGAGGCCCATGAGAACATTGTTGAATCACCCGGGTCCTGATTGTAAGCAACTGTAAGAGAGCCGGTTGTTTTATGGGCCCGGATGGAACCGTGGTTCTCCTCGGAGCCGGAGCTGAATAAAGATTCCCAAGACCAGTTCAGACCGCTGTCGGTGCTTAAGAAATATCCGAAGTTGTCAGTTAAGGTTAACTCGAATGTGACGGTTATCCAGCCTGTTTGAGTGGAGCCATGACTGTAAGCGATGTCAATATCGTCCAGGTCATCCCAGGAGCCCGGGGGCTCTACTTCCTCCGAAGGAATCCAGCTTGCACCGTTATTCGTGCTCCTTTTGATCCGGATCGATGGAACTTGAGATGCCGTATCATAGAGAAAGGCTACTGATACATTACCACTTGCGCCTGCTGCTATTGCGGCACGGTTATTGGTAATTCCAGACGCAGCGTGAATATTCGCGTCACCGACCCATCCGCCTCCATTAAGCAAATTCCTTGCGACACGAACATCATCTGTTCCACTCATTGTGTAGGTTACATAAATGTAAGCTCCTGAGCCTACGTCGGCATCCATATCTACGCAACTCACATCGCCAGCAAGCACTTGATTCCAGAGGGCAGTTCCTCCAGCTACAGGGTAAAGTTTGGTCCAGGGTTCATCACCAGCAGGGCAGTTCCTCCAGATACCCAAAATTACGACCCATGTATCTCCACTGCCATCCTTTACTACACGGATTTTAGGGTTGTTTATTTCGCCGAAGGTGCTGGCTTCGCTAGCGTAGTAACTCCAGTTTGCACCGCCATCCTGAGAGCGATAAACAATTATGCTGTCCGGGACTGTGGGGCCATCGTGATCAGTATCCAGGACAGCGTATATATCTCCAGTATCTTCATCAATATCAAAATCCTGACCACTCCCCACTGCACCAGGATATACTTCAATATCGTCGTCCCAGTCTTGATCTGGCCATAAAGCGGATCCTTCATCTTCTCTGAGAATCGCCCTCTGAATGGGAGATAAATAAGTAGATCCGATAGGACCCATGTCCGAGAGAGTCTCAATACTATGACCGGATGCTTCTATGTAGTCAGTTCCTTCGGGATTCCCCAGCAATTCACCGTCAACATACTCAGTTGCGAAGAGCAGGCTGACAGACAGCAGACTTAGAACTACGTACTTCATGAATTCCCCCTTTTATTTATAGATTTGCATTCTTGAAAATCTAGCCCCTTTTAAGAAATCTGCTCCTTTCCGGCTAGATTACTGATTAAGATAATACGTAATGACTTCATATAAGTCAAATATCACTGATTTCCGAGTTAATCAAAGCTTTCGCGGAACTCGATTCAGTCATATATTGACAGGATTCAGCTTATTCTGAAGGGACAAGCGTATGAGCAGGGCAAAACTCTTCCGGGCCAGGTTTCAATTATGGATTCTCTTATTGTGATCTGTTCTCAAACCTGTATGTGCCTGCGTCAGTGAGGAACTATATCCCCGGCAATTAATATATTATGCTGAAGAATGAAAATATCCGCTTTAAACAATCTATGTTTCTGATCCTGGAGGAAGCAGCATGAAAACAGTTAATCACAAAAGTGTTACGCAGATCGTTCTGGTTTCATTATTACTTGCTGGGGCATTCTCCGCAGCAGGATCAGACGAAACGGTTCCGCAGGAATTCGCACCTGTATTCGATCCTCATATACTGAGTAACATGTTCGTTGCGATATCCGAGCTGGTAGGTCCCGGCGTTGTAACAATCACATCGCGGACAACTGTAGTTACCAGGGTGCCATCGTTTCCGGATTTTTCCCACCCGTTCATGATCGACCCCTGGGGAGATTCTTTCCAGATGCCCCGGGAGCAGGAGTATATCATGACCGGTATTGGCAGCGGCGTTATTGTCTCGGCCGATGGTATGATCCTCACCAATCATCATGTTGTTGGTGAAGCTGACGAATTGGAAGTAGTGCTTCAGAGCGGAGACAGATATCCCGCTGAAATCGTGGGAACAGATCCTCAGACCGATCTTGCTGTTATCCGGATAGACGCATCCGATCTTCCGGCTATTTCAATCGGTGACAGCGATGATCTGAAAGTTGGACAGTGGGTGCTTGCGGTGGGATCTCCATTCGCCCTGAGCCAGACTGTTACACAGGGAATCATCAGCTACATCGGACGCTCCGATGTGGGGCTGGCTGAATATGAGGATTACATTCAGACAGATGCTGCGATTAATCCGGGAAACAGCGGAGGAGCCCTCGTTGACCTTGATGGGAGGCTGGTGGGGATCAATACGGCAATCGTAACCAGAAACGGCGGTTATCAGGGAGTAGGATTTGCCATACCCGTCAACGTTGCCGTTGACGTTATGGAAGATCTGGTTGCCCACGGATATGTGAGAAGGGGCTGGCTGGGTGTTACGATACAGGAGCTTACTCCTGGCCTGGCAAAGCATTTCGGCCTGGACGACCGTAACGGCGGTGTTCTTGTTTCACAGGTACTCAGTGATACACCGGCAAGCATGCACGGCATCAACAGGGGGGATATCATACTGACCATTGATGGAGAAACATTCCGGACGATAACCGAGTTCAGGAATATGATTGCAGATGTAGACCCGGGAAACGAGGTTGAAATAGGGATTTTCCGGGATGGAAGAAATGTATCCATTCCGGTAGTGCTTGGAGAGCGGGGTGCAGATGAAACGGTTGTATCCTCCGCGCCTTCCACCTCGGATGACTTTGGATGGATTCTTGAAGAACTGGACAGAGAGACTGCGGAAGTCCTTGGCGACCCTTCCCTGCGAGGTGTTCTTGTAGTTGATGTAAATCAGTCCGGCAGAGCCGCCAGTGTGGGAATAAATCCGGGAGATGTCATTATTGAGGTTGATGGCTTCGAAGTCACTTCTCCTGAGGAACTCAACAGGATGATCTCATCCACCTGCGATGTGCTGCTTCTTGTATTGCGTCAGGGACACTCAGTCTACTTCATGATGTGATCGGAACAGTTCAGCAGCTCGTTTATGATTTCAATGAAGATATCAACTCCCAATGAAATCAGTTCATCGGGAAAGTCGTACTCAGGGCTGTGCAGTGCGGGAGTGTTGACGCCGGCGCCGATGCCGAAAAGAGCTCCAGGATACTTATTCGTAAAATGACCGAAGTCTTCGGACCATGGGAAAGGGGCATCGGGCTGCACGGTTCTAAGACCTAGATTCACGGCGGCGGATCGAATTATATCAACAGCTTTCCCGGAGTTCTCGGTGACCGGGAATTCATCCGTCCAGCTGATCCGGCATTTCAGATTATTAGTTTCGGCGATAGTCTCAGCCATTTTCTCAATCCTTCTGGAAATGATATTCATCGCCTCAGAACCGCGGGTTCTGAGCGCAGCCAGTACGCAGCCCTCCCCCGGAGTTGTCCCAAAAGCCTTCTCACCTGCCCGGACATGTGTAACAGTCAGCATTGCGGCGTCATCCATGGAAATAGAAGATAGGGACATGCTGGTGAAGGCTTCGATTATCTGCGCAATCGCCAGTGCCGGACTTTCACCCTTCTGAGGTTCAGATGCATGGGAGGAAGCTCCTGTGAGTTCAACCGTAATACCCCTTGATGCCGAAGAGAAAGCTCCATTCTTTAGAATGATGCTTCCCAGGGGGAAACCGGGAAGATTGTGCAGCGCGAAAACAAAATCAGGTTCTATGTCTCTGAATTTACTGTCGATGATGACTTTGCGGGCTCCCTCCCCGGTCTCTTCCGCGGGCTGGAAAAGCAGAACGACTGAACCTCCGGCAGGAGGGTGTTTGTGGAGCCTGGCCGCAACCCCCATCAGAATGGCCATATGACCGTCATGGCCGCATTTGTGAGATACTCCATCGAAAACGGAACGGTGCGGGATGTTCATAACCTCGCTTATTGGAAGGGCATCCATATCGCACCTGAGAAGGATTCTCAGCCCGGGTTCCGAACCAGTAAACTCAGCTGCAATACCTCTGCCCCCAAGACCGGTTACCAAATTGTCGGGGGTGTATTCAGAAATGTGAACCTTTATAGCCGTGGAGGTGGAATCCTCCATACCTGAATGTTCCGGGTGTTCATGCAACCAGTGCCTGAATTCGATCAGTTCCCTATCACCGATTTCTACTGCCCTTCGATTCTTCCAGTTGACTGTGCTGTTTCTGATTGTTCATAATTTTCTTCCATGTGTCTCTCAGCGATATAGTCCGGTTAAAAACCAATCTGTTCTCAGTTGAATCCGGATCCTTGCAGAAATACCCTTTTCTCTCGAACTGAACCGGCTCGCCGATTTTCAGGTTCACCGCTGAAGGTTCGATTCTGCATCGGTTCAGAACCTTCAAAGATTCATCATTCATTGTGTCAGTGAAATTGTTGGAGGCAAGAGGGTTTTCCACTGTAAACAGTCTGTCGTAAAGCCGGATTTCCGCCGGTACCGCATGTTCCGCCGAAACCCAGTGAAGCGTACCCTTTACCTTTCGGCCGTCAGGGGCGCTGCCTCCCCGGGTTTCCGGATCGTAGGTGCAGATGAGCTCCTTCACATTCCCGTTTTCATCCTTCACGACATCAACGCATGTAATCAAATAGGCGTACCTGAGGCGTACTTCCCTTCCGGGAGCCAGGCGTCTGAATTTCCGGTGTGGTTCCTCCTGGAAATCATCTCTCTCTATGTAGAGTTCTCTTGAAAACTGAACCATCCTGGTTCCGGCGGATTCATCCTCCGGATTGTTTATGAATTCCAGTTCCTCATGTTTTCCTGCCGGGTAGTTCTCTATGATGATTTTCAGAGGATCGAGGACCGCCATGAATCTGGGAGCTCTTCTGTTGAGGTCGTCCCTTATGCAGTATTCCAGCAGCGCCATGTCAACCGTGCTGTCCCTCTTCGCAACACCGATCCTGCCTATGAAATCCCTGATTGCCTCGGGTGTATAACCCCGCCTTCTTAGACCGGAAAGGGTAGGCATCCTCGGGTCGTCCCAGCCTGAAACAAGACCATTTTGCACAAGCATGGCCAGCTTGCGCTTGCTCATGACTGCAAAGGTGAGGTTCAGCCTTGCGAACTCGATCTGCTGAGGGTGAAAGATATCCAGCTGGTTGAGGAACCAATCGTAAAGAGGGCGGTGGTCTTCGAATTCTATGGAACAGCAGGAGTGTGTTATTCCCTCTATTGAATCCTCAAGACAGTGCGCGTAATCGTACATGGGATATATGCACCATTTGTTGCCGGTTCTGTGATGGCTTTTCTTGAGTATACGGTAGATGGCGGGATCCCGCATGTTCATGTTCGGGGAAGCCATATCTATCTTCGCGCGGAGGGTTCTGGTTCCGTCAGGGAACTCACCCGATTTCATCCTTCTGAAAAGGTTCAGGTTATCCTTCACAGACCTGTTTCTCCAGGGGCTGTTCCTGCCGGGTTCCGTCAGGGTGCCCCTGTATTCACGAACTTCATCGGCTGAAAGGTCGCATATGTAGGCAGCGCCCTTTTCAATCAGCTGTTCCGCGTAGTTGTACATTCTATCGAAGTAATCCGAGGCGTAATAGAGCCTGTCTTCCCAGTCGAAACCGAGCCACCTGATATCATTCATTATTGACTCAACGTATTCAACATCTTCCTTCACTGGGTTGGTGTCGTCGAATCGAAGGTTGTACAGACCCCCGTACTCCTCCGCAATGCCGAAATCAATACAAATGGCTTTTGCGTGTCCTATATGAAGATAGCCGTTCGGCTCAGGGGGGAACCTGGTATGTACCCTGCCGCCATGTTTCCCTTCCCTTATATCCCGTTCAACGATCTCCCTTATGAAATCAATACTGTTTTCCTTATCTGCGGATTTCATGATGCCCCCTGCTTTAAACTGAATTCATTACTTCTGAAGGGTATCATAATAAAGGAGAGGTGATTCAGCAGATCGCTTTCTGCATACCGCTTCTGTGTGTTCATATACGCGTCATGAATCTAAATGACAGCTCCGCAATAATATGGCCTTCATTAACTACAGTTTGCCTTGACATAGTATTAAGTTATTAGTAGTATTGACCTGCAATGAAATATTCTTCTGCATGAAAGGAGAGGTTGGAATGGTTGATCCGTCCCTGTCCGGGAACGAAACGGAAAAGACGGCTTTCACCGCAGACAGAAAATTCAGAAAAGAGTTAAGCGCAGGCATTACTTCCCTGGCTCTGCTGAGTGTTCTGAATCACTCGGATGAGCCTATGTACGGGTACCAGATAGCTAAACTGATGGAAGAGGGTGATAAGCAGAGCATGCCCCTTATAAAACATGGAGCCCTTTATCCTGTGCTCAGGTCTCTTGAGAGTAACGCTCTTCTTAGCAGCAGGGTTGAATCGTCCGTATCCGGGCCACCGCGCCGCTACTATGCAATAACAGAGAAAGGCCGTGAAACCCTCATGCGATGGATAAATATCTGGAGAAGAACCGGCAGGTTGATTGAAAAGATACTTGGAGGTGTCCTCGATGATAAGGCTGATTGAAGATTACCTGAACGCTTTCAGGGAAGAATTGAAGGGGAGCGACAGGGCAACGATACAGGACGCACTGTCCGATGCGGAGGATCACCTGAGCACAGCCCTTGATACCGAGCTGTCTGAGAATCCTGAGGAAACGCAGGAAGAAGCTGCAAAAAATATCATCAGCAGGTACGGCGAACCTGAAGAAGTGGCGGAACACTATCGTAATGTTGAGAAATACACTACTCCAGCTCTCTTCTCAGATAAGCGATCAAGACGTGGACTTTCTGCATTCTGCGGGATAATAACCGATCCTTCCGCCTGGGCCGCGCTGCTGTACATGATACTTTCACTTGCTACAGGCATCATTTACTTCACCTGGGCTGTGACGGGATTTTCTGTTTCCGCGAGCATGCTGATTCTCATCATAGGTGTTCCCCTTGCCTGGCTGTTCTTTCTCTCATTCAGGGGTCTTGCCTTTGTGGAGGGCAGGATTGTGGAAGCGCTCCTTGGCGCAAGAATGCCCAGGAGGGCTATCTTCATACAAAAAGGCAAAGGATGGTGGGGAAGCATAAAGGGAATATTTTCAACAGGAAGTACCTGGTCATCTTTCATATATCTGATACTCATGCTGCCTCTCGGTGTATTGTACTTCACTGTATTCATTACGCTTACAGCGGTATCACTGGCAATGATAGCTGATCCCATATTTGAGCTGATTCTGGAAATACCTTTGTTCAATGTTCCTGAAGCCTGGTGGACCCCCATCTGGCTTATGCCCTTTGTGGTCCTGCTGGGAGTGGTACTGTTTTTATCGACACTGCATCTTGCAAAGCTTACTGGAAGACTTCACGGCAAACTTGCCAGAGCCATGCTGGTGAGCGGGTAAGAGAGGGAAGACCATGCTCACTGCCGAGTATATCCTTTCGTACATAGACTCTTTCATAGTCCGTGGACTCCTGCCGCGTTCCTGAAACGCTGCCTGTCCCCCTTGCTGATTTCGGAAGAGAATTCCATCCTGGCTCCTCCAGGCGAACTGTAACCCCATATCCATCCGGAAGATATTCCGTTCTTTCGAGCAATATCCGTGCAGTCTCCGAGAAATGAAGAAGTGAGTTTACCGTTCTGGACAAAGGCTTTTCCGCCCTTTATTCGTATTGTGAAGAGAGGGGGAAACAACTTTCTGAACAGGATCTTTAAGAATGTCACCTTTCAGGGTCTTCCGACCGGCATCATGCCCTGGGCGGAATAACAGCTCATCAGAATAACCCGACCATCTTGGCCGACATCGCAAGAATCGCTGCAGCCAGAATAACTCTTATCCATTTGTCGCCTTTCCTGATGGCAAAAGTAGAGCCGAACCATCCACCTATGGATGTACCCCCGGCAAGGATAAGAGCAGGCAGCCACCGGATTTCTCCGTTGAGAAGAAAAACCACCAGTGAAGGTACGAGATAGGTAGCTATGATTATGATCTTCAGGCTGTTAGTCTTCAGAAGGGAAAGACCTCCGATAATTGAAAGGGCGAAGATTATCAGGTAGCCGGTTCCAGCCTGGATAAAGCCACCGTAGATGCCGATGAAAAAGAACATGAATACCTGAAGAACGGGATGCCGCAGCTGCTCGGAGAAATGTTCAGCATGCTTCTTCCTGCTCGTGTGGAGGATTACCGCAAGTGCAAGAACCATGATGGCTGAAAGGATAATGCGAAAAACATCTTCCGGTATGTCCAATGCGATCATTGACCCTATGACAGCGCCTGCCATGGCGGATAAGCCAAGTTTTATACCCTGCCTTATATCCCTGAATCCGTGTACTCTGAAGTTCTTTACAGCGATGATGTTCTGCAGCAGTACAGCCACCCTGTTTGAGCCGTTTGCAGCGGTTGCAGGCAGTCCTCCCAATATTATCAGAAGAGGTATTGTCAGAAAAGAGCCACCACCGGCGCTGACATTAACGAATCCGGCGGCAATACCTGCCAGGAAAAGTAATATTGCGTTAATCGGAGTCATTCCATATTATCTTCCGTAGGGGGTAAGTACCGACACTAACAAGGGAACGGTATTTCGCCAAGGTTCTCGGGGCCTGCATGAAATCACATTTTTTCAGAAGTACACGGAAATAATAATTATGCACATTTCAGTCTATTTCGTAGCAGGTTCACTGCTTCTTGCTGCGGGACTTGTATTTCTGCTTCGAAAACTGCTTAAAACCGCCATGGCGGAAGTGTAAGCTGAATGTCTTACGCCATCGCTTTCTCTTCCTTCGGCGCTTCTATCAGCTCCAATTTCTCCAGCCTGAGAGTAATCGCATAGACACTTCGTTTCAGCTTGAGCGCGATCTCATCCCGCTCCGTACCTTTGCTGAATTCATCCCGCAGGATATCCTCTTCTTCCTCTGTCCAGGTTTTTCCGCTGCGTTCGTACTTGCCGGATGGGCCTTCCTGCGGCAGGTCACCTCTTGTTTCGACTGCCTGCATGAGGTTTTCAGATGCCTTTGATATCAAGCTGCCGATTTCTTCAAGATTTTCTTCGAAAAGGAATATCCTGTTCTGGTCGAATCCGGTATCTGATATTCTTCGGGATTCCGTTATGGAAATGTAGAACCTTTCGTTTACTGCCTGTCTTACATCTATGAAGTAAGTTGTTCTTCCAGCCGAAACCCTTCCGCTGAACAGTGAGGCGTTTTCGATACTCATTTCTTTATCTCCTTCCAGTGTAAACATCCGTTCACTATCAATGTCCGCATTTTTTCGGGGCTTGTCAATACCTGTCTACATTAAGTACTTTCTTCTGTCAGGAAGGTACAGGGTGATTTATGATAGAAACAGCTCCTTTTTTACCGGTTACAAGGAAAGAAATGGAATCCCTTGGATGGGAGACATGTGATATCATCCTGGTTACGGGGGATGCATATATAGATCATCCTTCCTTCGGAGCGGCTCTCATCGGCAGATACCTGGAAAGTATGGGATACAGAGTGGGAGTTATTCCACAGCCGGATATCTCCTCACCGGAGGATTTCCTGCGGTTGGGTATCCCGGAGCTTTTCGTGGGGATAACCTCCGGAGCCATGGATTCCATGGTGAATCACTACACATCCCTGAACAGAATCCGCTCCAACGACGCCTATTCCGAAGGGGGAAAGCCCGGGAAAAGACCGGACAGGGCGCTGCTGAAATATGTTAACCTCGTTCAGAGGATTATGCCTGGAGTTCCCGTTGTAATTGGGGGCATAGAGGCCAGCCTGAGAAGGCTCAGCCATTACGATTACTGGAGTGACAGGGTCAGAAAATCGATCCTCCTTGATACAAAAGCAAGTATTCTTGTATACGGAATGGGTGAGACGGCAACTGGCTCCATTGCCGATGCTCTCTCCTCCGGAAGAGATATTCATGGAATCAGGGGTACCGCAATTTACACCAGCATAAAAGCCCTTGGCGGAATGGATCCTGGAAAACATATCGAACTGCCTTCCCATGAGGAGGTATCAGGCAGTTCCTATGCGTTCATGGAAATGACGAAGCTGCTGGAAAGTGAAATCAGTCCCTTTTCCGGCTCTACGGTTATTCAGAGAGCTGACAGCCGTGCGGTTATTGTATACCCTCCCCAGTATCCATTAAGCACAGAAGAGATGGACAGGATATACGAACTTCCATATTCCAGGGAACCGCATCCGATTTACACTGATGAGATTCCGGCGTTCAGGATGATACAGAATTCGATATCAGTTGTCCGTGGATGTGCAGGAGGCTGCAGCTTCTGCGCCCTGGGGCTGCACCAGGGAAAGCTGATAAGCAGCAGGAGCCGGGCTTCTGTCGTGCGGGAAGTAGAGACGCTGACAGGCAAGCGGTATTTCGGTGGAACAGTCACCGACCTTGGCGGACCCACTGCGAATCTTTACGGTCTCGGTTGTGCAGGCGGCATAGTTCTTGAAAAATGCAGGAGGTATTCATGCCTTTACCCTGACATCTGCGAGAATTTCAGGACTGATCATAGATCTTATATTGAGCTTCTGAATGCTGTCGCGGAGATCAGCGCTGTACGGAATGTCTTTGTTTCAAGCGGTATACGTCACGATGTAGCCATGCGGGATACGGATTTCATCAGGAAGCTGGTGAAGGATAACGTATCAGGATACCTGAAGATCGCACCGGAGCACTTCGCGCCTGGAGTACTGAAACTTATGAGAAAACCATCCCCTGATCTCTGGAGGAGATTCAAGGAGCTTTTCGAAAGTATCTCAAAAGAAGCCGGCAGGGAACAGTACATTGAACCTTACATACTTGTTGCCTTCCCGGGTTGTGATTTGAATCATATGCGCATGGCTGCGGATGAATTGAGACGGCAGAATATGCGGCCGGAAAAGTCTCAGATATTTCTTCCCACACCCATGACCATGGCAACGGCAATGTATCATACTGGTATCAGCCCGGAAACCGGAATGCAGATCTATGTGGCTCGAAAGCCTTCGCAGAAAAGACGTCAGCTTGAAGTTCTTCCCGGCCACTCCGGGCAAAAAAGGAGCAAATAGGTGACAATGACATTTTATATATTAATACTTCTATAAGTACATGTAGCCCGGCTCCATCGGTTTTCAAATCAGCCAATTTTCGTTATGTTCCAAAGGTATAACCCTTAAACACTGAGTGAACGGAGTATTTTGGGAAAAAGGATAGTTATTTCCTCGGATTGCAGAAAACTTGGTAAAACACTCGTTGCCGAACGTCTCGTAAAAGAACTGACGGCAACCGGCCTGACTGTTGCCTGTGTTAAACTGTCACATGAGGGGCATGGACCTGCTGGAATCAGCGACGACCCTGGACCCATCGGCACCGATACTCACCGTTTCAGAGCAGCTGGCGCGTCAAAAGTTATTTTCTTCAGTTATTCAACAGTTGATGAACTTGCAGACATTATCGGTGAGTTTTCGTTTCCCGTGGATATGGTAATCTTCGAGAGCAACTCGATTCTTAGCCTGTTGGATCCTGATTTTCACATTCACATATGTTCAGATTCCGGGCAGAAACATTCCGCGAAAGGGCTCGAATTGAAAGCGGACCTCTCACCAGAGGGTCCGGTATCCTCGGAAGATGCTGACAAGATAGCCAAACTGGTGCCGGGATTGATGCGGGTAGGTGATTATTCTCCTATAACAATCGGCGGCAAGCACTGGCTGAACCTTCATGGAAAGCCCCTTTTTGGCGAGGGAAGAATGGATCTCCTCAAGACTGTCCGTGAGACCGGTTCAATATTGCAGGCTGCAAAGAAAACCGGTATCCAGTATAAGAGAGCCTGGGTACTGCTGCACGACGCGGAACAGCGGCTTGGGGCAAAACTGCTATACAGCGACAGAGGCGGAGCCGGAGGCGGAGGAACCAGCATTACTCCGCTGGCGGAGGCTCTGCTGAATATCTGGGAAAAGTCTGAAGAGGATTTCAACAGGCTCCTGGACAGCCTGGAGGTATGATGATACCGTTCAAGAAAGCGCTGAAACTGGTGCTTGATAATTCAGGTGAACCGGAGGTTGAGGAAATATCCATTGATAGAGCTATCGGCCACGTTCTGGCTTTCGATGTCCATTCGGATATCGATATGCCCCCCTTCAACCGGTCGGCAATGGATGGATTTGCCATTTCAGGAGATGACCTGAGGCATGAACTCCTTGAAGAAATCGTCGCTGGTGATGCGAGAGAAACCAGAGTTAAACCTGGTATTGCATGTCCGATAATGACCGGGGCTATAGTACCTGAAGGAGCGGACAGGATCGTGATCGTCGAAGAATCCGTTATTGAGGATTCCATTCTTTACCTTGAGAAAGTGCCGCCTGAAGGAGCGAACATCTGCTGGCAAGGTGAAGACATCAAAAAGGGGCAGCTGGTGCTGGAACACGGCACCAGACTTTCCCAGCAGCACATGGGTATTGCGGCCATGGCTGGAAGAGGGATAATGCCGGTTTTCAGAAAACCCCGTATTGCTGTAGTAACAACCGGCACAGAAATTGTTCCTCCCACATGGATACCGTCTCCGGGGCAGGTAAGGAACGCAAATCTGCCGCTGATTACTACTCAGCTCTCAATGAGTGGTTTTCCAGCCGCAGTATCTGCTCATTCCGCTGACGATCCCGGTTCCCTCAGCGCATCTTTCAAACAGTTTCTCAGCTGCAGCGATGTTCTTATAGTTGCAGGAGGAGTTTCCAGGGGCACCAGGGATTTCGTTCCATCAGTCCTTGAATCCCTGGGTGTCCGGATTCACTTCAGAATGGTCGCCCAGAAACCCGGTAAACCATTGACTTTCGGCAGCAGTGCCGCGGGCAATCCGGTCTTCGGGCTGCCGGGCAATCCTGTGTCCGTAATGGTGTCGATCGAGGAATATGTACTCCCGCTTCTGAGGAAAAGATCCGGTTTCAAGGGATACCACAAGAGGGCATATCATGGTGAGATAACTTCTGATTACCGAAAGAAACCCGGCAGACTGAATTTTATCAGGGTTATCGCTTACAGGGAAGGCAATTCCTGGAAGCTTCATCATCCCGACTCTTCCGGCTCGGGGGATCTTATGAGCACAGTGAATGTTAATGCCCTCGCAATAGTCGGCTCCGATCAACTGAATATTCTGGCCGGTGAAACGCTGCCTTTCCACTTTTTCAGCTCCACGGCAGGTGAGCTTGCCTTCTCATGAGGGATTCAAAGGGACGGGAGATCAATTACCTCAGACTTTCGGTCACGGACAGGTGCAATATCAGGTGCATTTACTGCATGCCGGAATCAGGTGTTCCCCTGGTTTCTCATAGCGATATTCTCTCTGTGGATGAGACTGTCCGACTGGCAGGGATAATCATGAGGGCAGCTGACATCAGGAAAGTAAGAATAACCGGTGGAGAACCGCTGGTAAGAAAAGGCGTATCGGACATCGTGCGCGGCATCTCTGGTCTCCATCCCTGTGAGCTGGTGCTTACAACCAACGGACTGCTGCTTCGCAGTATGGTGAAGCAGCTTGCCGAAGCGGGAATAGAGAGGGTGAACATCAGTCTGGACAGCCTCAGGGATGAAAGGATAAACCGTATCTCCAGAAGGGATGTATCTCTCAGGAATATTGAAGATGCCGTTGCAGCAGCATTCGACGCAGGTCTTGATCCTGTTAAGGTGAACTGTGTAGTCATGAGAGATATCAACGATGACGAGATAGAGGATTTCATCAGGTGGAGCTGGGAAACAGGCGTTACCGTCCGTTTCATTGAACATATGCCGTCAAGGCTTTCTGGTGATACATTCGTTTCAAGGGACGAGATAATTGAGAAGGCTTCTGTTCTCGGTGAGATCATCAGACAGAGCGACTCCGGCACAGCAGGTATCTACTCCTTTGGGGATACCGGACAGACTTTCGGTATAATTGCGCCATTTTCCGATCCCATGTGCAGCTCCTGCAGCAGAATCAGGCTGTCAGCCCTTGGCACACTGCACTCCTGCCTTGCGGAGGAGGTGGGAGTATCGCTCATAGAGCTGCTGCGGAGTGATGCAGGCGATGAAGCTGTTTCAGAGATTGTCAGGGGAGCTGTAATAAGAAAACCTGATTCCCATGGCGGATGTGTCCACGCGAAGATGTGGAAGATTGGCGGTTAGTATGAAGAAAATGTCTCATGTTGATGAAAAGGGAAACGCAAGGATGGTCGATGTATCATCAAAGGAACCCACTGCAAGAACAGCCGTAGCTTCCGGGTGCATCAAACTCGGCAGAAACGCGTCTGCAGCTATTGATGATGATGGAACTCCCAAGGGTGATGTATTTTCCACCGCGAGAATTGGCGCCATCACCGCGGTGAAGAAAACCTGGGAAATAATTCCACTTTGTCATCCACTAAGAATCGGCGGAGTGGAGATAGAATTCAATAAGGATGGAAACACCATTGAAGTCACCTGTACCGTGAAGGGTGTGGAATCAACCGGATTCGAGATGGAAGCCCTCACAGGCGTTACAACCGCTCTTCTTATCATCTACGATATGACAAAAGCTCTGGACAGGGGCATGGAGATAGGAGAAGTAAGGCTGATTCGGAAAAGCGGCGGAAAATCAGGTGAATACAAATGGCAGGGATAAGCGCTGTATGTCTGTCCGGGAAAAGGCAGACACGGAAAATAAAGCAGAATTCGGTCCTGCTGATTGAGAACTTCGGTATTGAAGGTGATGCCCACGCCGGAAGCGGTCCCCGCCAGGTTTCAATCCTCTCGGAGTTGTCCCTCGCGAAAATGGAAGCGGAAGGGATAACAACCTCACCCGGATGTTGTGGTGAGAATATTGATATCCACGGAACCATCGAACTGCATACACTTCTTCGGGGAGTTCAGCTGAAACTCGGCGACTCAGCTGTAGTAAGGGTCACGGAAATCGGGAAGGACAATTCCGACGGTCATGCGGACAACGTTATCCAGAGTAACATCTTCCCGGTTGAAGGCGTTTTCACGGAAGTGCTCACAGGCGGCGCGGTTAAATCGGACGACCCGGTCGAAGTGCTCCGTAGCAACGGTTATACCGCAGGTATACTGACAGTGAGCGATTCGGCTTCCAGAGGCGTTTATCAGGACCAGAGCGGCCCGGCATTGATAGAGTTACTTCACAGCAGCGCTTTTCTTCCCGCAAGGTATGCCGTTGTTCCCGATGAGGAGATTGAAATAACGGCTAAGCTCAGGAACTGGTGCGAGGACGGCTTCCTGGATGTGTTGTTCACAACGGGCGGAACCGGATTTTCCGTAAGGGACGTTACTCCGGAAGCAACCATGGAGGTCTGTGACAGGGAAGTTCCCGGCATTCCGGAGATGATAAGACAGAAGTCATCTTTGATTGTCGAATCCGCATGGCTTTCCAGAGCCCGGGCAGGAATCAGAAAACGGACGCTGGTAATCAACCTGCCGGGGAGCAGAAAGGCTGCCATTGAGTGTGCGGGTTTTGCGTTGCCGATTCTCGGGCACGCCCTGGAAATTCTCAGGGGTGATATCGAACACTGCGGCGGATAGCAATAGGAATTTGGTTTTTCCGCCGTTCCGGTAACATCTCGCGAAGTAGCCCATTCGTCCCGATAAATCTCCGATTTCTGCCTGAAACTGACCATACTTCCCGAAACAATCCCACGTCAACGAGGAAACCACTATTACCAGTAACCAGTGGTTCCCGGGAGATCCCGGAAACCGTCTGGTGTTCCCTGGAAACTCCGCATCAGGACACACCGGTTTCTCTGATACCCAACTCATGAATTATCAACCTACTTCAATCTCAGGGACATCGTCTTACCATGGAATGTAGTCCGCGAGTTCTGAATACTGAGATCGTTGTCAATGATAAGTGCCCGGATTCATAAAAGCAAATCAGAAAATGTTAATATTGAAACATATATTTGACAAATTGTAAATAATAATTTATAAATTAATCATAATATCACATGAAATGAAAGGAGTGGTCATGAGCGAGGAACAGAGAGAGATACTTCAGATGGTAGCCGATGGTAAGATAAGCGCCGATGATGGCGCAAAACTTCTGGAAGCGCTTAAAACAGGCGAGCAGAAGAGAAGGGAAATGGGATCACCCGCCAGGAGAGTTAAGGAAAGGAAGCGCCAGATGCGCGAGAATAAAAGGATAAGTCATTTAACAGGTATCGGCGGTATGCGCGAAATAGGCCGTATGATGCGCGGTATTGTGCGAGAATCATTGTCCGGAAGTGAAGATGATGAATATGTGGAAATCGACGAGGATATTCTGGAAGATGCCGGGCATCTTGAAGGTCCTATTGAACTCGGTGAGGGGACTGAGCTCGTTCTGAAACGACGTGTTCACAGGCACAACAGGAACAGTGGGGGCGACCTGATACTGAACGGAGTTGAAGGTTCTTCTCTTGAAGTCATTGGAGAGGATACTCCAGGTATCCGTTTATACAGGGATAATGGAACTGTTTATCTGAAATGGAATAAGGGTGACCTGACGCTTAACGTACCTGAAACAGTAGATAAGATCAGGGCAAGCATAATGGGTGGAGATATCAATTTGAATAGTGTTACGGCCACAGCCGCTGTTAAAACAAAGGGCGGCGATATCAGCCTGTCTGAAGTGTCAAGGGCTTTCAATGCAAAAACAATGGGGGGCGATATCATTATTACACTGACTGATTACTGGAATGAAGATTCAGAGGTTGCAACAATGGGCGGCGACATTGAGCTTAGCATATGTGAAAGCACAAAAGCTGAAATATCAGCGAGAACACTTGGGGGTGAAATCTCTGTTCAGGAGGGTATATCCAGTGTTACTGAATCTGGACATGCCGGCTCTTCAAGAGTAAGTATAGACCTGTCAGGGGGAGAGGAAGCCCCCGATCTCAGTTTGAAGACCATGGGAGGTGATATCTCTGTAACGATGTCCGGAACAGAACCGGCAGAGAAAGACGCGGAGAAAAAGCGCAGCGGGAAAAAGAAGAAATGAGAGATAATGAGTGACAGTTTCATTCCACCTAAATGCCCCGGCTGCGGAGACAGGCTTATTGTTGTCAAACTTCAGTGCAGCTCATGCGGTACCGAAGTAAACGGTGAGTTCGATGTATGTCCGGTATGTACCCTTGAGGGAAAGAACAGGGAGCTGTTCGAACTTTTCATGGAATCAAGGGGGAATCTCAAGGAAGTTCAGAGAAAACTGGGCATATCGTATCCAACTGTCCGGCAGAGAATTGATAGCATGTTCAGTGAGCTGAAGGGTGAAAAACCACCATTGGATCCTGCCGAGGTGCTCAAGAGGCTCAGCGATGGAGAAATAGATGTAGAGACTGCATCAAGACTTATAGCTGGGGAGTAGATCTGAGACTCTCAAGTTTCATTTTAGCTACTGGAACCCAGCCGAAAAATTCTTCCAGATCCTTGCAGGGATACTCATCACACTCCGCGCACGTCTCCAGGGGTCGATCCAGAGCACAAATACGCATCGGACACTCGAAACAATGGGAGAAAAGTACTCCTTCAGTCGAATGACATCCGTCGCAGTTGATATCATCCATGCTTACATCAATATTGAACTCCTTCGACCATTCAGCAGCGACCTTCTTCCTTAGAATCTGATCGTCGCTTTGCGTTGCGATATAAGCGGGGCATTCTGTACAGTTCAATCCGCAGTAGGCTATCTGTAACATCTCATTCTCCATTCAAGAACCGGTTTATGTATTCATGCACAAGCAGGGCAACCGTTAACTCCATTATATTCAAATAGAGTGATAGGACAATCGATCTCACGCCACAGTTAAAGCAGCCTTGAATAACGCTCCAGCATGCCTATCCCAATCTCGGTATGTCAATCCCTTCAGGTAATGTAGGATTGACGCCGGTAAATAAGTCGTGAGATATGCCGGCAGAATGATACACACGATATGGCAAATCCAAATATAAAGAACTATGCTAGGAGGTTGTCCGATAATGGGCATTGAGCAGAAGAGCCTCATAGCTGAGATAGAATGATTACAGATTTGAGGAGAATACTGGAATGTATTTGACGATAATATGTGGTCATTATAGCCAGATATGTGG
>WTBT01000103.1 GCA_013138965.1 Candidatus Aegiribacteria sp.
AGGGAATACCTTACTATGAGATCGATTTCTCGATGGTTGATGTTTACGGTACTGACGGGGAATACACAGGAAGTTTTGCGTTTCCCAGGAGCGTGGGGCACTTTCTCTGGCACGATGGTATACTGTATGGCGCAACTGATGAGACAGGAGAACTGATTCGCTACGATGAGGTTATTCCCGATTCAGAAAGGAATCAACAGTAAATTCATTACAGTTGAAAATATCAGAATAACATTCAATTGTTTCCTGAAACAGGTAAATCATACAACAAATATCGAGTGTATACCGTATGCAAGTATATAATAAAGATTCACTTTTTCAATGATATAGCAGGTGCGGAATAGAAATTCGAATCAGACGGAACCTGTGAACCGGAAGAGTATTACTCTATCAGAGTGCTGGAGTTCAGCCGTACTGAGTATAATCAAGCTCTGAGCAGAACTTACAGCATCATATAACGGGCGGAAGAAATCCCGCCCGTTTTATCGCTGAAGAATCTTGTGCAGCTTATAACCTCTCACCGCATGAGCAATTCAGTATATTCTGCAATTGTAATGGATTATATGGAACAACAATTTGACAGCGGAATGACCATCCGCTTGAATACCCGGGTACGGTCCCTCTGATCACTGCCTGCCCATGATATTACGCACCTTTGAAAGGCTGATTTATTCATGAAGGGTGACTTCCTGAAAATACTTCTGGTTTTCCCGGAAACGCGGTATCCATCGGGACAACCCCCTCTGGGGCTTGGAATGCTCGCGGCTGTCTCCCGTGACCTGAACCGTCAGGTTGAAGTGTTCGATATGTCCTTCCGCAGTCACCCCTTTGAGGATCTTAAGGAGAAGCTGATCAGATTCCACCCGGATACCGTGGGTATTTCCATCTTGACTCCTCAGCTTGCGGACGCATGCAGAACGGCCGGGATCATACGGGAACAGCTGCCGGAAGCTCTGATTATCGCAGGGGGACCACACGCCACAGTCCTGCCTGATGATACATTCAGGAGAACCGGAGCAGATCTGGTTTACTCAGGTGAGGCTGAAAGGGCATGGACAGCTCTTCTGAATGGCGCAGAACCTTTGAGTATTCCAGGTATGACAATGAATAAGGACGGGGAAATCCTTACCGTTCCCGGTCTGCTCCTCACAGAGGATCTGGACACGCTTCCGCTTCCCGACCGGTCGGTCTTCGATATGGAAAAATACTTCGCTGCATGGTACTCCATGGATAGAGTTGATCCAAATCTCAGGGGAACCTCCATAATGGCTACCAGGGGATGCCCCTTCAAGTGTACCTTCTGCCAGCCAACGCTTAGTGAGATATTCGGAAAGAGAACACGTAAACGCTCCGCCGAATCAATAGTCGAAGAACTGGAATCGCTTGTAAAGAACTACGGTATTAACGCTTTCATGTTCGAGGATTCCACTTTCATAGTTGATGCGCGGTGGGTTAGAAACATCTGTGAATTGATGATAGAACGGAAACTGGGGCTTCGGTGGTGCTGTAATGTCAGAGCGGATCTGCTGACTGAGGATCTTCTCGATATCATGATAGCAGCGGGGTTGTCCAAGATAAACATGGGCGTGGAATCTGCCTCCCAGAGGGTACTTGATGATATCTACGAAAAAGGAATTACAGTTGATGGAGTAAGAAGAGCCCTCCGCATGGCAAAGGAGAGAGGCGTTTACGTTCAGGGCTACTTCATGCTGGGAGCTCCCGGCGAAACACATGAGGAGATGAAAAAGACTGTCCGTTTTGCCTCTCGGGAACCATTTGATGACGCCCTGTTCGATATTACAACACCATTTCCACATACCGAACTCTGGGAAAGAACAAAGGAATTGATCACCAGGGATTACGAGGATTTCGACTGTTTTCAGAGATCGGTGTACGAACTTGAGGGTTTCAAACCTGGTAGGATAGAGAGAATGAAGAAGAGGGCTTTCTTGAGGTTCTATCTTCATCCCACAAGAATACTGCAGACGCTGAAGACTATTCTGAGCCCGGGAAATCTGAAAAGAACCCTGATCAAGGCCCGGAGGGTTTAAAGGCTCTATTACGCGCGAATTATTGGAGGATAGGTTGAGCAGAGTACTGCTTGTCAACCCGCCATCGGCAGTGGGTATTTACGACAAAAGTAAAATAAGAGTAGCAATAACAAGTGCCCCGTTCATTACCCTTGCCACCCTCGCGGGGGAGCTTCTGAGGGAGGGTCACAAGGTCATGATAGCTGACCTGATGGTTATGGGGGATCCCTTCAACAGCTACAGGGGGACACTTGAGGATTTTCAGCCTGAGTATATCGGGATAACCTTTACTACTCCTCTCTTTCATGAGGCTGCTGCGCTCGCTGGTATGGCTCATGAGTTCCTGCCGGAATCCAAAACCATCGCCGGAGGAATTCACGCCTCGACACTTCCGGAGGAATCTCTTGAAAAAGGTAACTTCGATCTTGTGGTACTGGGCGAAGGTGAAAGAACCCTGGCGGATATATGCGCTTGTAAAGATCCGCAGGACATCAGAGGTATTGCTTTCGGAAGGGGTGATGATTTTACGGTAACACCTGCCAGGGAGCTTATCGCTGATCTGGATGACCTTCCATTACCAGCCTGGGAGCTTTACGATCTTTCGCGATACAGATCACCGCACATTGCCAGCAGAGACAATCCGGTCGGATACATGGAAACAAACAGGGGGTGTAATCATCACTGCACCTTCTGCAGCCAGAGAATATTCGGCCATAGCATCAGATCAAAGTCCTCCAGGAGGGTCATCGATGAAATGTTCAGGATGCTGGAGCTGGGCTTCAAGGACATTCACATTAAAGACGACAATTTTACCGCTGATATCGAACGGGCCAAGGACACTTGCAGATTGCTTATAGAGGAGAAATTCCCCGCTCCCTGGGCTCTTCCCACGGGAGTTAATGTTGAGGATGTTGACAGTGAGTTCTTCCGGCTGGCCAGGGGAGCCGGCTGTTATCAGATTTCTTTCGGTATCGAGAGTGGCGCACCCGAGATACTCAGCGGAGTTAACAAGAAACAGTCCCTGGAGAAAATCAGGAAAGCTGTTGAAATGGCTCACGATGCCGGGCTTGAAACGGTGGGATTTTTCATGATGGGACTGCCCGGGGATACTGAAGAAACCATGAAACGGAGTATCCGTTTTGCGCAAAGCCTTCCGCTTACGTACGCAAAGGCATCCATGACACTGCCATTTCCCTCTTCTGCGCTTTACAGGCAGATAAAGATGGACGGAAGAATCCTCTCGGAAGACTGGCTCATGTACAATTTCCATTCCACATCGGAGGTATGGAGACACGAGAATCTGGACTGGAAAACCATCCAGCACTACTACTCTCTCTTTCACAGAAAATTCTACTTCAGACCTTCCTACATCTGGAAAAGGTTCTGGCGTGACATCCGAATGGGGCAGCTCTGGGATGACATTAAAGCCGTCCTGGCAAACGACTGGTCAGGCTGATTAAATAGGGACGGAGGTTTTTTAAATTCAAATGGTGAATAAAACATACCAACGCCTATTGGTAAATACATATTATTAGCTTCTTATGAATAAAATACCTCCGTCCCTATTTAATTACAGCTTGCAGAGTCAGTTCGGTGAGGTGTCAATAGTATGGATTGATACGGGTATCAGTTCTATTGTAAGAAGGATCTTCCTGAGCAGTGAAAAAGGATCTGCAGCAGCCCTTGCTTCAACTGCTATTCCCTGGATATCACCAGGTTTGAACCATCTCATAAAGCGGCTTGCTGATGAAATCGACATCATGCTTTCCGGAGGAATACCGGAGTTCAATATCCGTATCCTTGATTTCAGTGAATGCTCCGGTTTCCAGCGTAAAGTACTCATGGAGGAGAGGAAGATCCCCAGGGGAGAGGTTCGCAGCTACGGCTGGCTTACCCGCAGGATAGGGGAGCCCTGCGCTGCGAGAGCTCTTGGTAACGCACTGGCCGCCAACCCGTTTCCGCTGATTATCCCATGCCATAGAGCTATCAGGTCAGATGGTGGAATCGGCGGTTTCCAGGGAGGTCCAGGCATGAAACGTGCTCTTCTTGAAATGGAGGGAATAGCCTTCTGCCCCTCAGGTAGAGTGCAGAGTGAATTCCTTTCCTGAGTAATAAGTGCTGAACACCCGCCTTGAAAACGTATTGACATGAAAGAGTGAAGCCAGTAATATTACCTATTAAAGTTATAGGATTTTTTTTCACATACGGAGGTGTTACATGATTTTATGCTATCAAATCTGATCGCTGGCCATGAACTCCGTGAGAGTTCCAAAATGTCAATACGCAGCAAGCTGCTGTTTCTTCAAATGAACTGACTCCCTGTTTATTCACAGCAGCCATGCTGTGAAGCAGTGGAGGAGGTGTCAATATGCTGCACTCATCGCAGCCTTTATAACAACGACTGAGTAAAGCCGCATTATTTGCTGGGCAAGTAATCGAGATAGATTGAACATTACTTCATCGGGAGATATTAATGAAACTTTATATTACGATAATAATATTAACAATATCATGCGCGGCATTCGCCGCAGACAGGGTTGTTCTTCTTGAGGATTTCACAAATAGCGGATGTGGCCCCTGCGCTTCATTTGAGCCTACTCTGAATGCCTTCATAAGCGCCCACTCCAGTGACCTTGCCGTTGTTCGGCCACATGTTTCATGGCCGTCATCCTCTGATCCCATTTATCAGGCAAATATAGCTGAGCAGAACTATCGCAGGAGCATCTACGGAGTGAACTCGGTTCCCTGGATTCAGTTTGACGGAGCCATAAAGGCTACTAGCAGCGCCAGCGGACTGACCAGTGCTTTCAACACCAGAATTGCCGTCCCATGCCATCTGGATATCCAGGTGGAGAACTACGTGACCTATGAAAGCGGCACAATCCAGATTACACTGATAGCTGAAAACGATCTGGGCGATACGGACCTGAAGGTTCACGCGATCATAGTAGAAAGCGGAATACCCGGTGTGGGAGCATTTGCAGGTTCAACTTTCGAAGAGGCATTCAGAGATGAACTGTTCAGCTCCACCGGGCAGGATGTAAGCTTTGGACCGTCGTATCCGGATACTGTTGTTATTAATGTGAATTATGACACAGGCAGCTGGGTGTTCGCGAATCTTCACCTTGCAGTATTCGTGCAGAATCATGCTTCTTCCGGTACAGAGGTACATAACGCCTGGTACAATTCCCTTGGAGCTGTAACAAGTATAGAAGGAGATGAACCGGAAGAACTGAATACCGATGAACTGGTGATACAGGTCAGTCCCAATCCCTCCAGCGGAAGTATTTCCGTTACAACCGCAGAGCTTGATGAGGGGACTGGTGTTCTTACGATTTACGATACCAGCGGCAGATGCATCGCGAACATGACCGTTCATGAAAATGCAGTCTCTTATTTTGAGATCGACGAAACCGGAGTGTACTTCGCAAGGGTAACCTCAGGCGAACAGATGACCACTTCCAGAATTGTGGTTGTCAGATAGACCAGCCGCTGGTGACTGGAATCCGTAAATCGGAGGGAAGATTAGAATTATGTACAAGCAATTCATATTGTTCTTTCTGCTGGCTTTGAACGCAAGTGGAGCCAGTATTGAGATCGGCACTGATGAGTTCTTTTCGAACAATCCCTTCTGTGGCAGTTGCGCAGCCGATATGAGATATCAGACTCTCTACCTTGAGAGTGAAATAGGAAGTCCTATCGAAATACAGTCAATATCACTGATGAGGACACCGGCGGGAGGTACCAGCGTTACACTGGATACACTTGCCATATACATCGGGTACTCGAACAGCGGTAAGCTCGGTACTGATTTCGATGCTAATTACTTATCGGGAACGCGACAACTGGTATTCTGGGAAGAAAACTGTACCATAAATGCGCCTGAGCCCAGTCAGTGGTTTCAGATCGATCTTGAAACACCCTTCAGCTACAGTGGCAGCGGCAACCTCATCATAGAGTACACATGGCCTAATGGTCATGATGAGGTATTTAACTATAACTGGACGGGAACCGTAAACAGATCCCTGACAGGCGGATGGGGGGCTGCCACTGGTTTCACTACCAAGGATTGCCCTCATATACTGCTTTCAGGTGCTCTAAGCCTTCAGAATGTGACATTCGGGTTTATTAAAAGCCTTTTCAACAGGGAGTAGAGTCAGTATATGCGTCAGGGGAGAATAGCTCCCCTGGCGCATGAAAAGATCGGATTTGCTCCATCTTTAGTATGTTTCATGCTTCCGTTGATATCAATGTATTAAAGATGTTGAAAGGTCATGATAATGTATACTGATTTGTTCAGGGATATATTGAGAACTCATCTTGAAAAGACCGAGAAGAGCGGCATGCTCAAGAGGGAAAGGGTCATCACAAGCAGGCAGGGAACCATCGTTGCTGTTGACCAGTCGGGGGAAGTTATCAATTTCTGTGCGAACAACTACCTGGGGCTATCAGGTGATCAGAGATTGGTTGATACGGCATGCGAAATACTTGAAGAGCGCGGTTATGGTCTTTCATCAGTCCGCTTCATATGTGGTACTCAGGATATTCATAAGGAGCTTGAGAGGAAGATATCAGGCTTTCTTGGCAAAGACGACACAATACTCTACTCCAGCTGTTTCGATGCTAACGGAGGGCTATTTGAGCCTTTGCTGACGGATGCCGACGCCATTATTTCCGATCAGCTGAACCATGCTTCCATCATAGACGGGATAAGGCTTTGCAAGGCGAAAAGGTATAGATACAGCCATGCTGACCTTGAGGATCTTGAAGCCGCGCTTATCCATGCACGAAGTGCGAGGATCAAAGCCATCGTCACCGACGGTGTTTTTTCCATGGACGGGGAGATAGCGCCACTTCCGGGCATCTGTGATCTGGCTGAAGAATATGAAGCGCTACTTATCGTCGATGATTCCCACGCAACAGGTTTTATTGGAGAGAATGGCAGAGGAACCCCTGAATATTACGGAGTATCCGAGAGGGTGGATATAGTAACGTCAACCTTCGGAAAGGCACTCGGTGGCGCTTCAGGAGGGTTCACCACAGGGCCTTTGGAAGCGATCGAGATGCTAAGGCAGCGATCCAGGCCCTACCTGTTCTCCAATACCCTTGCACCGGTAATTGCGGGAACGACTCTTGCGGTCATTGACATGATCGAAAAATCAAGTGAAGAGAGGGACATTCTCAGGGATAACCAGAGACGCTTCAGAAGAAAGATGACTGATGCGGGATTCAGGATTATCAAGGGTGACCATCCAATCGTACCGGTTCTTTTCGGTCATCTTCCCGACGATGCCGCACTCGCACAGAGGTTCGCGGATGAGCTTCTGAAGAAGGGCATTTATGCCATAGGATTTTTCTATCCCGTAGTTCCCCGCGGTGAGTCAAGGATAAGGATTCAGATTTCCGCAGCCCACACAACCCGGCAGGTGGATACCTGTGTTGAAGTGTTCATAGATATCGGTAAAACACTTAGAGTGCTGTAAGTTGAGCTTCACCAGGGACAGACAGTTCTACAGGTTCTCAGCCTACGGGTTTCTCAAGAATCTGCGCTTTTTCGAACCATTCATTATTCTGTATTTCAGGGAGACAGGATTCTCTTTTCTTGATATCGGCATACTGTTCGCTATCAGAGAGATATCCACGGTATTACTTGAAGTACCCACTGGTTTGGTAGCGGATATCGGTGGAAGAAAGATCTCTATGATCTTCTCCATGGCCGCCTACATAGTGAGCTTCCTGACTTTCTTCTATTTTCCCTCCTATACAGCCGCAGCAGGAGCCATGGTGTTGTTTGCATGCGGTGAGGCTTTCAGGACGGGCACCCACAAGGCCATGATCCTTGAATACCTCAGGCTTACTGGGCAGGAGGAGTGGAAGCCCGATTATTACGGCGCCACAAGGGCTGCCTCCAAGCTGGGCTCGGCGTTAAACGCCCTGATCGCAGCCACCCTGGTGTTCATATCCGGAAGTTTCAGGTACATTTTCCTTGCCGCCGCGTTTCCGTGTCTGATCAACATGATCAACCTGGCCTCGTACCCAACTGTTCTTAATGGAACGGATGTAACAAAAGGCCATAAAAGACCAGGTATCAAGGATACTTCGAAGTATTTTGTATCGATATTCAGGAACTCTGATGCCCGTCGCAGTATTGTTAACTCCGGCGTTTTTGACGGTTTTTTCAAGGTTCTCAAGGAATACCTTCAGCCGGTTCTGAAAGCCATGGCCATAGGGCTGCCGATATTAACCGCGATGAGCGTCGACAGGAGAACTGCCATTCTAATCGGTCTTGTCTATTTTGTTCTATTTCTTGCGGCAAGCACCGCATCAAGATATTCCGGAAAATTCAGCAGGCGGATAAGGGGCGTTGTTCAGTCAATTAATATCACCTGGATCATCGGCTTCAGCATGCTGATAATTGCAGGTGTTTTTCAGGGTCTCTCAGTATACATTGTTACGATAGGGGCATACCTTGTTCTATTCACCCTTCAGAACCTCAGGAGACCCCTCTGCGTTACATATATCAGCGATAAGGTTCCGCACAGGGTTATGGCTTCGGGGCTTTCTGTCGAATCGCTCATAAAAACGCTTGCTATGACGATTCTGGCGCCAGCGTGCGGCTACCTTGCCGATCTGGCGGGTGTGGGAATAACCGTAGCTGCAGCAGGGGTGTTAATGGGATTTCTTTACTTGCCTCTGAAACTCGGAAAACCAGGGCAGGAGTCAGCTTCCGCTCTCTGATCCCTCTTCCTGTTTTTCATCTATTCTCCGCTTGATTACAAGAATGGTACTGCCGAGGCATGCACCGAGTGTGGCAACTATCCATCCCTCATCCTGTTTCTCAGCGATGATATCGGAAATCTTACTCCTTAGGCTCCAGAATATCTGGATAATCTCATGTTCGTATTTATGACCATCATTGGCGAGGATCAGTATATTCCTGCCTGAGATATCTCCAAGCGCGACTACGTTCCAGTTCTGTTTTTCACTGTTCTTAATGGTCTTTGTCATGGCTGCAGCACTTTTCCATGAAGCAGGAATCATCATATGTTTCAGGATTCATCTCCTTTCATCGTTTATCAGCCGGGAATCCAGATATTATCGGCCAGGATTGTTTCAGGATTTCTTTCTCATCTACATAAATAGTACCTTCAGGAAGGATAAGCAATAGTGTCGCAGCTATCTGATATACAAATAGCCTACAGCATTCTTCCCATGTTATGCGCAAAAGGAACGCTTGCAGGATGCCCCTTCGGAGGAAGTGACCAGTAGTAGTAGAGCTGGTCAATTGTTTCCCTGCCGGGAACCAGAGGATTTCGTTCATCAGGATCATTCCTCAGATCATAAAGGACAGGGGATACTTCCTGCGGGTTTCCTATCACTACCATATTATCAAGCCTTACAGCTGCCATATCAGGAGTTGCCCATATGAGGTTGCTTGAGGTTATGTACCTTGTCGTTCGGGGAGAATCGGTGCTGAGAATATCCTTTCCGTCGACCCAGATGGGAATATCCAAACCCGATATACCCAGTATCGTGGGCAGAATGTCTACCTGGGCGACAACCTCATCGTTTAGGCCAATGGGTATGTTGCGGCCGGATATAATTAAGGGTACGTTGAGTATTTCCTGATAGAGGGTATGTCCGTGGCCGAAGCCGCCATGGTCCAGGAATTCCTCTCCATGATCGCCAACGATTACGAAAACGGTGTTTTGCAGTGTGCCCCTGGCTTCCAGTTCAGATATCAGGCGACCGATCTGACTGTCCATGAAGGCGAGTTCGGCATCGTAAAGTCCCACCATGATCTCAAGCTGGGTTGAGTTCATTTCAACAAGGCCCTGGTTCAGGTCCAGCACATCGTTCCTGCGACCCCAGAATATATTGAAGACATTATCAGACTTGGGGTCGGAGTAAAGGGTATCCCATGGGGGCGGCGGAGAGTAGGGCAGGTGCGGGTCGAAGAAGTGAACAGCCGAGAAGAGAGGTTTCGTAGGATCCCGGTACGCGTCATACCATTCAAGGAAATCGTTCACCGTCTCTTCGGCGTTCCGAAGGCTTGCTTTGCCTGGAAAGCCCTGACAGTCGAAATGATCAAAACCTTGATGGAAGCCGAAATCCTTATTCATGAAGACTACGTTGAAGAAGGCAGCTGTCTGGTATCCCGCACCTCGCTTTATCATCAGGGGAACTGTGGGAAGGGCGGTATCAATACCGTAGAAGGTATCATTGTAATAGCCTGCTCCGTGGGATCGCTGGGAAAGACCTGTCATGATAGTCGTCATTGCGGGAAGAGTCCAGCTGCTCTGTGCCTGAACACGAGTCCATATGGTTCCGCTTGAAGCAAGGCTGTCCAGCACGGGAGTAGTCTCTCTGTAGTATCCGTTTATGGACAGATGGTCAGCCCGTGCAGTATCGATAAGGAGAAGAACTATATCAGGATATCTGCTTGAAAAGGTATCCCCTCCGCCGCATCCTGACACGATGAGTACCGGGATGATCAAAACGAACAAAAGGGCGCATGTCAGATTTTTCATTTTTGCTGCTTCTTCCGATTCTTTTCAAAAGCTCTCCTGGATGTTTTCAGAGCACAAAGATGGCCGCACATGGAACATACATCACTGTCAGATGGAAGGGCTTCATTCCTCTCTTTTCTCGCTGTGAGGGGATCCATTGCAAGACTGTACTGCGCCTCCCAGTCGAAATTATCTCTGGCTTCCGCCATCAGGTTGTCCGGTTCCATCGCCCCCTTGATCCCTCTTGCTATATCAGCAGCATGGGCCGCAATCCTTGCTGAGATCACACCTGTTTTTACATCGTCGGCGTTGGGAAGCCTCAAATGTTCCGCCGGGGTCACGTAACAGAGGAAATCCGCGCCGAACCATCCTGCCAGTGCGCCGCCTATCGCGGAGGTTATGTGATCGTATCCAGGAGCGATATCCGTGACGATCGGACCTAGGACGTAGAAGGGCGCATTATTGCAGAGACTCTTCTGCATTCTGATATTCTCGGCAATTTTGTCCAATTGAACGTGTCCAGGGCCTTCTATCATAACCTGGACTCCAGCGTCAAGGGAACGCTTCTGCAATTCACCAAGGGATATCAGCTCCTCAATCTGCGCCTGGTCAGAAGCGTCCGCAAGGCAGCCCGGCCTGAGGCCGTCACCAAGTGAGAAGGTGACATCGTACTCATGAAGGATTTCAATCAGTCGGTCAAAATGCTCGTATAGAGGGTTTTCCTTACCTCTCTTTTCCATCCATTCCGCCAGAAGAGATCCCCCCCTTGAGACTATTCCCAGTTTTCTCCCCTGGGCTTTGAGAAGCTGAAGGGCTCTCTCTGTTACGCCGCAGTGAAGCGTCAGGTAGTCTACACCCATTCTGCAGTGATCTTCTACTGCGGAAAATATATCTTCCTCCGAGACATCACTTACATCCTTACCCTCTCTAATTGCCTTGCCGAACACCTGGTAGAGGGGGACAGTACCTATGGGCACCGGGCTTCTTTCCATTATTCTGCCAAGTATTGATCTCCATTGTGAACCCGTTGAAAGGTCCATTACCGTATGAGCCCCGTAAGCCACAGCGACTTTAAGTTTCTCAAGTTCGGCTTCCGTGGATTCCAGATCCTCAGAACTTCCGATATTCGCGTTGATCTTGATTGTCATGCCCTTGCCTATGGCTATGGGCTTGCGGACATCATGGGTGTTGTTGGCAGGTATTACTATTGTACCGTCTGCCAAACCTTCTATCAGCCTGTTAACGTGAACTCCCTCCAGTTCAGCCGTCCTGCTGACGGTTTCAAGGGCTTTCCCGCTTTTTGCTGCCTCGATTAAGGTTGCCATGTTTGTTTTTTCATTCTCCCTCCGCTGGTGCCAGGAGGCTGTTCGACAATGCAGCATCGGCATAAGGAACCACATATCTGGCTATAATGACCACATATTATCATCGAATACATATCAGTATTCTCTTCAAATCTGTAATCATTCTATCTCAGCTATGCGGCTCTTCTGCTCAATGCCCATTGTCGGACAGCCTCCTGGCCAGATCAGGTTCATAGGGTATGTTCTCAGCCTTGTTAAGGCACCCCTTTTTTTAGAAACTCCACTATCTATTCTTAACAGTTTAGTTGAAAAGTCAAGTGCGCATCAGGCAGATTTTCATTATTGTTCTGCTGGAGGTGAACGATGACTGAGAACAGCAACGATGAGGCTAAGCTGGTATCGGTTCTTGAAGCCAGGGATGAACTGGAAGCTATCACCATACAGGCATTTCTTGAAAGCCAGGGGATCGATGCGGCAATAAGAAGCAGGCAGATACCCATGTACGATGGAATTGCCAGGGTCTGGAATCCTATCTGGGGTTATGTCCTGGTAATGGAGGAAAACCATGACAGAGCAGAAGAGCTTATCATGGAGTACATTGATTCGTGCAGCAGCAGCGAAGAAATTGAAGAAGAGGATTTCTCTGAGAGGGATATGGATACATGACGGTTCTGCTGCTTCTGAACAGCCTGCTTCTGAGTGTCAGTGCCTGGTACGTCCTGCCAGCACCTCCCGACTCCGCCCTGTTCTCCGAGGCCCTTGCTGAGGAACCTGTAGAAGTTCTGCTTTTCATGGCCAGGAGCGGATGGAACCCACAGTGGTTCGATACCGGTGTGTTGTCCGTTTCTTTGCTTTCGCAATATCCTTCGGATGCAGCTGTGGTTGCATGGACAGCCTCACTCATGAATGTTCCATTCAGGACAGAGGTAACGGCTGTGATGATAGAGTATGGCGATGCTTACATCATACCGGATCGCGAATCGATTGTTGATAACCCGCAGCTCCTGACCGCCTTTCTCAGAAGAATCCAGCATATCATAGCCGCAGGAGAAGAACCTGATGAGCAGGAAAGAATTGTAGAAATAATAACCGGTTCCTGGAGCGATCTTCCGGCTCCTACAAAGGCGCTGTCCCTGGAAGTTCTTGGGAAACTCGGGATAGATATAACGGGTGATATTCATATAGAGGAGCTTGAGGACGTAGAATTTAGGGCGGCTGCCAGGTATTGCAGCGAGCTTGGCAGAGAGTATGCATTCACTGTTGAAGGCGACGAATCTCCCCTTGAAAGGATCTATGCAGCCGCCTGCAGCCCACAGGAAGAAGTAGCTGCTATGTTATCCGACCCGCTGTGGGCAGTACGATACAATGCCGTCGCAGCTTGTGATCCTGCTCTGCTGAAACCGATTCTTGACGATTCCATTCCAGCCGTTGCACTTCTGGCTGCTTTAGCAAGAAGGGATGCCGGGTATCCGGACGGAACCGTGACAATAAGGGAGATCGCCCTGCTGGAAGGCCCTGCTGGATATAAGGCAGTCGAAGAGCTGGGTGCTGCCGATAGCCTTCTTCTGAAGGAACTCATAACTCATAGTGAGCCCGGAAGAAGGGGCGCTGCGCAGACGGCCTGGCTCAGCGATTCACTGCCTGTGGATTCACTTATGGAAGTAATGTGGCTTTCAGACCCGTACTGGCTGCTTCCCGTCTCCTGGGCATGGCATCTTGTGGATGTTTCCGATTCGGTTCATGCTTTCGCCGTTCTGCAGGATATCATTTTTCATCGCGAGAACTACACTGACACTGCCATGATCGATGAGTACGCAGTCATACTGCAAAGCCGCCTTGAAGGTCTGGAGGAAGCGGAAAGTACTGAGGATTCCGATTGGATTCAATACTGTCTTCCATTCGATATCGAAACCGCTGTTCCCTGTACGGTGATAATAAGAACGGACGCCGGTGACCTATTGATAGACTTATGGGGTGATACAGCTCCTGTTGCCTGCAGCGGCTTTCTGTACCTTGCCGAGAGCGGATTTTACGATGGAATCAGGTTTCACAGGGTGATTCCGGGGTTCGTAGCCCAGGCAGGCTGCCCCGAGGGAGTGGGAACCGGCGGGGCCGGCTACAATCTTCCCAATGAAAGAAGCGTAATGCATTTCGGCAGGGGAGTACTGGGTATGGCGGACGCAGGGCTCAATACCGCAGGAAGCCAGTTCTTCGTAATGCTTGATGATCACGGAAGACTGGATGGAAGGTATACCGCTTTCGGCGAAGTTATAAATACTGAATTCCTTGATGAAATCACCGTAGGTACGATTATTTACGAAGTAGTGTTCAGCAGGATCCTTGCGGAATAAACTCTCTTTTAC
>WTBT01000025.1 GCA_013138965.1 Candidatus Aegiribacteria sp.
CCGGAGTCTGGCAGGGTGGTATGAACCTCTACAACAATGGTTTTGCAGGTGGTCTGACTGCGGCATTCATCGTTTCAGTTATTGCTTGGTATCGCTCCAAAGATTCTGATTTTAAATAGTGAACTAACAGGAGTAGCTAATTATGAAAAGAAAAGAACTGATCCTCCACTTGATCGGCGAAGTATCGAATTACCTATTGGAGAACAATCCGAAGCGGCTGGTCATCTCCCTCCATCAAGAGGAGGATGGGCTCCATCTCTCTGTCCTTGATGACAACCCTCACAGCGATGAGGAAATCGAGAAAATAGATCATGCATTAAACAGCCAGAAAAGGCCGGAGTTGGCCGGTTATTACGGCGCCATGACCGGTCACGATATGCTCGGAGCTTCCAGGCTTAATCTGCTCGGATGGCAGGTGAAACACTGTGATGTCTCGAGAACACGCAACGGTATCAAGATAGACATCTGGCTGGGTGGCGATCGCTTTGAAAGCCACCAGTTCACAATACCTAAGAAGGATCAGGAATAAGGCACCAGGGGACAGGATAGCCGGAAATAAATTTTCCTATTGACCATTACCGAATTGAAAACCTCACATCCGCTTTCAGTTCTTCTTCCCATCCATGTGAAACAACAATAACCGTACAGCGCTCCGTACATTCCCGGAGAGACTTCGAGAGTTTAAGAACATTCTCCCTGTCCAAAGAAGCAAAAGGCTCATCAAGAATGATAAGCTCAGGATCAGCAAGAAGAGAACGCGCAAGAGCTATCCTTCGCTTCTGACCAAGTGATAACTTGTTCCCTCTCGGGCCTGTAACAGTATCAAAACCGTTTTCCATTTTCATTATTTCATCATGGATACCTGCCCTTACAGCTGCTTCCTCTATATCCTTATGAGAGGCTCCATCATATCCGAGCCTGATGTTATCACGGATGCTCGCATTGAAAATGAACACCTCCTGTGGAAGAACCGCAACCGTTCCGCATTCGGAAGCATGGCCAACAGAAAGGGGAGGTTTACCCCCAACAAGCACTTCTCCTTCGTCAGGTTCAAGCTGTCCGCTCAACAGTTTGCAGAGTGTTGTTTTCCCAGCTCCGCTGGGACCGGATATCAGCGCAAGAGTACCTGAGGTTATTGAAAGATTGAGTTGGCTTATTACCGGTGGATTGTCTTCATAAGAAAATGTAAGATTCCTTACGGATATAATACCGCCAGCATAACCAGCATTATTATCTCCGAAACGTTCTTTCTCCTTTTCGGCAAGCAGCATTATCTCCTGAACTCTGTCAGCTGCAGCCTTTGTCTGACCAAGCCCCTGAAATGTACTCGCAATTGATATCACCGCTCCCAGAACCATTCCGGCATATAGATTGATTGCATACCAATCCCCAAAGGTTATTACACCCCAGGCAACTCTGAATCCGCTCCAGGCAAGAAACACTGTAAGTCCAACTGTCCGGATTATGCCGGTAACTGTTCGAAGACGTGTCTGAGTGAGAATAAGATGTTTCACTTTGCTGATATTGTCGGCTTGTTTTTTTATTACTTCAGCTGTTATTCTCTTACTGCCGCCCTGAGCCGCAAGTGTCTCCCTGCCTTCAACAAGCTCCCCAACACTGCCAAACGCTACAGCGCCGGATTCCATTGTTACCATAGACCTTTTGTGTATGACCCTATAGGCATACATTCCAACAAGGAAAACCATAATGACGGTAGGCAGCAAAACCAAAACAGCACTTTTCAGCAGAATCCAAGTCAGAACAATTGATGCTCCAAGCATCAGGATCTGGTTCCCGAGTGTCGCCAAAGATCTGATCAGACTGCCTATACTCTGGGCATCGCTCTGGACACGTGAAATCATGTAGCCGGAGTCTTTGTCACTATGTACATCACTGGAAAGCCATGAAATGTCTTCTGCGAGCCGTTCACGAAGCCGTTTGACAACATCCTGAGAAATACCGATCTCGAGGGATTGTGATAGAAGGCTGATGAGCTGATGAGAAATACCAATCACACCAAGCCCCACAGTAGACCAGACTATTGCTGAAGCAGAGCCTTCAGAAATACCTATATTGATAAGCCGCCTGGTCAGCATTGGAACAACAACTGACACTCCGGTCAAAACAAGGGAAAGGGAAAAGAAGGATACTATTCTTTTACGGCTGCTCCTGAAAAACGAGAGCAAGAAGGATACAAGTTGAAGCGATGAAAACAATTTTCGAATTTCTATTCCGGACCTGCTATATTATTATATAAGTAAATGATTCATTTCTAGTTTAATGCTGCATACATTCACACTGTATTGTGTTATTTACTGTTTCTGAAATGACTGGATGTTATTCTGATATTTCAACTGTAATGAATTTACTGTTGATTCATTTCTGAATCGAGAATAACCTCATCGTACCGAATCAGTTCCCCTGACTCATCGGTTGCTCCGTACAGTATACCATCGTGCCAGAGAAAGTGCCCCACGCTCCTGGGAAACGCAAAACTTCCTGTGTATTCCCCGTCAGTACCGTAAACATCAACCATCGAGAAATCGATCTCATAGTAAGGTATTCCCT
>WTBT01000082.1 GCA_013138965.1 Candidatus Aegiribacteria sp.
GTTCCATGGCAAGATGACGTACCCGAGATAGAAGTCGGTTGAAATCTCTGCGACCCGGCTTCCTTCAGGGGGCAGGTGTGTCCATATGTGGGGATCCGAGATATTATCTGCTGCTGGCTTTGTTGAAGGGTGGTGGTTTCGGGCAGTATGCTCAGTTTCAGGAAGGGAAATGGTAACATCTGGGAACCGATGAGACGTTTTGGGAGCAGGTATGCGATTTCGAAAAATCAACTTTCCTATTGCTTCCAAAGGGGCTAACGCCCCAGGACAGATCGGTTATCAATGTTGCACGTCAACTCGGCATTAAGAAGCTGGATTTGGATTTCCCCGGATCCCATAACCTGCTCACAAAGCAGCCCATTCATCCCGATAATCCTCCGATTCCAGACTGAAATTGACAATACGCACATCCTCACCTGAAGAAACCGAATTGCGGCTTCAGAAGATCTTTCCTCCCGAACACTGGAGTGGAATAAATCACATAATGGTAACATTCGGACAGAGAATATGTAAACCGGTCAAACCCCTCTGCGAGATCTGTCCTCTGAATACGATCTGCCCCGTTGTAACCTCAAAGGGCTGATTTCACCCGGATGGATTCTTCAGCAGAACACGGTCACGCGCCAGATTCGCAGCAACAGCAAAGGCATCGAAGTACCGCTGCAGGGAATCAGCGGTTGATTGGTATTCATTCGAGCCGGCCAGAAAATCGACCATAACCTCCCGCGCTCGCGCGAGTTCGCGCAGGCAAGCAGGTGAGCACCGGTGACGAGGATCATCCAGAGTGAAATCCATCAGCTCCAATGCACGCTCAAATGCTCTTTGAGATATCTGTGGATTACGGGTTTTCCATCTCAGCGCCCGGCCGACCTCGCTGCCGACATTTCCCAGCTGCTCGTACAGTGACATCTCCCACCAGCGACCTGATGAGAGATCCCTGTGTATTGGGGACTTCATCGGAACACCAATCGATCCACTACATCACGGATCTGTTCCCGGATTAAAGGATCATCCACATTTCTGGAACGATTTCCAGAAGACGGTCGCAGATTTGTCATCGAATCAAACTCCAGCCAGTCCTCCGGAGGCAGCTCCGGGTAGAGGTAGATCCTGTTGCAGTGAACCGGTCGCCAGCAGCTCAGCTTCTTCATCTGAGTGCAGGTCCGCATCAATGACCATGATCACACGGGATACATCTACCACAGCTTTGACCATGTCACCGAAGCGCCCCATCGCCATTTGACACAGTGAATCAATAGAAATCGGTTCTTGCTCTGTTACTTCTTTCATAGTCAGCTTATTTTCTCTTTCCTGATCAGCGTATCCAGCACCGGTAGTGACGCTTTGAATAATCCGTATGGGATTTTCAACTCTTATAAGCAAGTATAATCGATACAGCTTGAAGGAGGTTTCCTGTATGATCTGCATGATTCCATTTTACTGGAATGGAGTACTTCCGACTGTTTCCGGCAATTGGAGTTTTGTAAAGACTCAGGGTTGCTGAAGGTGACTGATATCCATTACATTATGACGGTATTATAAATACTGTGATAAGGAGAGTGTGGAATGGGTTCTTTCAGCAGCTACAGTCCGTATAGCGCTTCAGACAACACCGGATTCTTTTCCCGGAATGGTTATTCAAAGGTTCCCGTTCTTGTTCAGTGGATATCCACGCTGAAATGCGATCTCAGCTGCCGACACTGCCTTTCAGTCAGCCTGGATAACGGTTTCAGCGATATGCCTCTGCAGGCTGTAATGAAACTGATCGATGAAATTGTCGAAATGGGTGTGGAGGAGTTCCTTGTCACAGGCGGAGAGCCTCTTGCAAGGAACGATCTGCCTGAGATTATTGACTATCTTGGATTCAGGGGGCAGAACTGGACCCTCAATACTGCAGTGATGCCTTCAGCATATCAGAGAAAGACGCTTACTGAAAACAGCCCCGGTTTTGTGGCGGTGAGCCTGGATGGACCGAGGGAGATTCATGATTCCTTCAGAGGACGGAAAGGAGCATGGGAAGAAGCGATAGAGGCTATCAACTTCTTTAAATCCCTGCCTGGAGTCAGGGTTTGCGCAGGCACCACAGTGACAAGTATCAATGAACGATATCTTGAGGATACCTTCCAGCTTGTAGCTGCAAGCGGTGCTGACCAGTGGGGAATTCACCTGCTGGTTCCCGAGGGGCGAGCCGCATACCGCTCCGACCTGTTTCTGTCAAAAAGGCAACTGAGACGGCTGATAAGGTTCGTTGCACGAAAGAGGCAATATTTCAATGTAGAAATGGCCGATGAGATCGGTTATCTGGGCAATTTTGAACCCCTTGTAAGGGATTTCCCCCTTACCTGCGGTGCGGGAAAATCTCAATGCGTGATCCTTCCCGACGGTGAAGTGGTTCCGTGCACAACACTGGACAGGTCTTTCAGCGCCGGAAATATCCATCAGAAGCCCCTGCGGGAGATATGGGAAGAGGGTTTCAGTAAACTCAGGAAGTACGAACCTGAAGGAAAGTGCGGCGAGTGTATTTACTATCCAGCCTGCAAATCAGGTTGCTGGCTTCAGAGGAAAAATGGGAAGGAATGCTTCAGAGAAATCTGGCATGTTCCGGATTCACTAAAAACAGCAGCCGGAATTACTGTCTGTCTCGGCGCCCTGGCTTCGGGATTAAGCCAGGGAGCTGAAATCCGGACAGCGAAATCTTCAAATGCTTTAACCTCACCGGTTCAGATGAAGCAGATCAAGATAGATTCTCAGCCGGTGATTATTGATCCGGTGCTTACCGATGGAATAATAATGGATCACTATGTGAAACTGTCAGCCGGTTACCGGTCGGGAATACAGAGTTCATTACTTGATCGGTTTGATACGGAGGATCCAGCCTGGGATATTCTCAGTGGTTTTCAGCATGAGACGCTGCCACAAAGCATCACTGGCCGCTGTGACCTTGTGATGAACGCCCTCAACACTGAATATCCTTCGTTGTCCCTTGCAGCCCTTCTGTGGAGGGTGGTCAATGAACCTTTTTTCGAGACAGAGAAATTTTCAGAGAACGAAATGCAGGCTTTTTACTCTACCCTTGAAGCTCTTCATCGGAAAGCCTGCCAGTGGAGATTGGTAATATTCGATAACCGCCTTGATCCCTATCTCAGAAATGATAGATTCACCGATCCTCCATTCTTCATGTACAGCAAGGCAGGCCCCCGACCCGGAGACGCGGAAAGGCATTATCTGACAGCAGACCTGAATATCGAACGGTGGGGAACCGCGGATGATACTCCGGGAATCACCGCTGAGTACCTTCTTGAACACCCTTACGCTGACCAGATGAATCTGATATTCAGATCTTCCAATCCCGGGGAAATCTGGATGTGTTCCAGCAGCGGTCGCGAACTTCTGAACGCTGAGAGCAATGGAAGATACACTATGAGTATTTTCGATGTTATTGAAAGCGATGAAGATGCTGTGTTCCTCTTTGAGATCATGAGTATAAGCGGATCGGAGATACCGTACGGTTATGAATCAAGGCATGATGATGAACCTGGTGAAAACCACGTAAGCACATTAATCGAGGTTCCTGTTATGGGAGGAAGGAAATACACATACATTGATATTCTCAGGTCAGCCTATCACCAGCAGAGAGATCAGATACTTGCATTCACGTTTCAGGTACTTCTTGAAGCGAATATGTACAATGAGCGCAACCCTGATTACATGCGCGGTGAGGTAATGGAAAATAAATCTCTTCTCTGGCCTGGGTTCAGGGAAATTGCAGGTTCAGGTATGGACGTTTCACAATACGCAGAAGGAATAACTGACATCAAAGAAATTCGCAGTCGGGCAGTGAAAAGGGATATAGATTTCTGGATGTTCTGATACTCCTACCCTCAGGATAAAAAAAAGCTCTCTCTCCTCTCGATATTGAGGGTCTGAAGCTGGATATCTCCACTGCCGAACTGATCGCCGCAGTCCGGGAATCAAGAAAACGGTAGCCTGATCATGCCATGCACAGCCAAGGTGCTGATGCCAATTGTTAAGTCAGTATTGTTGATTGGAGGTGGGAGTCATGAAGAGAACCTTTATGTCACTCCAGCCTTCTTTTCCGGGGGCGGGATAATCCCTTCATTATCCATTACCATGGTATCCACGCCAAGAATGATTACAGAAGGCTTTTCAAGATTGAGACGCCAGATGAACAACTTCTGCAAAAGCCTTCTGAACATGAAGTAGTGAAGGGGTGAGAACTTCCTGAAGAATCTCTTCACTGAGTGTGATGACAACATTTCAGTTGATGAAGTCTCGATCCCCGCAGCATAGCCCTCATCGTTCTTCAAATTATCGAAGTAAGATGATGTGGGAACTCGTTCCGTCGGCCAGAAAGCAGATAATCTGTTTGAAGATCGAGGATATCTTCTGACCCTTCCTGTTCTTTCTTATTGAACAGAAGAGTTTTTCGAAGGAGGGGAAAATATCTATGCTGTCCAGGTATCGTACGAATGGAGACAGGCCCGCCCTGCCTGTCAGCTTGTCGTCTGTGACTTCGATTCTTTTAATCCTGAGACTTGCGGAACGCTGAGATTTTGTAATATTTGACATGAAGTACCTTTCACTTTCTGGGTGACTGTTGTTTTGTCACTAGATCTTGTGCAAGCTCTAATATACTAACAACTTAAGCCCTGTGTCAAGTGCGAGGTACTTCGCTAAATCGCTCAGATTAGGAATAAGGTTGCTCAACAGGATTGCAGGCTATCAATACTACGATTGGAACCACTACGAATAGTAATTTTGGATAATATCTGAATAGTCTTTTGATAATTATCATTATCAACCTCCTTTGACAAATATATCATACATGAACTTTATAGGAAATACAACAAGTGCAAATCACATGTGAAGCAATTGGATCTAATACAAATACTCA
Source organism: Candidatus Aegiribacteria sp. (assembly GCA_013138965.1). Classification (GTDB taxonomy): domain Bacteria; phylum Fermentibacterota; class Fermentibacteria; order Fermentibacterales; family JCC-6; genus Aegiribacteria. The sequence continues at coordinate 4,916 of WTBT01000082.1, forward strand.
CTTGACTTCGGAAATGAAATGAATTAACAACAAGAGAAAGAATTCAGTAATCATTTATGGGAGGGAAATAACATGAAAATGACTATAGTTGTACTTTTTCTGTTGTCCATTTTAGTTTGGGCATCATCCATTAGATTCGAAATTCTTTCTGAATCTGCAAGTGAGCTCATTATAAATACCTATCTTGAATCATACTCTCAAGCAATTATTACTGATGATGAAGGTAGACAGTATACATATCTTGATGTTGATAATGCCATATACACTTATCTAGATGCATTTCCTTCTTATCCATATATATGCAAGTTTATACTCAGCCCAAATGGTTCCGATGTTTCACTAGACCTGAATACAATCACATGGACATTTGAGAATATTGTTGAATTAGCATTGGCTGAAGATATTTATGATGAATATGAGAATATGATTGATTTTAAAGAAGAGCCGTTCTGGAGTTCTGGAGTGTTCTTAGGAACCACAGAAAATTGCGGATCTTTTAATTTGACACCGATTTTTGTTTTCCCATTTCAATATAACCAATCAACAAAGGAGTTATACTCAATGAGTGAGTGTAACTTCACTATAAATATAAATCCTATATCCAACTTCACAATTGAAAGTAGATTCAAATGGGGATTGAGACCATTATGTTTCAATTATTCATCAATTGAAGAATATATTAATGAAGTTGATTCCGATCCTGGTGATTATTTAATTATCTATTCACATGAAGACTTAGGCGGCAAGCCTCAAGCACCTCCCGCTAATCTAACGGATTATAAAGATGCATTACAGCCATTAATGGATTACCGCGAAAGTCTTGGATATACCATTCGTTGGGCTTACATATCCCCGAGTGAAGCAACTTCTGCTGTAATTAAGAATGTGATCGATTATTATGTAAATTATTGTGACATCAGAAATATTATTCTGCTTGGTGAGCATGAAAGAATACCATCACATGTGATTGGTTCAATTTACAGTGATAATTGGTACATAGACGAATATGGTTACGAAGCTCCAATAATTGGCAGGTTTCCGGGAAATCCGGATCAAATTGAAATTGCTGTTACTAAGATACTAGAATATGAGGAGTATTTTTCTTCTGTATATCGCGGTATGTTATGCAATGATGTCATATTAATGGCACAAGAAGGAGGTGGGTTTAGAGAACACTGCGAGGTTATAGCAAGTAACGAAGAATATACTGCTGATCTTGACTTTATTAAGTATTACCGTGAAGATGGACCTATCGACGGTAATGAAATTATAAGTACAATCAACTCTGGTGTTGGAATAGTTGCATATAGTGGTCATGGGCTCTATGGCCATTATTGCTGGGATGTTCCAGCATTCGAAAGTAGGGCAGAAATAGGATCTCTAGGCAATAATTATTATCCTGTTGTATTTAACACAACATGCAGTACAGGAGAGTACTGGTCAGGTGAATGCTTATCTGAAGCTTGGTTACATGATTCAGATGGTGGTGCTTCTGGTGTTTATGCAGCTTCTGGAATAACCTACATCAATTGTAATAAATTACTCCTTACAACTATATTCACTGTTATATTTACAGACGATCCTCCCGAAATCCCTCCACCTGTGGCACTATGTGCGTATTATGCGCTACGTTGGATGAGATGGATGAGTCCTCATGCTAATGAAGCAAGTATAACTTTTGATCGATACATATGGTTCGGTGACCCAGGGCAGAGGCTTTGGACACAGGAGTCAGCCGGATCCAGAATTTATGATAACGAACCTATATACAATACTGAATGTCATATATCAGATCATGTATGGTTAAGCAATATTGAGAGCATCTCAGTTGGTCCTAATCCTTCATATTCAAACGTATCTATCGTGGTATCTGCAAATGAATCTTCTCCAATAGACATATCAGTGTACGATATTGCAGGACGGAAAATAGATACGATACACACCGGAGAAGTTTCCGAGGGGAACAATTCATTTACTTGGGATAATGAGAGCTTTGCTCAGGGATTATACATGATTAGGTTAACTGATAATACTGGTGCTTCAAAAGTAGAACGAGTTATGATAATAAGATAGCAAGTGTTCCAGTTGACAGTGATTAGTGATCGCCCTATCCCACCAATGGATAGGGCGGTTGTACTTTATTCGCCCCCAATCCCGCCCATCTATCAACCGTACTGCTCTGGAGCGGAATGGCAGAATCGGATCTGCATGTTGGGCTTTACGATATTTCAGGCAGAAAACTGCTTGACTGGAACCTCTGGATCAGGAATCTGTGAGCGCACTGAGCAGGCGGAATCTTCGGTCGCCCTACGGGCTCCCTCCGCTTCCGCCTGCTCTCTCTTGAACTGTAGTACTTTCATCTATAAAACCTCCCCGCCCTCTACACTAATTACCGGTAGGGCAATTGTCTCACTAATATTGTCACGGAGGGAAGTCCCAACCATCTGTTAAATCAGCCAACCGTTTCCACCCTCTCCATAGAGTAATCGTCCCGGGGAATCCATCCCCTTTCCGAGCAAGGAATCCTCCAAGCCTCGCAATCCAGACTACTACCTCACCGATGGTGGGCGTTTCCTCCGGCAATTCCTTATTTTTATTCACCTTCAGATAAAGAACTTTCCATTCAAACTCTGCGAGAAACTCTGTACATGGTTTAGCTGGATCGGTTCTGGCAATCAGGGTAATCATGAATAAGCGCCAGGCAACTATACTCATAATAGTGAGATATCTTGTTAACCGGTCGGCATGGGCAAGTCTACACTTTTCAACTCTAAAACCGGACTTGAGCACTTTAAAATACATCTCGATTCTCCAGCGCAAGCAGTACCATTTAATCTTCTCATGTGCTTCATTGAATGAGTTCACTGGGAGATTCGTTAATAGCATCCACTCTAAAGGTTCCTGGCCATCTGGAGGATCGGATTCAATGACATGGATAGCGTTCATATCAATATCCGGTAGCTGTTCGGTACGGTGTTTTACATGATTGGAGGGTGGGTTGAAACGAAAGGATCCGAATCTTACAGATACTGTAGCAGTGCGCCCTTCTCGCTTTTTACTATGCTTCGTTTTCCCATGTTTCGGAATTTCTATCTTGAAGGAGCCTGCTTCAGGCTTACTGCATATATAATCCCATAACTTTACAACATTCTTCTCTGTATATCTGGATTTCTTATTGATGATTCTGTTCACACTTGCACGCACGAGGACTTTTGAATTTAATTGATCACTCAGCCTGAAGAGATCATAAAAATCACTCTCTCTGTCACAAACGGTTACTACTTCGATATCCCTCAACGCCTCTTCTGTATTTGATAATGCCTCAAGCCATCTGTAGCTTTCCTTCTCTTCCACAGAAAGATAATCATGTGGATGGCTGCCTGTTTTCCCCTTCTGGCGAATTGTTCGCGAGTAAATCTTCTGATTCAACAAGCCAAGCGGTAGACCCTGGGTGGTTACTGCCAAACATGTATGCATAACCAGCCCGTTGGAATAAATCTTATCAACATACTTTCCCTTCTTAAGCGATATCTTGCCTAGTCCCTCGGTCTTAGAGTGATTGGTATAAACCAGATAGCTGGTATCTTGAATCGCAAGTATGGTCTTATGCTTCCTTGCCCTCTGAACAGTTTTCTTACAGTGAGCTGTTAAAATCTCACCTTCTTCAACTTTGTCGTTCTGAAAGAAGCGGTATGCAGCTTTGCTTTCCGCCCAATCAGCACATGCCTGATTGATTGGACTTTCTGGAGACTCCGAAAAACTGTCGCATATTTTCATAAGCCTAGTATTAAGCCTCTTGTCACCAAGATCAACATCCGCAAACTCTTCAGACGCCCAGCTTATCTCGTCTTTGCTCTTCATAGTGCTCCTTCACATTGTTCATTGCTTATGTTATGATTAGATGTATAATATACATCTATTTCATGCAGAAAGGAATAGTCAATGAAAGACTTGGTAGAAAGACGGAACGGACTCTTGAGGGAGTTTGAAAAATGTTCGGATTTTGTGCGGGGATCCATCAACAGCGTCTGTGCAAAATGTAACAGAGCACGTTGTATCTGTGAAACAAAAACCTCGCGAAGAGCCTACCGGCTGACTTATAAGAACAGTGAGCAAAAAACACGAATTGTGTACATTCAGGAAAGCAGGCTGCCAAAGATCAGGAAGATGATCGTCAACTACTCCAAGTCACGAAAGATCATGGAGCAGATAATTGAAACGAACATTGAGATTTTTAAGAAAGAGACAAAGCATTAGAATATTCTGAACTTGTGGGTAATAGAAAGGTTCTGTGAGAGCCTGCGGGGGAGGTTCCCGTGGGCTACTCGACTCATCTGTGCGTTTCAGTATCATGATGACATGAAGCGCTTCTACGATGTACTCGGCAAGAGGCTGGGCAAATTCAAACTTGAACTCTCAATGGAAAAGACCTGCGTAATCAGGTTCACACGATTTGA
>WTBT01000020.1 GCA_013138965.1 Candidatus Aegiribacteria sp.
CCGGACCTGTGCCTGATCACATAATCGAGGCTGACGGGAACGGCTGGATCGAGGTCGACCCTGACGCTATCGACGACGGCTTCAACGGTGCACTCGCGCGGGTGAGAACCGAGAAAATCGTTTCTGGCGGAGTAGCGCCCGGCAGCGGCGCCGGTACGACACCTGCTAATGCGAAGAACGGCGCCCTGGTGAAGCTCATCTTTGAGACCACGACCGATCCGACCGATCCGACAAAGACTATCAGGCAATTCTTTACCGTAACCATTCTGGTCAACAACTGGCAGGAAGTGCGCCAGCTGAGTCTGGACGAGTTTCAGTCTGGATCAGCAGGTTCCTGCACTGGCCTCACCACTGGTGTGACCATCCTTTATACAATCGATCACGAGTGCATAGACGAGTGGAAGGTTCATATGAGCAGTGGCGCCAGCTCGTCCGGCTGGTCTGAACCCGTCGGGCTGCCTCAGGGCAACACGCCACGAGGGGCAGCCATGACAAACCCGACCATTTCCACAACCTTATGGCCGAAATGCTCCTACAGCGTCCATCTGCGCTCCCGCAGAGCCCTCACTGATGGTGAGAACAACGACGATAGGAATACCACTACGGTTACCTTCTGCAAGGTCTAAGTACACTGTCCACTTTCTGCCCGGAGTGAAGCTCGTTGCGCGGGCTCACTCCGGGGTAGCTTCACGGTGTAACGGCACCTTACTGAGAAACAAGAGCATCGTAAATCGTGTCCTATAAAAGTTTCTTTGGTCGTACGAAAGAACTTCAAGTATCATTCACTCAGTCTCCTGATAACCTCTCTCACACATGGGTATGATGGAAACTAAATCTAGAATGGAAGTAGCAAATGAAAACATCAATATCTATTACTACACTTCTAATTGCAGTTCTTACAATTGCAGTTCTTACATCATGCAACGGAACACATCTGAGCCTTGTGAACGTTAATGCACCTGCGATCAACTACATCTTCGACAGCGATGGAACCATCCCGGTTACCGATACCGCTGACGATATCGAACTGATTGGAATGGAGGGAACCGGCTTCCTTCAGTCTCGAACACTCCCCGTTGGTGAAACAGGCACGGTCGCTGAAGGTCTCTATGGCTACGAATACAGGATAGACCTTACCGAAGTGGCAGGCATCCTCAACATCGTATGCATAAGTTCCTTCAGAATCGTCTTCGGTCCGGTCGAATCACTGGATTTCGATGGCAACGGCAGCAATGAAGAGGTCTACGTAGTGACTACCGGGGGTCTGGGAAACATCGCTCCTTCCAGCGTCGACGTGGCAGGCGACACTCTCACTTTCAATTTCTCACCGGGCATCTGTGCAGGGAATGCTCCGGGTAATGGCGACTGCAGCTTCTTCTTCGGTCTGGTTTCCACATATCCTGCACTCCTGGTCACCTCTGATATCCATGCAGGAGGTACCGATTATAACCTTGAAGCCAGAGCACCCAGCCACCCTTGATCAATGCAGGCTCATATGACCGGTTTCCTTCTGTTGCTGCCGCTTATCACAGACCGATAGAGGTTGTTCTGCCGCAGGGTTGACGGTGTAGATTCACACGGCAATGACGTTGACCGGGAATATATCTGTCGGTATCCTTGACTTCAGATGAGGAAACTGAAAAAGGGAACAGAAAAGTTATATCGGGAGTTGATTCCGATATGGCTGGAAATCCAGTTTCCGCGAATATTATAAGTTGGGGTACAGTTGCTGGAACATGTCCTCAGCAGGTACGCAGGAGGTGGGTCATTAGCGATAAAATCAAAGACAGGAAATATTCTTCAGACGTGAAGAAATACGCTTTGATTCTGGCAATGGCGTGTACAATGTTCAGCGCCGGCTTTGCATTCGGGGAGGAGGCTGTCCCTGCTGCTGAAGAGGTCGATGAGCAGGTTCGCTTTGGAGTGTTGGCAAAGCGGGGGCGCGACCAGTGCCTTGAACAATGGCAGCCCACAGCAGAGTATCTCACCGGAGAAATTCCAGGGTACTCATTTTCGATTATTCCACTTGGATTCGATGAGATTCACAAGGCAGTAGATTCCGGCGAGGTGGAATTTGTTCTGGCCAATTCGTCTTTCTACGTTGATCTGGAGGAGCGGTATGGCGCGATGCGAATTGCCACCTTGAAAAATCTTCATATAGACGGGGCAGTACACAAGGTCTTCGCTGGCGTCATTTTCTGCAGAGCCGACCGCCAGGACATTCGGAACGTATATGATCTGGAGAACAAGGTTTTCATGGCGGTTCATGAACGATCTCTGGGCGGTTGGCATATGGGATGGCGTGAATTGCTGGAACATGGAATTGATCCATATCGGGATTTTGCCGACCTGCGTTTCGGGGGAACCCATGATGCGGTAGTCTATGCGGTGCGTGATGGAGATGTCGACGGGGGAACAGTGCGAAGCGACGCGCTCGAGCGGATGGCGCTCGAGGGAAGGATTCAACTGGATGATTTCAGGGTACTCGTACCTCATGAGAATTGCGATGGAGAAATTCACTTTCTACACTCAACGCGACATTATCCGGAGTGGCCTATTGCCAAAACTTCCCATACCACCGACGAACTGGCGGAACAGGTTGCCATCGCCCTGATACGAATGCCTGCGAACAGTCGGGCGGCAGAAACCTCCAGATGCGCCGGATGGACCATCCCTCAGAACTATCAGCCCGTTCATGAATGCCTGATGGCGATTCGCTTCACCCCCTACGAGGACTACGGAAAGGTTACGCTTCATGATGCCCTTCGGCAGTACCGGTTCTGGCTGATCGGCATATTCATCCTGATAGTTCTGATTGTTCTGTTCATAGTTCGTACCTCCAACCTGAAGGCGAGACTTGAGCAATCCGAGTTGGTAAGGAAGGAGCGCGATAAACTCACCACGATTTTCGAATCAATGAAGGACGGTGTGTATATCGTAAACAAGGACTATGAAATTCAATACGTTAATCGCGCGCTTATGGAAGAGTTCGGTCCCCCCGAAGGGGAAAAGTGCTATGAGTATTTCCATAATTCCGATGAACCCTGCGCCTTCTGCAAGAACGAGGATGTGTTTGCTGGAAAAACGGTACGCTGGGAATGGACCTCCCCCAAGACTGACAAGACATATGACCTTGTTGACACACCTATGAAAAATTCAGACGGCAGTATATCCAAACTTGAAATGTTCAGAGACATCACCGAGCGCAAGAAGGCACAGGAAGGGCTTGAACGGTTGTCCGTGGCAATCGACCAGGCGGCGGAGATTGTCATGATAACCGATGCCGAAGGAGTGATCCAGTATGTCAATCCGGCGTTTGAGCAGATCACAGGCTACTCGAGCGAAGAGGCTTTGGGACAGAACCCCCGGTTCCTCAAGAGCGGAGAGCAGAACGGTGCTTTCTACGAGGAGTTGTGGAACTCGCTCCAGTGCGGTAATCCCTGGAGCGGTCGGCTGGTCAACAGGAGAAAGGACGGCACGCTCTATACCGAGGAGACGACCATCTCCCCTGTGTACGATGCTTCAGGCAAGACGGTCAACTACGTCGCCGTCAAGCGTGATATCACCGCAGAGATGAAACTGGAGGCGCAATTCCGCCAGGCGCAGAAGATGGAATGCATGGGACAACTGGCGGGTGGTGTGGCACACGACTTCAACAACCTCTTGCAGGTAATTCTGGGTTACGGTGACATGGCGCTGGACGAGGTAGGGGCGGACACTCCCGCCCGTGCATCCGTCGAGGAGATGCTGAACGCTGCTCATCGCGCCAAGACACTGGTCCAGCAACTACTGACCTTCAGCCGTCAGCAGGTGCTTCAGATGAAAGACATCGACTTGAATTGCGTGATCGGCGAGCTGATGAAGATGATCCAGCGCGTGATCGGCGAACACATCACGCTCGACATCCTCGCGGGCTACGATCTCGGGATCGTCAACGCCGACTCGGGGCAGATCGAGCAGATTCTTATGAACCTGTGTGTCAACGCGCGCGATGCCATGCCCGACGGCGGCAGCATCACCATCGAGACCGAGAACGTGCGCATCGACGGGGCTTTCTGCAAGGCCCACGCCTGGGCCAAACCAGGGCGCTACGCACTCCTGAGCATCACCGACACGGGCTGCGGCATGGACGACGAGACTCTCACCAATATCTTCGAACCATTCTTTACTACCAAGGACATCGGCGAAGGCACGGGCCTGGGACTCTCGACGGTCTATGGCCTCATAAAGCAGCATCAGGGTCTGGTTCATCTCTACAGCGAGGTTGGAAAAGGCACGACCTTCAAAATCTATCTGCCCCTGGTCGAGCGCTCCGTCGCGACCGTGGACGACAAGATCGAAAGCCCAGCGCTGAGCGGCACCGAGACCATCCTGCTGGTCGAAGACGACAAGATGGTCCGTAAACTGTCTAAAACCATCCTGGAGCGTATGGGATACACCGTGCTGAACGCTTCCATGCCGAGCGAGGCTATCCGACTGGCGGGGGAGTATGCCGGGGAAATCCATCTGCTCATAACCGACGTGATCATGCCCGAAATGAACGGCCTGAACTTGACCAGACGGCTGCTATCTATTTACCCGAGACTCAAGTACATGTTCATATCTGGCTACACGGCTAACGCGATCACCCGCAATGGAGTGCTGGATGAGGGGGTTATTTTCCTACAGAAGCCATTCACGAAGGAGGGTCTGACCGCGAAGGTGCGGGAGGCGCTGGATAGTGAATAAGGGAAACCGGGGAGGATCTTAGAAACAGCATACCTATTTTCCACTTTCTTCAAGTACCCATGTTCCGCAGTCGAAGGCAATCTCCGCGGCACCCCCCTGAGCCACCACTCTTTGATTCAGAACGTCGTACGCCATCTGGAAGCAGTGCCGCGCAGGCATGGATAGGCCTTCGGTATCGAGCCGTCTCCATTCCCCGTTCTCAACACTGAATTCCCATGTGTCATCGAGGTCGGCTTCGCGCTCCTGGAATCCGTGCGATATGAGTACATTGCGCGTTTCTGGATCGTACGCTGTGCCGAATCTGGCCCTGGGAGCGGGTGAAGTTCCTGTATGGATCTCGGACCATGTGTTCGAGTTGAAATCATATGTCCATGTATCGCCCAATACCTGATTTCCTTCGAGCCATCCCCCGAACATGACTACTCTGTCGTCATCCTCATCGTAAGAGAGGGGATTTCTTTTTCTTGGCGGCGGCGCTTTGTCAGTGGTTCTGTCGACCCAGGTATTCTGCTGAAGGTTGAATGTCCAGGTCTCGCTGAGGTTCACTTCGTCTGCTCCATAACCTCCGAAGAAGATGATCTGCCGGGACTCGGTATCGAAGGCAGCGCCACCTTTGCACCTCGGAGATGGCAAGGTGCCCGGATGGAGTTGTGTCCAGGTATTGGAATTGAAGTCATACTCCCAGGTGTCATTGAAGTACAGGTGTCCGTCGGTGCCGAAGAACATCACGCACCTGTCCCTGATCTCATCATATACGAATCCCTGACCTAACCTCCCCCGGGGAGCCGCGGCACAGGACATACGTCGCCATCCGTTGCTTCGGCAATCGAAGATCCAGGTTTCACCGCTTGCGCTGGAGCCGTCGTAACCTCCATGAAGAACGATCACCCCGCTTTCGGAATCGTACGCCATCCCGGCGCATATTCGAATGCCCGGTCCCGGGGAGTGGTTTATTTCGATCCAGGACCAGTCCTGCGGCGGTGTGGGAGTGAAGATCATGGAGATCAGAAGCATTACCGTATGCAGGATTGTGCTCATTCGTTCCTCCGGTGTTGAGGGTTCATTTCGTCAGGCCAATGGGAAACCTGATTTTCCAGCATCTATATGAAGCCCTTGATCGCAGGGATGTTTTCCCCGGTGGTATCATTGTGCCGCAGACCTTCGGTGGCATGGCCAACTGGAATCCCCACGTCCATGCTAATTAATCTTACAAAACTGGAGGCAGAGGTCTTTCCTCTGCCCCCATGACGTGGTACCCACTGGTGGACGAATCTCGAACTCAGATGATTCGCTGGAATATTGCATGCTGTAAGATTCGACTATAATTCAAATGATTGATATGTGCATATTTTATTCATAACGATGTCGATATGGAGGAAAATTCATGAGAGTATTAATTATCGCTGTTATTACCGCTTGCGTAAGCGTTGCAGCAACTGTGGATGTCGGATACGACGAAGAAGATGTAACACCATTCTCCTGTTGATATGATCCGTATTTTCGCTACCAGGTGGTAGTTCTCGACGAAGAGATGTCAGGAGATATGACCATATCAGCGATCTCAATGAAGAATTTCTGTTCTGATCAATACGCTCAGCAACACGTGACTATCTGGATGGGACAGTCGGAACTGGATGTGCTTACCTGTGTCTTCGACGATAATTACACTCCAGGTTCAAGGACTCTCGTCTTCGATCAGGACAGTGTTATTACCGGTGGAAATGCGAATGAATGGTTTACGTTGCTATTGGATACTCCCTTCGAATACGACGGGCAGACAAATTTGATTATTGACATTGAATCACTCTACTGCTCGACTATTTACGTCTGGGGTTGGGAAACCGGTGCTCATAGAAATCTCTACACGTATATACCCGGATCACCAACCGGTGCCCCGGATACGGAAATACCTCATCTGCAGATTCATGGATCTCTGGAGCTGGAATGCACCACATTTGGTCGAATCAAGACGTTGTTCCAGTAATCCTCCACAGCTACCTATCAACTCTGAAACAGCAGTGCTATCTTCGGTTGAGGTTGTACGGCGGAGAGGATGCTTCTCGAAAATAAGTTTCAGGAGTCTCTCACTGTTATATCTGATAGGATTATCAAGTGAAATCCGTATCTCTTCCTGAACAACGGAACGTTCGCGAAGGTCTTTCCATTTCTATTTCCTTTCAATAGTCCTGTCTGAAACTGTTGCGCAGAAAATGAACTGTCTCTGTTCCAGCGCAGTTACGGTTATGTTTATTTAATTTCAATCACATTCGTTTGTGTAAAAGATTCTTTGTCAAACAGAACAATATTGGATATTCACACATAATCCAAGTATAGATTTGCCGGTTTCACTTATGATTAAATTACATTGTTCAGTTCTTTGTGTCGTGGTGAAGCCGGTCCCGACAGTGACATTGACCTGGAAGAGAGGCAAGCAGTATCATCAGTTTTAACAGAAAAACTGAGGAGATTGGATACTGATACGTTAAGTTGTGAGCATATCACGGCATGGCGGGAAATCAAGTATCCTGGTGGTCGGAGAGAAGGTTTCGCTGTTGCTTGATATCTTCGTCGATGCTGATGCATGCCCGGTCAAACAGGAAATATTCCGGGTTGCAAAACGATATGGTTTAAAGGTCATTCTCGTCTCGAACTCATGGATGCGTATTCCGGAATCAAGCTGGTTGGAACTGATTGTTGTGGATAAAGGGGCAGATGTGGTTGATGACTGGATCGTTGAACACGCCTGTTGCGATGACATTGTTATTTCAGGTGACATACCTCTTGCATCGAGGTGTCTGAAGAAGGGAGCAATGGTGCTGGGGAACACAGGACTTCCTTTCGATGAGGACAACATCGGTGACGTTCTGTCTATCCGGGATCTCCTGCACGATCTCAGGGAACAGGGAATGATGACCAGGGGGCCCAAGCCTTTCGCGAAAAAGGATCGTTCAAGATTCCTGCAGGCATTGGATGAAATGATAGTGAAAACCCGCCGCAGGAATGGTATCTAGTTTGACCCGCGTTATTGGGTGTTTTTACAAAAGGTTATAGCAGAATGAAGATCGGCATCATCGCATGGGGCAGTGAAGGGGACATACGACCCTTCATCGCTCTGGCTACTGAACTTTCGAAGCGAGGTCACCAGGTGGATATGGTTGCCTCGTCCATAGACTACAGAGATTTCTCAGGGATGATCGAGGGGTCTGGTGTGAGATTCTCAGAGACCACACCAATTCACATCGACCGGGACATACTTGAGAAGATGAGCAGCATGGCCATCCAGGACCGGAATCCAATGAACCATTTCAAATTTCTGCTGGAATATCTGTTCGATCCCCTTGAGGATGAGCTTATGGAGGAAAGTAGAAGGCTCTGCAGTGAGTGCGACATAGTGGTGAAACATCTGCTGGTGCACCCACTTGCAGTTATGGCTGAGAGCACGGGCACCCCGCTTGTGGATGTTACTCCGACTGCAGCAGCCCTTCCATCACCGGATATCCAATTAATCGGAATGCCATGGACAGGGAGGTTCCTGAACTCACTGATGTGGAAAGCAGCCTCTAAGGTCATGTCGCGAATGCTGCGGGAGCGAGTGAACAACCTGAGGAGCTGTGTGGGGCTTGGCCCTCTGCACAATGTGCATCGCTGGCTGCTTGAGATGAGCGATCTAACCCTTATTGGCTGCAGCAGAACTCTACTTCCCGACAGGATCGAGTGGAAGGGAAACGTTCACGTCTGCGGTAGTCTTGACCTGGATGACGAAAGCAGGGAAATTTCCCCGGAACTTTCGGAGTTCCTGTCTTCTGGATCACCTCCCGTTTATGCGACTTTCGGAAGTATGATGTACTTCGAACCTGAAGTGGATTGGCTGATGGATACGACAGCTGCTGCGATCCTCGATGCCGGGCAGCGCGGCATACTCCAATGCGACAGAGATGACCTTACCTGGTCATCAGGCAATCAGGATATCCTTCTTGTCGGGAAGACTCCTCATCGGGATGTATTCCCGCATTGCAGAGCTGTCGTGCATCATGGCGGAGCGGGAACCACCCACACTGTTGTCGCCAGTGGTATGCCTTCAGTTGTGGTGATGTACGGTGTGGATCAACTCTTCTGGGGTCCTCGGCTCTCGGATCTGGGTGTTGCTCCAAAGCCCCTGCTCAGGAGGAAACTGAAACGCAGCCATCTGTCCGCGGCAATCACTGAAGCCTGCGGATCCTCACTCATGAGATCCCGGGCTGAAGAGCTTGCATCGATCATGGAGACGGAAGACGGCGTCCGTACTGCTGCAGAACTGATCGAGAGCGTAGTATTCTGAACGGACAATCAGAGTTGAAACCGATTTGACTACTTTTCAGTCATGGGGAATGAAAATGTTTAAATGTCAGTCCCGGCCCCGGGATTCATAGTTGCCTGCGAATCATACGAAATACTCATAAGGTTTCATTCGGAGGGCTTTTCCAATCGGTAAGCCATCTCCACCGGCATTCCAGTAGTAAAGTTCGTGTTCTCCGGAAGAGATTGTTTCTCTGTATAAGTGGTCCCCGATAGATGCTTCAGCAAGCCTGCCTTTGTAAGCTGGATTCTCTTTCAAATACTTTTGATCATATCCTTGAACAGCACTGATCAGCGCTGTATTCAGCGGCAGCACCTTTAACCTTATTGCGAATCCAGGATGTCCCTGCCTACTACCTTTACACAAGCAGCCGCAAAGGTCCACGATAGTTTTGTAATAGAAAAATGTGATAAGGTGAGATTTCTAATGATATTCTTGTTTCTGTAACGAATTTTCTATTTCCTTCTCTGATTCTAACTAAAAGGGTGAAGTAATCGATAACTATGCGGAACCATAATATCTAACTATATTATTTGTGAAAGCTTAAAATGTAATAGGAAAAATGAACTTCTAACAGTTTTATGACTGAGTGAGGCATTCGAAATGAAAAAAGTGAGAGCTGCAGGATACGAGTATTTCATCGAGAAGTATCAGCTAAGAGTAATACCGCACTGGCACACATCTTCAGTTAGTTCCGTTGGAACATCAAAAGCCACTGTTATGAAAGACGGGCTGGAGAGAACAACCTTTCCCCCTGTTCGCTGGCCGGGGGACACTATCGGAGATCATCTTGAGTTCGCACTGAAGTATGACGGCATCAATCTGGGAATACTGTCGGCAGTGTTTTCCGTTGTGAGTGCATCCGAGATTGCAGCGTGGATAGAGTCAAAACCAACAGGAAAATACACTCGCAGAATCTGGTTTCTGTATGAATTTCTTACCGGCCAGACTTTACCAGTGAATGATGTTACTCAAGGGAACTACATCGTGCTTCTTGAGTCAGATGAATACTATGCAGCTGACCCAGGCATAAGAGTCAAGCGGCAACGTGTGGTGAACAATCTGTTGGGCAACAGGGAATTCTGCCCAGTTATCAGAAGAACAGAAAAACTGTTATCCATGGAGGAGATCAATATTCATCAGCAATGTGATGAGCTTTTGAAGTCCTACCCCCCTGAACTCATCCGGCGCGCACTTTGTTACCTGTACAGCAAGGAAACAAAATCCTCTTTTGAGATTGAACATCTGAAACCAAGTGCATCCAGAGTTGAGCGATTTATCGCTTCTCTTGAAATGGCAACAAAGAGGGACTTCTGCAACAAAGAGGATCTGATCGGATTGCAGAATAGAATTGTGGATGAGCGGTTCAAGGATTCGGATTACAGAAAGAATCAGAACTACATCGGTGAAATGATATCCTTCAGGGATCAGAGAATTCATTTTGTGTGCCCTAAACCTGAAGATGTTGAATCGCTTATGGCTGGTTTACTGGTTTCACATGCGAACATGTTGGAAAATGCACCCTTGTTGTCTGCAGTTATACATGCCGCAATAGTAGCTTTCGGGTTTGTATACATACACCCGTTTGAGGACGGGAATGGTAGAATCCACCGCTTTCTAATTCACAACATACTGTTTCTCAAGAATGCAGTTCCAGATGGCTTGATGTTCCCTGTTTCAGCAGCAGTGTTGAAGAAACCTGATCTGTATGATTACGCACTTGAAGCATTTTCCAGACCTTTACTGCCCTTGCTGAAATTCGATCTGGATGATTTGGGGCAAATGACCGTCAGTGGAGAGACGGGTAATTTCTACCGATACATAGATATGACGGTACAGGCTGAGGTACTCTTTGAGTTTGTCAAGATGACTGTTGACCATGAACTTGCAATGGAACTGGATTTCCTGATGGATTACGATAGAGCCAGAAAGGCAATACAGGAAGTGATCGATATGCCGGACCAGAAGCTTGATCTGCTTATCAAGCTCTGTCTTCAGAACAATGGCAGGCTATCTGCAGATAAGAGGAGAACTCACTTTGCTTTCCTCAAGAACGATGAGCTGGAGGTAATCGAGGAGATTGTGCAAAACGAGTTGTCCGGCAAGCGGTCGTTGATCGAATGAATCCCAGTTCATAAAAGAGGAGCATCTCATGCAATATCTCAATTATGCTCAGCAAGTTAAACTCAGGGAAGTTCAGCGCCTGAAATGGTGGCTTACAGTCGATTTTTTCAGAGAATCACTGAATTCTTCGCACAGCACCTTTAACCTTACCCGGTGGTACAGACCAATAGGAAAGATCTGAAATAGTATATTCCACTCTGAATGGAGGAATATGCCGGAAGATAAGAAAATGCTGGTTTCACTCGACAGAATCGAGGAGGGAATTGCCGTTCTGGTAACACCTGACGGCCATATGTGGCTCCTGCCTGAGGAGTATCTGCCGGGGGAATCCAGGGAGGGTGATGTTCTCGATGTTATTCTGAGGAGGAATCCAGGGGAGACGGAGAAGCTTGCGGGGAGGGTTCATGATCTTCAGCAGCGGCTTCTTGACCGGGCCAGGGAACGGGATGAAAATCCTGGTCAGTAATCGGGAGACGCCTCGGTATGGAATTGATATGTTAACATGAAACATGCCGAAGGAAGGCTCGTTCTGGTTGGAACGCCCATAGGGAACCTTTCCGATATGTCGGTAAGGGCAAAGGAAGCGATAGAGAACGCTTCGGTAGTAATGGCCGAGGATACCAGGCGTACTGCAAGATTCGTGAATGATAGAAAGAAACTTTACAGTTACCACGACCATAACGTAGCCGGCAGGATACCGCAGATAGAGGAATTCCTGGGAGCCGGCGCGGTTGTTGCCCTGGTCTCGGATGCCGGCATGCCCGGTATTTCGGACCCTGCTTATAAGGCAGTAAGTGCTGCCATAAGAGGAGGGTATAGCGTAGAAGTCATTCCGGGGCCGTCAGCCGTGATAACCGCCATGGTGGCTTCAGGTCTTCCCGTTGCCAGGTTCTCCTTTGAGGGATTTCTTCCGAGAAAGAAGGGGGCCAGGACACATCGGATTGAGGAGATGTCCACGTACACCGGATCGATTGTATATTATATAGGTCCCCATCATCTCCTGAAGTATCTGGAAGAGATGAGAGGTATCTTCGGCAATCGTCCCGTGTGTGTTGCCAGAGAAATGACCAAGATACATGAGGAATATGTGCGGGGAAGCATTGCGGATGTTGCTGAATATTTTGTTAGCAGAAAAATCCGCGGTGAGATAACTCTAGTTGTAGGCGGAGCTGCACTGGCATTGGATTTCTTTAATTGACGATGACTTTTGCTGTTTCTATTTTACATTGCTTTACGGAACAAATCCAGGAGGTCTGTTTAACCTGGAGAATTTAAAGAACGCTGGCAGAAAACTTCTGCATCCCCTTGTCGGTCTGTTGGCAGCGATTGGCATGGGACCCTTTTCGATAACCATCCTCGGGCTTCTTATGACGGCCGTTTCAGCATGGTTCATATGGGATGGTGAGTTCATTGCGGGAGTTGTATTTTTTATTGTCGGCAGTATTCTGGACGCTGTCGATGGTGCGCTTGCGCGGAAGAAGAATACGGTAAGCAAAGCTGGCGCGGTTTTTGATTCCTGCTGTGACCGCATCGGTGAGGTTCTTGTTTTCGGAGCTATCCTTGCGGGAAAAGCCGGAGAAGCTCACCATGTTATGGTTTACCTTGTACCGGCCGCAATAGGAGGTTCGTACATGGTCAGCTACATCAGGGCCAGAGCTGAAGGTGTTAAACTTTCCTGTTCCGTGGGGGTGTTCACCCGGACAGAAAGGCTTGTACTGCTCATGGCCGGCCTTCTGGCCGCAGGATTGTGGGATACACAGGCACTTGTAATTACGCTGATCGTTCTTTCTGCGGGAACATGGTTTACTGCGGGGCAGCGGTTTGCAAAAGTATTCAGGGACGGCAGGGGGATTTCACTGGATAAGGAATAAAATCTCGATCAGCCGTTTAGTTATTAGTTCTATCCGTTCAGGGAGGCTATGAATGTCAAAAAAAGTGAGAGTCGCGATCATCGGCGTGGGAAACTGTGCCAGCAGTCTTGTTCAGGGTGTGGAGTTCTACAGGAACGCGTCGGAGAACGAGAAAGTTCCCGGACTCATGCATGTGAATCTTGGGGGATATCACATCAATGATGTGGAATTTTCAGCTGCTTTCGACATCAATATTACAAAGGTTGGAAAAGATCTCAGTGAAGCCATCCTTGCCGATCCGAACTGCACAGTCAAACTCTGTGACGTACCGAAACTCGGAGTCAAAGTACACAGGGGCATGACACATGACGGCCTTGGAAAATACCTCAAGGAAGTCATTAAGAAGGCCCCCGGGCCAACATCCGATATAGTCGGAATCCTGAAAGAGGCAAAAACCGACGTGGTGGTCAGCTATCTGCCTGTTGGGAGTGAAGAGGCAACGAAGTGGTATGTGGAACAGATACTTGATGCAGGTTGCGCATTTGTGAACGCAATACCGGTATTCATCGCGCGTGAACCATACTGGCAGAAGAGATTCCGTGACCGTGGGCTTCCAGTTTTCGGCGATGATATTAAGAGCCAGGTAGGCGCAACAATACTTCACAGGGTAATGACCCGTCTGTACGAAGACAGGGGCGTAAGACTTGACCGAACCTACCAGCTGAATGTCGGCGGGAATACCGATTTCCTTAACATGCTCGAACGGGAAAGACTTGAGAGCAAGAAGATATCCAAAACCAATGCTGTAACCTCCCAGCTTCCCGGTGGTCTTGATCCCAGAAACGTTCACATCGGTCCCAGCGATTACATCGAATGGCTGGATGACAGGAAATGGTGTTACATCCGCATGGAAGGCACCAGCTTCGGAGATGTCCCGCTTACTATTGAAGCCAAGCTGGAAGTGATTGACAGCCCTAATTCCGCAGGAGTGATAATCGATGCGGTAAGGTGTGCGAAACTTGCCCTGGATAACGGCCTGTCCGGAGCCATTGAAGCCCCCTCATCCTACTTCTTCAAATCACCTCCTGTTCAGTATTACGATGATCAGTGCAGGAGGATGACAGAGGAGTATATTGAACAGTATCACCAGGCGAAGCCGGTTTCCGAAAAGAAGCCAAAGAAATAGATCTTGAAGGATATTAGTGCCGGCTTCCGTGGCAGCTTCATTACTTTTGAGGGAGTTGAGGGAGCCGGGAAATCCACCCGCTGTCGTGAACTCATAAGCAGTCTTGAACGAAGCGGGATTTCAGTTCTTCATACGCGGGAGCCTGGTGGCCCTCCGGCCTCTGAGAGGATCCGTTCACTGCTTCTGGACCCGGAACTCTCCATTTCTCCTCTTACCGAACTGATGCTGTACCTCGCGTCGAGGGCGTCAAATGTGAATCTTGTTATCAGGCCTGCGCTTGAGTCGGGCACTAATGTGATTTGTGAGCGTTATTCCGACGCTACGTTTGCATATCAGATCGGGGGCCGCGGTCTTCCGGAGAAACCGGTAAGGGATGCTGACAGCCTTGCTACAGGTGGTCTTGTACCGGATCTGACGATTCTTCTTGATCTTGATCCTGAGGAAGGATTCGCGCGGCTGCAGAGACAGGGCAGGGAAAAGGATCGAATAGAACTTGAGGAAATCTCTTTCCACAGACGCGTAAGACACATGTATCTCGAACTGGCGAAGAAAGAGGCTAGATATTTTGTTGTTGACGCCTCACGGGAAGCGGATATTCAGGATCGGCTTATTAAAGAAAGTGTTATGAGCATTATCTCAGACAAAAATAATGAGGGAGACAGATAGATGAGAAAATTCCTGCCAGGCTGGATTACTGTAGTGCTTGCCGCCGGGCTTCTGGTCGCCGGCGGATTGATTCTTCTTCCATCCGCCATCGCGTTCGACTCTGTTTCCACGAATTCCTCCCTTGAACTGTTCATGGACGTGTTCTCAAGAACATCCGTAACCTATGTGGATTCCGTGGATTCTCAGGAACTCATAGAGGCTGCCCTGAGAGGAATGCTTGGGTCTCTTGATCCTAACAGTATTCTTCTCAATCCCGATGATTACGAGAATCTTCGGATACAGCTGTCGGGCTCCTTTGAGGGGGTCGGAATAACCATAGGTATCAGGGACGAATGGCTGACGGTCATATCACCGGTTGAGGGTACTCCCGCATTCAGAGCCGGTATGAAGGCCGGGGATAAGATCGTTGAGATCAACGGGGTTTCGACGCTAGGTCTGACAACAACTGAGGCCGTCATCCAGATAAGAGGACCCCGGGGGAGTACGGTTGATCTTACCATTGTCCGGCCCGGGCTGCCGGATTCCCTCGATTTTGAAATAGAGCGGGATATTATTGATCTGCCCTCCGTTCCCGCTGAATTCATGATTGATGATGAGACTGGATACATACGCCTTTCCAGGTTTGGTGAAGAGACCAGGAAGGAAGTCAGGAATGCTCTGCGGAACCTTGTTGAGGAGGGTGCTGAAAATCTGATACTCGATCTGAGGGGTAACGCAGGCGGGCTCTTCTCGGCAGCTGTGGATGTAGCCGATTTCTTTCTTCCATCCGGTACGCTGGTGGTTTCCACCAGGGGAAATGCTGTAGGTGAAGACAATTACTACACAACAAGCGGAATGAGTTTCAAAGGTGATCTTGTTATTCTGATCGACGGCGGAAGTGCCAGCTCATCGGAGATAGTCGCCGGCGCTCTGCAGGATAACAATGCAGCCACTCTCATCGGAAGCAGAACCTATGGAAAAGGATCGGTTCAGACCCTGATGGACCTTGGCGAGTTTCCTAACCTCGGGCATTACGGTGTAAAGTTGACCACCGCAAGGTATTTTACTCCTGACGGAAGAAGCATTGACCGGACGCTGAACGATGATTTCCTGGGCGGCGGTGAAGATGATACCCTGGAAAACTGGGGGATCGCGCCTGATATTACGGTGGAAATACATGAAATATCCGGTTCGCTTCCCATCGAACTATATGCCGGATCAGTGTTTTTCAAATATGCCACTGAGTATGTGCTCGAGCATGAAATTGATGCTGGTTTCTGGCCTGACAGTGCGTGTGTCGCCGATTTCAGGAGTTATCTCAGTGAAGAGGGCTTCGAATGGGAGGATGGTGAATTCAGCGATAATCTGTTTTATATAGAACGGTCCCTTTTCACTGAAATCGTAGCAAGAACATGGGATCGGAAAATGTACTATAGAATGATGACCCCTCACGATGAAACGGTTCAGAGAGCCCTGCAGTATTTCATGAACGGGGAGTAATGAGAATTAAATTCGGAACCTCCGGCTGGCGGGGTATAATAGCGCGGGAGTTTACCTGGGACAGGGTTGACCGCGTAGCTGACGCAATCGGACTGCTGCTGCGGAGGGAAGGGCGAAACAGCATTGTAATCGGCGGCGATTGCAGGTTTCTATCTCCCGAACTCGCTGAGTCTACCGCCGACCGGATGGCCGGATACGGATTCGAAGTCTTGCTTTCCCCGGGACCATGTCCTACACCTGTTCTCTCTCATGCCTGCAGAAAGGGCGGTCACGGCGGTGTTATCAATTTCACGGCAAGCCATAACCCTCCGCTTTACAACGGGATAAAATTCAGTCCATGGCATGGCGGTCCAGCCGGCAGCGATTTAACAGCCTCGATTGAAAAGATAATTGAAGAAGAAGGAAAACCTGAAAGAGGTTCCGGTTCAGTCGTATCTAAGGATCTGAGAAGTGATTATTCAAGGGATATTCAGAAGTATCTTAACCCTGACGCATTCATGAACAGCGGCCTGAAAGTTGTATATGATGCATTTTCCGGAGCAGGATCAGGCCTTCTTGACCGTATTCTGGTGGAGCTTGGTGCTTCAGTTCGTGTATTGAACGGAGCGAGAGACCCTCTGTTTGCCGGCAGACAGCATCCCGAACCCGGGGAAAGTGGTACCGCTGATCTGGCAATTCAGGTTGTTTCCAGCGGAGCCTCCCTGGGGGTGGCCACCGACGGCGATGCCGATCGATTCGGGATAATCGACGAAAATGGTAAATTCGTTTCACCCCATGATTTTCTTCCCCTGCTTCTGAATTATCTTGTAGAAGTTAAAGGTTATACCGGAGTTGCCGTCAGATCGGTAACCACCAGCAGCCTCATTGACAGAATCGCCCGGGACCACGGTCTTAAAACCGTAGTAACTCCTGTAGGGTTCAAATATCTGGGAGCGGAGATGCTTTGCGGGAATGTGATTCTTGCCGGTGAAGAAAGCGGCGGCCTGTCGATTACGGATCATATTCCTGAAAAGGACGGGATCCTGGCATGCCTCCTCGCGGCGGAAATGGTATGTGCCGGGGGCAAAGGACTTGCCGCGCAGCTTGATGATCTCTGGCAGAAGTATGGCAGGATTCATGTATCGCGGGTTGATCTTCGCCTTGATGGCTCTCTCCGGGATTACATTACGAAGAACTATTTCGAATCTGATCCATCGGAGATAGCCGGGCTGTCTGTTGATTCCATTGACCGGACGGATGGTGTAAGGATGATACTCGAAAGCGGTGACTGGATACTCATAAGGTTGTCCGGTACGGAACCGCTGGCCAGGATATACGTTCAGTCCGATTCCGCTGAGAAAACAGACGGTATTCTTGAAAAAATAACTGCAGGATTCCATCCATGAAAGATTCTGAATGAAACTCGATGCCGTTAAGCTGATAATTGATCTTAAGAGTCTTTCCCGGGGTATAAACAGGGGAGTATTCACCATACCCCTTGAGAAGGTTGAATGGAATATTGAGGGTGTAGAGCCGTTCGATAGTCAGGGTACCCTGGAGCTTGTGGTTGATTATCGAGACGACGCTGTCCTGTGCAGCGGCAGGCTTGACGCTCATTTTCGCACGCCCTGCGCGAGATGCCTTGAGCCGACACGCTTCAGTATCACTGAGGATATCTACCGGGAATACGCCTGGAGTCCCGACCCTGCGTCCGGTGAACAGAGAGAGGTCATATCTCAATCCGGCGAGCTGGACATATTCGATGCACTCCGGGAAGCAGTCTTACTCTCAATCCCCGGTAAACCGCTTTGCTCTCCTGACTGTGCCGGAATATGTTATGATTGAGTATATTCCCGGGAGTCTGTCCGAGAATAGACATTGAGTAGAAAATTCTCTCAATTGAGATGGAATGTTTACAGATTTGAGAAGAATATGTGGATATTATAGCCAGTTGTGTGGATTTTATGCCAATGTTCTATTTTAGACAAGCTCCTGGATAGCATTCTGTATTGAATTAAAGAGATAATGTCATTAAGGTGACATTAGAGGAAATGAGAAGGAATTATGCCTGTACCCAAAAGAAGACACTCATCTACAAGAAGAGACAAACGTAGAGCAAACGATGCGCTGAAAGAAAAATCCACCAGCAATTGTCCCCAGTGCGGTGAACCGAGGATACCGCACCGGGTATGCAGGCACTGCGGCTTCTACGATGGCAGACAGGTCATCGCACCGGAAGAGGGGTAATCATTCTGAATTCCATCCTATCCGAACGGAATGGTTCCTCAGTTGCCTGAGCCGCTCAATATTGCCGTGGACGCCATGGGGGGGGATAACGGACCTTCGGTGATAGTCCATGGGGTGGTCAGGTTTTTCAGTGACTGTAGCAGATCAACCACAGAAGATGTGGCTATCAGGCTGGTCGGTGACAGAGATATCCTTTCAAGGCTTCTTTCCCGAAGCAAAGGGGCCAAATTGCCCATAACCATACAACACGCTTCCCAGGTGATTACCATGGACGACCATCCCGCTGAAGCTCTCAAGAGCAAACCTGACAGCTCCATGCTTGTCATGGCGGGGCTTCAGAAGAAAGGTCTCGTACAGGCCATGGTAAGTCCCGGGAATACCGGAGCCATGATGGCTGCCAGCCTCTTTGCCCTCGGAAGAATAGAAGGTGTTCCCAGGCCGGCAATAGCTGCAACCATCCCAACTCAGGACAATCCCATCGTAGTGCTGGATGTAGGAGCCAATATCGGGTGTAACGCAAAACAGCTGCTTCAGTTTGCCCTTATGGGAGAGGCTTATTCGAAGTGTGTCTTCGGTATAGATAACCCCAGGATATCACTCCTGAACGTAGGTCATGAAAGAACCAAGGGACCTTCAGTGATTCAGGAAGTTTACGGGATGCTGGAAGATTCCAGATTGAACTTCCTCGGGAACATAGAGGGGGACGGTATACTTAAAGGAGAAGCCGATGTTATTGTCTGCGATGGATTTACTGGTAACATACTTCTTAAGACCTTTGAATCAATAGCCGATCTTGTGGGTGGGTCACTCTATCTGGAGATGAAACGGCACTGGACTTCCAGAGCCGGATACCTGCTGATGAGGCATTCCTTCTCAAAGCTCTGGGAAAGGCTGGATTCGGCCGAGTACGGAGGGGCTCCGTTGCTCGGTCTGAACGGAGTTTCCATAGTAGCTCACGGCAGCAGTACCGCGAAAGCGATAAAAAACGCCATCGTTGCCGCACGCGATTTTTATCGAAGCGGGGTAAGCGACAGGATCCGGCAGGAGATCGGTCGTACGATAACTTGAGATTGGAGAAACGGTGAGCAGGAACGCTTATATTGTTGGAACAGGGCTTAATGTCCCAGATGGTGTAATTACAAATGCCGATCTTGAGAAAATAATCGACACTTCAGATGAGTGGATTACCAAAATGACAGGCATAAAGGAACGCCGGAAAACCGATGATTCCACAGCCACCTCCGACCTGGTGATCGTGGCCGTTGAAAATGCCATGAAGATGGCCGGATGGAAGCCGCAGGATGTTCAGGCCATTATTGTGGGAACTGTCACGCCCGATTACTATTTCCCTTCAACTGCAGCACTGGTGGCTGACAGACTCGGGATGGGAAAGATTCCTGCATACGATTTTGAAGCGGGGTGTACCGCTTTTATTTACGGACTTGTACAGGCAAAGGCATTCATTGAGTCCGGAATGATGGACAGGCTTATAGTGGTGGGCTCCGACTGTCTGACCAAGATCACCAACTGGACCGACAGATCAAGCTGCATCCTTTTTGGTGACGGAGCAGGAGCGGTTGCCGTATCATCGGAGGGACCCGGCGGGAGGCTGGGAGGGTATCACTGGGGAAGTGATGGCTCCCTGGGCGAACACCTGCGGCAACCCGCGGGAGGAACGAGAAAGCCGGCTACGCACGAAACCGTCGATAAGAATGAGCATACGATTCATATGAACGGCGCGAGGATTTTCAAGCACGCAGTAAGAGCCATGCATGATTCATGTATGGAAGCCCTTAAAATGGATGGAACGGAGAAGAAGGATGTTAACCTTCTTGTATCCCACCAGGCGAACCTGAGAATAATCGACGCAACCGCCAGGGCACTTGAACTTAAGCCTGAACAGGTTTATATAAATATCCAGAAATATGGCAATACATCTGCGGCTTCCATTCCCATGGCCCTTGATGAGGCTGTGAGGGATAACACGATAAAGGAATCAAGTATAGTGGTTCTCGCCGCATTCGGTGCCGGGCTTACATGGGGCGGAATGATACTGCATTGGTAGGAACAAGTAGGGGGGGGTAGTGATGAAGAAACTTGTTGTGGTGACCGGTGCCGCAAGGGGTATCGGGTATGCGATCTCTGAAAAGCTTGTGAGATCAGGATGGTCAGTTGCCGGCTGCGATATTCTGAAGGATGATCTCATGACGGCATCCGATAAACTTGGAGACTCTTTCAGCCCCTGGGTTCTTGATATTACCGATGAGAATGCGGTGCGGGAAACCACCGGCAGGATCGAGAAGGAACTGGGGCCGGTATTCGGGCTTGTGAACAATGCGGGCGTTACACGTGATAGCCTTATTATGCGAATGGAAAAAAATGACTGGGACTTTGTCCTCAATGTTAATCTCACCGGCGCTTTCCTCATGTGCAGGGCTTTCTCCCGTGGCATGCTCCGGCAGAAAGAAGGATCCATTGTCAATATTTCTTCCGTTGTAGCTCTGCTGGGAGCGCCCGGACAGGTCAATTACGTATCAACGAAAGCCGGCCTTCTGGGCCTGACACGGGCCCTTTCTCGGGAGTTTGCCGCTAGAAATATCCGTGTTAACGCCGTAACTCCTGGATTTATCGAGACGGAAATGACCAGGGAACTTTCCGAAAAAATCAGGGAAGATTATGCAGACAGGGTTCCGATGAAGAGGATGGGTCAGTCTGAAAACATCGCGGATGCGGTACATTTTCTACTTGATGATGTTTCTTCTTATATTACCGGGGTAGTACTTCCGGTAGATGGTGGATTGACAACGTGAGAAAGGAATGCGAATATGTCGCTTGAAAGCCGTGTAGCTGAGATTATAATTGACAAGCTGGGAGTAAAACCCGAGCAGGTAACAATTGAAGCCCAGTTTGATACAGATCTTGGAGCTGACTCCATTGATCAGTACGAACTCATCATGGGCTTTGAAGATGCCTTCGGCCTTCGAATTGATGAAGATGAAGCAACAAAACTTACCACGGTTGGGAAAGTGATCGAGTATCTGAAGACAAAAAACCTCGATCAGTAACTGTTGAATCTAGTAAATGGAACGCAGGAACGCACCGCAGTCAGTATACTGCGGTGCGGTGTTGTAAGATGGATTGTGAATTGTTTAAGAACAGAGGACTGAATCTATGGAAAAGCGTGTTGTAATTACTGGAACCGGCGTTATCGGGCCTGTTGGAAAAACGGCTTCCGAAAACTGGAAGAACGCTTTGTCCGGCAGATCCGGAATCCGGAGAATGACCATTATTGATCCTGAGAATTTCACCAGTCAGATAGCCGGAGAGGTGAAGGATTTCGATCCCCTGGATTATCTGGACAGGAAAGTGGCTAAAAGAACTGACAGGTACACGCAGTTCGCCATGATAGCAGCCCGGGAAGCCTACGCTGAGTCCGGCATCGAAAACAGTATTGATCCGGAAAGACTCGGTGTTATCATAGGATCGGGCATCGGTGGTATAACAACCCTCGAGCGCGAGCATAAAGTCGCCCTTGAACGAGGTGTCAGCAGGATCAATCCTTTCTTCTGCCCCATGATGATAAGCAATATCGCCGCCGGAAGAGTGGGAATTGATGTTGGAGCAAAGGGTCTGAATTTTTCAACTGTAACCGCCTGTGCAAGCAGCGGTCACGCAATCGCGATAGCAGTGGATATGATCAAGCTGGGAAGGGTGGATGCCATTCTCGCGGGGGGGGCTGAAGCCCCGCTTACCCTTACCGGCATTGGAGGATTCTGCCAGCTCAAGGCACTTTCCACAAGAAACGATGATCCTGAAACCGCTTCCCGTCCTTTTGACCGTGACCGTGACGGTTTTGTTCTATCCGAGGGCGGCGCTGTTGTAATGTTGGAAGAACTGGACCGTGCCGTAAAACGCGGCGCGAAGATAATCGCTGAAGTTGCAGGCTCGGGAATGACCTGTGACGCGTTTCATATAACAGCGCCTGCTGAAAACGGGGAAGGTTCAGCAAGAGCAATGAAACTTGCCATGCAGGACGCCGGGATTAAGCCGGAAGATGTTGACTATATTAACGCCCACGGAACCTCCACACTTCTGAACGACATTAACGAGACAAAAGCCATAAAAACAGCGCTGGGCGAAGAGAACGCCATGAAAACCCCCGTTTCCTCCACCAAGTCAGTTACCGGGCACATGCTGGGAGCCGCCGGCGCTGTAGAGGTGATATTCACTGCATTCGCGCTGAGGGACGGCATTCTGCCTCCCACCGCCACTCTGCAGAACCCTGATGAAGGCTGTGATCTCGATTATATACCTGGAAAAGCAAGGAAAGCTGATATCATGTATGCCCTTACCAATTCACTTGGTTTCGGCGGGCATAATGTAACGATTGCCCTGAAGAAGTACTCAGGAAAGTAATCTTATGACCGGTGATCCGGTGTCTGAAGCCGAGGAGATTCTGAAATACCGCTTCAGAGACCGCAGGCTTCTGGTAAAGGCGCTCACTCACAGTTCCGTCACAAATTCAAACTGTCCCGGAAACGATTATGAAAGACTGGAGTTTCTGGGTGATGCAGTACTGGAACTTGTAACAAGGGAGTATCTCCTGGTAGAATATCCGGACGCATCGGAAGGAGATCTGACCAGGAGGAAGATAAGGATCGTTCAGAAAAGTAATCTGTCAAAGCACGGCAGAAGGCTGGGGCTTGACGGTCTGACTCATGTAGGCAGGAGTTTTGTGAGTTCCGGCGGTGCGCTTGAATCCATGGCAGCTGATGTTGTTGAATCCCTGATCGGCGCCATATACATTGACTCAGGACTTCAGCCGGCCAGGGAATTCATTACAAGAGAGATTCTGAAGCAGTCAGATGATTCAGGCCCACTGTCAGATGCCCGCAGTGAGCTTCAGGAATACTGTCAGGCGAAAGGGTTTAAGCTTCCTGAATACTCCTTGACCGAGCGGAGTGGCCCTGATCATAATCCTGTTTTCACAATTACAGTCAGAATTGAGGGAAAATATGCGGGGAGGGGAACCGGAACTACCCGCAGGGCAGCTCGCGAAAAGGCTGCTGAGGGGGCATTGAAAAAACTTGAGAGGATGGTTTAGAGTGAATTATTATCTTTCGGAAGAATTGAATGATTTAAAGGATCTCTGCGCGAAGATAGCTTTGAAGTACATACTGCCTGTCCGTGCGGAGCTGGATGAGGAGAACAGGTTTCCCCGCGAGATTATTAAGGTTATGGCCGATAGTGATCTTTGCGGCATCTATATTCCCGAAGAATACGGGGGGTTTGCAGAGATGTTCGGCGGCGGTTCCATGGCTCTCACAGTGGCAACCGAGGAACTGAGCAAAGCCTGCGGCGGCGTTGCTGTTTCCTATGCGGCCAACGCCCTGGGCGCTATGCCTATTCTTATTTCAGGATCCGAAGAACAGAAAAAGAAATACCTTCCCGATCTGGCTTCAGGAAAAAAACTTGCGGCTTTCGCCCTCACGGAGTCTGAAGCCGGAAGTGATGCCGGAGGAGTAAAGACAAAAGCTGTAAAAGATGGAGACAGCTACGTGCTCAACGGAACCAAGCAGTGGATTACAAACGGCGGGGAAGCCCAGATATACACGGTTATAGCTCAGACCGATCCATCCAGAGGAGCAAGGGGGCTTTCCGCCTTCATAGTCGAAGAGGGTACTCCGGGATTCAGCTACGGAAAAAAAGAGGATAAGATGGGTATCAGAGCATCCTCGACAATGGAACTGATCTTTGAGGATTGCCGGATACCCGCTTCAAACCTCATCGCGAGGGAGGGGCATGGATTCCTGGTAGCCATGAGAACCCTGAACAAATCCCGACCCGGAGTAGCGGCACAGGCCGTCGGCATAGCACAGGGAGCCCTTGACGAGGCGGCAAAGTATGCCTCTGAAAGGGTACAGTTCGGGCAGAGGATTGATTC
This sequence comes from Candidatus Aegiribacteria sp., assembly GCA_013138965.1. GTDB lineage: Bacteria > Fermentibacterota > Fermentibacteria > Fermentibacterales > JCC-6 > Aegiribacteria. The sequence continues at coordinate 24,540 of WTBT01000020.1, forward strand.
CTTCCAGGGGATTCAGTTCATGCTTGCCGACATGGCTACGCAGGTTGAAGCTGCGAGGGCTCTTGTGTACAGTACATCAAGGATGATCGACTCGGGGGAAAGGAAATACGAAAAGGAATCAGCCATGGCGAAAGTATTTGCCAGTGACGTAGCTATGAAAGTTACAACGGATGCCGTCCAGATTCTTGGCGGTTACGGTTACATGAAGGAGTATCCCGTTGAGAAAATGATGCGGGACGCAAAGATCACTCAGATATATGAAGGTACGAACCAGATACAGCGCAGCGTGATAGCCTCTGCACTGATTAAGGAAACAGCCGCCAGGGGGAAGTAGTAAAATGCGGATAGTCGTTGCAGTAAAACAGGTTCCCGATACCGCTGAGGTTAGGATAGACGAGGAGCGGGGTACACTTATTCGTGAGGGGATTCCCTCCATACTTAACCCCTTCGATGAGTACGCCCTTGAGGAGGCCATGAGATGGAGAGACGAACTGGGTGGAACAGTTACAGTTATGACAATGGGTCCCCCCCAGGCTGAAGCTGTTCTCAGGGAAGCGGTTTCCATGGGAGCTGATGAGGCAATTCTTCTTTCCGACAGGGCATTCGCGGGGGCTGATACCTGGGCCACCAGCCATACCCTTGCGAAAGCTGTGGAGAAAATGGGTGATGTAGATATCGTCATGACAGGAAAGCAGGCCATAGACGGAGATACCGCCCAGACAGGTCCCAGTATAGCAGCTTCTCTTGACTGGCCCCAGATAACCTTCGTAGGTTTCGTTCGGGAACTGAACCGGGACAGCATTGTAGCGGAGCGTTACGTTGAAGGTGGCTGCGAGGTGATCAGATCATCTCTTCCTGTTGTTATCACAGTGCTGAAAGACGCCAACACCCCGAGACTTCCTTCACTCAGAGGGAAAATGAAATCCCGGAAGATCGAGATTCCTGTCTGGGGCAGGGAATATCTTGAACTTCCTGAGGATGAGGTTGGTCTCGACGGATCACCTACAAGGGTTGTTTCGATCACAACTCCTGAAATAATCTCAAACGGGGAAATTCATCGTGGCGATCCTGCCGAGCTGGCAAAACTCATGGTTGATTCCCTCCTTGGCACGGAGGCCTTCTGATGGCAAGTATCGAAGTACGCAAGGAAACCTGCGTCGGGTGCGGCGAATGTGTGCCTGCATGTCCCTTCGGAGCCATCGCAATGGAGAATGAACTGGCTGTTATCAGTGATGAATGCACATTGTGCGGCGCCTGCGAATCATCGTGTTCCTACGGAGCTATAATAATCCGGACCGGTGAAACGGGTGAAACTGAAATAGATCAGTATTCGGGCATTATGGTGCTTGCTGAACAGCGTGACGGTACAATTGATCACAGTACACTGGAACTCCTGGGAGAGGCCAGAAGGCTTGCCGAGGCTGACGGAAGTTCCGTCTCGGTGGTTCTCCTCACTGAAGAAGCCGGTGACTGGCCTGCAAAACTCATCAGTTACGGAGCGGACACTGTATATCTTGCGGAAGATGCTCAGCTCAAACATTTCAGAACAGAACCGTTCTCCAGAATTGCCGAAATACTGATAATCGAGAAAAAACCTGCGGTTGTACTGGCAGCTGCAACTACTACAGGGCGCGACCTCATGCCCAGGATCGCCAAGAACCTGAACACCGGGCTTACCGCCGATTGTACTGAGCTTGCAATCGACCCTGAATCTGGTGCCCTCCTTCAGACAAGACCCGCCTTCGGAGGGAACATCCTGGCTACAATCGTATGTTCGGATACGAGGCCTCAGATGGCCACCGTAAGACCCAGGGTTATGAAAGCCATGGATCCCGATGAAAACAGGGTCGGGGTGATTGAGAGGATAAAACTGTCACCTCTCAACCTTGAAAGCAGAACAGAAGTTCTGGAGTTCAATCCTCTTGATGAGGGTGAAGTGGATATTACCGAGGCTGAGGTGATAGTGTCAGGCGGTCGAGGACTGAAGAGTCCTGAGAACTTTGCTCTTTTGCAGGAGCTTGCCAGCCTCCTGGACGGAAGTATCGGCGCAAGCCGTGCCGCAGTAGACGCGGGCTGGGTTCCGTATCCGCACCAGGTAGGACAGACTGGAAAAACCGTACAGCCGAAAACCTACATCGCGTGCGGGATATCCGGGGCGGTTCAGCACAGGGTGGGAATGCAGTCATCCGATAGAATTCTTGCCGTTAATAAGGATGAAACCGCTCCCATCTTCGAATTCTGCGATGTCGGCTTCGTAGGTGATCTCTTCGAAATTATCCCTTTTGTCATAAAAGAGATTAAACGACGGAGAAAGTGATCCGCCTGAATCCGGATATCTATTACCACAGCACGTGAGATCAGTTATTCAAAAGAATCGGAAACGCTTATAAGATGCAGAATGACAGCACCAGAACAGCGCTTATGAAGAACACCGAGTTTTACCGGCTGACCGGCCGGGAGACACTTGAAATCCTCGGATCTTCAAAAAAAGGATTAACCAGGAAGGCCGCGGAGAAGATCCGTTCCCGGACTGGTCCCAATGAGATAGTGTCGGACGTAACCGTTCCTAAATGGATGATTCTCCTGAAACAGTTCCGGGATCTGCTCGTTCTTGTGCTTATAGCAGCGGGAATCGTTTCGATTGCCATCGGCAGTTACCGGGATGGCGGGATAATGTTCGTAATAGTCATTATTAACGCCATCATCGGTTTCATTCAGGAGTACAAGGCCGGGAAGATACTGGAGCGGCTGAAGGAGCTTATTCAATCCCCCGCTAAAGTAATGGTGGATGGGGAACTTACGGAGCTGACTCAGGGACGGCTCGTCCCCGGGGACATAGTCGAAGTTGAAGCCGGAGATAAGATTCCAGCAGATATCAGGATTATTGAGTGCTTCGACTTCCGTACGGTGGAATTCTCACTTACAGGAGAATCCATGCCCCAGGAGAAGCTTACCAATGCTATCAAAGACAAATGCATAATATCCGATCAGGAGAACATGGCCTTCACAGGTACAACGGTGGCGACGGGCAGCGCGACCGGGGTTGTCGTTCGAACCGGTATGGCCACTGAAATGGGCAAGATCGCAAGCATGACCCAGGAAACAGCCACTGTTAAATCCACTTTGCAGAAGGAATTGGGAATCCTGGCAAAATGGCTGACCTTGATAGTCGTTCTTCTCAGTGCAGGACTCTTCGGAGTAGCCCTCTGGCAGGGATTTCCACTTGTAACAAGTATGATTCTCGCCCTCGGAGTCGCTGTAGCTTCCGTTCCCCAGGCGCTCCCTGCCCAGGTAACTGTTGCCCTTACCGCAGCCAGCAAGAGGCTTGCTGAGCGGAAAGCAGTAGTCAAGAGTCTCCCTTCGGTAGAAACATTAGGCTCCACTACAGTGATCTGTACCGACAAGACAGGCACTCTTACGAAGAACGAAATGACCGTAACAAAGATCTGGTTTGACGGCAGTGAATACATGCTTACCGGAACAGGATACAGGCCTGAAGGGGGGATACTGGATTCAAGCGGTAACGCACTGACCAGTGAACAGATAGATGATATAGAGATAATGATGGATGCCGGAACGATGGCATCCAACGCTGAAATTCACCCTCCGGATGAAGAGCATAAGAGCTGGTATCCTGTTGGAGACCCGACCGAAGCAGCCCTGGTGGCCATGTCCACAAAACTGGGAACCAGAAGCCCCATGGAAGACGATGAAAATCCGGAACTCCATGAATTCCCTTTCGATTCTGAAAGGAAAAGGATGAGTTCCGTAAGGCAGTTCGGCGAAAGGGTTGAGCTGGCTATGAAGGGCGCAACAGACAGTGTTCTCTCCGTTTCAAAGTACATTTACAGGAACGGGAAAGCCGTACCAGTTACCGATGAGGACAGGGATCGGATCAGGAACCTTAATGAGGAATTTTCCGATCAGGCATTAAGGGTACTGGCCATTGCTTTCCGCCCCATCGAACTGAATGGAAGCGACTACGTACTGGAGGAGATAGAGAAGGATGTTATCTTCCTCGGTCTTGTGGGAATGACCGATCCCCCCAAGGATGGCGTAAAAGAGGCGATAGCCGCATGTCATGAGGCCCGGATAAGAATAGTTATCATGACCGGTGACCATTCAATTACAGCGAAGGCGGTTGGCAGGGAAATAGGCCTGTGCAAGTCGGGAGAACCCCCCGTTTATACAGGAGAGCAGTTGGAAGACATGGATGATGAAGAGCTTACACGGATTCTCATGACGGATGATTCGGTGATATTCTCAAGGGTAAGTCCCGCGCACAAGCTCAGAATAGTGAATATTCTTGAGGATCAGGGTGAGATTGTAGCTGTAACGGGCGACGGAGTTAACGACGCTCCCGCGCTTAAGCGGGCGGATATAGGTGTCGCTATGGGCATAACAGGTACCGATGTAGCGAAAGAAGCCGCCGAACTGATACTTCTTGATGACAGCTTTCCGACGCTGGTGGAGGCAATCAGGGAAGGGAGGACGATCTACAGTAATCTCAAGAAAACCGTCCTAGCTTCAATGACAACGAATGCAGCCGAGCTTGTAATCGTGATAATCGGGCTTACCGCCGTTGCTCTTGGCGACTGGGCGATACCAATACTTGCCCTCCAGATACTGGCCATCGACCTGCTTGCCGAGGTCATGCCCCTGACATGTCTTACCTTTGACCCCTCAGAGAAGGGAATAATGCAGATGCCCCCGAGGAAGCAGCGCGATCATATAATGAACAGGCAGACATCCCTTGAAGTGGTGTTCCTCGGAGCCCTGATCGGTATACTTGCATTCGGCAATTACGCGCTCAGCATGTTCCGGACAGGAGAGATATTTCCCTCCGACATGGTAATATTTCCTGCCGCGTACCTGAGGGCGACAACACTTGCGTACCTTACAATCGCTTTCTGCCAGTTTGCAAACGTACTGTCCCAGAGATACAGGCTAACTTCCATTTTCAACAGGAATTTCTTCAGTAACAGAACACTGCTCTGGTCCATTCTCGGATCCATCGGCCTTGTACTGACAGCGGTATATGTGCCGTTCGTCAGCGGGTTCCTTTACTTCAGCGGTCCAGAGGTTCTCGATTGGCTCTATATACTTGGTGCCGCGCTGATATTCCTGGGAGTGTTCGAGCTGATGAAATTCCGCAGACGGTTCATGTATGAAAAATCAGCTGCCGTCAGCTAAGCAGATCACTGATCTGGAATGAATGCGTTATGGTCAACCTGATAGAGAAAAAAGCGGTGCTTCATGTTCACACCAATGCATCCGACGGAACCGGTTCAATAGAACAGGTTATCCGGATGGCCAGGGACGCAGGTGTGAACATTCTTGGAATAAACGATCACAACACCCTGGATGCAAGGGAAAGGGGTTACGGAGGCTGGAACTCCTCTCTTTTTGTCCTTGCCGGAGCTGAACTTGAGGATTCAGAGGAGAACACCCATCTTCTTGTTTACGGAATAGACGAGCTTCCCCTAACCCTGGATACACTGGAACAGATATCCTTCGTAAACGAACATGGAGGTATCGCTATTGCCGCGCATCCTACGGAAGCGCCGGGAAAACTTCCGCTTACGAGAAGCTATTCCTGGAAAGCGGGGAACGCTACCGACGGGCTTGCAGGGGTCGAAGTATGGAACTACATGTCCCTATGGAAGAAAGGTGTCTCACTTTTCAACGTGGCAGCAAAGCTTAAATTCCCTGACAGGCATGTGGAACATCCGGACCCCTCAGCGATAGAGTTCTGGGAGGGAACAGGAGGCTGCGCGATTGCAGGTCCTGATGCTCATGCTCTGAGATTCGGGGTAGGACGGGTCAGACTGGAGGTTTTTCCATACGATATGTTGTTCAGAAGGCTTCTTACACATATACTCCTCGATGCGAACCTGTCAGATTCCGATGAGGTCGCCGAGAAGCAGATCTTAAGCGCCCTCAGACAGGGATCGTGTTTTACAAGTAACGTCCTGTACGGAGACGCATCCGGTTTCAGGGCCGGAAGGGAAGACGACTGCGTATTATTGCATCTTCCCGGAGCGGGGCAAGTAACTATCGGTACATCTGAAGGTATACTCTGGCAGAATTATCTTGAAGCCGGAAGTCACCGGATCAGCTCAAAGGTTACGGAACGCGTTTCAATCAGCGTTTTCAGGAAAGGCAGAACATGGATATACTGCGCAATTCCATAATCACCTTATTAACGATTATCTCGATTTCATCAGTTGCGTCATCGACTCCGATCGATTCCACCTGGGATCTGCTGCATGTGGTTGAGAACCGTGACGGGGAACGGTTTTTGGGCATGATGTCCGAAAGTGTAAGAACTCAGATCGAATCGAGTTACCAGCAGCTGAGGGAACTGGTTGCTACGAATCCCGGCCTGGCTGAAACCCTGCTCAGGGAATCTGGCACCGGTCTGACGACATGGGACCTTGAATGGATGAACGCAGATGACTTTGTTTCCAGAATGCTTGAGGGAGTTTACCTGCCCCCGCTGGAGAACATCATCTCGGAAGAAGCCTCCATGAGAGGCAGGAATGCTGATGTGTTATTCACCTGGCACTCCGGGTATTCCCTTTCAATCCAGTTCTCCTGGGAGGAATCATCATGGAAGATCACAGGCTCCCCCGTTCTTAATCAACTGTTCCAGGGGTACAGTACCCGCAGGAGAACGTGAGGAAGAACAGTTGAATCCCTGTTGACTTTGAAGCCCGTTAAGTTGTAGTATTCCTTATTCGTATCAGGTCTTCAGGAGTGGCATTTTCCATTCTCACGGAATCTGTAAAACTTCTGATACTTTAATGTGGAGGTTAATATGAGAAAGATTCTTGCTGTTCTTGGTGTTGTCGGCCTTGTCTTCATGGCATGTGGCGGCGGCGTCAGCAGTCCGGAGGATACAGTAAACGGTATGTTTGATGCAATGAAATCCGGCGATATAGATGCAATGGCGCAGTATATGCCGGAAGATGAGCGGTCGGAAATAACCGATATGTCGGATGAAGAAAAAGAGATGGTTGAGGGCATGCTTACCATGATGTCCGCAATCGAATACGAGATCAAGGGTACGGAAATCAATGGCGATATCGCGGTTGTAACCATCGAGATTAACTTCATGGGCGAGATCGACGAAAGTGATGTCGAACTCATGCTGGAGAACGGCAGCTGGGTGGTCACCAGCGGCGGAATGTTCTAGACAGTATCTAAAGATTGATTGAAAGGAGCCTCAAAAGGGGCTCCTTTTTTTTGGTGATGTCAGGGACGTACCACATTTGTTCAACTTATGCAGGATAGGGACGTACCACATTTGTTCAACTTATGAACTATTAGTTAAGTATAGCATCTCATAAGTTGAACAAATGTGGTACGTCCCTGGCTTTGGCGGAGGACCGCATTGTTGTTCAGAATGTAAAGCGTTACATTCAGTATATATGAACGGAGTGTATACTGGTCATGAAGAACTCAGTTATTCTTCTGCTTGGATTATTCCCCCTCCTTACCGCCGACACCCTCCTCGTTCCCTCTGAATACCCTTCCATTCAGAATGGCATCAGCGCGGCGCAGGACGGTGATACCGTGCTTGTGTCCCCCGGTGAATACGGAGGGCCCGTAAGTTTCCAGGGGAAGAACATCGTTGTATTGAGTACACATGGAGCGGATGACACTCTCATCAGAACCTTTGCGGACTACCACTGTGTGATGTTCACGGGGGGAGAGGACAGCACTGCTGTTTTGCAGGGCTTTACAGTAAGGAACCGCATCTCAGATGGAGAGCCCTGCGGAAAACAGTCAATTGTTCAATACGGAGGTGGAATCTACATATACGAATCTTCACCGATAGTCCGCAACTGCAGAATTGACAATAGTGTTGCTGGTATAGGCGCCGGAGTATACATGAACTACACATCAGCAAGGATGATTGACTGCACGATAAGTAACAACTGGGCTGCTGGATATCTGAAGAGGGGAGGTGGGATATATGCTGGAAGATCCGGACCTGCAGGACCGCCTATCATTATAGATTGTGTCATTCACTCTAATGATGCCCAGTATGGCGGCGGACTTTATATAGATGGTGATTCAGCGGTGGTTATCAACAATAACATCAGCGATAACTATTCTGACCATAATGGCGGTGGTATCGAAATAAGAAGCACAAATGTGTTGCTATGCGGTAATAATATTTCCGGAAATGATGG
>WTBT01000030.1 GCA_013138965.1 Candidatus Aegiribacteria sp.
TACATCAAGCTGCTGATCCGGAAGTACTCCCTGATCGGAAGGATTGTTCCACTTCGGTGTCAATCCATCAGCTGTCCAGTAAGCCTCCCAGATCGTTCTACCGCCGCAGGATATCACAACCTTCTCAACAACCGGGGAAAAGTTGTGAAGCTCGATATCGAGAGTATCCCCATGCGTCTCAGTCGTATCCCATGCGTAACTCATTACATCTATCTTGTAGGGACCATCAGGAAAAGCGGCAAGAACAGGATTGGTTGTCGTGCCCGAGAACTGATTGTCAGAATTAGTCTGCCAGCAGTTCTCCTCGATGTTGTTGATGCCGTCCCAGCCCGCCGCGTCGCCGCAGTTGGTGAGGCAGACAATGGGAGCATCAGCACCTGGACCAAACCATCCCAGTTGATTGGCAAAGAACGGAAAATAGAACCTGCGGAATTCCTGCCAGTGTCCTGGTGCTGCACCAACTTCTCCATCGAAATCCACTACATACTTTCTGAACTGCTCTTCAATACCGGTATTCAAGACTCTGAAAAGAGTCCATTTTATTTTCTGCGGAATACCGGAACGATCTACGGATGTACCTTGAGGATACCCTTTGACGAAACATCCATGCATTACATCTACGGAACCGAGCAGATGATTTCTGTCCAGTGTGTCACCTAATACAGCACTGGGATTAACATATCCTGGAGTAGGTGGATCGTAGAATACCGTCCATGATTCACTTCCGTAAATGGCATCCCTCTGGGGAAGGAAGAATACAGCAGGATCGGATGTAAGAATCTCCCAGGTATAGTTATTGACACCAGAAGGAATTGAATCCAGATAATCAAGTGGATTATCAACACCCGGAATCCCGTTCTGGAACATGTGCTGATCAGTGCGGAAGAAATGTAAATGCTTGCCACTGATTTCAGCCATGGTGCCGAGAAGGTCACCATATAGTGCAATATCTACGCCTGGTCGCACTGCATCTAACCTTAGTGGATAACCATCATCCCCCTGCACATGACCGTAGTGCCAGCCATATGTTGAATCCACCGGAAATATCTGAGCAAACCACTCAGTACTGTCAGTATTGGTTGGTCGGCAATCTTCGAATACTCCAGCTTCAACTGCTCTGATATTCTCAGTACCGGCATCTTCCAGTGATATGTCAATGGCGTTGTGAAAGTTGTGTTCATCAAATGTTGAATTTACATACACCCAGAATGCATTCTCATCGAAGTTGCCGTAGGTTCTGGTTATCGGGAATATACTCTCCCAACCTGTCGCCCCATCTCCAAGGGGCCAGGGAATAGCGAATACGAATGAAAATAGGATACAGCAGAGAGCAATTGACAACGATATCGCCTTCATTCTACTCACCGTCCTTTAGAATCCTGCGAATGATTAGTGGAATAACACTACGGCTACTGTTAGGGCGGTAATTTTCTGAAATGACAATACAGCCATTAGGAGAGATGTCCATTCCTCCATCAATAGTATCGATTGCAAGGACTCGACCAGAGTTACTAAAGAGTGCCAAGAAAAACTCTGCAGTGCGCTCTGCTGGATGAATAACTGCAGAAAGAAAGTCTGCGTTGTTTGAGCCATTTAATTCTCTCAGATCGACATAGGTTAAAGCATCGCTGGATACTCTTTGATCAGTCCAAATCCTATCTCCGTTCTCAGTGTTAAAAGCACTTGCTTCACTTACGTTTCCCGGGATGAAGAGGGTCTTACTGTCTGGAGAGAAATGTATTCTCGTCCCTGTCGGATCCTCTAACCTCCAAACTTCCCGTCCAGTTTCCATATCGAAAACCTGCAGCAGTAAATTCAGGCGGTCTTCAGCACTTGAAGCTTGAGTAACCACAGCACAGTATCTATCATCTGGAGAAATAACAGGTGTGGGATTTCCTATTGGAGTCATTTCAAGTTCGGTCTCCCAGATTATCTCTCCAGATCGATTCAATAGGATTGCTCTTGGTAGAATATCTTCCCTATTCCAGAGATTCCTCTTACCCCTTGCTGCAAGAATCACATAATCTGCAGATTGACTAACTCCACATCTTCCGTAGCCCATTTCTATGGGAGATACGAAATAACTACCATCGGAGTAAAGCAGGATAAGACGATAACCGTAACCTGAAATTTGGTTGATGGATGTTGCAAACAAGGAACCGTCTTTCGAACCGGAGAGCAATAGGCCGGATATTGAAACCTCTCCTATCCTATCACCATGAGAACCCACAATGATTCCGGGTCTCCCATCGAATGAGCCTCCGAAGTCCACCTGATACTCATTGGACTCTCTGGAAGGGCTTGTTATCAAAAAAGACTCTCTCCAGTAATTTTCTGAAGGTTTTATCCAGTCCGCCTCTATATGAACAGGATTGCCTTCTTCATCGAAGAACAGATGAAGATCCTGGGCTATCACCGCCCTCACCCTGCAGTCCAGCCAGTACCTGTCTTCTTCCGGAATGGTTTCGTCTTCAAGGATTTCGGCAAGCCACGGCATGGGATAGCCATCGGTAAGAGATGCTTCAAGCTCTTCGGCTGTTTCAACTGAAAAGACTTCCTCGACTCTGAGTGAAGAAGTCTCTGTCTGCGCCATTGCGGCGATTGCTAGAACTGCGATAATGATGATTGCGGATTTCATGTTCTTCCTTCCTGTTCCCATGAATATCAACCTGATATCAGATCACTTCCAGTCAGCGGAACTCTGTCATCTCACTCCTTTCAGGTAGTATTACCCTTTGAC
>WTBT01000057.1 GCA_013138965.1 Candidatus Aegiribacteria sp.
ATGCATGTCAAGTACTACAAATGCAGATTACATGTGTACAAATGTAAATACAATATTCTCCATATCTTGTTGTCCTCATAATATTTAAGGTGATATACTGGATGTTTTTAGAAGAAACTACAGTCTAGCGGACAACATTTACCTCAGTAGTGACTTCTGGAATTTCATATATGTTGTGGATGCTCGAGTGATTGATGTAAAGGGTTCGCATATCATGATCGAAGTTGACAGGTCATGGACTGAGTACGCTGAGCCAGGAGATATACTGACTTTCTCAGTTCCAATATCAGGAGTTTGTATACAGCGGGAAAGTATGATCACGAAACCCCCGCAGTTGCCTTTTAGAATAGGGGAAAGCTATCTGCTTCTCAGTGAGCAAGGCAGGCTGCAGGGATTTGGTGTGGAAGGGCTTGGCTTCTATCGGCTGCAGGGGTTTGGATGGGGCATTAGTCCATCAATGATCAGTCTCGCTGAGCTTGATTCTCTTGCTGTACACATCGGGAACGATGCCGGCTTTGACTCAAGAAAATGGTTTGGCACCATAGCTTTTCCGTCTGGAGAACGTATCTCTATCCAGGAGTTGAATGAGTACTGCGTAAATTCTGGTTCTGATGAAGAAAGACAGTCTCCGATCTCATTCAGTCTTCAGAACAACTATCTTCACGTTGAGAGACCGGTTGGTATGCCCTGGAGCAGGACTCACCATATCCACTTCTTTTCTGTCTTAGATTCTGTAGTAGGATCCAGGTTCTATCAGACCTCCATTCCGAGAGGTACTGTGATGAGTACTCAATGGGTTATAAATTGGATAAAAGGACGAGACCTATCGATTACAGTTCCAGTTCTAGATTGTTGTCCTATCCGAGAAATAGATATACAAGAACCAACTAGTTTGAAGCTCTCTGGTTTTGGTATTTTCCTGTATCTTTCGGAACATGTGATGTATTTCGATTCCAATTTCCCGGAAATTCCTTATCAGGAAGGAACCATAAGTATTATCTCCAGTTCTTTCGACAGTCTTGGGAACTATTCCACCAGACTTCCAAGAATCAGACTTGATTTTCCGGAACTCGTATATGAACCGGGTATTCCGTATGCATTTACAATTGAATCCGCTTTATGTAGCGAAACTGAGATTCTTGTTTACCTGTTTTATTCAGACAGCCTCAATAGCAAGTTCTATCCTGCTTTCAGATTCAGTATCTCCCTTGATGAATTCACAAGGAGTTCATTGTGAATTCCAGTACGATTTCCATGTTGAAGCTGCAAGGTGGAGCACTTGTTGTTTTACTCTCACTCACTGCATGCACTTCCAACTTATTCCAGAATGTTGAGAATTGCATTCCTCCAGACAGTCTAGTTGTTGTATCACAGAGTGGATTGAATTCCACAGTGATGTTCAATGCATGGCTCGGATCAGGACCAGACGGTTCAATCATCATTGAGAGTCTTGGTGAATTCTACTTGTTTGCTTCTCCAAATTGGGCTATTGAGCAATTTGAACTTGAATTACCTATTCCTTTACACGATATGGGAAGTCCCTCACTTGATATGGTCTACTGTGACGAGCTTGGTTATTTGGTTTCACTTGTAGGTAATGGACTATTTAGGATACCCTGGGGTGATCATGAAGCCGACAGTATTCTTGTTCTTGGTTCACATTACAGTAATAACTGCTGGTGGAATAGTCTAACCCTTCTGCAGGATAGTAGTACAGTTCTTGCATGCATCGATAAAAGTATTTATCTCATCAATAGTAGGAATATGACAGTATTGGACTCTCTTCATTTTAATACCGTTATAAGAACCAGTGTCGTTGATAATGAAAAATCGCTTGTTTTCCTGCTACATTCAACCTGGGATTCCATATCTGTGGTCGATGTATCTACCGCAGATTTACTTACTATTCAGAGAATGCTGTATCCTAATGTAGAGCTTGAAAATATCGGTTTGGCAGGCGACAAACTAATTGGTCAGAGAAGAGGAAGCTTGTTTGTCGTTAATTCAAGTACTGGCGTTTGTACTAGTATCTGGTCTCCTCCGGATGGTTCGATTCACAGGTTTGAATGGATGATGGCATATCCTTGGGGACCATATAAATACAGAGTAGATCACGAAAACGATCTTATGGAGATGATAGATCTGACCGACCTTTCTGTTAGACAATCAGTTCCGTTCAATACGTTCTTCAAACCTCTTATCTATTATACTACAGCAAAGGAAGGTATTGTCTATCACCCTTTATCAGGTACAGTATATAGACTCATCCCTTCAGATTGATCTCAATCAGTAAAAAAATATTATATCACAGGTCTTCAACATCATAGAAAATAATTGCTGATTTATCAAAGATTTCTGAAATATAGGTTTTTACTCCTGAGAACAATTGATCTCCTTCTCACGATATTCAGGCACGAAAAAGGTTATGACCCGTTTCAAAATTGCCAGCCACCTCTCTTGATTTTCGGATTTTTCCGGAAATGACTCGCGTTCCGCGAGTATTCTTCACGGCATCGGGTATTGAATCTGCAGGACTGGATTTGTTTTCGATCCGAGAGAACTGAATGCTTTGAGTCCGAATGCAGAGGAGACTTCTGAGTTCGGTAGAATCGGTATGAAGGCAGATGATGACCTGTCTGTCAAGCGACAATATGTTCTTCCGGTAATATTAAATTTCGGTGCGCCAAGCTAAGCTTTGCGCTTCTTATAAGGTGACCTGTTCGTGTTTTCTTGAACAGGGAGTCCCAATCGGGTAAAGCCTGACCAGCAGCCCGTACCGAGTGTTGCGCCTGTGGCGGAGCTAGAAAGTAGGTAGCGAACAAGATAGGTGAAGCGTACACAGGGAACATTGCAGGCCGCAAGGAAGACGTACCTTCCTGAAGTGATACAGCCTCGATAGAATAATTGGAGCAGTTGGCGACAGATTCGAAAAACTGGAAGCCAGAACAAAAGAATCGTTATGGTAAGATTCTGGAGGGACTGCCGGGGTCGAAGAACGTGGCATGTAATGAGAGAAGCGTTGGGAACTTGGGAGACCTTTCCGCCTCCCGCGTATCGGGTAGGGCGTATCAACCAAAAGAAGAGCGTCCAATGGGCAGAAGGGAGTCAGATCATCCAATAGTACTCTGAGACGGTAAGGCCGATCACATGGGGAAGAGGATGACAGTATTATGCAGCATACAAAGGAAGAACATATGCAGATAAGACAAGCTGATAAACATATGCAAACCTCACTGCATGGAATAGCAAAGAGAGCAAAGAGTTCACCCAAACACAGATTCGGTAACCTCATCAGTTTACTGAGTGAGGACAATCTCATCTGGTGCTTTCCACAACTGAATCGGAAAGCTGCACCAGGCGTTGATGCTGTCGATTACGACATGTATGAAGCTGATCTGGAAGAGAATATCAAACGGATGGTAGATGACCTCAAGGGGAACAGGTACAAGGCGAAGCTTGTGAAACGCCGATACATTCCCAAAGCAGGAGGTATGAAGCGTCCACTTGGTATTCCAGCAGTCGGTGACAAGGTGTTACAAAAGGCAGTAGCCTTAATCCTGTCGGCCATCTACGAGGAGCATTTTCTTCCTTGCAGTCATGGGTATCGACGGGGAAAAGGTCCGCAACGCGCCGCTATTGAGCTGAGCAGAGACCTCCAGCGCGGACGATACGGCTGGATCGTCGATGCCGACATCAAAGGTTTTTTCGACAACATAGATCACGACTGGATGATGAGGATGCTGGAAGAGCGTATCGACGATAAGCGATTCCTCAGACTCATCCGCAAATGGTTGAAGGCCGGAATCCTTGAGGAAGACGGGCAGGTCTTGTATCCTGTAACCGGAACTCCTCAAGGTGGTATCGTTTCTGCGATATTGGCTAACATCTATTTGCACTATGGAATCGGAAATGAATAACTCACTGGAAACCTATTGCATTAAGTTCTCCGGTGTTGTATTTTCCCTTCATGATAAAATTAGAGAAAGTGAACGAGATCAGACTCAAGTACGAGGCATTGCGGCCTGAACTTGATGAACGCAGTTGCCGACTGTGGGCAGGAGCTGAAGCAAAGTCTTTGGGCCATGGTGGAGTTGCTGCTGTTTCTTCAGCAACTGGTCTTGCAGAAAGCACAATAAGAATTGGTAGAAAAGAACTTTCAGAGAAACGAGACGGGGAATCCCGTAGAGTTAGAAGAAAAGGTGCTGGCAGGAAACCACTTGAGATTAAGGATACTGAGCTTCTCAAACAATTGGATGCATTAGTCGAGCCGATCTCAAGAGGTGATCCTATGTCTCCTTTGAGGTGGACATGTAAAAGCACAAGACGCCTTGCGAGAGAGCTGACAGCACAAGGTCATCCTTGCAGTCATTCAAAAGTTGGACAATTACTTGCTGACTTAAATTACAGTCTTCAAAGCACTCGGAAGAGGATGGAAGGAAAATCTCATGCTGATCGCGACGCTCAGTTTAAATTCATAAATTCCAGGGTTAAAGATTTTCAGAATCGTTGTCAGCCTGTTATCTCGGTGGATGCGAAAAAGAAAGAACTTATAGGACGCTTTTCTAATAATGGTCGCGAGTATCACCCCAAGGGATCCCCGGAAGAAGTCGAAACATATGATTTTCCCAGTTTAGCAAATGGCAAGGGAATTCCTTATGGGGTATATGACATGACAACCAATCAGGGCTGGGTGAGTGTAGGAACAGATCATGATACAGCTCAATTCGCGGTACAGACGATTCGTCAGTGGTGGGTTCAGATGGGTAGGATCGCTTATCCAGAAGCAAAAGAGCTCTTGATTACCGCTGATGGAGGGGGTAGTAATGGTTCTCGTTGCCGGTTATGGAAGCTGGAGCTTCAGAAATTTGCAAATTGGGCACAAATAAATGTAACAGTATGTCATTTCCCCCCAGGTACAAGCAAATGGAATAAAATTGAGCATCGTATGTTTTCTCATATCACTCAAAATTGGCGCGGCAGACCTTTGACAAGTCACGATGTTATTGTTCAATTAATAGCAAATACTACTACCGAGAAGGGATTAAGAATCCGAGCTGCTCTCGACTCTGATAAATATCCAGTTGGATTAAAAGTG
The DNA here is from genome assembly GCA_013138965.1 of Candidatus Aegiribacteria sp. Lineage (GTDB taxonomy): Bacteria > Fermentibacterota > Fermentibacteria > Fermentibacterales > JCC-6 > Aegiribacteria. The sequence continues at coordinate 5,096 of WTBT01000057.1, forward strand.
TCCGACAAAGAAATGAAAGCAATTAATTTAAAACGAGATGAGTTTCATGGAGAATGGAATTACTCGATTTCACCGCCCTAAACCGATGAGTTATAAGCTTCCAGCTCCTATGCTCTTGATTTATGGGTCGAGAAGATAGTCAAACGTCACTGCCGTGGAGATGTCAAGTTAATGAGATTCGCGGATGATCTCGTTTGTTGTTTTCAGTATCGTGATGATATGATTCGTTTTTACAGAGTCCTTGGCAAACGCCTGGAGAAATTCAAGCTGGAACTCTCAGCAGAGAAAACTAGGGTTATCAGGTTTTCTCGATTTGATAGATCAGTGAGAAAGGCATTTACCTTTCTCGGCTTTGAATATCGCTGGGGCCTGAGTCGAACTGGCAAACCGCTTGTCATGATGAGGACATCCAAGAAGAAATTTCACGCATCTCTTGCGGCATTCCGTACCTGGATAAAGAAAGTACGGAACATGTTCAGGACGGCGGAAATCTTCAAAAAGCTGAATCAGAAGCTACGAGGGTACTGGAACTACTACGGAGTCAGTGGCAACAGCAAGATGCTGGGTAACTACTATTATGAGGTACTCAGAATCTTGTTCAAGTGGCTAAATCGGCGCAGTCAGCGGAAGAGTTGTAATTGGCAGGGATTCAGTGAAATGGTTAAACATTTCAAAGTGCCCGGCCCCCGAATAACAGGATACTGGGAATGAAACTATGCTCTTGTACGAAGCGAATAATACTGAGGAGCCTTGTGCAGGAAAACTGCACGCAGGGATCCACGAGGGGGCTGTCGGGTAACTGGCAGTCCTACCTCGATCTCTGCAGGCAAGCAGCGACTGCAGCAGGCACTGTTTCCCGATGGTCTGGAGTACTCTTTGGAAGAGGGTTATTCGAACCCCAGAATAGCGAAGGCCTTCAACGTCATAGAGGCGTCAAAGGCTTCACCGTCAAAACTGGCTGGCGGGCAGGGATTCGAACCCCGATAAACGGAACCAGAATCCGTTGTCCTGCCGTTGGACGACCCGCCAGCGGAGCCGAAATTATAGGTCTTCAATGTCTGCTTTGTCAAGCAGTAAAGCAGTTATCTAATAATGACTACATTCTCCGTGAAGATTGTATCGTCAATCTGTAGCGATATTCTATAAACTGCTTCGGGCAGAGTTGAAAGGTCAGCGCTCAGGCAATCTTCTCCGGATTCACAGATAGCTGCATAAATGAATTAAGATTTCTATCTGGGCAGAGGGGTTATGGCGTATTCAGCCTTGGTAAGGTCAATAACAGTCGTCGAATCAGCAGAAATCACTATGTTCTGAAGCCATGTGCCTGTTACCTCACCCAGATGAGAAAACTGAACTTTCAACAGGAACTCTCCGGCACCAAGTTCGGTGGAAACCTTCTCGAAGGGATCGATGTATACGTTATCGATTACTGCTGTGTCAGGGCCAGATGGTATAAGCAGTTCAACGCTCCAGTCCCCTTCGATGAAATCCACCAGCGGTGTCGTGAGAAGGGTTCCAGTATCCCTGTAGTCTCCGGTGATGTTCCTCATTGAAGGATACTCGATAGCAGCTTTAACATACGCAAGCGGCGGTATTCCGTCTGAAAGACTATGCCATTCCTCGCCGGTCCAGATATCGAACCAGAGGTAGAGATTTCGATCAACTCCCGGAAACCAACCCTTTACAGGTCGGACGGGAATGCCCATTGTCCTTAAGGATGCTCCGAGAAGGACCCATCTTCCCTCTCTGGAAGCCTGTCCCATAGGGATAATCTGGGTAGGAGTCAGAATTGAGCCATCGTTGGTGTATCGCGCTGAAGTGATTGTTCGAGTAATTACATCATTTATCTCTTCCGCCATTGCAACTGCTGTTTCTCCGGGTTGTACCCGCCTGGCGAGCCAGGCACCCAGTGCAGATCTGTAGGATGAAAGCGGTTCATCGTCAATTCTGAAGGGAAGCAGGTAACGCAGGAAGATCGAATCAGGCAGAGACTCGTACCATATGTTTTTGGAATCCATGGCTTTCAGGATATGATCCTCAAGGATCGCAGCAGTCATGCCTGTCCTGTCCTCGGTTGGCATTGTAAGGAAAAGGCTTTCGATATAACTGAGTGTATCTCCGGAATACTGATTGAAAACTTCCTCCCAGAAACCCGAATTTGATGGAATCTCAGCAAGGAGGGAATCGTGTTCTGCTGGGGAAAGAAGAAGCATAACGGAAACGAACACACTGACCATGGTACAACCCCTTTCTTCAATGGTTATATACTATGGTATTCAAAAATAAGGAGAAAGTGTGAAAAATCTTGTAGGCGCATGGATTGTCGCAGGAGTGGCGCTCTGGCTGACAGCTATGATTCTCGGTGCCCGTATGGAATTCGCTGGTTTCTGGTCCATCGTATGGACTGCTGCTGTTATTGGTCTGCTGAACTTCATTCTGGCGCCGATTCTGAACATCATGACATGTCCCGTATATCTGCTGACGCTGGGCCTGTCACGATTCCTTGTGAGCGGTCTTGTTCTTATCGTAGCCCGTGAGTGGGTAGGTGGATTCTACGTGGCCAGTTACTGGTGGGCCGTACTTGCTGCGGTGATAATATCCGTGCTGACAGGCGCTATTGATAGCATGATCGGCAGAAAGTAACAGGAAGCAGGCTGATTTCTATCGGATCGGGTGGTCGCAATCGGCTTCATGGGGTAAATGCGGTTTACGCCTTCCGTATTATTCCAACCGGTGTGCTTTCAGTCCCCTGGCCGAGGGGATTATCACTGAGAATTTCAATAAGCAGGTCTCTGTCGAGTTCGGGAGGGTATGCACCTAGAATATTGCCACCGAGATCATTCACATCCACGACAGCGGCTTTGCACATAAAGCGTTCTGAAATCGACCTGGAGACGTCGTCAGGGTTTTCGGGGGCGAGGCTTACCGCCCGGTTGAACGGGGGAATAGTTCCTTTTGTAGGCCCATCAATTGACCTGGCCCTTGATCCGGCTATCCGATAGAAGTCTCCCTTTCTGCCGAACAGTTTTCCCAGTGTGCCCATGAAGGCTGCAAAGAGAATCCTTGTTGTTCCGCATTCCCTGAGGGCGCATTCCATCGTCTCAGGCATTCCCAGCCCTATACCCGCAGGTGTTCTTGTCACGAATCCGCTTAATAGCACTGCAAGGCGACGCGGTTTAAGTGAGCCGTCATCCAGCAGGTAATACCTTCCCTGGCTTGCGCCTACGGCTTTCTCGCTTACAAACAGAATATCATCAGGGAAAAGGGCTGCATGAGCTTCTTCAAGACCCTCCTTAATTGCCTCAAGAAGGTTGTCTCCTTTCAGTATAAGTCTGGTCTTGATGGGAATACGCTCCCAGGGAATACCTCTTGCGATTATTATTTTCTGTTTCATAATGTACCGTACCTTTCAGGCGAGTATGCAGCAGGGTATAGCATCGAACAAGAGGAGGAAAAGAGAATGATTCTTGCAGGAGCTCTGACCCGGGAAGTGATAGAATACCTTGAGAACAAGAAAACTGTACTGGTTCCCACAGGATCGCTTGAGCAGCATGGTGATGCCGCCCCTCTGGCATGTGATACTATTATTCCTGTAAGACTCTGTGCTGCTGCCGGAATGAAAACCGGTACCGCGGTTACGCCGGCGGTTACATTCGGGATGTCCGAGAATCATATGGGGTTTCCAGGAACGGTGACCCTCCAGCCAGACACCCTCTCGGCTGTTGCAAGGGATATTTCAGTATCCCTCTATACTCATGGTTTCAGGAATATTGTATTCCTCAGTGGTCATGGCGGAAACAGAAGCCCCATTACCGATGGTTTGAACAAAGCCAGTGAAGAGTGCCCGGAAGCAGATCTGAGATACCTTCTTTACGGAGAACTGCCAGGGGCGGCTTCGAAACAGAAGAGGTTGTTCTGTCCGGATCCCGGATATCATGTAACCGTTACTGAAGTTTCCATGGTATGGCATCTTATGGGAAGGAAAATGCCCGAGTTCGAGAGGGGCAAGTTTCCCGCTGAACCTCCGTTAGGAGCAGTCATATCCCGGGAAAAATGGAAGGAACTCTATCCTGACGGCGGAGCGGGTTCGGATCTGAAATACGTATCCGAAGAAAAGGGAGAAGAGTTCTTTGACTTTCTGGTAAACAGCTTATGTCTTTATCTTGAAGCGCTGGAAAAAGGCAGATAGTCAATCGTTCCGCTGGGAGAATTATTATGAACGAAGTTCCCGTGGTTCAGATCACAACAACAGTCAATTCAGAGGAAGAGGCCTGCAGAATAGCGGAAGCAGCCGTTAGCCGGAAGCTTGCCGCATGTGCCCAGGTTACCGGACCTATAATAAGCTACTACTATTGGAAGGGTGAGCAATGCAGGGAGAAGGAATGGCGTGTTTCCATGAAAACGTTGAAAAACCTTGAATTGAACCTTATGGATTTCATCAATGAAGACCATCCCTACGAAACTCCCGAATTAATCACCATGCGAATTGAGACGGTTTCTGAAGCTTACCTTGAATGGATGCTTCAAACTCTTGGAGATTGATTTACCTGACTCAACATCTTGGCAGCTATCATATGTTATCATATATATGTCATATGATATACTATGGAGGTCGATATGCTTGAACCTCTTCTTGGCTCACTTGTGCGTGAGCAGGTTCTTCTCTTTGTTCATGCCAATGGAGAAGGATATGCAAGGGAAATATCAAGATATTACGAAGCTCCGCTCGATTCAGTTCAGAAACAGCTTAAAAGGCTGGAAGGAGGTTCTGTACTGATATCTGAAAGAAAAGGCAGAACACTGATTTACAGGTTCAATAAGGAGTATCCTTTCTTGAATGAACTCTGCGGATTACTCGAAAGAGTCAGCTACTGTAATTCATCGGATATGAAGGTGAAGATTACTCAAAGAAGATACTCAAGAAGAGATCGAAAGAAGATGGAGAAGATTCGTGTTATCGTAAGGGAGTATGGAGATGGGTGATGGGGAAAAAAGTATTTACAATCTCCGAAAAAATATCGTATAATAGTTCAGGTTAATCAGGGGGAGTTCAAATGAAGAGAGTCGTACTGATTCTTATGATAATTGCATCGGCAGTTGTCATAGGATTCTCTTCAGTTTACATGGCAAGAGAATTCTCAAAGGTGATAAACCTTACCGGTATGGGGGATATGTGGAGCTTCCTCTGGCTTAATGAAAATTCTCCATACGCGGAATTCGCTGAAGTTGACGAGAATGATTTCAGGGAACCGCCCATACCTGTGGTGGGTGATATTCTTGTTGAAATTGATGGTCTTCCTTCCACCCAGAGCAACTATTTCAGTGTATTCAATGTTGATACGCCTGCCGGTGAAGAAATTGATATTAAATTCCTTCATGATTTTGAAACATACGTAACAACGGTAGTTACGCGATCAATCCCATTCAGCATGAAGCTTCAGGTATGGACTCTCGTAATACTCAGAGCTCTTATTATTTTCGGCCTTATACTTGTAGGAATATGGGGCCTTTTCAAAAGACCGTACTCATCCCCTGTCAGATCTCTGACTCTATTCTGCTACACACTGTCCATTGGCATGAATCTTAAAAGCCCGGCCATCGCGGATGCATATGCTGCTTTCAACCTGCCGACCACAGCATACTATCTTTTCGGCGCTGTAGCAATCTTCTGGTCCGCATTCTGGCTGAAGCTGCAGATGCTTTTCCCTGTTCGACAGAAATGGTACGCTAAGCACAGATTGTTCCTCAATATCCTGCTGTTCGCCCCCGGGATAATCTTCGGTACTGTACTGGTTGTCTGGCATGGACAGATGGATCTGGCGGTTACAATACTCACTTCTTTCTTCATCAGCCTTGGGTATCTGCTCCTGCTTGGAAACTATTACAGAGCTGACAATTTCATAGAAAAAAGACAGACAAGGCTCGTGCTGCTGGGATCGGCTCCCGGACTTACCTTCAGTCTCTTATATAGCTGGTTCGTGCAGATCGCGCCTGAGCCGTATTCAAGCTTGTCATTTGTCACAAAACTGATGCTAACCAATATCATGTTCCTTCTGCTACTTCTGATACCTGTATCTCTTGCTTATGCCTTTGGACGCTACAAACTGCTTTCTGTTGAGGCTAAGCTCAAACGGGGCACAAGGTTCGTTGCAGTAAACTCCCTTCTACTTCTGCTGTTTCTGGGTATTCTGTATGTATTCGGGGAACTGATACTGAAGCAGTTTGGAATAAATAACCGTACTCCAACACTGATACTCGGTCTGCTTCTTGCTTTTCTTTTCATGCCGACACAGAGAATAATCCGAAAAAGACTGGAAAAGTACTTCTATCCTGAAAGGGTCAGGCTAAGAGATCTTCTGAAGAATTTTCTGGCATCGAATATCGTTCGGACTGAAAGTAAGACCTTCTGGAAGGAACTTGAGGAGAAACTGGCTGATGGATTGTCGGCTAAAAGAATATATCCTGTTCTCAGGATGGCAGATAAGGATTGTTTCGCTCTGTGTCTTGAGGAACCAGCCCCCTTTGATATGAGGGATGAAATAGTGAAGCGCCTGGAAAACAAAGAAGATCCCATTCTCCTGGACGAATTGATTGCAAGCGGCAGGATCACGCTCTCAAAGGAGCAGGAGGAATGGTTTCTTCAGAGGAAAAGCGCGATTCTTCTTCCCCTGACAACAAATTCCGGACTTGTAGGTTTTCTTGTCATAAGCAGTAAGACAAACGGTGAAGACTTCACCGCGGAAGAGCTGGAACTGCTGGCGAATTTCTCAGCTCAGACAGCGCTTGTAGCGGAGAATTTCGAACTTCTGGATGGGAAATTGATCAAGCAGAAACTGGAAGAGCAGATGAAAGTGGCAAGGGACATACAGAAGGGGCTGCTTCCGGGTGAAATTCCCCGGAGACCCGGTCTTGAAGTTGAAGCGCTCATAAGATTCTGCCTGGAAGTTGCCGGGGATTACTACGATGTGATACCCCTTGATGATCATCGAACAGTGCTTTCCATTGGCGATGTTGCCGGAAAAGGTATCGGCCCCGCTATGCTTATGGCCAACCTTCAGGCTTCCCTTAGGACTACGCAGGCCATGGGGGTTTCCCTCAGGGAATCAGCATTTCAGATAAACAGGATAGTTTACGATAATACTCCCTCTGAGATTTTCATATCGTTTTTCATGGCGTTGATAGATGTGAAGGAAAGATGCGTAAAATATGTGAATGCCGGTCATAACCCGCCCCTGCTTGTCAGGCAGGACGGACATGTGAAATTGCTTTCTAAAGGGGGTGTCCTTCTGGGGGTAAAATCCCACGAGGAGTACGAAGAGGGAGAAGTATCGTTAAATCCCGGAGACATTCTTTTAATGTACACCGATGGCGTATGTGAGGCGATGAACTGCTTCGATGAGGAGTTCGGAGAGAAAAGACTGGCGAGGATTGTATCATCTAACAGAAGGCTTCCTCTCGCTGATCTTGTCCGTCTTATAGAAAAGGAGGTTGAAGCTCATCACGGTTCAAGCAAGTACGACGATGACTTCACCCTGTTGGTAGCAAGATTGAACCCCGATGAATGTTAACGGGGAGATAACGGCGATGTACCACACTTCATCAACCAATTTGACCGTTTTGATTCAGACCGGCACAGCAGTCAGTACATTTCATACAGAACCAGCCTGCCATCAAGTTTGCCGTTATGAAGAGGGATCTTGATTGAGGATCTCAGTCCCATACTTTTAATCAATTTCCTTTTTCCGAAGTAGATCCACGCCCTGGAACCAGAGCAGCGTTGTTTCAGAAAATCACCTAACTCTTTTATGAATACATCCATATTTTCGTTCTTTCTGAGCCTTAGTCCGTAGGGGGGATTTGAAAGTATGGTCATGTTCTCCAGTTTATCAATGTTTGAATACGGTTTGGTTTTCAGGTTGATCCTGCTTCCTGAAGGGAGCAGGCTGGAGTTGCGCGATGCTGCGCTTACAGCTTCCCTGGAGATGTCAGAACCGGCGATCAGTCCCTCGGGAAGCTCCCTGATTCCGGAATTGATGGATTTCTTCAGGTTTCTCCATTGTTCTCTGTCAAATTCAGGAAGATTCTCAAATCCGAATCGTTTCCTGAGATAACCGGAGGGTATGCGGCAGTACTTCATCAAGGCTTCGCAAAGAAGGGTGCCTGACCCGCAGAAGGGATCGTAGAGGGGTGTGGACCCGTCCCATCCGGAAAATTCAACGATGGCTGCAGCAAGTGTTTCCTGCATGGGAGCTTCTACAGAATGCTTCCGGTAACCTCGCCTGTGCATAGCTCCGCCTGAAGTATCAAGCCTGATGTAGGCCCGGTTCTTCTGGATCCGTAGGCCGATCCAGAGGTCGGGAGCGATGGTATCAATACTCGGCCTTCTGCCATCCCTGTCCACGAACCAGTCGGCAATGGCATCCTTCAGTTTTAGAGCAGCGTACTGCGAATGGCTGATATTCGAACTGTGTACAGAGGAGAAAATGGCGAAAGTGCTGTCAGGGGTAAGGAATTGAGACCAGTCAATAGATCTGGCCGTTTTGTAGAGGTATCTGTCACTGTGGCAGTCAAAGGTAATAATAGGAGCCAGAATCCTTGAAAAGAACCTTGACTGATAGTTGATCCTGTACAGGGCTTCAAAATCACACTTGAAAAATATTCCGCGGTAAGCCATTTTGAGTTCGGAGGCTCCGAGATTACGAAGCTCCTGTTCGCCGATAGACTTGAGGTCTTCCGCAATCATACCGAAGAATCGCCCGGTTTTCTGATACTCGAACACGCAAACCTCCAATGGAAGTATCACACTTCTTCAACTTATCTGACGCAATATAACAATGTCGCAAAATCTGAAGGAGCAGGTTCAATTTCAGATTCCGGTTGACCGGTCAGAAATAAAGTAGATATTCCCTGCTGCGAATATTCTCAATAAAGGAGTCAGAATGCCCCATTGTCATACTTACTTGAAAAAGCTTCGTGATCACGGCTATAGAATCACACCGCAGAGGGAAATGATCGTGCAGATCATTGCCCATTGCGGCAGACACATGTCCGCAGAAGAGGTTATGGAAAAGGTAAGAGAAAAAACCAGCTCCATAAATATTGCAACCGTATACAGGACACTGGATCTGCTGGTCGAGAACGGATTGGCAAGCCGGTTTGATCTGGGGAATGGGAAAACAGCGTACGCAACCGGTGAGCACGGTCCTCATATTCACCTTGTCTGCAAGCATTGCGGTTCTGTAACCGAAATAACCGAAAGTGATATTTCCGCATCTCTTGATAAAATTGAAGATCTCTACGATTTCGATTGCCGTCCTTATCATTTCTCTGTACATGGTCTATGCAGGGATTGCAGAGATGCCAACCCGGATTGATACCGATTGACATTTTCCCTTGAACCTTTCCCGGAGTATTGACAGAAAGGATCGGAATCGGAATAGTTGCCTCTAATCGTTAATGCGACTGTTCGCAATAAAAAGAGGAGGAAAAATGAGAATCAGAGCTGGAGCGCTTCTGGGTTTGTTACTTGCTGTCTGCAGTGCGGGTTATGCTCTCGATACCACTGAAGCGTTCGATCCGGGATTCAGTGATGTTGAAGTATACTTCGGATACCAGGGTCTTGATAGTCCTTCGGAATCATCGGCTGTTTGCACAGAAACGCTGTTAGGGATCGGAGTGACCGGGAATTTTTCTACTTTTGTCAGTTTTTCCGCTGAAGCAGACGGATATCTGGCCAATGCCGAAGATGGTTTTACAATGGGTTTGTTCTGGACCGCAATCGAAGATGAAGCTGTTAAACTGGATTTCTTCGGCTCCACAAGTACTGGCGGCAGTATAGCCTTCGGGGTAGAATCAAACCTCGACTTCGATAATTGGGGATTCCAGGCGCAGATAGAAGAAACGATTGAAAACAAGAATTCCAATGAAAGAAACCTGTCCACCAGGGTGCAGCCTCTTCTTTACTACAGATTATCCAGTGGTGTAGAACTGCTGTCGGCAGTTGATTTTGAATATGCTGAGAATGAAGACGGAGAAAAAGAATTCGATTATTCATCAATATCCTTCGGAGTTAACTTCCCGGTAACGGAATCCATAGAAATGATAACACAGTTTGACCTGATAAACACAGGCGATGATGAAACTCAAACAGGAATATCTTTCGGATTTGTTGCCGGTGTATAAACAACGTACCATGAGAAGAGGGAGTAGAAATGTCTAAAGGAACAGCAGTACTGCTATCAGCATGGTTGGTTCTTGGCTTAACATTTGTATCTTGCGGCGCGGATGAAGCCGGTCAGGACGCTCAGGAGATAACAGAAGACATACAGCAGGAGACTACCGGAGAATTAGGATTTACAGCAAATGGTGAAGATTTCGTCCGCTCAGGTTTTATATCCTCAGATGGATGGCATATCACGTTCAGGCACCTTTACGTTACCATCACAGGTGTCACAGCCTATCAGACCGATCCTCCGTACGATCCGCATTCGGGCGAAGAGATAATCGGTGATGTCCTGGTTGAGTTGAACGGTGTTTTCACTATTGACCTGGCTGAAGGTGACGAAAACGCTGAACCGATTCTCATTGGAATTCTGGATGATGTACCCGCAGGACATTACAATGCCATTTCATGGAGTATGATTCCTTCCACAGAAGGTCCTTCCAAAGGCTACAGCGTCTACATTGATGCCCAGGCAGAAAAGGGAAACCAATCCTACAACGTACGCCTTGGAGTTGAAACCGGTTACAGATATTCCGCGGGAGAATTCGTGGGTGATGTGAGGAAGGGCTTCGTAATACCGGGAGAGTCCGGTGAACTTGAAATGACTTTCCATTTTGACCACATATTCGGCGACATCGAAGAACCTGCTGAATGCGATCTGAACATGATGGCTCTCGGGTTTGACCCCTTTGCGGAACTGATGCAGGAGGGTACGGTAGAAGAAGATCTGACGACCCTTGAAGGAAAAATATCCGCGGAGACATACGCTAAACTGGTCGAAGTTCTTTGCACGCTTGGCCACACTGGAGAAGGACATTGTCATTGTGCAATAATCCTCTAAAGAGCTTTCTGTTCTCCGCAGTTCTCTTAATACTCAGTGCTCCTGTCTTCGGACATGGAGCACTGGTAACCTGGGAAGTACTGGAGGATTCGGTACATATTTCGGCATTATTTGATGACGGGCAGCCGATGGACAAAGCACAGGTCAGCGTGTTCTCGGGGGCTGCCCCATCAGTGCCCTACATCATTGGTATGACTGATGAGCATGGAGAATTCGCATTTATGCCAGATAAAGAGGAATCGCTGAACTGGGATGTGCAGGTCCGCCTGGCCGGACACGGAGATATAGTGCATATATCCCTCGCTGAAGATTCCGCGGCCGATGCTGAACAGGGCGGATTTTCCACTTTGCAGATAGTACTTATGTCAGCCTGCGTTGTATGGGGCTTTATTGGAACCGCACTATTCTTTACCTCAAAACGGGAAAAGTATAATGCACATACCTGACGGAATGCTGCCGGGGGAAATATGTGCTGCTGGATACGCCGGCACTGCCGCTTTGACATGGTTATGTATAAAAAAAGCGCGCAGCAGCACTGAAGATCCAGCGAGAATTGTCTCCAGGGCATCGGTTATGGCTGCTGCTTTCTTTGTTGTATCCTGGGTTCATATTCCCCTGCCCCCGGTCAGCGTTCACCCTGTTCTGGCAGGCCTGATGGGGATTCTGCTGGGCTGGATCTCCTTCCCGGCAATTCTTGTCGGACTTTTCTTCCAGGCGGCGATGTTCGGTCATGGAGGTTTTACAACTCTCGGCGTAAATGCTCTCTCCATGGGCGGGGCTGCACTGCTTGCCTGGGCCGTGTACCGATTGCTGAACAGAAAGTCGGGAGAAAGGGCTATACTCATATCAGGATTTGTAGCGGGGTTTGCGGGTGTTTCTCTGGCGGTGATCTTTACAGGTTCTGTGCTGATTCTGACGATACCCGCGCATATCGATGCCGGAACGGAAATATCCGCTATTCTTGCCATGGCAGCCGCGCACCTCCCGCTGGCCCTGGCAGAGGGAGTATTCACCGCTCTTGTCGCCCGGTTCCTGCTGAGGGTTAAACCTGATATGCTGTTGTAACATGCCGCCTGAATCCCCCCGAATGAGGGTATTCGAAAACTGGGACACCTCCCTTAAAATTCCCAGCATGTTCTTACTTATGATGTCCATGGCTTTAATCAGGGATCAGTACCTGATATCCCTGCTGCCCTGCGTCGCTGCCATTCTGTTCATCGCATCAGGACTTCCTCTGTCGCTGCTTCTGTCAAGGTTTCGAGCCCCGATTGTTTTTCTTCTGTTCGTCAGTGTATTCCTCGTACTCTTTTCAGAAGGCGACGCTCTTGTCAGAATAGGTCCTGTTGTCCTGAAATCTCAGGGAGCCATTCTTGCATTGAATACATGTGTGCGGGTTTTGAGCGTTATTACTGTGGGAATAGTTATGATCTATACTACGCCCCTTTCCGGTTTGTCAGGAAAGCTGAAAAGGATGCTGATTCCCCATATTCTTGTTGATATCGGTATTATGACCGGCAGGTACATAATGGTCATAGGTGAAGATTACAATAAGATGAAAACAGCCAGAAAACTGAGGGGTTATATGCCCGGGAAAAGCATGGCTCGAAGGTTCGGGGTTATCGTGCCAACGGCGGCCACATTGCTTATAAAAGGATTTCAGCAGTCTGAAAGGGTTTTCAATGCGATGCGAATGAGAGGTTATGGAAGCAGTGCAGCCGGTGAAGCTAGAAGTTATGCTTTGGAAAGGCCTTCAATTTCAAGCTTCCTGATGTTTCTTGCGACTGTAACTGTATCTGTCCTGCTGATAGTTCTGGAGGTCACTGTTGAAACCGCGTAAACCTGAGAGCAGTATGCAGAACGACAATCATATATCCGTAAAGAATCTGGAATTTTCCTTCCCCCTGCAGGAACCGGTTCTCAAAGGTGTTAACCTTGATGTGAGCCCGGGAGAAAAGGTGGGAATAATCGGACCGAACGGGTCAGGTAAAACTACACTGTTCTTGCTTCTGGCAGGGATGCTTGCCCCTGATTCAGGTTATTTGTCCGTTCTTGATTCCCCGGTAAAAACTGGGAGTTTTAACAGCGATCTTGGTTTTGTCTTCCAGAATCCTGATGATCAGCTCTTTTGCCCGACTGTAAGGGATGATCTGGGCTTTGGTCTTCTTAACCTTGGTTATTCCAAAGAAGAAACAGATTCAATGATCGATGCATATCTTACTCGCATGGGGATGTCTGATCTGGCCGGCAGGCCCCCCCACAATCTATCCGGTGGTGAGAAAAGAATGATATCAATAGCCGGCGTCATCATTATGAACCCAACTGTTGTGTTGCTTGATGAACCGGAGTCCAGTCTTGACAGCAGGGCAAGAAGGCAGCTCATAGAGTTCCTTCGGAATTCAAGTGAAACTCTGCTGATAGCGTCCCATGACCTCGAATTCCTGCTTGAAACCTGCGATAGAACGGCATTGCTTGATAGTGGCAAAATATGTGCTGACGGATCATCAAGGAAGATAATGGGCGATGAACCTCTGATGAATTCCCACGGTTTTGAAAAGCCCCATTCTCTCGTTCCTCATGTTGAACCGCATCACAGGATTTGATTTTATCCAGGTACTTCAAGCATAGTTTCAGAATATAAAAGTCAGTTCAGAATAAACATCGAACAACTGTTTATTTAAGATATCCAATTTCGTAAGTGTACGAAGTTATGTCCGACCCTGAATCACTTGCGTTACCTTTCCGATTATGGTATAATCATGCTTCGGTTATTCTTACTCATGATTGTTTTACTGGACTATAGTCCAGTGCCGCAGTGATTGCGATCCTTTCTTTTCCACGTGTCCGGCGGGTAGAGATTTGTATAACCCCGGACCAGGAAAAATAATGCAGAAACAAACAGACTCTCGCGCGTTTAATAAACGCATAGACCATTCTACAATGTTACCGAAGCACAGGGCTCCGAAAGGTGTCTTTGGTGCGCTGATTCCAAAGATACAAAGGGCTTTGGCGGCAGAGGGATATGTCACTCCCACGCCCATTCAGGAGCAGTGCATCCCGCACCTGCTTGAAGGACGGGATCTGCTTGGTGTCGCTCAGACCGGCACCGGCAAGACCGCTGCATTTATCCTGCCGCTGCTGCAGCGGCTTGCAGGCGATTACCATAGACCCCGAATGGGAACTCCCCGAGCCCTCATTCTAGCCCCCACCCGTGAACTCGCGGCGCAGATAGGGGAGAGCATTCAGACTTATGGGCGCTTTTTGACTATCAAACACTCCGTGATCTTCGGTGGAGTAAAACAGTTCCACCAGGTAAAAGCCCTGAACAAAGGAGTTGATATTCTCGTTGCAACTCCCGGCCGGCTGCTTGATCTGATGCAGCAGGGATTCATTCATCTGAATGAAGTGGAGGTCTTCATACTCGATGAAGGTGACCGGATGCTCGATATGGGCTTCATTCCCGACATCAAAAAGGTTCTGTCTCGTATGCCATCTGAACGTCAGACTCTGTTTTTCTCGGCCACAATGCCCCAGAAAATGGTGAATCTGGCCCGCACTATGGTTCGCAATCCGGTCAAGATTACCATCACACCAGACCAGCCGGTAGTGGAGAGTATTACTCAGAAGCTGCTTTTTGTGGGGAAGAACAACAAGGATGCCCTTCTGGCTTCACTGTTGCGCGACCCTCAGGTCTACAAAGCTCTCATTTTTACTCAGATGAAGCATACCGCCAACCGCGTTGTACAGAAGTTGTCCGCAAAAGGCATTCCCGGCGCTGCTATTCACGGCAACAAAAGCCAGGCCAGCCGCACCAGGGCACTGAATGATTTCAAGAAAGGCCGTTTCCATGTGCTGGTCGCCACTGATGTTGCCGCGCGAGGATTGGATGTGGACGACATTACCCACGTAATCAACTACGATCTTCCCATGGAGTCCGAGACATACGTGCACCGTATCGGGCGGACCGCACGGGCGGGGGCAAACGGTAATGCCATTTCGTTCTGTTGCGCCGAGGACCGAGCTTACCTGCGGGAAATAGAACGCCTTCTTGGTAAACCGGTGCCAGCCGAGATGGAGCACGCCTATCATTGCAATGAAGCCTTCCGATCCAGTCTGCCGGCCCCGAAGAATTTCGGTCGTGGTACTGGTGGAAGAAGGTCACGGAGCAACAAAGGGCACTCTCGCAGCAGAAGAAATAACCACGGCATAACCTAAAGAAAAGCACTCCAGGTTGTGCAATATTCTCTTCTACGAACATCTTTTTTGATGTTGGCGATGTAATTGAGAGAAGCTTATTGTATTTTATCAAGTAGCGCCGGGAAAATGACAGAGTTCCTGTGAATGACCTGTTTGAAGAATTTCTTCCAGCTTATTCCCCATTTGCTCTTGAAATATTTCCGGGGATCCATGGTTGAGGAGCCGCTGAAACGGGCAGTTGTTCCTTTGGAGAAATGGTATACCAGGCTGTTACCCACTCCTATGAAATGCCGGCATCCGTACCTGTACATTTTCATGGCAAGATCGGGATCGCTGCCGAAACCCGGAAAGAACTTCTCGTCGAAACCTCCAATGGCCTCCCAGTCCCTTCTGGAAAGAAGAACCGGCGTCCATGTGCTGATTACATTGTAGGGGCGAAAGAGGGTTCTGTACTCACTGAGTAACCTCTCCTCCTCGAAAGTGGATGGAGATTCACCGTAGTTCCTGTTTCCTATGTAGCATGGAGTGGAGTTTCCCGGTTCTATGGCGGTTCCCGAAAGCCACAGTTTATCGGCAAGGCCAGAATATCCCGCAAGGGCGGTATCCCAGCCGGGCAGCGGGTACATATCGTCATTCATATAGCAGATGAAATCAGTTGTCGCCATCTCGGCTGCTCTGTTTACGGCAGCGCATACACCGGTATTCTCCGCGGATTCGCAGAACAGGATGTTCTTACCGCGAGCCCAGTTTTCACAGGATTCATCGAACTCGTTGAAGAAGATAATGATCTCATGAGTTACCGCACTGTTGGCAGTGATGCCTCTGTACATGAGGTCCAGGTATTCCAGGTTCTTCCATGTCGGAACTATTACTGAAAAAGGTTTCATTACTGCTCGGCAGACCAGCCGTTATCCATGAGGTCCTTCAGCTTCTCGATCAGGGTCTCAACAGGTATCCTTATCTGGTCGAGCGAGTCCCTCTCACGGATGGTGACACTGTTATCATCAAGAGAATCGAAATCGTAAGTAATACAGAACGGGGTGCCTGCTTCGTCCATTCTCCTGTAGCGCTTTCCGATCGAGCCGGTCTCATCGAACTGTACCGGGAAATGAGGTCTTATCAGGTCAAAGACTTCTATCGCATTCCCGGACAGCTTCTTTGAAAGAGGCAGCACCGCGGCCTTGATAGGGGCCAGGGTGCGGTGAAGGCCCAGAACAATCCTCTCTCTGCCCTCTACCTCCTCTTCGCGGTACGCATCAAGAAGAACCGCAAGCAGTGTTCTTCCAATACCACCGCTTGTTTCAATAACGTAGGGAACAACCTTCTTTTTGTTGATCTGATCAAGATAGGTAAGATCCTGTCCGCTTTCTTCAATGTGCGCCTTCAGGTCATAGTCAGTCCTGTTCGCGATGCCCTCAAGCTCTCCCCAGCCGCCTGCGGCAAAGGGGAAGGTATATTCAATATCGAAACAGGAATTGGCATAATGGGCAAGCTCGCTGTCATCATGACTTCGGGTTCTGATATTCCCGCTCTTTATTCCAAGTCCGTAATACCATTTCATTCTCTCGTCTATCCAGTACTCGAACCATTTCTCAGCTTCCTCCGGAAGACAGAAAAATTCCATCTCCATCTGCTCGAACTCCCTGGAGCGGAAGATGAAATTACGCGTAGTTATCTCGTTCCTGAAAGCTTTACCTATCTGAGCGATTCCAAAGGGCAGTTTCTGCCTGGTCGCGGTTACTATGTTCCTGAAGTTCACGAAAATAGACTGGCAGGTTTCGGGACGGAGATAAACAGTGGCGGAATCATCTTCCAGGGCACCCATCTGGGTTTTGAACATTAACCCGAAATCTCTGGGTTCGGTCAGCGGACCTCCACAATCGGGGCATCTGTCCCCTTCAATATGGTCCAGGCGAAACCTGCCTTTGCATTTCATGCAGTCTACCATCGGGTCATGGAAGTTCTTCAGATGACCTGAAGCTTTCCAGACGTCAGGATGCGTTATTATGGCTGAATCCATTCCTACAATGTCAGGCCGGGCGGATACCATGAAATTCCACCAGCTGGTTTCAATGTTCTTCTTCAGTTCAACACCCAGGGGGCCGTAGTCCCAGGAAGATTGTAATCCTCCATAGATCTCCCCGGACTGAAACACATATCCGCGTCTTTTGCAGAGAGATACCAGCTTCTTCATCAGGTCTGTAACGTCAGCGGTCATTTTCAAGGGCCTCCAGTACTGAAAGTGATTTCAATTTTATTCTAGTTTCCATATGTACTTCCGCGAATCTTCTCATCAGGTCAAGGCATTGTCTGTAGCCGCCGCGCCAGAGTTTCAGGTTCCGGACCTCATCCAGTCTGCCGCTTCTGGATTTACGCAGGAATGCGATCAGGCCGGGAGGGATCCTTTCAGAGTTGCCGCTGCCGCAGTTTTCACATACGATACCACCCGAACTGGCATCCCACAGTGATGATCCGCGGGGGTCTCCGCCGCATCGTGTGCAGCGGTCAATTTCCATTGCGAAGCCGGAAAGCCTTAGAGACTTCTCGATCCCGGAACATAATACAGGCCAGAAGGGAGCGCCTGCGGCGAAGTTGTCAAGAACTTCGCGAATAAGATGGAACATTGGATGGGACGGTTCACTGCCGGTGATCGAGTGCAGAAGCCATTCGATAAACAGACAGGAATGAACAAAGGCATCAGGATCGCTGCGGATTGAATCATAATGGTTGATAACGGTGGCTTCAGTAGCAGTATCCAGCTCCCTGCCCTCCCTCCTGGATAGGGATAGGTCCACCATGGAAAGAAGTTCAATCCTTCCGGAGAATGGACTCTTTGCTCTGAGAGCGCCCTTGACAATTGCCGATATCCTGCCGAAATCCAGGGAATAGAGAGTCAGTATCAGGGATGATTCGCTCCATCGGACTCGGCGAAGAACAAATGAAGGGGTTGTAATTCGAATAGTTTCACGCTCCGAAGATATGTGGTCTTGCTGGGGACATCAGTCCGGTCCATCCCCCTGGTCTTCAAGGGGTTCTACTCTGACATAGAGTATCCGCTGAGCCCTTACCTGTTCAACTGTGAACCTGTAACCTGAAAGCTCGGCGGCGTCCTGCTGGCGGGGTATTTTACCCATAAGGCTGTAAATCATACCTCCGAGACTTTCGTAACCATCATCTTCGAATGTTGTGCTGAGCAGTTCGTTCAGGTCATCTATAGGTATGCGGGCATCCAGAATGTAGGAGTTGCCATCGAGTATCTTCACCAGAAGGGCTTCCTTATCGTACTCATCCAGAATCTCGCCGAAAACCTCTTCCATGATGTCTTCTATTGTTACAAGCCCCGCTGTTCCACCGTATTCGTCAACCACAATAGCCATGTGTATTCTGTTCGTTTGAAACTCACGAAGGAGCTCATCGATCCTTTTGTACTCCGGAACAAAATATGGTTTTCTTAGAATACTCTTCAATTCAAAATTGTTATTATCTTCGGAAAGAAGAATAAGGATATCCTTGGCGTACAGGACTCCGCAGATATTGTCTATTCTTTCTTCGTAGACCGGTATCCTTGAGTGTCCCGCCTTTTTCAGCTCATCGACCACTTTTGACAGATCCGCCTTTATTTCTACGCACACTATGTCGATACGGGGAACCATGACCTCTCTGACTATCTTATCGGAGAAATCAATAATGCTGTCCATAAGTTCCTGCTCTTTTTCAAATTCTCCCGGATCGCCCTTTTCGCGGCGTCTTTCCAGCCAGATGACATCGGGAGGAGTGATAAGCCAGTCTGCGGAATCGGGATTATCCTTCCTGGTGCTGCTGAAAATCAGAAGAGCAGGCAAACGGAAGGGAAGTGAGATTATCCAGTAGGGGACCTTCAGAATGGATAGTAATCGAAGAGCATTCCTTTTCGCTATTAGAGAAGGTAGAATCACCGAAAGAATGAATGCGGCAAGGATAAGGATGAGCGCTGTAAGCCAACATGGGATTGAAACATACGAAGAAGATTTTCCCGCCAGTAGTATTGCGCCCGCTCCTGCGCTGACCATAGCGGAAAAATTCATCAGCCATAGTATGCCCAGGTGGAAAAAGGCTACATGTCTCCGTTCTGAAGGATCCCTGCCTTTGGAGAGAATAACCTCAGGTATACAGGATCTGATTCCCGAAGAAAGGAACAGCACAAGAAGAGAAGAGAGGTATATGATAATAGCCATAATCAATTCTTCACCTGTTTTCCAAGGGCTTCCGCTACAAGAGAATCAACTTCCCTGCTCATAATAGCGGTATCCTTCTCGTTACCGTGAGAATATCCTTTTAGGTGCAGGTAACCGTGAAAGATCCTTTCAAGCAATGCTTCCATGGGCGGAAACAGCCGCCCGTCAACGTAGATCGTACCCTCAGGCCTGTCCTCTTCCCTTAGAGCCAGATCAAAAGAAAGCACGTCAGTTGATTTGTCAATATGTCGAAAATTCCTGTTGAGGACTCTGAGATACCCCGGATCAACCAGAACCACTTCAACGCAGCCCTCCATCAGGTTCTCTGTCAGGCTCTCTATTTCTTCCACACAGAAACCCGCATTTTCAAGGATTATGCTGATGTCAGTCATTTGAATCACCGATTGGATAATCGCTTACCCTCTTGTGGAATTTACTTTCGAGAACAGACGTGAAGACTTTTACAATAGTTTTGAGGTTTCTTCGAGTAAGATGACAGTCATCAAGTTCTCCCTCGAGGTCATTTTCGCCTACAACCCTTCCAACAAGTTCAGCTACTCCTTCGGGAGAAGTCAGATTCTGCGTGAAGGAGGAAGCCTGGTCCGCAAGAAGTACCAGAGCAGCCTCTATGGTTGAAGGTCTCGGGCCCGTATAAGAGAAATCATTTTTCTTTACGTCTTTCGGGTCACTTGATTCCTGCAGTGCCTTATTGTAGAAGTATTTAGTAAGGCCTACCCCGTGATGCTGCTGTATGATATCAATAACAGCTTTGGGAAGTTTTGCCTTTTCTGCCATCTCTACTCCGTCTTTCACGTGTGAAATGATCTTTCCGGCGCTTTCCCACGGGTTCATATTGTCATGAGGGTTCTCCATGTTTCTCTGATTTTCTATAAACAGCTCCGGAGCAGCCATCTTTCCTATATCGTGGAAATATCCGCCTGCGGAAGCGAGTGATTCCCTGGCATTTATAGCTCCCGCTGCGCGACCGGCAAGCTCAGCGACGGTTTGAGAGTGATTCCATGTTCCGGGGGCGACATCTCCCATCTTCTTTAAAAGAGGATGGTCGGTTTTGTTAACTTCATCAATTGATAGAACTGTATAGACTCTGAAAATCCTCTCGAAAAGGAATAGAAGCGCGTGTGCGGAACCTATACCGATAACCGGAACAAGCAGAAGACTCAGAATGGATTCTGTTAGGGATGACGAATAAAGAGATGTGTTAAGCATGCGCAGAAGAAGATAAACTGCAACACCTCCCCCTCCCGCCAGGCCTATCGCGACAGGAACGCTGCGTCTTTCCCTTACATCCCATACGGTAAGAGAGGCCAGAATTCCTGAAACTGCTGAAATCAGCACAATGGAGTAGGGATGAGGATGAACCAGTCCGAGAACCATGGAGAATGTCAGGGTAAAGAAGATCGCGTGCCTTCTGTGAAAGAAAATACTGGTCAAGGCCGCTCCGAATGTGACCAGAGAGGCACAGGGATAAGCGGTACTATTCTTAAGGGCCAGCCATAGAGTTCCGGTGGCGGCAAAGGATATTATCCATATCACACCGAGAAGAAGAAATCTGTTGGCCTCTTTCCATGTATCCGGCATAATGTCATGAATGTAGAAGAGCATTATTCCCGATATTAATAAAACAAGAAGAAACAGACCCGCTACATTCTTGAAGCGATGGTCTCCCATGGCAGTGTTCTTGAGGTGATACAGGTATTCGATAGTTCTCGAAGTTACCTGCTCATTCGCTTTCAGAAGGACACTTCCTGCTGTTATCGTTGTGTCAATATTACTGAGACCGGCAACAGCGATCTCCGCGTTTGCCTGCCTGGAGGAGTCATTCACTATAAGGTTGGGCCGAAGAATAGAGGATATCTCGGTTAGCTCATCGCCGGGGAAATCCCATCTCGCCATTCTTATTTCAAGAATATCCCTTACATCCTCTATTTCGTTGATATCGAAAAGCTGCCTGTCCTCGGTACCTGAGGAGTCCAGGAGAACGGCTTGTTCTCCATCGTAATATTCACGAACATCATCCAGGTTGAACACACCCTCTTCGTAAATCGATGAAAGTTCCTCAAGCATGCCCCTGGCAAAAGAGGAGTCGTATGTGGCGAGAAGCAGCATTGGATAAAGCCTGTTCCGGAGGGGCTGCCAGACCTCCCGGTCAAGCCTCAGATGTACCGGTATGGATTCAAGCATCGCGTCGCGAATTTCACTGAACTCCTGTTCATGGTACGGAAGGTGGAAATCGACAGGAGCAACGATATCATGAGGGAGGGTCTGGCCGATACTCAGCTTTAGATCAATGATTTGCTTATCAGGCATGAAGAACAGATAAAAAGTGCCGATGAACACGGCTGCAACAAGGCTGCCGCTGAGAAAATTCCTGGTTTTCATCATGCAGCAGACTGCCGGGGGAGAGCCCGGAAGAATAGTGAAAATCTGGTATTAACAGTCATCAGTGTGCCTCTCTGCCATCATCTGAAATACATTCAAAAGCTGAAATAATACTCTGGACAAGAGGATGTCTTACGACATCTTTCTGATCAAGGTATGTGAATTCTATACCCTCTATACCCGAAAGGATCTTTCTTATTACAACGAGCCCCGAAGATGAGGGGGGGTTGAGATCTATCTGGGTTATGTCACCTGTAATAACTGCCCTTGAGCTGTATCCCAGCCTTGTAAGAAACATCTTCAGCTGTGTTATTGTTGTGTTCTGGGCTTCATCGAGGATAACAAAGGCGTTGTTCAGGGTTCTTCC
The DNA here is from genome assembly GCA_013138965.1 of Candidatus Aegiribacteria sp. GTDB lineage: Bacteria > Fermentibacterota > Fermentibacteria > Fermentibacterales > JCC-6 > Aegiribacteria. The sequence continues at coordinate 27,334 of WTBT01000057.1, forward strand.
CCGCATATATGCAAGGGGCGCGACTTCAATAATCCGGTTATCCAGAGATCGCCGTACTCTTGCAGGGGATAGAGTATCGTCAAGCGCATCGTATACCGGTTTCAGATAAGGGTCTATCTTCTGTTGAAGGTCCCCGGGGAGGAACCCCAGCTTTTCCCCGGCTTCAACAGCGGGTCTTGAAATGATTATTTTGTCAACTTCACCGTCAGTAAGGGCAGCCACAGCGCTGGCTACAGCAAGGAAAGTCTTTCCGGTACCCGCTGGACCGATACAGAATACCAGTTCGGAGTTCTTAATCGCGCGGAGGTACTCCTCCTGTCCTGCGGTTTTGGGAATTATTCGCCCGGCACGTCCTGGAACGGAGAGTTCAAGAGTTACGTCATGCTTCTCGGGAAAACTCAATGCGGCGTTAATACTGTGATCACTCAGGGTGCCGGAGGCTTTCAATTCATGTTCTAACCTTAGAATAACCGCTTTGGCCTTCTCAACTGATGGTCTGTTGCCGGAAAGTGTAAGGCTGCCATCTCTGTAAACGGCTTTAACGTCAAGTTTTCTGCAGATATGCCTGAGGTTGGTGTCTCCGGTGCCGAAGATCTTGGCAGCTGATTCTTTTGAAAGGACTATCTTCGCGTCTATTGAATGATCCTGCATTCAGTAAATTCTTTCAGATAAACGGAAGACTCTCCACATAAAATGTGAAGAGCCTTCCATATCCCCTGATAATTCTAGCGTGATCCTCCAAAACCCGCAGAGCGGGTAATATCAAGAATCTGTCCGGGGTAAATCATGTTAGGATCACTGATTATGTTGCGGTTTGCTTCGTAAAGCTGTGGCCACATGCCTCTATCACCGTACACTCTGCTGAAACCAGCAATCTTACCGAGGAAGTCCCCCTCGATAACTGTGTATCTGCTGAGCATAGGCAGTGGTACCCAGAGAGAGTGTCCCGCATAGATAAGGTTAGGATCGCTGATGGTGTCGCGGTTACGCTCGTAGATAGCGGGCCATTGCGAACCATCACCGTAGTTGTAGTGATAGGATGCTATTAACCAGAGGCATTCTCCATCGAGAATGGTATGCTGGACACCGGCGCTGCGAAGGCGTGCGATCTCTGCCCTGAGGGCGTTGACCTCGTTTCTTAGCTCAGCGAGCCGTGCATCGACTATCATATGCTCGTCTCTCAGAGGAAGAACCTGAGGCTCAAGCCCGGCGCTGCGGGCATCTGCCTCGGCCTTTCTCCATTCCCAGTAAGCTATCTGAAGATGAATGTCATCATCTCCCATTGCTTCGATTTCAGCCTGTGAATACGCTGAAAGTTCCTCGGCTGTCCAGGTCTTGGCAAGACCCGTTGATGCAAGGCCGAGGCAAATCATCAGAGCTAATACTAGTGTACGCTTCATTGTTTTCCCCTTTCCTTGCTATCGGCTTCCGCCGCCGAGTGCATAATATTCCTGTTGAAGTTCAGCAAGTTCTGCTTCAAGTACAGCAATCTGTGCAAGTTCATCTGCGATATGACCCGGCAGAGTTGCAAGTTCTTCCTCAAGACCATCTGCTCTGGCTTCTGCAGCTAGAGCCGCTACACGGGCATCGTCTCTTGCCCGAAGTTCCGCGGCGCTGGGCCCACATGCTGCCATAAGCAAAGACACTGTCAGGAGTCCAAGACAGAACCACTTTGTCCTCGCCTTGAGCATACCTGGCACCTCCTCTCGATTTCATTCGGTTTGGGTTACTTACGAAAATATAAAAGTACTCATACATTTTCACATACTCGTACGGCTAGACACCAATATAGAATCTTAACGAAAATGGAATTGATGTCAAGAAGAATCCACCAGCTGTTCAACCGATCTTTTACGTTTCCTCCGATACCATAAATATACTGAAAGACCGGCTGAAAGACCGGCTGAAAGACCCACAATATCCGCGAGCAGATCACCTGCTGAACAGTCTCTCCCGGGAACGAAACTCTGATGTATCTCGTCACTGACGGCATACAAGACCCCCAGAATAAACATAACCGGAACAGGATGAACCCCCCTGCAGAGGTTCCGGTTTACGATCATGGAAATAGAAAGAAGAAAATACATCCCTGCGTGAAGGACTTTATCCTGATGTGGAAAAAGCGGTGGAATGACTTTCAATGATGGCTGATGGCTAAGGTAGAATATTCCGCCAAGCATTACAAGCAGAAAGCCTCTTTTCGCTGCCGCGTTTAAGATAACTCTCGTGCTCATCAGCTCTTCTCCGATCCGGAAAAACCGATTTTTCTTACAACACAGTTGCCAGGGCCAGCTACCCGGGCATCCGATACAGCTTTCTCGGCTTCTCCGGTGAGTAGCAGAACTTTTTTGTTAACGTGGGTGTAAACACTTCCAATTGAAGCAGAAACCGATACGAAAGAACCGGACATTTTTCCCGAATATTTAAATGAAAGGACATCTACAGCCCTCTGACTCATAGCTTCCATCACCGCTTTACCCGCTTTTGGAATACAGGCAGCGAAGCTGTCAGGTCCTGTCCTGGCGATGAATACATCCTCTGAGAAACAGTTGCGGAAACGTGCGGCAGCATCCATTAAAAGGCGATCGGCCTCGCTGTAGCCAAGCGTTCGATTCATTGTTCCGAAGCCGTCAATGTCCGCCACGATCAAGCCAACATACCAGCCGTATGTCTGCACTTCCTTTGCCATATGATGAAGGTGCCTGTCCAGAAGGGTGATGCCTGGAAGCGCCGTAAGCGTATCCCTGCCCGAGATATTCCTGAACCTCTGCCTCAGCCCGGCAAGCTCTTCCCTCATGGAGAACATTCCCGCCACTGTCAGTAGAATTCCTTCGTGATACTGCTTGAACGCATTATCGTCTTCATGTTCAGCCATTATCAGAGCGATAACTTCTTTCTCCCTGATAACTGGAACTCCCATACAGCTTCCTGCTCTGTCATGCATACCCGATTCGAGGGTGAACGCGTGCACATTCTTTCCGCCAGACCTTATTCTTGAGCGGCTGCATGGAACTCTGTTCTTTAAAATCCATCCGGCCAATCCCTCGGAGCTGTCGAAGATCTTTCCCCCCCGCCACCTGGCAAGAGGTCCCCTTGAAACCCATACCCTTGTTCTTCCGAGTCTGCTGTCAACGTCCGCTATTGAAATCGTTGAATCCGGTATTAATTCCGAAAGGATCCCAGCCATTCCCTGAACGGCTTTGTCCAGACTGTTCTCATTGCATGCGGTAACAAGCTTTACCATCCACGAGAATTCGTCTCCCACAGGAAAGGTTTCTCTGCTGCATGTTCCCTGAAGAATCTCTGAGAGATTCTCCAGGTCGGAGATAATACTGTCAGATGGTTTATCCCCTGAAAAATCCTGCAGAAGAAAACCTTCGAGTGTTGTCTCTCCTCTGAGAGGGCACAGGACGATCCAGAGAGAGCCCTCATCCTCCGCCCCGGGAAAACGATACGGCGCCAGTTCCGAACGTTCTTCTTTTGAGTCCGCTCTGATGATGACAGTTTCTCTGCTATTCTCCGCAATTCTCGCCAGCCTGTGCTTCGCTGGAAGCATGAACCTTGAAATAACGATTTTATCGCTTGCCACATGCTCAGCCAGCCGGTAGAATCCATCATCACTTCCGATAAACAGACAGGTTGAATCTGCTCTGCTGTTCTTATGTATTATCTGAATAAGGGGATAGGAAGGGCCTGAAACGACAGTTGGCGAATCCTTCCCCTCTTTTCCACGATTGTTCTTCTCTCTCGAATAAGCCGGATCCCCGGAATAAAACTCCCTTTCTGTCAGCCAGTCGGATGCCAGGCCGAAAAGGAAAGGGACGAGAAGCGCCTTCAATGCGGGAAGGAGTAATGGAATAAGCCTGGAGATGAGGGATTCTCCTCCTGTCCAGATGGAGGCATTGAGAAGGGAGAATGCTTCGATAAAGCCGATAACAAGGCCCAGCTCAGTTGCCGACCCTCCATTCGAGGGCAGGGATGCCCACATAAGAAAGAGCAGATAGGCAGAATAGAAGACGCTTTCTGAGCCTCCTGTAAGTTGAACGCTGAGAAGAAGACCAGCGCAGACCCAGTAAAGCATGATCCTGCCGTCTGCCCGTACAATCCTCTTCTGAACCAGCTGTGCGAGCGCCGCAGAAAGCAACAGCAGGCCGGTTCCAAGCAGGAGTAGAACAGGATCAGTGGTGTATGATCCGCTGCTTCGGAATCTGCCGGAAGCCAGAAAGAGGAACAGCACCAGCAGGATAGCATACCCGGTAATTCTCATAATTCTTAAAATATCTGTTTCTCCAAATGTTGTTGTTACTGTATTATGTTTAACGGGTACTGAATAGATTTGAATATGTAAAAATGAAAGGTTGTCGTCTCCTATGGAGGTTGTCCGACAATGGGTATTGAGCAGAAGAGCCTCATAGCTGAGATAGAATGATTACAGATTTGAGGAGAATACTGAATGTATTTGACGATAATATGTGGTTCCTTATGCCGATGCCGCATTCTCGGACAGGCTCCTAGTATTCACCATGCTGTCCTGCAGGGGGTTGACGATAAGGATAAAATTTCAGATTAATATGTTGCTTATATGAGAGCCATCGTAAGATCCCCTGATGCCGCTCAGCCAAAGAACTTTTAAAGTCTGAGAACACATAACTTTCAGTAATATACAGTGCCGGCTTTTTTAGCTGGTGCTTTCGACTTATGTATTTCACTGGTTAAACCCGAACTGAAGAGGATAAATGAGCAGAAAACCGATATCCGGATTATCACAGACTGACTTTGAAAGGATGACGCTTGTTGAGCTTCAGGCCCTGGCAAAGGAAAAGGGACTCGAAAGAGTATCCGGAATCAGAAAAAAAGACATCATAGTAAAACTGCTTGAAAAAAAGACGGAGAGAAACGGTCTTGAGTTTTCAACAGGGGTCCTTGAAGTCCTTTCGGAGGGATACGGATTTCTCAGATCGAATGAAGGCAGCTATCTGCCCTCATCCACGGATATTTATGTTTCTCCATCCCAGATCAAGCGTTTTAACCTGAACACGGGAGATAGTATTTCGGGACAGGTGAGAAAACCAAAAAACGGAGAGAAGTACCTCGCCCTTCTGAGGATCGAGAGTGTTAACGAAAGAAGCCTTGAAGAGCTTAAGGACAGGCCAAGGTTTGACAGCCTTACTCCTTACTATCCGGAAGAGCGATTTATTCTCGAGACAACTCCGGATAACATGTCCGGCAGGATACTGGATCTTCTTGCTCCCGTCGGCAAGGGGCAGAGAGCTTTGATAGTGTCTCCTCCCAGAGCCGGCAAGACCATGCTGCTTCAACATCTGGCAAACAGTATATCCGCTAACCATCCCGACACCAAGCTCTTGATTCTCCTCATTGATGAGCGTCCTGAAGAAGTGACGGATATGAGAAGGCATGTACAGGGAGAGGTTATCGCCTCCACATTCGATGAAAACCCCAAAAGACATATCCAGATAGCCGATATGGTTCTCGCGAAAGCCAAGAGGCTCGTTGAAAGCGGTTACGATGTTGTAATTCTTCTGGACTCCATTACAAGGCTTGCGAGGGCAAACAATCAGGTTATGCCTCATTCGGGCAAGATACTTTCAGGAGGAGTAGACTCCAATGCTCTTCAGAAACCGAAAAGATTCTTTGGCGCGGCAAGGAATATTGTTGAAGGAGGAAGCCTTACCATAATCGGCACAGCTCTGGTAGATACCGGAAGCAGGATGGATGAGGTTATATTCGAGGAGTTCAAAGGCACAGGTAATTCGGAAATAGTTCTTGACAGGCGTCTTGCGGACAGAAGGATATGGCCTGCCATCGATATAACAAAATCAGGCACCCGGAAGGAAGAGCTTCTGGTTGATGAAGAAAGCCTGAGCAGAATATGGATCATGAGGAAGATCCTTGTTGACATGAACCCGGTTGAAGCTATGGAAGTCTTGAAGAAACAGCTCTCGAAGCATAAATCGAACAAGAGATTCCTTGATGCAATGGGTACAATGTCAGAATGATGCCACTTATTCTGCTTGCTGACATGGAGGAAGTAAATTGAAAAAGGATATCCATCCTGAATACAGGGAAGTCACATTCAGCTGTACCTGCGGAAACAAGATCAAGACCCGCTCAACAGGCAGTGACAAGAAATTTGATGTCTGTTCAAACTGTCATCCCTTTTATACCGGGAAACAGAAACTGGTTGACTCCGCAGGCAGGGTAGACAAGTACCTGAGGAGATACGGAAAAAAAGAAGACAGCGCAAAGTAGCTGTTGAGCCTGAATATGACAGGGGGGGCTTCGATGCTCCCCCTTCCCTATTCTCAATTTCTGGTGAACGGCTTCAATTAGGAGAAGAATGAATTACAACATAGCAGAGAACAGCGAGACAGCTCCAGAGGAATCGAAGGCCGGAGGCCAGGCGGTGCTGGAGGGAGTGATGATGCGTTCCCCGGTTTCCACTGCCGTTGCGGTTAGAACTCCCGAAGGAAAGATCATTGTCAAAAAGCTGAAAATCAAAGAACTCAAGAATTGCGGCAGTATATGGGCAAAACCTGTTTTCAGAGGTGCAGCCACATTGATCGATACACTCAGGCTTGGAATGAAAGCCCTTAACTGGTCAGCAGAAGTTGCCGAGGAATCTTCCAGCTCAGGCAAAAAGAAGGGAGGCTCCGGTTTTTCGACCTTTCTTACCACAGTCTTTGCATTCACGCTCGCTATCGTACTTTTCGCCTGGCTGCCGCTGCAGAGCAGTAAATGGATACTTGATAACGGGTCTTCCGCAGCCGGCCTGCAGTTCGGGATCCACATGCTGGCAGGTCTTTTCCGATTGATCGCCTTTCTTCTCTATCTGGGTGCGATATCGTTTATGCCGGATGTCAAACGGCTGTTCATGTACCACGGTGCGGAGCATCAGACGATTCACGCCTGGGAGAAAGGGCTTACTCCTCTGGCTGCGCAGGCTGTGGAGCAGAGCCCGCTGCACCAGAGGTGCGGAACCAGTTTTCTCCTGCTTGTCATGCTTGGCACCATACTCTTCTACGGCATCTTCGATTCTATGGTTATACTGATTACAGGATACAACCCGAGTGCTTTGATCAGAGTGCTGTACCATCTGCCTCTGATTCCCCTTGTAATGGGACTGAGCTACGAAATCCTCAAACTGGCTGACAGGCATCTCGAAACTTCAGCTATCGCAAAGGCGGTTACGGCTCCGGGACTCCTGCTTCAGAAGCTCACCACAAGGAAGGCTGGATTAAGAGAGATTGAAGTGGCAGTTGCTTCTCTATACGTTTCTCTTGGAAAAGCCCCCGGACCTGATGTTGAAATACTCGGCCGTGACAAGGATGGTCATATCGAGGAGGATAATGAAAACCTTTGATATGGGATCCATGGAGCAGAGAATCACGGAAATCGACGAAAGCCTCTGTTCCCCGAAAACTCTCAAGAGTTCTTCTCTTATACGTTCACTAACCTTCGAGCGTGCCGGCCTGTCAAGAATTCTCAGCGCTATTGGAGATATTAAAGAAGTCGCTTCATCCCTTGAAGAGACAAGGGAACTTATGGAAGATGATGACCGGGAACTGGCAGCCCTGGCAGCCCTTGAGATCCCCGAAATGGAGATGAGACTTGAGAAGCTTGAGCATCAGCTGAAAATGCTTCTCGTTCCCCCTGATCCCAACGACGGCAGGGACGTTATCATCGAGATTCGCTCGGGAACAGGGGGAGAAGAGGCAGCCCTGTTCGCCGCAAACGTTTACAGAATGTATTCAGCTTTCGCCCAGAAGAACGGATGGTCGCAGGAGATATTCAGCAGCAGCGGTTCCGAAAGGGGAGGGTTCAAAGAAATTACCTTCGCCCTCAGAGGCAAAGGCGTATACAGCCGAATGAAGTTCGAAGCGGGCGTACACAGGGTACAGAGGGTCCCCGAAACGGAGACATCCGGAAGGATACACACTTCCGCCTGTACTGTAGCGGTACTCCCGGAGGTAGAGGAAGTTGAGATCACCGTTAATCAGGAAGATCTCAGAATCGATGTTTACCGCTCTTCAGGCCCCGGAGGGCAGAGCGTCAACACAACAGATTCCGCAGTGCGGATTACCCATATACCAACAGGGCTGGTCGTTTCGTGTCAGGATGAGAAGAGCCAGCTTAAGAACAAAGTGAAGGCTATGAAAGTCCTCAGATCAAGGCTCTTCGCGAAAAAGCAGGAAGAGGAGAATGCCAAACGGGCAGAGACCAGGAAGAGCATGGTGGGTTCCGGTGACAGAAGCGCCAAGATAAGAACTTACAATTATCCCCAGGGAAGAGTTACCGACCATAGAATTCATCTCTCCCTTCATTCGCTGAAGGATGTTCTCAGCGGGGACCTTGACCAGATCATCGGACCGCTTATCGAAGCCGAACAGGAAAGGCTCCTCTCGGAGGTTTCATCGGGATCGTGATTGTTCTGGACGCCTGCAGATGGGCTGAAAAGGAACTGGCAGACCTTGAATCGCCCCGGCTGGAAGCTGAACTGCTTCTGTGCGATTTAATGAACTGGAAACGGCACGAACTATATCTGAACCATGAATGTGAAGTGCACGAATCCTGCCTGGACAAGTACAGGGAGAGAGTCCGGCGGCGGAAGAACAGAGAGCCTCTTCAGCATATTACAGGAAGGGTGGATTTCCTGGGCCGTTCGTTCATCGCAGGGCCGGGAGCCCTTATAGCGCGGCCCGAAACGGAGTTTCTTACCGAGCTGTTCATAAAAGAGCTTTCGGAGCCGAAGTACATTCTCGATGTTGGCACAGGATCCGGCGTCATAGCGGTTTCACTGGCTCTTGCGTATCCGGCGGCACTGGTGATCGGAACGGATATCAGTCGGGAAGCCCTGATCATTTCGCGCGGGAATAAAGAACTTTTCAGAGCACGGAACCTGATACTGGTCAGAACCGACCTGGTCGAAGCCTTCAGACAGGGCGCCGGAATAATTGACGGAATTATCGCTAACCTTCCTTACATTCCTTCGGCTCAGATCCATGATCTTGAGCCTGAAGTAAGGGATGGAGATCCCCTGATTGCGCTTGATGGAGGGGCGGACGGGCTTGAACTGATTCTCTCATTAACTGCTTCCGCTCCGGCGCTTCTGCGAAAAGGAGGGATTCTTGCCCTTGAACTGGACAGGGAACAGGTGGAAACAGTTTCTGAAACACTTGAGAAAAATCCTTTATGGAGAGATGTAAACGTGTTCAATGATCATACCTGCCGGCCCAGAGTTGTCACTGCCCGATCAACCTGACGGGGTCGGACATAACATCGTACACTTACAAAACTTGTAAAAAATGATACCTGCTTACATATTCATACACTTAATGTTATTGTGATGTTGTGTCTGGAGAGAAATGGGTATTAGTATCAGCAGATCCCGCACAAGAAAAGTTCTGGCCGGAGGGCTGCCGATAGGGGGCGGGGCGCCCATATCCGTGCAATCCATGACTAATGTTCCGACTACCGACGTTGAAGCTGTCTGCAGCCAGATAAACATGCTGGCGGCCCGTGGAACTGAAATCGTTCGTGTGGCGGTGCCGGACAGGGAATCTGCCGACGCTCTTCGGAGTATAATCGAAAGATCTCCTGTTCCCGTGGTATCGGATATCCACTTCGACCCTGAGCTTGCGATACTGGCGCTTGAAGCCGGAACAGACAAACTGAGGCTCAATCCGGGTAACATAAGGCGAAGGTCTGATATCTGGAAAATCTGTGAAAAGGCATCAGAGCTGCAGGTTCCCATCCGTATAGGAGTTAATTCCGGCAGCATTCCGGGTGATCTCAGGGATAAATACGGAGGGGTGAATAGAGATTCAATGTGGGCCGCCGCACAGAGACATCTGGTTTTCTTTGAGGAAACCGGTTTTAAGGACATAGTCCTCTCACTGAAATCAAGCGACCCCATGCTCACAGTGGAGGTCAACAGACTGGCGTCAGCTGAATGTGATTACCCGCTTCATCTGGGTGTTACAGAAGCAGGCCCACAACTTACAGGAAGCGTTAGAAGCGCTGTGGCGCTTTCTGTTCTGCTGGCGGAGGGGATCGGCGACACTATAAGGGTTTCCCTCTCAGGTTCGCCGGAAAAGGAACCCGTTGTAGGGTGGGAGATACTCTCCTCGCTTGATATCAGGCGGAGATTTCCAAGGGTGATCAGCTGTCCAACCTGTGCAAGGACCCGAATTGATGTTGCTGAGCTTGCCGAATCTGTTCAGGAAAGTCTGGAGGGTAAAGTTGGGAATATCACCATAGCGGTGATGGGGTGCGAAGTTAACGGGCCGGGTGAGGCAAGAGAGGCGAACATAGCTCTTATCGGAACTCCGTCCGGAATACAGCTTTTTATTGACGGGAAAAATACCGGCGGGATACCCGGTTCAGATATTCAGGGGTATCTTGACGGAATTGTAGATTCATACATTCGGAAATCAGAAAAAACCGCGGGAGGATAAACAGTGGTCTCTAACAAAACCGTGAAAATTCAACTTGAGAGAATTTTGAACGAGCATTACGATGAACTTGATATAAGGTTCACCGATCTTAAGGGACACTGGCGTCATGTAACAGTACCGGCATCGATGGTGGACGAAGATTTCTTCATGCGCGGAGTAGGATTTGACGGATCCACACTGGCGGGCATGACTCAGACGGAAGCGGGAGACCTTGTTCTGAGGCCCGATCCCAGAAGGGTTTTTGAGGACCAGTTCACCGAGAGAAAAACTCTTGTAATTTTCGCCGATATAGTGGATCCGGTAAGCGGGGAAGCCTTTTCCAAGGACCCGAGGAGCATAGCCAGAAAAGCAGCCGCTTACCTCAGGGAGTCTGGTCTTGCCACGGACAGTTTCTGGGCCCCTGAGTTCGAATTTTACATTTTCGACGAAGCCTGCTTCTGGGCTGAACGGGGAAGCCAGGGGTACCGGATGGGAAGCATAGAGAATCCCGAGAGTTCTAAAATTTCCGATTCCAAAGGTTTTGTTCATGCCTGCAAATCCGGGTATCACATGATGTATCCTGTGGACAGCCTCCATGATATAAGGTCTGAAATTACGATGCTGATGCAGCAGGCGGGAATACAGATAAAATACCATCACCATGAGGTGGGCAGGATGGGGCAGAGTGAAGTGGAAGTGACCTTCTCGCCTTTCCTCAGCGCCGCGGACAATGTCATGCTGACCAAGCACATAGTCCGGAATGTCGCGCTTAAGCACGGTCTTTCCGCGACATTCATGCCGAAACCGGCTGAGGGCGAACCGGGCTCCGGCATGCATTTTCACATTTTCATGACAGACCAACAGAAAAGGATATTCTTTAACAAAGATGGTTACTGTAACCTTAGCAAACCCGCCCTGAACGCGATTGCCGGAATTCTTCATCATGCTCCCGCTGTATGCGCCTTCAGCAACGCTTCGGTTAACAGCTACCATAGGCTTGTTCCGGGGCAGGAGGCTCCTGTATATAGATTCTTCTCCGGCCCCAACAGAAGCGCCGCCATAAGGGTCCCGTCCTATGCCAGAACGGCGGAATCAATTCGGTTCGAGTACAGGGTTCCCGATGGGATCAGTAATCCCTACCTCTCGATGAGCGCGATACTCATGGCCGCTATTGATGGAATGAAAAAGGAAATGGACCCGGAGAAACTTGGTTACGGTCCGATTGATGAGAACGTTTTCGCGGAGGGTTACAATACGGAAGGCCTTCACAAACTTCCCCGAAACCTGGGAGAAGCCCTGGACGCGCTTGAAGCCGACAGGGAATTCCTTGAAGACGGGAACGTTTTCTCGAAGGAAATGATAGATGATTATATTGCATTGAAGAGAGACGAAGTTGCAAGTTTCCAGGGAAGTCCTCATCCTAAGGAGCATTCCCTCTATTTCAGCCTGTAGAAAAGGGGTCAATAAGATGAAAAAGGTACTGGTTCTGATGTTCAGTGTGCTTATTTTCGCTCTCGCATGCGGAGAGCAGCCGACAGAGGACGTAGCTGCAAATATAGATATAGATGAACCCTCAGCCACGGAGGAGTACGTGCTTCCCGAAGCTGATATCTACCTGACCCTCTCCGATTCAATAGGGATCGAACTGGGAGACAGCAACTACGTTTTCGGCCAGATAGCCGGAGCCGACATCACGCCCAAGGGGGAAATAGCGATACTGGATATGCAGAAAAGCTGTATGAGCATTTTCTCTCCATCAGGGGAATTCATTCAGCGCATCGGCCGTCAGGGCAGCGGCCCCGGAGAGTTTCTGCTTGCCAGCGGAATGACGTTCTTTCCTGTGTTAGAGGGATCGGATATCCCTGATTCACTGGAACCGGGTTCTGTGGTCTCGGATGGAATGGCGCAAAAACTGGTCTATTTTGATACTGATATGGAATATATGATGGATGTTCAGGGCTTTTTCCCTTCACCACCCACTACTCTCGTGGCCGTGAATGATGGCGCCATTGTAGGCATGAAACCTGAATGGCTGCAGAACGAGGAAGGCATGTTCCTTGGTTTCACCGTTGCAAAATGGGAATTGGGCGAAACGGAGCCGTCAGTAATTTATTTTGAAAGCATGTCTCCCTTCGATCCTTCCGACCTGAGCTCGATGCAGGATGATATAATCAACTTCGGAGCTACTCCTGAAGGAATAGTCTTCACTGCGTCACTGTCGACTGAAGAATACGAATTCACCGTATGGAATCCCGAAGGGGAAGAACTGTTCACCGTGACAGATGAAAATTTTGTCAGGGTACTGAAAACACAGGAAGAAATCGACGTAGAGGCTGAATCGGTAAACAGAAGGATGATCCAGGGGGGAATGCCCGAGTCGATGGCCAACTGGCAACCCGATCCGTACAGGTCGGCAATAAGGGTAGGGGGACTCTGGGTTGATGGACTTGACAGAATATGGGTAACAAGAGGAACAACACAGACACCTTCCTTCAACGTCTACGATATGGAAGGGAAACTCCTCTTCACTGCCGCACTCGATGCGGGTGAAAGGGCCAGTACATGGCAGACGGCAATCAAGGGAAACAGATTCCTTGCTTTTGATGCCGATCCCGAGCTTTACCCGCAGGTTTTCATCGGGGAACTACCCGGAATCGAAAAAACCGGCACCGAGGGAGTGAGTCTGCAGTAATTCTCTGAACTGTCAAGACAATTGTAGAATGGGGAAGGCATCGCCTTCCCCATTCTGACAGGGCAGAGATTGATAGGATGGCATCTGCGTTTGAACATGATGATCTGAAAAAGGCAACCGGAACACCCTGACGCATCGCTGCGCAAGACTGTTTTCAGTAACGCTGAAGGAAAACCCTCACAGGGGAGCCATCCCCGTCGGTGATCTTCAGCGGGAAACACATCAGAAGATAATTCCCCGGAAGGACGTCATCGAGCAGCAGATTCTCCAGTATCGGTATCGATGCGCCCAGAAGAATCTCATGAGCATCTGCGGAATCCGGTGGATCTACCGAAAAGGTATCGATACCAATCATCTTCGCGCCTTTTTCAACAGCCAGCTCAGCGGCATTCGATGAAAGGTATGAATATTCCATCGGATTGCTGCTTTCTGCCGGGGAACCTGACGACGTTTTAAGAAGCAATGCTTTTCCGTTCAAGGAAAGATCGTCAATAAGATGTTTTTCTATTATGCGCTTTCCGGTGCAGTCAGCGATGACTGCGGGGAGAATGAGTCTGTTCATGGGAATATCGTCAACGGAGGTGCGGCACCCGGCCAGGTGCGCGGGAGCGTCGATATGTGTTCCGCAATGGCTGCTCATTATGAGTTTCGATGTGCGAAAACCGTGGGTCACTGAAGTATCTTTACGGAATCGTACATCCCCCGGCCATGCCGGTGTGCTGTCGTTAAGTGGCCTTGTAATGTCGATCAGTTTCCCGGGGGATATTCTGTATTCCATGAATCAGCCGTTCACTTGAATTCCGGATGGGCATTGATCTCTTAACGGGCATTCACTGCACAGAGGCTTTGTCGGCCTGCATATCTTCTGGCCGAATCGCACCATGAGATGGTTGATTTCCGTCCATTCCGATTTCGGGAAAAGCCTCTGAAGAGCGAATTCGGTTTCATCCGGGGAGCGGGTATCAACTAATCCCAGCCTGTTTGAAATCCTGTGAACATGGACATCTACACATATTGAAGGGACACCGAAGACCATTCCCATCACGAAATTAGCGGTTTTTCTTCCAACTCCCGGAAGACTCAACAGGCTTTCCATACTGTCAGGAACTCTGCCCTCAAAATCGCTTTTCAGGATTTCGGCGATCCTCTTCATCTGCCCCGCCTTCTGTCTGTAGAAACCTGCGGGCCGCAGAAGCTGTTCAAGCTCCGCTCTGTCGATTGAGATCATGGCATCGACATCCGGAGTTTTCTTCAGAACCTGCCTGGAGACCATTCTTGTAACAGCATCCCTTGTTCTGAGGCTTATTATGGTTGAGATCAGAACGGGAAAAGCTTCTCGGGATTCCTCCATGGGGGCAGGTATGTCGGGGGACTTCAGGGCGCTTTTCATTCTGTTCAGAATTGCGGGCGGAGTGGATTCAGACACTATTCGACCCTGATGAAATGCAGCCCCGCCCTGCTGTCGAGGTTGAGTTTCAGGGCGAGTTTTCCTTTGAGAAGAGAGACAAGGTCATCTCCAAGGGCTTCCTTCCGCCAGCCGGTGAGTTCCAGTAATGAGTACAGCTCTTTCTCATTATCAGGCGGGTTTTTCGCAAGGGAGTTGATCATTTCCTTTGAAAGAAGAAGTTCCGGAGAGATATCGAGTCGGCATGATTCCTGCTTCAGGAATATGCGGAGTATGTCCATGCGAGCAGAAACACCGGGTCTGGAATGATATCTGGGTATGTCAGGAATATCTTTATCGGGAAAGCTTTCTGCATCCGCTATGACTTTGAGAATTTCGTCCCCCCATTTTAAAATGAAACCGCTGGAGATTCCCCTCAGTCTTGAGAGTGCTCTTTTGGAAACCGGAGTTAATGCCGTAATCGCTCCGAGGAGGTGATCCCTTACAACGAAATTTCTTGGTTTGTTGACCTGTCTGGCCGCATTCTCCCTCCACTTGACAAGTGCCCAGAGGATATGCACCCTGTTATTCCTTACCTTTGCCGTTGATCTGATCTTTCTAAACAGCCTGTGAACGGCATTGTTGTATGTTGAGGGATCCGTGAGGGATTTCGCCTCCTCAAGGTACCACCCCAGACGGCCCCTTGCCTTAAGTTTTTCGATCTGACTCCGGTATATCTCAAGCAGATATCTGACGTCATCCAGTGCGTATTCGATCTGATCATCAGCCAGCGGCCGGAGAGACCAGTCGCTGAGAGTGTGTCCCTTTTTCGGGTAAATGCCGCATTCAGCTTTGACAAGTTTGAACAGGGCTGTCTGTCTGCCATGTCCAAGAAAGGCTGCTGCAAGCTGGGTGTCGAATACAGAAGCGAATTCCACGTTAAGATGATGCATAAGAACATCTATATCGTTTCTCGCCGAGTGTATGACCTTAACCGGTGATTCGGACTCGAAGAGTCTGGCAAGCGGAGACAGATCCTTTATTTCGAGAGGATCGACAGCTACAGGGCCATCACTGCCTGCTATCTGAATAAGAAAGAGATCAGGCCAGTACCTTCTCTCACCATGAAACTCGGTATCAACAGCAATAGCTTTCTCATCCCGAAGCTTGTCCGTAAGTCTTTTAAGATCTTCCTGTGTGCTGATCACCGCTGTTCTGTACAAGTATCTCCCGTTTCAGTTTTCGTAGCTGGAAGTGGAATCAGGTGATTCCGCCACATCCGGACTTTCAATAAAGCACGTTTCCCCGTGAAAAGGGCAGTATACACCATCTGAGGTAATTTCGTAATAGGAGTAACCATCGTCGGGGCAATGGAACCCGCTCCTCTGGCCGAATACACCATCGCTCTGTTCGTACATTTCCCCAAAACCGGACGGATACCCGTAACCAGCATCGATATACTCGTAAACTACTGCAGCAAGACTGTCCCTGAGTGTTCCGCAGGCTGAACCGCCGGTATCGAGCCCGTTTCCAAGATGGCCGGCGGAACAGAACAGAACACCCTCTTCAGTATAATAGTGGAAGCCGCTTGCCGCAGGGCAGAGATAATCCTCCGGGACTCCTCCCTCGGAGAGAGCCGGAATAACTGTTTCCCTGGCGTACGAGGAACAGAGAACGGTCGCGTTACCCAGGACATTATCAAGAGAGGTGTCTCCCGTTATTGTCCAGTTTCCCTCTGATCCTATACCGAGCCACAGCGTTCTTGAACCGCCCTCAGCTAGAGAAATGGAAATATTAAACCCGCGATTTTCAGGTCTTCCGGCTCTTATAGCGCCTGCTGCGGGAGCGCCTTCGAGATAACCCAGGGTACCCGGGGTCAGTAGAGCAGCCAGGCTGTCCGAGAGGAAAGAGTACGCTTCCTCGATTTCACCTGCGGCCAGGTGTTCGATGTATCCCCTGCCCGTATCAATCAGCCTCTTTCCTGTACTGTTACCCCGGGCCACAACGGCGGCAATGATCAGCAGGACTATCGCGGCAGCTGTAAGGGCTTTCCTCATCTTGTGCCGGATGAACCGGTTGATCCTTTGAACAGTTTGGTGAAATCGAGGCCTGTTCCGCTTATCATGAGCCCCCATTCCTTGGTTGTGTTCTCTCCTCCCAGCCGATAGAAGACTTCTGCCGTAAGGTTAAGGCTTTCGTTGTTGAGAGAGAAACCTGCGCGTAGATCCTGATAACTGAATTCGCTTCCGATCTGGTCAGACCAACTCCCATTAATCCTGGCCTCAGTTTCACCTCTTGTAACAATTTCCCCTCCAAGCCTCAGGCTCAGTTCCGGGTTGACAGGCAGAACGAAAAAGCCTGCGAGCCGCAGTTCGACCGGAGGTTTGGTTTCTGCCGAATCTCTTCTGTCAGCATGGAGCCTGTCCCAGGCCGACAGGTAATATCTGAGCCCTGCGGTAGCTTCGATATTGATGCCTGAACCACTTGAGATGGGGCTTACTACAGTCATGGCTCCGTCGAAGGCGAAATGCCTGTCACTTTCAGAATAGTCTCCGGATTCGAGAGCTCCCTTAAGTGGAATCCTGATGGCTCCTCTTGCGAAAATCCTTGGTTCCCTGGTAAGCCATCCGTCGAGGGTAATCCAGGGATCCGCAATTCCGATGCCATTGGATTTTCCGGGTCCCTGCAGCTGAATGAAGCCGGGAATAATCACCGACAGTGTATGACTGTTTGTCAATCCGTACCTGCCCAGGAACTGGAATCTTAGTACACCGAGACTCGTGCTGTATTCATGTTCCTCACTGTTGCCAAGGGAATCTGTCCGCCAGGATTTGCTTGCCCCGAAATACCCTAAGGCAACGTCCCCCTCGGCCTGCATGGAAAGGAGGGCTTCTGTAAGATTATCGTAATAAAGAGGGTCGTATGACAAAGCAATACCGCAGGCAAGAAGAATAACAGAAATCAGGATTCGGCATCCAGACATGTGAAGGCTCCTTTCCTTAAAATAAGAATAGTTCTGCCTCATTCTCATTAGAGAGTTGACATATACTGCTAATGCTTTTCTAATAGCATAATCGTCTTTGCGCAAGTCATAACTAGTTCTGAAAGGAAGGTACAATGAAAAACAGGGGTTTAATACTGATTCTGACGCTTTTACTTGCAGTAGGATCTGCATTCTCTATGCCCTCGATCCTGGGGTTCAGAGGAGTCAACAGAGTTCTTGATGCCAGGACCATCGGGTCCAACCAGATGGCATTCAGCGTCGTAGGAAGGTACTGGAGCAGTGCGGACAAGTACGACAATCTTCATTACCGCCCGGGGGGAAGCGCGTCGGATACCGTCCTGAGCGTTGAAGATTCCGAGCATCTGTCTCAGGGGTACTTCACCCTTGATTACGGCCTTACAAGCTTTATGGAAATTGCCGCAAGAATCAGCTACGTAGGTACCTACTACGAATTTGACCTCACACCTCCAAGAAATGAAACAATAGGCCAGTGGGATGGTGTTCACGGCATGGGTGATATCATGCTTGGTTACAAGATCGGTTTCACACCCACTCCATCCACTGAAGTTCTATGGCTCGGACTGGCCAACTGGTTCATGTTTGCTCCAACGAGCAACCAGATCGTTGATTGTGAGGAGTACGACGGCAGATTCGACGACGCAACCCCAATGCTTACCATGCGTCAGCCCAGCCTTTCGACCGGGCACACAAGCATGGGCATAGATGGGCTGGTTTCGTTGGATTTGGCCAACGTCCTGCCGGGAACACCGCTTAGACTGCATGTTAATGCCGGTTACTCCAAGTACAAGCAGACAATAACGTTTAATGATTACAGGCTTCAGTTCGACAGTACCGGGCGCAGGACACGGGCTGATGAACTACTGGTAAGCTCTATTATTGAAGATAATGCGCTTGATTTCGGGATTGCCCTTGAATTCCCGACCAAGTTCGCGGTTATCTACACCGAGTATTCTCTCAAAAAATACCTGGACAGAGATTATTACAACCATGTAGCCTACTTCACCCCGGGAATCCGAGTGTTTTCCGGCGGCGGAATCATCATGGACTTCTGTTTCAATATGGGTCTTACCGCATTTGACCCGGAGTTTTTTGACTTCGGTCATGGTCTTTACCAGAGCGGAAACGTAGACATAGAGGATAGAGATCAGAGAGCCCCCCTTCCCGAAGGCGGAACGCAGGACTGGGGTGTCGCGGGAAGCATAGCCTTCTCAAGCGATCTGCTTATCAAAGCGCCTGTAACGACCGGAACAATATCCGGTATGATCACAGATGCGGAACTGGGAGACGCTGTGGAGGCCACCGTTTCCTTCCCTGGAGCTGCGGTGGCTGCCGCTATATCCGATCCGGTGACAGGATTCTACTCCGCTACCATTAACGCGGGTAGTATTCCTGTAACGGTAGCCGCCATCGGCTACAAGGCTGCATCGGCTACAGTGGTTCTTGAAGCTGGACAGGATGTTGTTCTGGACTTCGCTCTTGAAGAGCAGGCAGGTCTTGGTCAGATCGCCGGTACCGTAACCGAATTTGAGAACGGTGATCCTCTGCTGGCAACCATCTCTGTAGAGCTGGAGGATACAACCATTACGTTCGAATCCACTCCAAACGGTATCTTCCTGTTCGATGTTCCCGAAGGAACCTGGACAGTCAGGGCAGAAGCAGACGCTTATAAATCCGCTTCTGACATAGTGGTCATCGAGGCCGACCAGACTTCAATAGTGGACTTTGTCCTTAAGCCCGAGCTTATTACCGGACAGGTTATATCCTTCGATAACATCTACTTCGACAGCGGCAGCGCCAACATCAAGCCCGAATCCTACTACGTCCTGGACAATATGGTTGAGATACTCAACGCCAACCCGAATGCCATGGTTCAGGTAGCCGGACACACAGATTCGGATGGCAGCTCAAGTTACAACCAGACCCTCAGCGAGCAGAGGGCAGCATCGGTATTCAATTTCCTTGTGCAGCGGGGCGTTCCTGCCCGCATGCTGACCACAATGGGATTTGGAGAAAATCAGCCGGTAGTTCCCAATACTTCCGCATCGAACAAAGCGATGAACAGAAGGATTGAGTTTACGGTTCTCTCCAACAGATAGTACTCTGAAAAGAGGGGGCGGTTTATCCGCCCCCTGCCTTCTTCCCTTTTTTCACTGAATTCCTGACTCAGAAACATCGGATACCGTCAGATCAAACAGAACTGAAGAGGATACTGTCAATTGACATGACATTTCCCCGCTGATAGTATAAAACAGCGACAGGTCAACAATTACAACAGAACTGCTTAATCGGGAGGGGAATCATGTTCGGTCGAAATCCGGTTCAGAACTTCATTAGAAACCTCGTAAGGCTTATTATTCTCGTGCCATTTTGGCTTCTCCTGGTCTGGCCCGACCTTGCCGAACTTGAATCCATGTACATCTGGATAGCCGTGAAATCCATCGCACTGCTGTGGTTTGCCAACGTGTTCGCGAAAATGTTCTTCATTATTCCGCAATGGCAGAGAATGGTACTTCTGAGACTGGGAAAATCAGTTGGAGCCAGAGGCCCGGGGGTCATCATTGTGCCGCCTTTCATATACTCTGTTGCCAGGATGATAGATATCCGGATAACCACTTATGAAGTCAAAGCGACAAAGACGCTGACCCGGGACAACATTCCCATTGACGTTACGGCTGCAGTTGAGCTTGAAGTAGAAGATCCGGAAAGAGCCGCAATCGAGGTTCAGAATTACTGGAAGACAACCGAATGGGCATCCATGGAAGCTCTGAAGAGTACGATCGGCGGAAACGACCTTCGGCCCCTTCTCAGTGAAACAGAGCGTATTGCCGCCGACCTGAAGAAGATTATTGACACCGCGGCCGTAGATTACGGCGTGAATGTCAGGGCGGTCCGTATAACTGATGTGGGAACACCGCACTCATTGATCGAGGAACTTGCCGTTATCGCCCGTGCGGAACGTGCAGCCAAGGCCAAGATAATACAGGCAGAGGCGGAGAAAATTGTAGCCACATCTCTGAAAGAGGCTTCGGAGTTACTTTCCCAGCAGCCCGAAGCCATGAAGTTAAGGCAGATACAGGCCCTGCTTGATATTTCAAAGGAAGAGAGTTCCATGGTCATCATATATCCCATGGACAGCCTGATGGGACAGCAGATTGCCTCTGCCACTGCGGGAAACCGGGCGAGTAAGATCAAGATGAATCCGGGTGTCCAGGTCTTTCCGTCGGAGGAATAGGGGAGAAGACCGGGGGGATCGCTACTCTTCCACGGATGGCCGTAGACCGGTATTTTTCCATTGGAGAAACTGCTGAATTATCTTCCTGTGATCAAAAGCAATCAGGTCGGGAAGATCGTCCGGAGCAAAAACCGCAGCTTCCGCGGCATCATCGCCACCTTCGGGACAGCCATCGGCCCTGCAGTGGTACACTACACTCACCGTATCTCCCCTCGGATCTCTCCAGGGCTTTGAGTAGACATGGAAAATACTTACGACCTCAATATCCAGGGAGGTTTCCTCCCTGGCTTCCCTGCGTACGGCCTCAGCCAGGCTTTCTCCCGGATCCACGAACCCTCCCGGAATAGCCCATCCTGAGGGAGGGTACCTGCGCTTCACCAGCACTAATTTTCCATCAGGAAGTTCGATTATCGCGTCGACTGTAATAAGCGGTGTTACCGGTCTCATCCGATCTCCATTTGTTACGTTTGGAACAATCTGTCTATATTACCGTATATATACGAAGCAGGCCGATTGAGAACACCTCATGAAAGGAAAGTAATGAAAAAGTACCTGACAGTACTTATGATTGCGGGGCTTATCACTGGAGCGTGCGGCAATTCTGAAAACTCTGCCGATGAGACATCCGAGGGGGAGCCGGTAGAAACGGCTGGAGAACTCACGTGGTTTGAGGATGATTATAATGCCGCCTGCGCGGAAGCAGCCGCATCGGGAAAACCTATGCTCATTGACATGTACGCCGACTGGTGCGGACCCTGCGTAACCCTTGGAGAAGAGTACTTCACAAGCGAGGAGATGCGCCCGGTTCTTTCGAATTTCGTTCTTCTCAGGCTTGATGTCGATAATCCGGAAGTAGCTTCTTACGCCCAGCAGTACAATGTTTCGGCTATCCCATGTGTGGTGATAGCGGAAGCCGACGGTACGGAAATCGACAGAATCGTCGGTACCACGCCCACAATAGGCGAGTACGTAAGGGCTCTTGAATCCATCCTTCTGTAGCTCTCTAAGAAACCGTTCATTGAGAAGGCGGGGAGTTTCAACACTCCCCGCTTCCCGTTTACTGAGTAGAATATACTTGCACTGAAGAACCGCCCGTTATCACTGATCGGCAAGCTCCACGATGTAGAGTATCTGATAACCGTCAGGGGGGTCCAGTGACCAGGCCAGTATGCCTTCCTCATCCACATGAACCTCCCACAGGAGGCCTGAATGCCCGGTTATGCCGGGCAGTTCAGCAGTGAAAAGGTGATTTCCCTCGTAATCGAAAACGTCAAAAGTCGGGGTTTCCTCGGTTCCTCTTCTTACCCAGAGTCTGTGCTGATCATCGATTCCCATAGAATGGATCTTCCATCGGAAAGGGTCAGGCATGTAGTTCAGCTCTCCATTTGCCCCCATGTTCCTTGCCCTGGTGTTCCAGAATTCAGCTTCCTCGATTATCTCCTGTTCGCTCTTCTCGGCCATTGGAGTGTCCAGCTTGAATTCGACAAAGACATCACCATTCACATCGAAACCTGTGATTTGATATTCTTTCGTGTCCCTCCGGGCGAGGAAGACGTTTCCTTCCCTGTCTGAAGTAAACACGTTCGCGAAGTAGGACTCGTTTATCAGGACTGTGAAATCGATGAAGTCAAATGGAAACGTGTTCTCCCAGTATGTGATAATCGGTTCTTTGGAATCGGATTCGAACTTACCGACCACCGCTGTCACGAACAGCTGCCCGTCCTCTACGTCGAACGTGTTATGTGTTCCCAGGTAAGTATTCGACTCCGCGGGAGTGATCCAGAGGATCGGCTCATTGATGATTTCCACCGTTACTCCAAGCCATTCACCATCAGGGCTGAATGTATGCAGGCCACCTGTCTGCATATCCAGCATCACAACATGTCCGTCGGTCAGGCGGGTCATCGACAGAGGGTTTACGACCTCGCCGGGTCCGGTACCCCTCCGTCCGTACTGTCTGACGAACTCCCCTCCGGTTGTGTACTCACGCACGCAGCAGGCCGGACGGTCAAGGATAAGGATGTTGCCGTCCAGGGTATGAGATGAGGCTTCTATCGAACCGAGAACGTAATTCGAATCACCGAGCTCCACACCGATGGAGTCTACAAACAGGAGTTCAAGGGTTATGCCTGTGTCTTCGGCAGACTCATCGACTGCAGCCTCAGGCTGCCCGTCTCCACAGGCCGCGACCGTAAGAGCGAGAATTACAGAGGCACATATCATAAGATATTTCATATTGCTCTCCTTCGTGTTACGATTGATACCATACCCATTATATGATACGATTATAAGAAAATTCTGGATAGTCGATGGACCGGGTCTCAAGAAGAGCAGTTCGGTTCCGCGGCGTTCAGCTTTACTTTCTTCGTCCTACTGGAGCTATGTAAATCACGAATTCATCCTCACCATCGAATCCAAGCAGCAAGTCCATTGCTTCCTGGTCGTAGGCTCCTATACCGCAGGTGCCCAGACCCGGCGCGGTGCAGGCAAGATAGAGGTTCTGGCAGAGGTGCCCGGCGTCAATGGCGATTATCTTGTGTGAAACGGGGCCGTATCTCCATTCGGTTCTGTAAGGGATAACGGACCAGACGAACGTAACAGCGCAGTTCCCGCAGAAAGTCTGGTCGAGACATCCGCTGATCACCTTTTCCGGAGGTATCTGTTCTCCAAGACAGGCGATGGAATGATCGAGGGGAAGATACCTGTAGAGTCCAGGCTCCAGGCCGGTAACGTTATTGACAAGCAGATACGTCTCAAATGGATGGCGTGCGCCCCCGGAAGGGACAGTTCTCAAGGTCGCAACTCCGTCTCCAAGGACTTTCTGGACACCCTGCGTAGACCACAGAAGCCATGAGAGTTCCTCAAGGCTGATAGGCTCATCGGTGAATTTCCTTATGCTTCTTCTTGAGTTGATAACTTCAAGGAGACCCAGATAGGGAATGATCCCGGGTTTTATTACCGGAAGGTCTATGACAGATATACTGTCATCAACCGGTTTCTGAACATCGGGATGTTCGATCTCTTTGGACTGGTCACTTCTGAAACCTTCCAGGAGGTTCCAGTTCGCTTTCAGAAAATTCACTTCGGACATTAATTATTCCCTTCTACCAGTTCAGAAGATCTTCAGGACTGGTGCGGACTAACCACGCTGCGAAAAGTCCGCTTTCTGGAAGTTCTGTTCTCCCCGCGAAGAACAGGTTTCCCTCTGAGTTCATGGAAAGGCCGCTGCTTGTGTTCCAGAGGCTGTCACCTGCGTGTATCTCCCAGATGACATTTGCCCATGGATCTATTCTGTATAGTACAGTATCGTATTTGCCGCTGCCTGAAGACATGGTGTTCCCGAGTATGATGTATCCCCCGGTTTCCGGTTCAACAACGTCCCACGCGGAGTCGTTGCCTTCTCCCCCGATTTCAGAAGACCAGATCTCATCCCATGAGCAATCCGTTCTCACGATCCAGATGTCCGCCTGGTAGCTGCCGCTCTCCATTGTTGATCCGGCAAGAAATAATCCGCCTTCGTTTGATTCAATAAGAACTCTTACGGTCTCATGGCCTCCGTGGTCGTAGGTTCTCGCGTCTCTTCCAATACCTTCATCATCGGTAATAACGATATAAAAATTGCCCTCACTTCCTCCAGCAAGAGCAAAACCTCCATCCCTCAGAGTGGTTACGGAATAAGCTATTTCCGACTCTGATGTTCCGAATGCCCTTGACCACTGCAGATTACCGTTGAAATCAACATAGACAATCCATGCATCCTTTCTCCCTGCTCCTGTGGATTCGGTATATCCCGCCGCGACATAACAGCTGTCTCCCGCCAGGGCCACATCGTAAAGAACGTCATTGCCGGGATTCTCAAGGCGGTTGCACCAGACGATATTGCCGGAATAATCGAACTTCGCCAGAAATCCATCATAGTCGGTTCCCGAGAAGATACTTCCGCAGACTATGTATCCATCCTGCACGCTAAGAACATCCTGGCCTGTTGTGGCAAGCCCCCAGCCGGTAATGATTTCCCACTGGGTAAGTCCATGCGGAGTGTATTTTGTCAGTATAAGGGAGGTTATTTCCGCGTCTTCGGATGCGGTTTCTCCTACACAAACAGCTCCATCGTCATCCGTGCAGTCAACTCCCCAGAAGCGGCAGTCGAATCCTGTTGTCAGATTTCTCTCCCAGATGATCTCCGGAGGATCCGAATTGATTATTGATGATATTGAGAGAAGGATAGTCAGAGTAAGTATAAGGAGAGGGGTATCATGTTCCGGGTGAGTATGATCTGACAGGAACACTCGTTTCAACCTCCTCATCGGCCCGTTTACCAATAGGCAACCAAACTCTACTTGAATTGAGTATACATGCGATGATCCAACCCGGTCAATGTTATGAAAGGCTTACGGCTGTGCCCTGAACTGCGCGGCAGGACACACAAGCCCGGTGATCCTATCACACCGGAACACCGGAAAGAAGAACGCTGCAGACAACCGGAATAAAGGGAAGAGAATCAGAAAACTGAAAAATCGAAATTGACCGGAAATCCGATCCTTTCTGAATCGCATTCACAACAGGCATGAGAAATTCAACTAATTCACCAAGAGTGGCATCAAGGTTGCCGGGAATTACTATCGGCTCTGATTTCCTGAGGAAAGCACTCCATTGAGTCTGTTTTCTGTTCATGTTTGCCTCCTGTTACGTTTCCTCGGTAAATGTATACAATTACCGAGGTATTGTAACAGCATGTTTTTACTTATAGCGGTCGTTAGCTCAGGAATTCTGCATATTACATAGAAGTGGTTGAACATGCAGGTTCAGGTTCGAAATCGTATAGGTTGGAGGTTAAGCCGTATGAGCAAGAGCAGGGATATGAAGAAAGAAAGCAAGACGAAGCCCAAGAAGAGCCTCAAAGAGAAACGAGCTGAAAAGAAAAAGGGCACCCCGCATGATAAAGCGCCCTTTTCAGAAAGGTTTTAAAACATTTAGGATTCATCACAGGCGCTCGTTGCGAAGCGCTGTAGATGGCTGTGAGTACGAGGCGTACGATAATGGCGCTCCCACGGGGAATCGAACCCCGGTTTCCGGCGTGAGAGGCCAGCGTCCTAACCGCTAGACGATGGGAGCGCATTGATTTCAGGGCGCAAATATCGGGTATGCGGGCTGTTCGGTCAAGCCCGATGTTTGATATCAGCTGCCTCCGAACAGCGAACTGTACTTCTTTTCCAGGAGTTTCAACCTTTTTTTGGATAAATCCCCCAGCTCTTCCATGGCGCGTCTGATTCTCGTGCGGCTGATGTCACTTCCCAGTATCTCCATCGTGTCGAAAAGAGGGGTTGATACCGCTTTGCCGCTGATGGCGATATACAGGGGCTGAGTAAGGTATTTGAGTTTGATGTCCAGCGTTCCTGAAAGTCCCTTGAAGAGTGAGTAGATGTTCTCCTTGCTGAAACTGTCCAGTTTTCCCAGCTCCCAGAGTATTATCTGAAGAATTTCGCTTGTTTCAAACTCATCCATATCCTTCAGAAGCAGTTCGTCCTTTGTAACAGAAATTCTACCGCTGAAGAAATGACCGGTCAGTTCCCCCCAGTCCGAAAGGCAGCTCATTCTGCCCTTGCAGATTTCAAGGATCTTTTTGAAGCGCTCTCTGTTCAGACCCCACTCCACAAGCCTGTCCAGAAGTTCATCGGTTGAGAGATCCTCTCTTATATACCTGCCGTTGAGCCAGAGAAGCTTGTCAAGATCGAAAACCGGTCCGCCAAGACTGATGTCCTCAAGCCTGAAATTATCTATCATCTCCTGCAGGGAGAACTTCTCCCTCTCATCCGAAAGGTGCCACCCCATCATCCCCGTAAAATTGAGAAGGGCTTCGGGAAGGATTCCCGCTTTTCTGTACCAGTTTATGGATACGGGATTCTTTCTTTTGGAAAGCTTGCTTTTGTCCTTGTTGCGGAGAAGGGGAAGATGACAGAATACAGGCGGTTCCCATCCGAAAAATTCGTAAAGAAGGACATGTTTGGGCACCGAGTTGATCCACTCCTCCCCCCTTATGATGTGGGATATTTTCATAAGGTGATCATCAACAACCACCGCCAGATGGTATGTTGGAAATCCGTCAGCCTTCATTATCACCTGGTCATCAATGGACGCCCAGTCTTTCTCTATTCTTCCCCTCAGCAGATCCTCAAAGACACATTTGCCCTCAAGGGGAATTTTCATTCTAACGGTGAATTCCTCGCCCGCCTCAACTCTTTTTGCGGCGTCCTCCGGCGGAATGTCTCTGCACTTTCTGTCGTAACCGCTTCCGGAACCTGCTTTCTGTTTTTCCTTCCGGACTTCGGCAAGATGTTCCCTGCTGCAGAAACAGGGGTACGCATGACCCTCGGCAACCAGCCTGTTTATGTATTCGTGGTAGATTTCAAGCCTTTCACTCTGTCTGTATGGCCCGTAGGGTCCGCCTATATCAGGGCCTTCGTCCCATTCCAGGCCGAGCCACTTCAGGGAATCAATAATAGCTTTTTCCGATTCCTGCGTTGATCGCTCCCTGTCGGTATCCTCGATTCGCAGAATAAAGCTTCCGCTGTTCTTCTTTGCCCAGACGTATCCGAAAAGGGCCTGATATGCGGTCCCTACATGAGGGTCCCCGGTCGGCGACGGGGCAAGTCTTGTTCTGATTTCATAGTCTGTCATACGAACCTTTCCTGTGTATCATGATACTTTTTCAATACTGAATATAACCATCGGGCTGAGCTTTGCAGTAACGGCCGCAGTTTCTATTTGGAAAAGTGGCTTCACTCGGCTTAAATAGTATCACTTGTACTACAATTGTGTATGTGATATTGTTACGGTTGCTTACTTGATTGCTGGGTCTCTTCCTTTGGTTTTCGTCTTACTGAAATGTTATGGAGGGCAATGAAACTCGAAGAATTTCAGGCAAAGAAGCTGTTCAGGGAATATGGTATCCCTGTACCTGACGGGCTAATGGCAACTACGGCAGAGGAGGCCAGGAGCGCTGCCGAACAGATTGAATGTCCGGTGGTTGTAAAAGCACAGGTTCAGGCCGGGGGCCGGGGCAAGGCAGGGGGAGTGAAGCTTGCCCGGACACCGGCTGAAACCTACAAGGCAGCCGAGTCGATACTCGGCATGGATATAAAGGGTTTCAGGGTTGAACGGCTGCTTGTTGATCCGGCTGTCTCAATAGCCGGGGAGTACTATGTCGGCATTACAATTGACAGAAGGAAAAAACTGCCGGTTATGATGGCCTCGGCGTCGGGTGGCGTGGATATTGAGAAGGTGGCGGCGGAAACCCCGGAGAAGATATTCTTCCAGGAGATCAACCCGGAGAGAGGGCTCCGTTCCTTCGAAGCAAAGCAGCTTGCATTCCAGTTGTTTGCGGATAAGAAAAAGGCTCTGGCTGCCGTTTCGATAATGATGCGGCTGTGGGATTGTTTTCATGGCGTTGACGCTTCTCTGGTTGAGATAAACCCTCTTGCTGAACTGGAGGACGGTTCAATTATCGCCCTTGATGCCAAGATAGTACTGGATGAAAATGCTATGTTCAGGCACCCCGTAATGGAAGAAATGCGGCTCCCGACCCGAGCTGAGAAAAAGGAACTCGACGCGAAAAGCCACGGTCTGAGCTATGTACAACTTGAGGGTGATATAGGCTGCATGGTCAACGGAGCGGGCCTTGCGCTGGCAACAATGGATTTGATCAAGCATCTCGGAGGCGCTCCGGCTAATTTCCTCGATATAGGGGGTAGCTCAAGCCCCGGGAAGGTTATTCATGCCATGGAGCTTCTTGTCTCGGACAGTAAGGTAAAGGCCGTATTTATAAACGTCTTCGGCGGTATCACCCGATGTGATGATGTGGCCAGCGGCCTGGTTGCGGCGCTGCAGGAAATAAGAACAGACATCCCCCTTGTTATCCGTCTGGCGGGAACCAACGAGGAGGAGGGTATCAGGATACTCTCCGATTTCGGGATTACAGCTTTGAAAGATATGACAGAGGGAGCCAGAGAAGCGATCCGCCTTGCAGAAGAGGGAGGCCGCGGCTGATGAGTATACTGATAGATGAGAGTACCAGGGTAATGGTTCAGGGGCTTGGCCGCGACGGATCCTTCCACGCGGAACAGATGAAGGAGTACGGAACGAATATCGTCGCGGGCGTTCATCCCGGAAAAGGCGGAAGCAGTATTCATGGATTCCCGGTGTTCAATACTGCGGAAGAAGCCGCACGTGAAACCGGCGCCGAATGCACCGTAATTTTCGTCCCCGCCCCCTTTGCGGCAGATGCCATTCTCGCCGGGGCTAACGCCGGCGCAGGACTGGTTGTGGCTGTTACCGAGGGTATTCCTGTCCTGGACATGGCAAAAATCGTGATCGAGCTGAAAGAACTGGGCACCTGCCTTGCAGGTCCAAACTGCCCCGGTCTGATCTCTCCTGAAAAATCAAAGGTTGGGATCATGCCGGGAGGAATATTCAGAAGAGGTCCGGTTGGGGTCATTTCCAGAAGCGGAACCCTGACATACGAAGTTGTGAACCAGCTTTCCCTTGCCGGATACGGGCAGTCAACCGCGATAGGAATGGGAGGAGACCCTGTTGTTGGAATGAAGTACAACGATTACCTTGAACTTTTCGAGGAAGACAGGGAAACCGAGCTGGTGGTTATCGTCGGAGAGATAGGAGGAACAGACGAACAGGATGCCGCGACGTTTGTGAAGGACAGAATCAGCAAACCGGTGGTGGGCTATGTTGTCGGTCGCAGCGCCCCTCCGGGAAAGAGGATGGGGCACGCAGGTGCCATTATTTCAGGCGCTGACAGTACTGTGGAGGCCAAAGTTGCGTTTCTGAGAGAGAAGGGCATACCGGTCGCGGATACTGTGGAGCAGATCGTTAATCTTGTTGGCGATGGACTGGGAGGACGAAATTGAGAGAGCTTGATGTTGCCAGGATAACGGAGGCGGTAAAGGATCTGAGCATCAGAACGAATATCTATCTTCCGGATGATGTGAAGAAGGCTCTGCGTTCATCACTTGAGAGGGAAGAATCACCTCTGGGAAGGGAGATTCTTCAGGTTATTCTTGAAAACCATGATATTGCTGAAAAAGAAAAAATGCCTATATGCCAGGACACAGGAGCGGCCATATTGTTCATTGAGGTGGGGCAGGAGGTACATCTCATCGGGGGCGCTCTGGAAGATGCCGTGAACGAAGGTGTAAGACAGGGATACAGGGAAGCCTATCTCCGCAAATCGATGGTTGCCGACCCCGTTCTGAAAAGGAAGAACACCACCGATAATACGCCTGCCATCATCTACACCAGAATTGTTCCCGGGAACAAAGTGCAGATCGTCTTCGCCCCCAAGGGTGGTGGAGCTGAGAATATGAGCGAAGTACGTATGATGACTGCAGCCGACGGAATAGAAGGAGTAAAGGATTTTGTGGTGGACAGGGTTTCCAGATCAGGAGGGAATCCATGCCCTCCGATCGTTGTGGGAGTGGGTATAGGCGGCTGCTTCGAGAGAAGCGCCCTGCTCGCGAAAGAGGCTCTCATGAGGCCGATCGGTGAACCCAATCCCGATTCTGATTTCGATGAGGTAGAGAAGGAACTTCTAAGGAGAATAAACAACCTGGGAATCGGACCGCAGGGGCTTGGAGGCAGAACTACCGCGCTCGCGGTTCATATAAAGACGCTTCCATGCCATATCGCTTCGATGCCGGTTGCCGTAAATATCCAGTGCCATGCCAGCAGGCATAGTGAAATGATTATTTAGTTAAAACAGGAGGAGATCCAATTGAAAACTGTTGAACTGAGGACTCCCCTGGATGAAAAGCAGATTTCCAATCTTGAATCCGGGGACAAGGTATTCCTTTCCGGTGAGATATACACAGCACGGGACGCTGCGCACAAAAGATTAGCAGCCCTGATCGAGGAGGGGAAGGATCTCCCTTTCGACCTTCATGGAGCAGTTATCTACTACGTTGGCCCGGCTCCCTCAAAACCGGGACAGGTAATGAATTCCGCCGGCCCCACAACCAGCTACAGAATGGATGTATTCACCCCCCTTCTTCTTGAGCACGGTCTTAAGGGAACCATAGGGAAGGGGCCAAGATCCATGAAAGTCCGGGATTCAATGGTTAAGAACGGAGGTGTTTACTTCGCCGCTGTGGGAGGAGCCGCTGCTGGAATCGCTTCTACTGTTAAGGAAGCTGAAGTTATTGCGTACGAAGATCTTGGTCCTGAAGCCATAAGAAGGCTTGTAGTTGAGAGAATGCCTCTGTTCGTGGTTAACGATATAAGTGGAAAAGATCTCTTTGAGGCGGGTGTTGCAGAGTACCGGCGTGAGGAATAATTGGACAGACGCAGTTTTTTACTTTTGACGGGATGGTAAAATGAACAATTTCGACCTGACACTGAATAACCTCGGTGATCTTTTTCCCGATGACTTTTCCGAGGAACAGATAGCCAGAGCAAAAACCATATTTCTGAAGGAACTGGCGTACAGGATGCACAGGTTTTATAAAGGAAAGATGATGACCGTTCCCAAGGCCGGCCTTTACGGGTTCAACTGGTTCAATGTCTGGTATACTCCCGGCGTATCAATGGTATCCACTACCATCCGGGAAAACAACGAAGCCGCATACGATCTTTCCAACAAGGGTAATTTCATTGGAGTAGTAAGCGATTCCACAAGGGTTCTGGGAGACGGCGACTGCACTCCCCCGGGCGGCCTGGGGGTCATGGAAGGCAAGGCGTTTCTCATGAAATACCTCGGAGGGGTGGATGCCGTGGCCCTCTGCATTGACAACCGCGATAAGGATGGGAATCCCGACGCTGATAAGATCATCGATTTTGTCAAGATGGTTCAGCCAAGCTTCGGAGGTATTAACCTCGAAGATATATCCCAGCCGAACTGCTTCAAGGTTCTGGATACTCTGCGGGAGGAGTGCGACATTCCGGTATGGCATGATGATGCCCAGGGAACCGGGTGCGTCACGCTTGCGGGGCTGCTCGGTGCGCTTGAAGTGGTCGGAAAGAAGCTGGAGGATGTCCGGATAGTATTCATCGGTGCCGGAGCTTCGAACACAACCATTGCCAGGCTGATTGTAACCGCTGGAGGCGATCCTCAAAAGATGGTGATGTTCGATTCAAAAGGCAGCCTTTCAACCGACAGGGAAGACATCAGAGCCGATAAACGGTTCTACAGAAAATGGGAACTCTGCCAGGCCATGAATCCTGAAAAGTTCCAGACCCACGCGGAGGCCATCAGGGGAGCCGATGTTCTGATAGCGGTTTCGAGGCCCGGACCGGGACTTATTCCCCCCGAATGGATAAGATCCATGGCAAGGGATGCAATCGTATTCGCATGCGCCAATCCAGTCCCCGAGATTTATCCTTACGAAGCCAAAGAGGCCGGTGCTGCTATAGTTGCCACCGGAAGGGGTGATTTCCCCAACCAGGTGAATAACTCACTGGGGTTCCCCGGGATATTGAAGGGCTCCCTGCTGGTAAGGGCGAGGAAGATAACGGATAACATGGCCGTTGCCGCGGCGCGTTCACTCGCTGATTTCGCCGGGAAAAAGGGATTAAGCGCGGATTACATAATCCCTACCATGGAAGATGCGGACGTCTTCCCGGAAGAAGCAGCCGATGTGGCCATGCAGGCTATTAAAGACGGCGTTGCAAGGCTGGAGAAAACCAGGGAACAGGTTCTGGAGGAAGCAAGAGCGGACATCATGGAATCCAGAAGTCTGGTGAACAAGCTGATGAAGGATGGTTTCATAAAAGAACCGCCGCCTGAACTCATGGAGGAAGCTCTCAAACTTGCGGTTGATTCGGTTAAGTAAGATAAGATAAGATATCTACCGGGGGATGGCGTCGCTGTCCCCCGACCGGAATACTTCCAGGGTCCAAGTGTAGATTCAATGCGAATGGCTGCCTGGTATTGCCGGTGAAGCTGCAGGAAAGGAAGCAATATGAACGAAATCCTTATAACTAGAAGAAGAAAGATCATCCGTTTCACCTGTCATGGGGTACCGACTAAACCAGGCACAGCAGGTATGCTTTTTACCTCGCTCGGGAAGAAGAACATAAACATTCTTCATATGTTCAATACGGAACATGGAAGCGAAGAGGGAGATATATCCTTCAGTGTTGCCGAAGGCTGCTTTGAAATAACAAGCGGGGTTCTTGATGAAATAAAGGATAAGGTTGGTATTGAGAATGTCACCGTGCAGCACGATCTCGCGATACTCAGTTTCGACCTTGAGGAGACCGTTTGTGAAACGGTTATAGGGACCATGACCCTTGCGCTGAGCGCCCTGGCTAAGGAACATATCGATGTGAAGCACATTGCCGCCAGCAGGAACAGGGTCTTTGTCGTCCTCTCGGACGGGGAGGCTGATACCGCTTCCTACACACTCAGCAGGGTGCTGAAAGAAGATCCGATCATACACCCCATCTGATACCGATCCCGAATCCTTGAGCGGTCTCAAGCGTCCTGTGAAAATATTCGCGTAATATATATCTGGAGGATCATCACGGAGGAGGGGATAAAGAATGAGAATATCAAGTATTCCAGCTGTGCTTCTTTTGCTTTCATCGCTGGGGGGAGCTTACTCTGCGCCAGGCCCGAATGAAGTATTCGACTGGGTAGCCTATCCCGAAGCCGCCAATCCCGAACTTGTTAACCCGGCCGGTTTCAGCTTTATTAACAATCTCAGGCTCCGGCTTGGCATGGCAGCATCCGACAGCGCCTTTGAAGGCTTTGACAGGGTTTCAATAGCGTTTCTGGGCGCCGGTATCGCAGGATGGTGGGATGATGATGTAAGCATGAGGAAATTCACCCTTTCCTACAGTATGAATATCTTCGAAAACACCGCTTCAATCGGAATTGGTTATACCTGGTTCGACCCCACAGTGAAATCCAGCCCCTTTTCAGGGAAGAATCTCTATACACTTGGCATGATTGTCCGCCCCCTTGACTGGTTCAGTTTCGGCCTTGTGAGAAGGGGAGGGATGGATCTCCCCGGTGATATTGATGTGGAAGCATCGTACAGAGCAGGATTTGCGGTAAGGCCGCTGGGCGAGAATCTCACGATTGTTTCCGACCTGGAAACCGGTACGGAGTTCAAGAATTACAGATTTTCAGCCGGGGTCGAAGTTCGCCCCATTGAAGGATTCACTTTCAGGGCTGATGTCGGAGAGGATTACCTGAGTCTGGGCCTGGAAGCCGGGTTTGGAAAAGCCGCCCTTTCGTATGGCGCATTGAGCAATGATGACTATTCCTACTCCTCTTCCAGGGGGGATATAACCTTCAGTACCGGCCCCGGGCCGAATCTGCTTGCGCCGTCAGGAATATTCGTTCGACTTGAGACCGATCAATTCGATGAACTCCGGCGGAGGGCTTTCCTGGGCTCTGTTCAACCATGCTTTACGGAAACAGCCCTTCTTCTGGACAGGATCGCTTCGGATAATTCCATTTCCGGGGTGATAGTCGATATAGGGGGATCAGCAGGCTCCCTGGCGCAGGCTGAGGAGATAAGGAACCTGCTGCAGCGGATTAAGGGAACCGGAAAGAAAATCTATTTTTACCTGGAGAACGGCGGCAACGCTGAGTACTACCTTGCTTCCTGCGGCAGCAGGATATGGATGCATCCCAACGGAAGTGTTTCATTCTCAGGCCTCGCTTCGGAGGCGTTCTTCCTAAGGGAATTCCTCGATCGCCTTGGTATTTACCCTGATCTTCTGCACATAGGAGAGTATAAGAGCGCAAGTGACATGCTGACCCGTTCGGACATGTCAGATGCACAGAGAAAGGCTACAACCGCTCTTCTTGAATCCCTGCAGCGTGAGCTTATCGCGGGTGTTGCCAATGGAAAAGGTCTTGATTCCGGGCCGCTTTGTACGATAATGAACGCCGGGCCCTATACCGCTACAAGGGCGGTGACAGCGGGAATGGTGAGCGGTGTCTGTTATAAGGACCAGGTTGAGGAGAGGATCTCCGATGAACTGGGCAGGGAGATATCCGTGATTTCAATAGAGAACTACGCCGCATCCATACCGGCTGATGACGAATGGGGACCCGACAGACATATCGCGGTTGTAGTGGCGACAGGCTTCATTATGAGTGGAAAGAGCGGTTCTTCCTTCCCCTTCGGCAGGGTCATGGGCAGCGAGACAGTATGTGATCTCCTCCGTGAGGCCGCATCACAGACCGGTGTTCAGGCGATTGTACTTAGAATCGATTCCCCCGGAGGGGATGCCCTTGCAAGCGCCGACATGCACCATGCGGTTGACCGGATACGCAGGGAGATTCCAGTGATAGTTTCCATGGGTTCTGTAGCAGCATCAGGCGGATACGACATGGCCTGCGGCGCGGACAGAATTTTCGCCGACAGGATGACCGTTACAGGCTCCATAGGAATAATATCGGGCAAATTTTCCTTCGGCGGTTTGCTGGACAGCCTGGGAGTAAACATTGAGGAAGTTTCAACAGGTCCCATGGCATCTATGAACAGCCCGTTCCGCCCGTATACTGACAGGCAGAGGGGAAGGGCATTCGATCTCCTGGAGGACGGGTACAACCTTTTCGTTGAAACGGTTGCCCGCGGCAGGGAAATGACCTTCGAAGAGGTGGATTCCATAGGTCAGGGCAGGGTCTGGTCCGGTATGGACGCCCTGGAAATAGGGCTTATCGACGAGTGCGGAGGAGTCGTCGATGCGGTGTACTGCGCTGCCAGACTTACCGGAATGGACATCGACGAAGTACCGGAAGTCCGCATTTACCCGACACCGTCTTTTCCCGGAACTATGGAATTGCCAGGATTTGGAGTATCTGAGAGCCTTATTGAGTTCCTTGGTTCCGATCAGGTTCTATATCTGATGCAGCCGGTAAGCGTTGAATAAACAGGGACGGAGGTTATTTATTCAGCAAACGTGAATAAACTGCATTATAGATTTGTGTCCGTTTATGATATTCACAATGAAATCGGTAAGAAGCTTTTTCAGCTATTGGACCTGCGCTTTGAAAGGACGGATGGAGATGAAGGTTGACGTAAGGTTCGAGAACGGTTTCGAGAAAGCCTTTGCAGTCGGCGTGTTTTTTGTTGCCCTTGCTGTGGTATTCCTTGTGGGATACCTGATATCACCCGGAGCGGCATACGCTGAATGGGACAGCTCAAGTTCCTTTGGAGACAGCTACTATCTCAGGGGGATAGCAGATAATATCGACGATGTAGTTGAAGAGCTTTCAGAAATTTCAAGGACTCTTTCTGATATAGAGGGGGCGATGCCCTGATCATGTTTTTTAAACAGCGTTCACACTGACTACCCGGGGTAACCGGTTACTATTTAGTGTCCGTGCTAAGAAGCCTGCCAAGAATCCATGACACCGGGATCCACAGTATAAAAGCGCCTATGAAAAAAGGCAGTGCATGGTCAATGCCAATATCCCCCGCGTGAAGGCATACTATACCAGCTGCGCTCCAGCCTATGAGAAGCAGGCCGAAAATAACATTGCCTATTTCCTGGAAACCGCGGACAAAGGATGCGATTCCAACCGCCGAGAAGAATACAGGCCACCATTTCCCTACGGAAACACCCAGGCCCCATAGCAGGAAGAGAATCCCGATTCCTCCGAAGAGGAATGAAAAAATAATAATGCCCCTGTTCTTTCCCGCCATCATGCTTACCCTCCTTCAACCGGAGGTGTCAGGCTGGTAAGGTCGATCAGCCATTCCCCGCCGATTTTTCTGACGATGATTTCCTGAAGGCCATCGTCCGTTCTGACAACTACAACCCCAATAAGGCTGTCTGGATAATTTGCGGATTTGATCCTTGTGCTGAGATTATGCACATCTTCAGACACGCTGACCATCCTTACGAAGATATTCTCGCCCGTCAGACTGAGGAAATCCTCTTCTGTCATGTTGCCTGCAAGGCTGGTTACAGCCGCTTCGGATTCGATCCAGCCGAATTCGTGCAGGACTGCAACCGTGGAATCGTACCGATGCCGGCTCTCTGGGGTTATAAGAGACCAGGCCTCCTGGTAGCTTGAATCGGAGATTGCTGTTGAGAATGCGGCTACGACGCTGGAAGCTCCATCGGATTTTCCGCATGAGATAAAAGCGAGGCAGAGCAGAGCTACTGTAATGGTTCCTCTCACAGTAGATGTACAACCATTCCGCTTCGGAGCTTCGGCTCGAACCATGTCGATTTCGGAGGCATCACGTTACCGCTTTCAGCAACATCTATAAGCTGATCAATGGATGTGGGGAAAAGTGAGAACGCGACTCTGTGCCTGCCCGAATCCACAAGTCTTTCAAGTTCCTCAGTGCCACGAATTCCGCCGACGAACTTGATGCGATCACTGGTTCTCGGGTCATCTATGCCAAGCACAGGATTTAGAAGATTTTGCTGCAGTATGCTTGCGTCAAGGCTTTTAACAGGGTCGGAGACCGGGTAGCTGTCAGCCATAGGTTCAAGTCCGTACCACTTTCCATCAAGGTACATTGAATATTTCAGCCGGCAGTCCGGAGAGGGTTCAGCATTTTCTGTAACACTGAACTTCCTACGGACTTTCTGCATGAATTCATCTTGCGAATCGCCATTAAGGTCGGCAACCACTCTGTTGTAAGCCATTATTTTCATCTGGCTTTTTGGGAAAATAACCGCCAGAAAGTAATTGTATTCCTCATTACCCGTGTGGTGGATGTTGCTCGTGCGTCTTCTTTCGGCAACAATTGTGCCTGCGGCGCTACGGTGGTGCCCGTCGGCTACATAGAGCGAGGGGACTTCCCTGAAGATACTCTCGATGATTTCTATATCATCATCTTCGTTCACAAGCCAGAGAGTGTGCCGAATACCATCAGGTGAACTGAAATCGTATTCCGGATCGATTTCAGCGCAGACCCTTTTCTGCAGGTCATCGAATTCAGGAACATCAGGGTAAGTAAGAAATACAGGCCCACAGTGAGCATTCTGGGTTTCTATATGGCGGATTCTGTCTTCTTCCTTAACTTTCCTTGTGAATTCATGCTTCTTTATGAGATTGTTGCGGTAATCCTCAGCGGAAACATTCGCGACAAGTCCCACCTGTGAATGATCACCCATTATCTGGCGGTAGAAGTAGAATATCGGTTTCTTTTCCTGTATCATCTCACCATGCTCCATGAGCTGGCGAAGATTGAGTGCGCCCTGCTCGTAGACCTTTGAGTCGTAGAGATCGATTGACGGATCAAGGTCAACTTCAGGTTTGACAACCCTGAGAAAACTAAGGGGATTTTCCATTACAATCGCACGTGCTTCGTCCGAGTTCAGGACATCGTAGGGAGGAGAAGCGATTTTATCGGCAAGTTCCCTGGCAGGGCGAAGCCCGTTGAACGGTTTGACAGTTACCATAGAAGCCTCCAGTAGTATTTTTGAATATGAGAAATCGTTTCATATAGGTACTATGCTTTTAATTATACTCTGAAATCTACTTCCGCGTTGCAGATGAGGCAATAGTTATTGACACCCCATTCACCGATGGGATATTATCAGAAGTTATTGTATGCCGGGGGAAGCCAGCGGACTGCAGCAGCAGGCGGGAATAAATATTTTCCCTGCTTTCGCTGGCATGATATGAATGCTTTCAATCGGCATTGACTGGCAGGTGTCTGTTCAGTATTTCCAGGCAGGTATCCACCTTCACCTTGAAAGAAGGATTGCCGGGATCAGAAATATCAGAGGGAGGAATAAGTGATTGCGATGGTTTTTGCTTTATGGAGTTCCGCGTTTGGAAATGGAGATCTGATACCTGTTCAATTCACGGCAGACGGTGATGACATATCTCCGCCGCTTGAATGGGAATGCAGTTTTGAGGCGGGATCTTTTGCCCTTATCTGCGAAGATCCCGACGCGCCCATGGGAACCTGGGTTCACTGGGTTGTCTACAACATTCCCGGTGAAAGAAGAATGCTTGAAGAGGGAATACCAGCCGAAATCGAGCTTGAAGACGGCACGCTTCAGGGGGAAAACAGCTGGGCCAGCATCGGTTACGGCGGTCCTGCGCCCCCATCTGGAAAACACAGATATATATTTACTCTGTATGCCCTTGAGGGCCAACTGCGCCTGGCTCCCGGAGCGACAGCCTTCGAACTTAGAGAGGCTATTGAAGGGCAGATAATAGCGCAGGCTGAATTCATGGGGGAATACAGCCGCGAATGAAAGCCTGACCACCGTCTTCCAGCGCTTCCACCGACTGAAATTTCAGAGACTTGTTAACAAACTCGGAGCAGAGAAGATGATCAGGAGGTTATCTTCGTGAAAGCTCTTCTGCTCAATACACATTGCCTGATACTAGAAGGATGCTTTTATGGAGCCCCAGGTATTATTCTCAAGAGCAAGCGGAATATGCAGCTCAAAGAAAGAATCATAGTCTTCCTGGACCAAATACTGTGTACTCCAGAACTGACCATTAGCGTAACCCCACATTGTTGAACCGAAAACAAGGGGCTGCTGAGCAAGCCAATATGAGGGATACGGGAGTGCCACCTCCAGCCAGTAAGTTTTACCGCTGGACACGGCAGCTGCAGTGGGAAGAATACAGGTGGTTTGAATGATATCCCCGCCATACCAGTCTCCGGTATCAACATGGGTAGCCGGTGAAAGCCCGGAGGTTACAAGAGTTGCCGTATTGGGGTTGAGATCTCCGTTGTCTTCAGTTATTCTAAGAAAGATACTTGCAGGTTGTGCGACATCATACACCACCCACAATACAACATACTGGACATCTCCCGAAAAGTCCGGGCTGAAATCATCAGCCAGCTTGATTGCCCGCCAGGAATTATCTACATCTGAAAAAGAATAAGTCTGTGTAAAAATAGCATTACCGGCCTGGGCGCTCAGCGGCACCGCAAAAACAGCCAGACAGATCAGCACTCCCAAATACCTGTTCATATGAATTCTCCAGAAAATGTAAAACACTGTCAATTGAACGTATAATACACAAATAGCACTTTGCAGTAACAAGCGACTCGCGGCAGAAAACTGGATTTCATGCAATTACGGGATATTCTTCTGGCAGCATTCATCAGTCCCCGGTTCCGACAGAGCCGGTATTATTATGTCAGTTTTCGATTTCCTTAAGAACTCCGAGGAAATCCCTGTACTCCAGCGCCGCCCAGCTTTCAGCCTCAAGAGCTCCTTCCGACCTTGAAATGAGAGAGATCTTATGAGCGGTCTCAACATCGGGAGCCTCGTAAATATCCATGAAATCGTAGGGTCCGAGGATGGCGTAATGAGCAATCCATTTTACTTCAGGACAGGTTTCCTTTACCTTGTGAAGCCATTCCTTGCCCATTTTCTTTCTGCCGCTGGCATCGTGAAGGCTCTTGGGGTTGTGTTTTGTCATCAGTACAAATATCGGCATGATTCCTCCTTTTCCTCTCCTACAGTAAATATTGATAAATATCCCGCTGAATGACAAGTGCCGGTTAAGGGTGAATAGAATTCCATGTAGTATATATTCTATTGGTTTCATAGTAACGCGGGGAGGTAAGTTCTGGATAGAAAAGCGGTAGTGCTTCTAAGTGGCGGGTTGGATTCCACCACAACATTGTACATAGCCCGGGAAGAGGGTTTCAGAATCTGTGCCATGTCTTTCCGGTACGGCCAGCAGCATACACAGGAGCTGGAATCGGCTGCCGTGATTGCCCGGGACGCAGGGATAGAGGATCATGTAACCATATCACTTGATA
This sequence comes from Candidatus Aegiribacteria sp., assembly GCA_013138965.1. GTDB lineage: Bacteria > Fermentibacterota > Fermentibacteria > Fermentibacterales > JCC-6 > Aegiribacteria. The sequence goes on from WTBT01000057.1 coordinate 67,851, forward strand.
CAAGGATGTTTGAAGGTTCAGCACTGACTGGCTCAGAGATCGTGCCGGAAAACAGGTCTCCCGGTGAAATGGCCGACAGGATCCCCCCGACTTACGTTCCTGCCAGGAACACCGTCTTTCTTGCTATGGCTCTTGCTTACGCTGAAGTTATCGGCGCTCGCGATATCTTCATTGGCGTGAATGCCCTGGATTACAGCGGGTATCCGGATTGCAGGCCTGAATTCATTGCAGCGTTTCAGAGGCTTGCGGAACTGGCAACAAGGGAAGCTGTTGAGGGAACCCCCGTAAGGATTCATGCTCCACTGCTTAACATGACCAAGGCTGAGATCATCAGAAGGGGGCTTGAGCTGGGTGTAGATTATTCACTGACCCACAGCTGTTACAATCCCGACAGAAATGGGAGGGCCTGCGGCAGATGTGATGCCTGCGCACTGAGGTTGAGGGGTTTTCATGAAAACGGAATACAGGATCCTGCGATCTACCAGTCAGAGATGAATAATGAGCTATAGAGTCAGGGAGATCGTATACACGCTTCAGGGAGAGGGGGCAAATTCAGGAAAAGCTGTTGTCCTGTGCCGGTTTGAAGGATGCAACCTGAGCTGCGGTTTCTGCGACACGGATTTTCAGGGGATAGACGGTCCGGGTGGAGGGGAATTTGAATCCGCCTTTGAACTGGCTGAGGTTGTCAGTGAAAGGTGGAAGGGAGATATGAGCAATGGACGGGTGCTGTGTACTGGAGGCGAACCTCTTCTGCAGCTTGACGGGCAGCTTGTTGAAGCCTTCCATTTGAAAGGGTTTGAAATTCTGCTGGAAACAAACGGGACGATAGAGCTTCCTGATGGAATTGACTGGGTATGTGTAAGCCCCAAGAAAGGCAGGGAGCCGGTAGTAAGAAACGGAAACGAATTGAAACTGGCATTCCCCCAGAAAGATGTCGATCCCGGCAGCTACCTTTCACTTGATTTTGAACATTTTTACCTTCAGCCGATTTCCGGGATTGATCTTTCAAGTAATACTCATCGTGCTGTTGAATACTGCCTGAAAAATCCCCGATGGGCTCTGAGTCTTCAGATTCACAAGTATATCGGTATACCGTAGAGGAGATAACGGAATGGAAGTATACAGAGAGTTCAAATTCGATGCCGCTCATCTGCTCCCTAATCTTCCTCCCGAGCACAGATGCAGAAGGCTCCACGGTCATACTTTTCGAGCTGTAATTCATCTGGAAGCCGGGGTTGGAAGTGAGACCGGATGGGTGAGGGATTTCGGAGAGATTAAAAAACTGTGTGTACCTGTGATCGACGAGCTTGATCACGAGTACCTTAACGATATCCCGGGGCTTGAGAATCCCACCAGTGAGAATATCGCCAGATGGGTATGGAAAAGGCTGAAACCGGTACTGCCTGAGCTGAGTATGGTAGAGATAAAGGAAACATCATCAACGGGATGCAGGTATAGAGGGCAGGAAGAAGCATGAACGATGTTCAGAACAGCCCTGATTTCAGGAACATCACCCTGGACGAGGCTGGTATCAAGGACCTTCAGTACCCTGTAACACTTCTTGACAGGGCAAATGAGAAGCAGAGAACCGTAGCCGCCATATCCATGTCGGTGGAGCTTCCCCACCACTTCAAGGGGACGCATATGAGCAGGTTTATGGAGGTTCTTGCCGGGCACACATGTGAGTTTGACGGCAGAACTATTCCTGCGATCCTGGCAGAACTGAAGCGGGTTCTTGACGCCGAATCGGCCAGGATTACTCTCAGTTTCCCATATTTCCTTGAGAAGAAAGCCCCTGTAACCGGGATTACTGCTAAAATGAATTATCAGTGCACATTCTACGGGAAGAGCGGTCCTGCGGGGGATGATTTCGTTCTGGGCGTATCCGTACCGGTAAGCAGTCTCTGTCCATGCAGCAGGGAAATAAGCGATTATGGAGCTCATAACCAGCGAGGGCATATAACAATCGAAGTTCGGAGTTTGACCGACGAGAATGGAATTCCTGTAATTGTCTGGATAGAGGAATTGATAGAGATAGCGGAATCGTCAGCGTCATCCCCGGTTTATTCCGTACTGAAAAGACCCGACGAAAAGTACGTTACCGAGCTTGCTTACGATAATCCTGTATTCGTTGAAGACATGGTTCGCAACGCTGGTGAAAGGCTTATGGAAGATGACAGGCTGACGTGGTTTCAGGTAACCGCCGAGAACCAGGAAAGCATACATAATCATACAGCTTACGCCAGGTTCGAATGGAACAGGAATTAGGGACGGAGGTAGTTAAGACGCCACCGACAAAAGTAAGCTACCGCTAAATATCTATCTAACTTCATAGAATACAATCAGATATACTCATATTTGTCCTTGACAATGGATAACTCCTTGATTAGGTTAACTGCATACTTTACAAGGAGATAAACCATTATACGGAACATCAACGACTCAGGACAACAGCAGCTGTTTGACCCGTTCGAGCGCATATTCAGCCCGCTTGCCTACAAGACGATTCAAAATGGATGGCAAGGGCTTTTCCGACATGTCATACTTGAATTACTACCAGCAGAAGTTCTTGCCGGTGAATTTCACCCTGACCAGGGAACTCTACTCAATGGCTGGCTTGATATTCATGAGTGAATTTCTGGATTGGAATACAGAGCAGGCAGCAGAGGCATATATGTTCCGTTCTGATATTTCATATGCACTCAATCTGAAGTCTGAACCACAGAGCATGAGTACCAGAACCATTGAACGGTATCAGAAAATATTCAGAGAGAATGATATGGCAAACTGTATTATGACTGACGTAACCTCGCGTCTTGTAGGGTTGCTGGAGCAGAATGTTTCAAAGCAGCGGCTTGATTCAAGAAAATAGCCTGAACGTCAATTCGCGGTAGGAATGCCGGTTACCCGTAGCACCCCCCGCACAGTCCCGGACTTATGTGAAGTACATTATTATGGGGAGTTGGGTAGTCCGCTTTGAACTGCACCGAAAACTTCAGAGTCAACGATTGGTATGCATGAAAAACTACGCAAAACTCATGAAATGTATTAGATTAGCATTGGAGGTGTCATTATGGCGAATTTACAGGTAAGAGATATTGATGACAGATTGTATGAATCAATCCGAGTACTTGCCCGGGGCGAGAGGAGATCAATCAGCCAGGAAGTTGTTCATATTTTGGAAAAGTTTTTATCACAACCGGGATCCTTTGACAAGAATCCAACTGATGAATTTCTAAAACTTGCCGGAAGCTGGGAAGACGATAGAAGTGCTGAAGAAATAATTAGCGAAATAAGGGAGAACCGAAGGAATTCAATCCGATTTGAGAAGAAAAATGAATTATTTGATTGATACTGATATTATCATTTACAGTCTAAAAAATCACCGGAATGTGAATGAGAATTTCAGCTTTTTCAAGAACTCTCCAAAGTCAATATCTGTAATAACATACGGGGAATTAGTGTACGGAGCATGCAAATCACAATCTGTAGAAGCGAACCTGGCGAAGACCCATAGACTGGCAGAAATTTTCCCGATAATCAACATATCATCTTCTGTAATGGAAACCTTCGGAGATCTGAAAGCTTCTCTTGAGCAATCAGGAAGAATCATTGATGATATGGACCTGATGATTGCTTCAACTGCAATTACTCACAATTTGATTCTTGTTACAAATAACGAAAAGCATTTCCAAAGAATAGAGGCTCTGGAAATCGAGAACTGGACAATATCCCGGGAACAGCTGTAAACAATTAAGCTTCTTCCGCAACCTGCTTTCCAGGAAAAACGAAGGCAGGATGTGGTTTTGTTTTATACTTTCTGCCCAGCATAAATTCTACCCACTGTTCAAGGGTCAGAGCTTTCCTGCCTGCAGGTTCAGATCCGGCGGTTGCAAATATCTCACCACCGATTACCTCATCGAACAGCTCGTTTGGATCGTCTCCATCAATTATCAGGAGGTGCTTCTGAAAAGCCAGCATTTCCCTGCCTGAAACCGACCATACTACTCAAACGCTGTCAATGAAGAAACCTTCTTATCTCTGTGAACCCCCCGCATTGGGATAAACCTCACCTATGAAGCCCGAATTGCAGGAGACAAAGAAACGGACAAAATGAATATTGGAATTGCAGTTGGTCTTCGCACTTCTTTGAGCATTTGTTTACTGCTCTCATCCATGCAGACTACCGGATAGTCAGGATCATAAGCCCGATGATAAATCTCCAGAATATTTTCCATAGCACACACGAAAGCGGCATTCTCTAAGGGAGGGATGCACCACTCTTTTTTCTGCCAGGGCTATATGCAAAGAGCGAATGGGGAAGGGAGTCCTCGGATTCTCAGGCAGAGGCAGCAAACGGCTCGTGTCTCCCGCTTTCGACGAAGCATCTGATGAATGTCAGACGTGCGGAGCCTGCTACAATATCTGCCCGGTGGAGAACGGTATCAAACTTGGCGAGATAACCGGGAACAGACCGCTGCCGATAAAATCCGAATTCGATGTGGGCCTGGTCGACCGCTCCGCGGTGTACATTCCCTATGCTCAGGCCGTTCCTAATCATGCGTGTATCGACCCAGTGCAATGCGTCCATCTCAATACAGGTGCATGCGGAATATGCGAGGAGGTCTGCACAGCCGATGCGATAGATTTCGATCAGGTTGAAGTGATGCAGGATATAAACGTCGGAGCTGTAATTCTTACAACCGGCGCGGAAATATTTGACCCTTCTCCGCTGCATGAGTTCGGTTACGGAAGATACGATAATGTTCTGACCAGTATACAGTTCGAAAGAATTCTCGCTGCATCTGGTCCTTTTGAAGGCCATCTTCAGCGTCCATCGGATGGCAATGTTCCCACAAAAATAGCCTGGCTACAGTGTGTCGGTTCAAGAACGGAAGATTCCCATATGCCGTACTGTTCTTCCGTCTGCTGCATGTATGCCATAAAAGAGGCGATAATAGCAAAGGAACATGTTGATACTGTTAAGCCGACAATATTCTTCATGGACATGCGCGCTTACGGTAAGGACTTCGATAAGTATTACGAGAGGGCTAAAGACGTAGGTGTAAGATTCATCAGGTCACGCGTCAGCAAAATAAGGGAGATAGGCGATACCGGTGATCTGGAAGTTCAGTTTGTAACCGAAGACGGTACCGTTTCGCTTGAGAGATTCGATCTTGTAGTTCTCTCCGTCGGTCTCGCACCCGGGAAAAATAACAACGATATTTCGGACAGGCTGGGACTGCGCCTGAACAAATACCAGTTCATAGAAAATTCAGATGAATCTCCCATCAATACGACGAAGCCGGGAATATTCGTCAGCGGTCCCGCGGTATCCCCCAAGGATATCCCTGAAACCATAATTCAGGCTTCCGGATCCGTGGCGGGCGCCGCGGAGATACTATCAGAAGTCCGTGGTTCGGAAATAATAGCGTCCCAGCCCGCTGCGCGTGCCCACATCTAAAAGTAACTTGATACTTGCGCTGGAAGTAGATTATTGTTTGCAGGCGTGCAAGGGAACAAAGACCGTCTACTCATTGGCGTATTATACCCGACAAATAGCGTGGTCTGGGATGAGCGAACACATCATTGGTGACGCTTGGCGATCCCGTTTTGAAAGAGTGCGCATTATACGAACACCCCGCGCCCCTGCACGCCTTTTCTAAACAAGGGCTTTAAACTATGGAGGAAAATGTGATGAAAGGCAAGATACGGAATAGTCCCTCTACTTCCAGGGCAAGGAAAAGGTTGAATAAACACCTGGAGCAGATCAATCTGTATGCAGCCGGAATCGATATCGGTTCGCAGATGCATTATGTCGCTGTACCGGAAGGGCTGGATGATGAGCCGGTTCGATCATTCTCCTGTTTTACCGGCGATTTGAAAAGTATGGCGAATTGGCTTGTTGAAATAGGGATTGAGACTGTTGCCATGGAATCAACGGGGATTTACTGGATCCCGGCCTATGAAATCCTTGAGGATTATGGTCTGGAAGTCCTGTTGGTTAACGCCCGTCATGTTAAGAATGTTTCAGGACGCAAGACTGATGTTCTTGATTGTCAGTGGTTACAGCAATTGCATACCTACGGATTGCTGCATGGGGCCTTTCGCCCGCCCGAGCAGATTACAGCCCTTCGTGCCTACATGCGTCAGAGAGAGACTTTGAGACGGTATGCTGGTTCTCACATTCAGCATATGCAGAAGGCCCTTCGTCAAATGAACCTTTTGCTTGACAACGTGGTTAGCGATATCACAGGCAAGACCGGCATGACCATAATCCGTGCTATTCTGAACGGAGAAAGAGATCCTGACAAGCTTGCTGTCTACCGGGATGGGCGATGCAAGAAGAGCGAAGAGGAAATCTCCCATTCTCTGCATGGTCACTACCGTGAAGAATACATCTTTACGCTCCGGCAATCTCTGCATCTCTACGAGACTTATCATGAACAGATTCAAGCCTGTGATGCAGCGATCGAACAACTGCTCGGAAAATTCGATACAAATGGAGATCCTGATTCCCTTCCTTCCTCAAAAGACAGAAAGTCGGCCAGTGCCCCAGCATTTGATGTGCGTGGTGAACTTTATTGCATAACCGGAGTTGATCTTACCGGGATTGCCGGTATCAGCGAAATCACGGCACTTAAAATTCTTTCCGAGACTGGTACTGACATGAGTCGATGGAAGAGTGCAAAACATTTTTCCTCCTGGCTGGGTCTCAGTCCCGGCAATAAGACATCAGGCGGTAAAATTCTTAGCAAAAAGACAAAAAGAACGGCTAACCGTGCATCTTCAGCCCTTAGAATGGCAGCTTATTCTGAAGAGCGCATTGGGTGCTTACTATCGCAGGATGAGATCAAGACATGGTTCACCGAAGGCCATTACCGCCACAGCACACAAACTGGCACGATTGATTTATAGTATGCTTAAGAACGGTAAAGAATATGTTGATCTGGGGCAGGACTACTATGAAAAACAGTACAAAAACCGAGTGCTGAAGAATCTGAAAAGACGGGCATCTCAGATGGGGTTTGAACTGGTTCCATGCCCAAATATTGACGAAAACCTATCTCCTGCTGTAGCAATATGTTAAATTTAAGTTACTTGAAAGTTCCCGGAGCTTATCCACTGCTTGTTTTGTTGACATGGGGTGGCTTCGGTGAGTATGGTCAGTTTCAGGCAGAGAAATTGGGTGATATTGGGACAGATATGCTGTTTTGGGACGTTTGCCGGAACGGTGGGGAATCTAAATTCCTATTGCTAACATGCCGGGTTGATTTGAGAAACCGTGCCATGTGTTCGAAATAACAGCTCCTTTCTATTGGGAAATTTAAGGAGGAGAAGATGAAACGCTTCAGCAACCTTCAGAGATGTTCCGACTTTACTTATGAGCCGGTGCAGAAAGTCCAAGTTCATCCATTGGGGCGAATGTCTTTTGTAACAGTTTTCAGTAACGCCTCTGGAAACCTTAAGCTGACGGCCTGGCACATCGACAGGAACGGAAAGATATTTGTCAAAGGAAGTGCGACGGCGGGAAGAGCATATGTATTCGAAGCCTGCACCATAGGTAACAATCATATCGTTACGGCTGTAAAAACAGAAATGGGCACGATGAAGCTCATCGCCTGGCATGTTTCGGATGCGGGAGTGATCAATCGTCAGGGCAGCGCAGAAACAGGAGCTGTAAAAAAGCTTTCCGTAGCAGCGATTGGCTCATCCATGCTAGTCACTGCAATTACTGACGACAAGAGCAGGCTGAAGCTCATTTCCTGGTCCTTCTCGAACTCCGGGACCTTTACAAGACTGAAAGATCGTGTGTCCGAGATTGCCCTCGATGTGGACGTATGCCGAGTACCTATGGGCAATTCCAGGTTCATCGTGACAGCTGTTCACACGAATTCAAGTCAAACCAAATTGACGGCCTGGTCCATCGACCAATCGGGTGCTTTCAATAAGAAGTCCAGTGTCAACACGCGATTGTTGTATAGTTCCTGCTTGGCTTCGGTCAGCTATGGCCGAGTTGCGCTGGCGGGCACCGACAATACCGGGAAAATGCATGTTCATTCGACCAGGGTCGGCGATGATGGAGCCGTAGATATTCTAAAAACGGGACATACGGGAGTGGCTAAGGCTGTGGACATCACTGCGCAAGCTTCTACAAGGGTTGTCACGGCGGTTCGCCAGGAAAGCGGTTCTTTGAAGCTCATCAGCTGGGACACGGTGGATGGTATAGAGCGGCTGGGTAGCGCCGTGGCAGGTGGGGTTTGGGATGTATCCGTCTGTACTCTTGGAAACGACAAGATAATCTCTGCGGTCAAGACACCCGGGGGCAGCAAACTCAAACTCATCCTCTGGAACGAACACGCCCTTTCATTACTCAAGGGTCGGTGGGGGAAGAAGCCAACGTTCAAGCCCAGAGAAAAGTTAGCGCAACTCAATCCTGCGACAAGAGCAGAGCCCAGAGCCGAATTGCGCCGTGCCGACAGCGGACCAGAGCCGAGTCTCAAGACCGCACTTGCGGAACTGCAACGTCCTATAGTTACGAAAGAAGCGTATGGATACAATGTTCAGCTTCAGTCTCCACCCCCATCCCTGGTCTATCCACACATCAATTGGAGTGCCGACGACGTACGTTTCGCGGTAGGTACCAAGGCCATAGTCATAGTGAGTGGGGGAGGCAGCAAGATTGAATTCAGGGACCGTTCCTGTAATATCTTGCAGAGTAAATACGGTGAAAACACCACTCTTTCAACCGGGGAGCTCTTCGGTTCTTTTCGTCGTGCCACCACGGCAAACGGGAAGCTGAACGAACACAATATCAATCTTCATCTCAACAGGCCGACTCACATTGCTTATTACAACGACGCCAATATTAACGTTTTCTATGACGTTCGTGTTCACTTCGACCATTACGCTAAGAGGTTCATAATAGCCTGCAACTCCAGACATCAGGGTTTGTCGTACGGAAATGACGACGACATGAGTCCCAAAGATCACATGGTGAGGCGCTACCTGGCATTTGCCGTCTCTGTGAGTGAAGATCCGAGGGATGGATTCCATACATACATATCTACCGAGTACGCTTTTCTCGACTGGCCGAGGATTACCGCTGTCAACGGTCTTTTAATGCTGACGCACCGTGGTAGCTGGAACGAAAAGGACGGTGTGGTGCCATCATGCAGAATACTTGAACTTCATGCCTTGAGTGCCGGTAACAGGTTTGCACCATGCTTCAAGACCTATCCCGACGACGTGCCAAACGGTGATGTAGTACCTGTCAATCATTACGGCGACACCAGGGGCTTCAATCACATCCTAAAAACCTCGGGTTCAACGGTAACGGTCTACAGTTTCAAGACACCCGTTGACTTCAAGGTCCTTCCGGAAATCCACCAATCCAGCGTTTCCTTTTCAGCGCCGCGGTTTACGAGTATTCGGACTCCACCCGTCTTCAGAAACGACAAGTTACACTTCGTCTGCGTCAAAAGTATAACTCCAAGGGTTTTGAACGTCAGGCCGGGCCGCTATAGCGTGAGGTTGATGCGAATGGCCTTCAGGTACAAGGCAATCACCCAGGAACCAATAGCACAGGGCCCTGGTACGCCTGGCTTCATCGACACCTGGTTCGGCCGGAGCGCCCTGGAAGACAGCCCGGGTGATCTTGTCAGTTACGAGGTTCCAATAATCGCAGCAAACAAGCACGGTCACATGCTGATAGCTTACGGTCGCACCGGTGTTGAGACGGAGAATGAACTTCATCCTGAAGCACGCTACAGCATTTTCTACGACGATTACCGTGCCTTGTATAGGAGCCGACTCGTGCAAGCCGGTGATTTCACGCCGACGAAACTTCATGAATTAGAGGACCAAATGGAAACGACCCCAACAGCAATCACCCATAACGAAGTTTTCAAAAGCTTGAATGCAGATGTTGATCCCATAGATGAGGAGACACTTTGGATGATACACGGCTACGGCGACAGTTCGCTTAACGACTATAACTGCGTCATCGGAAAGGTGAAACCGTAGACACTCGCACTCGGAATGGCCGGAGTTTACGAGGCCATTGAGGCCTCTTCGGGCCTGATAGTCGCCGTAGGTGCTACATCGAGGATCGTCGTACCTGAAGGCTATAATCGCTCTGCCTGGGGCTCAAAGTTACCTTTCATCACCATTCTTGATTGCACGGGAGCACTTCAGATACTGGAGGTGTTCGACCACCTCGATCTCGCCGATTCGTTCAACAGTGTCATCGAGACGGATCCGTCTGAGTGCGAGTTCCTGATTGCGTGTGATGATACTACATCGAATGAACTGGTGCTTCTCAGAGCAATCATTCTCATCGAACAGAATAACTGACTACTGCGGAGGGAAGATGAAGGTCATCTCTTTCATAGAACAGCCGTTTGTTATCAGGCGCATCCTGAAACACCTTGATCTCTGGGAAGATCCCAGGCTTCTGCCGGTACCCCTTGAGATGGTCTGCGAACCATGTACAGACTACGTTTCCTGGAAAGACGATGTTCCGGGATCTCCCGGGAACCACAAGCTTCTGGCTATGATGGTTTCCGAACATTTGTTCGGGACCACAAGTTTCTGGTTATGCTGGTTTCCTGAAATAGAGGTTGGGTAATAATTCACGGATCCGACTTCAGGGGGAATGTTTACCTTCATACCGAATTCCAAGTGCGTATTTGTCAGCAATGTTGTTTGACTGGGAATTTTCAGGTCGTATTGTCAGTTTCGGGAAGGAATCGGAGGTTTATTTGGAGAAATATGCTGTTTCGGAGAAATTCCTGGAACTGTTTGAAATTGAGATTCCTATTGCTCGGTGACTTCAGCCTCTACAAGCTCTGTAACCATCTTGCGGAGACCTTCTGTCAGAAGCCCCTGCAATAACTTGCCACCGCTTTCATTCTCAATTCTAATGAAAGGGGCTTGCGCCTGAAACCTATTTACACCAATCCTAAGACTTCACCCTGGTCGACGATGCCTGCCACGCATACGGCTCCCGCTCCGGCGGGCGCATGATCGGCGCTTTCCGCTCCTGCTCAGCCTTCAGCTTCTACGCCACGAAGAAGGCAATAGGCAATAGGAAAGTGGATTTTCCACAATCCCATTACCTGCTCCCAAAACAGTTTCTCCGTTCGCAGATGTCACCATTTCCCTGCCTGAAACTGACCATACTACTCAAACGCTGTCAATGAAGAAACCCTCTTATCTCTGTGAAACCCACGCATTGGGATAAACCTCACCTATGAAGCCCGATAGCTTTGTTCCTAACTGATCTCTATCTCAGGAACATCATCCTGCCATGGGACATAGTCCGCGCACGGCTCGCAGACAAGTTCCAGCGGCTCGGGCGGCGGCCTGGGATCTT
>WTBT01000038.1 GCA_013138965.1 Candidatus Aegiribacteria sp.
CCGGACCTGTGCCTGATCACATAATCGAGGCTGACGGGAACGGCTGGATCGAGGTCGACCCTGACGCTATCGACGACGGCTTCAACGGTGCACTCGCGCGGGTGAGAACCGAGAAAATCGTTTCTGGTGGAGTAGCACCCGGCAGCGGCGCCGGTACGACACCTGCTAATGCGAAGAACGGCGCCCTGGTGAAGCTCATCTTTGAGACCACGACCGATCCGACCGACCCGACAAAGACTATCAGGCAATTCTTTACCGTAACCATTCTGGTCAACAACTGGCAGGAAGTGCGCCAGTTGAGTCTGGTCGAGTTTCAGTCTGGATCAGCAGGTTCCTGCACTGGCCTCACCACTGGTGTGACCATCCTCTATACAATCGATCACGAGTGCATCGACGAGTGGAAGGTTGATATGAGCAGTGCCGCCAGCTCGTCCGGGTGGTCTGAACCCGTCGGGTTGCCTCTGGGAAACACGCCACGGGGGGTAGCCATGACCAACCCGACCATTCCCACAACCACATGGCCAAAATGCTCCTACAGCGTCCATCTGAGCTCCCGCAGAGCCCTCACTGATGGTGAGAACAACGACGATATGAATACCAAAACGGTTACCTTCTGCAAGGTCTGAGTACACCGTCCACTTTCTGCCCGGAGTGAAGCTCGTTGCGCGGGCTCACTCCGGGAGAGCCTTTACGGCGTAACGATGTCGAAGCCGATACTGATCAGGCTTGAACGTGCTGCCAGCCAGCATTCCTCTATCCAGGCACTTCCTCCAGGCCCCGGCAGGCAGGGCTGCCATAGTACCAATCTATAACATGATTACTGAAAATAAAGTTTCCTGTTACTCTGAAACCTTTACAGGCGATTTCGGTTCGACCGAAGCCTGTCATTGATTCCATCAGATATTCCCGCCAAGTATGATAATTCAGACAACATCATACAGCAGGAAGTATATTAAACATAATTCAAAGGTATCATCAGTCATCTGTAGTGAAAGGAGTTTTCGGTGGACGGTGTTTTTCTGAGTGCCCTGCTGCCGCCCCTGAAAGACCTGATTCTAAACAGGGAATGCAGGAAGATCGGCTGTCCCTCAAGGGATGGTTTCGGCCTTATGTTCAACGAAGGTGTTCTTGTTCTGAATGCCAGACCGGATTCTCCGGGGCTCACCTGGAGCAGCGCTGTAAATATGACAGAACTGCCTTCTCCGGTATGGAGCCATCATCTTGAAGGGGCTGAAGTCATGGATCTACTTCAGCCGGGTGCGGACAGGGTACTGCATATATGCTTCAGAAGCGGTCTTCTCTACGGCAATTCAGACGTTACTCTTATTTTTGAGATTACCGGCAGGAACGCCAACGTTATTCTTCAAAGGAATGAAGACAGCAGGATTCTTGCCTGTCACCGAAAGGTTTCCACCCGCATAAGCAGGTACAGAACCGTAGCCCCCGGACAAGTATATGTACCACCGCCATCTTCGGGCCTGTCTCCCGGGTTCTGGAGTTCTTCCATTGAACTGAGAGAATCTATTGAAAATACTAATGATTCTCCTGCATTACTGTACAAAATGCTTGAGGGTGTAGGGCCGGTTACCGCCGGAGCCCTGATCCGCCATGCAAGGATCAGTAAGATGCCGCTGATCGAAGCGGTGACGAAACTGGAGAAAGCTCTGATGGAACAGGATTTCAGTCCCTGGGAGAGCCCCGATGGCCCCCTGCCAATAGAGCTGGGCGAGGGAGAACCAATAATAGACCCGCTTTCCATAAGGATGACCGGAGAATCAACCGGCATCAGGAAAGACAGGCTTGAAACATGGACAGCAATTCTCCGAAAAAGGATATCGGTGCTGCGCAGAAGACTTGCGGGTGTAATGACCGCCATGGATCAACTTGTATCTCCCGAGAAGTACAGAACATGGGGTAACCTGCTTCTCTCAGCAGGGGATAATTCAAGAAAAGGCCTCGAAGAGATAGAGCTGAAGGACTGGAACGGATGCGAGCATAGAATCCCACTGAAACCTTTCAGATCCCTCAAATCCAATGCCGCCAGGTTTTTCAGGAAGGCATCCAATACGGGAAAGGAAAAGCGCAATCTTGAAGAACATAAGCTTAATGCGCTGAATGAAATAGAATCTCTGGAGATGTCTCTCTCCGAGGCACCTGACCTTACAGTTGACGAACTTGAAGCACACCTCAGGAATCACAGAAAGAAAGTTCGCGATCAGGATGACCGGAGGAAAAGGATAGAGGCGAAATTGCTCAGCGGCGGCTGGAGGTGCTTCGCCGGAAGAAATGCCCGGGAGAACGAAGAGGTTACCTTCAAAATGGGAAAACGGGGCGATCTATGGTTCCATGCAAGAGGTTATCCGGGTGCCCATGTGATTCTTAAACTCGATGGAAGGACGGACAACCCGCCTGGTGAGATAATACTTGAAGCAGCGGTTGAGGCTGCAGGGAGGTGCGGAGCCTCCTCCGGAGTGATCCCTGTTGACTATACCAGGGTTCAGTATGTTAACCGCAGAAGAAAGGGAAAACCGGGACAGGTTGTATACTCCAGGGAGAAAACTGTTTTTGTGGACCTGGACAGAAAGGGAAGATAATATGAACAGTGAATTCGCACAGGAGCATCTCGACGTATTCAGTTCCGCTTACCTCTTCCGGGATCTGAAACCTGAAGAACTCGACTCTTTCGTCAGTAACGCCCAGTATTCAGACTATGTTCCCAACAGTGTGATCATCAGGGAGGATGACCAGGGTGAATATCTCTACCTGATCCTGTCCGGCAAAGTCCGTGTCACAAAAAGAACCTACGAGCGGATCGAGCAGATACTTGGAATTCTGGAAACAGGGGATTTCTTCGGTGAGATGGTCCTTCTTGACCGCAGGAGCAGAAGTGCCTCCGTATACGCGCACACAAGGGTGGAATTGGCCAAGATCCAGCATTCTAAGGTAGCCTCAATACTTAATGAAAATCCCAGAATAGGCCTGAAAGTGCTTCGCGCTTTCTCAGAGGTTATTTCCATCAGACTGCGTAACGCCAACGATAAGCTGAGGTCACTGCCCTTTATCGAAAGAAGCTTCTGAGAATGAGCGAGCTTACCGAAGAACTTCTTGCGAAGGCGAAGGAAGCAGTTTCGAGCTGTTACTGTCCATATTCAGGGTTTCATGTAACCGCGGTTATTGAGGATGACAAGGGTGGGCTGCATATAGGAGTCAACGTCGAGAATTCCTCCTACGGACTTACCATCTGTGCCGAAAGAGCAGCGGTTTTCTCAGCAGTCTCATGCGGACAAAAGAAATTCAGAAGGATTCTGATATACTCACCTGACGGTGATCCGGTGCCCTGCGGAGCCTGCAGGCAGGTGCTTGCCGAGTTCTGCGACGATGATTTCCCTGTAATGCTGGCAACACCCGGCACTGTCAAGCATTACTCTCTGGCAGAACTGCTCCCCCACCGCTTCTAAGGCCGGGCTTACCTTTCTAACCTATTTTTTATTTATTATATAATTGTATTATCTGTTTTCAATTCCTGTCATGGAAAGGGATATACGGCTTCTCTTGATGTCAACCTCAAGAACCCTTACCATGAGCTTCTCACCTGCAGAGACTATATCCGCGGGGTTTCTGACGAATCTATCCGCCATCTGACTTATGTGAACAAGCCCATCCTGATGTACCCCCACGTCTACGAAAGCACCGAAATTAGTAACATTTGTCACTATGCCGGGAAGTATCATACCCTCCTCAAGATCCTTAATGTCATGTACATTGGCAAAACTGAACACCTGGAAAGATTTCCTGGGATCTCTGCCTGGTTTTTCCAGCTCTTTCATGATATCACGCAGAGTTGGAAGACCAGTTTTCCCGTCTACAAAATCTTTCAGATCTATCGTTTTCCGTGCATTCTCCGACTGCATCAGTTCCGCAACACTCAGACCTTTCGATCCAGCCATCCGTTCCACCACGGAATAGCTTTCGGGATGAACACCGCTTGCATCCAGCGGGTTCTGCCCATTTCTGATCCTGAGAAATCCGGCGGACTGCTCGAATGCAATCGGCCCGAGACCTGAAACTTCAAGCAGTTGCTGACGACTGAGAAATGACCCGTTTTTCTCACTCCATTTAACAATATTCCTTGAAACCCGTTCAGTAAGACCGGATACGTAGGATAGAAGCTGGGGACTTGCGGTATTGAGATCGACTCCGACACTGTTCACACAACTCTCAACTGTGTCATCAAGAGCCTTCTGGAGTTTTCTGCTGTCCACATCGTGCTGATACTGGCCAACTCCGATAGACTTTGGATCGATCTTAACAAGTTCCGCCAGGGGATCCTGAAGCCTTCTCCCAATCGAGATAGCTCCCCTGACAGTAAGATCAAAGTCGGGAAATTCTTCCCGCGCAACCTTGGAGGCTGAATAGACGGATGCGCCGCTCTCATTTACCGGAATGACCTTAATATCCTCCCGCAGACCTGTCTCTCCCAGGAATGCTTCGGTTTCCCTTCCGGCAGTACCGTTTCCCACCCCAATGAATTCCTGTCCGAATTCCTCTATCAGTCCGATTACGGTCTTCACAGCCTCCGACCTCTTGGCTTCGGACATGAAGGGGAAAATCGTCGTGTTATACTCAACCGCTCCCTGTGAATTGAGACAAACAAGTTTGCAGCCTGTCCTGAAACCCGGGTCAATGGCCAGAACACCTTTCGGGCCCAGCGGCGGAGCGAGCAGGAGTTCTCTAAGGTTGGAGGTGAATACCATTATTGCCTCATCATCGGCCGCTTCCTTACTTCTCAAACGGGTCTCCGTCTCCATTGATGGAGCAAGAAGTCTGCGGAAACCATCCAATGCAGCCTCAGATATTACTTTCCCCTCAGCGGTATCAGGATTCAGGCATACCGCTGAAAGGATAATATCCAACGCCCTCTCGAGTGAAACGGTTATCCTCAGTGACAGAATCTTTTTATCTTCTCCCCTGCGCATTGCGAGAACCCTGTGAGATGGAGTAGCGCGCAGAGATTCATTCCACTCAAAATAATTCCTGAATTTCGATCCTTCCTCTTCCATTCCAGAAACCACTCGACATTCATAACTGCCGGTATCCCAGTAAAGCTTTCGCATGGAGTCTCTGATCTCAGCGTTATGTGCCAGGTCTTCCGCAATAATATCCCGGGCTCCGGAGACAGCGTCTTCTGCCGTTTCAACGCCTTTCTCGGAATCCATGTATTCACGGGCATACAGAAAAGGATCATCACCCTCCTGAAGCAGTATCCTCTGTGCCAGGGGTTCCAGCCCTTTCTCGCGTGCTTTTGTGGCTCTGGTCCTTCTTCTCGGGCGGAAAGGGAGGTAGATATCCTCAAGAGAGGTAATAGTACACGCACTGCCGATCTTTTCACTTAACTCGGCTGTTAGAAGCTCCCGCTCACCCAGTGACCGCAGTATGGCATTTCGTCTCTCATCAAGCTTTTCAAGCTGTTCCAGTCTGTCCCGGACAGTCATGACGGAAACTTCATCCATGCTTCCGGTAGCTTCTTTTCGATACCTTGCGATAAAGGGTATAGTAGCTCCGTCTGCAAGCAAGGATGCAACTGCGGCAATGTGCATCCTGCTCAATTTTGTTTCAAAGGATATCTTCTCAAAATGAATGCTCTGCATTATTACTCTTTCAGAAACCGTATGGATCCTGCATCAACTGACTGGCAATCTACCCCAGCTCTTCAAGCGCATTGTTTATCGCATCTCGAACCTGAACCATAACTTCGGGCACCAATGTAAGCCCCTTACGAGTGGGCTTCCAGTCTCCTTTATCATCCATATAATAAATCCTGGCACCTATGTACTGATTCCCCTTGAATTCGGAGAGCTCAATTCTGATCATATCCTCCCCTTTTTCTATATCCTTGATTGCCTTCTCCACAATTCCTCCATTCAGTGTTGCAACCCGCTGATTCGGGTTGAACCGGAAGTCTAATGAAAAAGGCAGGTGAAATGCAAGCCCGGTTCCACTCTGCGGATCAATCGCAGGAATCGCTGCCGGTCAAATCAGAAGATCAATTATTGTCTGATGAATATCCGGAAGGGCGGGTTTTATCAACCGCACTCGGAATAGCCGCAATTGAGAGCGCAGGCAACACATCCTGATTCATATTTGAGAGGTCCTCCGCATGTGGGACATGCTCCAGCAAGGTTTTCGGCAACCTCTTCATCGTTCAAATCGGCATCACTTATATTGGCGTTTTCCTCTTCCCGTACCGATTCAATGGACTGAATGGTGTCCGTGTTGTCTGATACATGCATCTTTTCATCGACATACCATTCGATTGTCTGCCCGATAGCATCAGCGCATGAAAGAATTCTGTTGCCGCCCTGCCAGACGATTCTATGGCAGCTTATTCCCTTAAGCTCCTTAACTATAGCCTCTGGTCTGATGCCGGATCTCAAAGCAAGAGAAATGAGCCTGCTTATCGCTTCAGACTGGCTGGCGGCACACCCGCCTGCTTTTCCCATCTGTGAAAACAGTTCAACCGGACCATTCTCATCCATGTTTATAGTTATATACAGTTTTCCGCAACCGGTTCTGATTCTTCTTGTTATTCCTGAAGTTACGTCTCCCCTGTCCCGTGGACCTATGGGAACTGACGGTAGAACAACACCATCGGTCTTTTCAGCTTCCTTTGATTTAGCAAGGTTAAGGACCTGTTTATCCCTGCTCTTATCCCGGTAGACTGTAACACCTTTGCACCCAAGCCTTCGTGAAAGTTTGAAAACCTCAGCTACACTTTTGCGCGAAGCATTCTCAGGAAGATTCACTGTTTTTGAAACAGCGTTATCAGTGTATTTCTGGAAAGCCGCCTGCATTCTTACGTGGTATGCGGGAGAGATATCATGAGACGTGACAAATAACCTCTGAATATCCCTGGGAATCTCCAGGATTCCCTGACAGGTCCCCGACTCAGCGACATGCTCAAATACTTCTTCTGAGAAGAAGTCCCGTTCCCTGGCAATTCTGCTGAATTCGGGTACTACTTCATGCAGCTCATCATTCTCGTCCAGAAGGTTGCATCTTGTGAAAACGAGAGCGAACACGGGTTCAATACCGCCCGAACAGCCTGCAAGGATACTGATTGAACCGGTTGGAGCTATTGTAGTGACAGTTGCATTA
Organism: Candidatus Aegiribacteria sp.; assembly: GCA_013138965.1. GTDB lineage: Bacteria > Fermentibacterota > Fermentibacteria > Fermentibacterales > JCC-6 > Aegiribacteria. The sequence continues at coordinate 7,156 of WTBT01000038.1, forward strand.
CGTACCGGTGGCATATGCTTGCTGTCGTGCACACTTCCCTTGAAATTTGGAAACGGCCCCCTTTCCTTTGCCAGGTCAACACTTGCTTTTCTTGCCTTTTCCGCAACGAAACTCATAAGTTCTTCAGCGAATAGCAGTGCTTCCTCGGAATCGTACGGTATTCCCAGCTTGAAAAGAAGATCGGCAAAGCCCATAATACCAAGGCCTATTTTTCGGTTGCCTGCCACCATTTCAGCAATCTCCGGAAGAGGATAGCGATTGATCTCAATGACATCGTCCAGAAATCTGACAGCAGTACTCACAGTTGTTTCAAGCCTGTTCCAGTTCATTCTGAATTTGCCGCTTTCGCTCCTGTCTGTCATGACAGAAACGTTAACAGAGCCTAGATTGCACGCTTCGTACGGAAGCAGCGGCTGCTCTCCACATGGATTTGTGGCTTCAATTTCAGCAATATGCGGGGTAGGGTTCGCGTCGTTCATACGGTCAATGAAGATCAAACCCGGTTCCCCTGAATTCCAGGCAGAGTCAACAATGGAGTCGAATACTTCATTTGCATCTTTTGAATCGACTATCATACCGTTTCTGGGATTGACAATATTGTACTTTGATCCCCTTTCGACAGCATCCATGAATTCATCGGTAGCCGCAACCGAGAGGTTGAAGTTATTCAGCTTATCCATATTACGTTTCACGTTGATGAATTCGTCAATGTCCGGATGATCCACCCTGAGAACCGCCATGTTCGCTCCCCGGCGTACTCCCCCCTGCTTGACAGTTTCGGTGGCCTGGTCAAAAACATTCATGAAGGATATCGGACCGCTGGAAATACCCTTTGTTGACATTACGGTATCATTGGCAGGGCGAATCTTCGAGAATGAGAATCCTGTTCCCCCGCCACTTTTATGAATCAGAGCAGTATTCTTAACAGCGGAAAATATGCTTTCCATGCTGTCTTCAACAGGAAGAACGAAGCATGCTGAAAGCTGACCGAGTTGCCGTCCAGCGTTCATAAGTGTTGGAGAATTGGGAAAGAATTCCTTTTTCGCGATCATATTATAGAATGCTACCGTTATCTGTTGAACATCATTCCCGAACTTCTCCTCTGCCGATGCGACTGCCTCGGCAACACGAAGAAGCATGTCCGCGGGTTTCTCAAGGATCTCCCCGGATGCTGATCTCTTCAGGTAACGTTTCCTCAGAACGATGTGCGCGTTGTCGGTGAACTCAGGTTCAATCAGATCTTTGAAGTCTGGTGAAGGCCTGTCTCCTTCAACAGCCTGTTCTCTGCTGTCCGTTTGTGAGAACAAATCACTTTGCAGATGGAACTCCGCCAACTACACCCTCCCGACCCTTGAAAATACATGAGTAACACAATACAAATATTTTAAACATCAATTGATCTGCATTTCTTGAATTAATCCCTATTGCTACCAAATATGGGATTAAAGCTGCTATGTAAACCCAGATCAAATACACAATAAATAAAACCTGCCGACAAAGGTAGACTATCAATATTTTGTACCGTTGGCAAGGGGCCACTACTACAGGTAGTGCTGAGCGGTAACCCATTGGCATGTGTATGGTTCGTTTGCTAGTTTACAGCCAACGGAAAGCATACCTGTTTGGAGTAATTATGAAAAGCAGACGCAGGAAGATTTTTGAGAAGGAAGTGATCTGTCATCTGGACAGGCTCTACGGCTACGCGATGCATCTCTGTCGAAACGATGAAGATGCATCCGACCTTGTTCAGGATACTTATCTTAATGCGCTCAAATCCGAAAAGCAGTACTCCATAGGAACAAATGCCGGCGCATGGTTGTTTACCATAATGCGAAATACGTTTCTGAACAAGATAAGAAGAATGAGCAGGAAACCGGCAGGTATGGCTGGTGAATGGATAGAACAGATAACCAGGGAAGATATTTCGGAGTTGAAAAAGCACGGTCCCGACCCGAGTGTCAAATGCCTGGACAATCTTCTGAAGGAAGATATCGCCAGGGCTATCGATGATCTTCCCGATGAGTTCAAGGATACTGTGATACTCTGCGATGTACAGGGGTTTTCCTATGCGGATATCGCTAGAATCCTTGATATCCCGATTGGCACCGTAAGGTCGAGAATACACAGAGGCAGGCTGATACTGCGTCATTTACTTGCTGATTGGAAAAACGTAGCTATGGGGGGAAGTTAACATGACCTGTGAAGATGCTCATTTAAAAATGCACGATTACATCTCCGGAGAGCTTGCCGAGGAACATCACAGGCCTCTTATGGATCATATGGACGAATGCCCGAACTGCCGTGAGTTCTTCAGGCAGACCGCGAATATTCAGACAACCATGAGGGGTTTTATGCAGTACGAGGCTCCCTTTGAACTGCAGGCCGCGGTTTCAAGCATACTGGCAAATGCATGACTCACGGAGGTCGGATACGACAGTAAATCCGATATTACCGTCGGTAATCGCGTTTCTACTTCTCGCATCAATGCCTTTACTTTTCAGGAAACCTTCGACCACAATAACAGACCTTGAAGAGATAGCCATTCATGCATCCGCGCTTTCCTTATCCGATTCTGCCTGGCTCGGCAGCTGGTGGATCTGGGACGGGATTGAGCCCCCACTTCCCGGCTGCGTAGCCTTCGGGACGCATGACTTATATCCTTTTCGACTTATTACAGCGAGAGATGTGCAAACCGGTGATATTCTCGTCAGGATTATTTCACTATCAAGCCTTCCATCAGAGGCAAGTACAGTGAGCTGCCAGAATTTTCATTTCACCTCTTTTGTGCAGGATTCCGAGGCCTTAGTTCTTATACATCAACAGGACTCCGAATCCTGGCCTGTCAACCTGTTTTCGGTTATTACTGATGGCTGATTTTACAGGATTAATGCATTTAATTCTGAAACCGATTGTTCACGAACAGAAAGATATTATTGTGAAAAGATTGATTGTATTGATCCTGATTGCCCTTATTCCTATCTGCGGCTGCGATGAGAGAACAGATGAAGTCGGATCCGGAAACAACAACTCAACCTCCATCGGGCCTCTTACCGCGCAGCTGCCCGGTATTCTTATTGCACCCACGGGGGATACTGTCCAGGTTCTTCCGGGAACCGATGTGATTCTCTACTACTGGCTTCCTCTTGAAAAATACGATGAGATGCAGGACGACCTCCGTTTTCTGGCTTCACTTGATACATCCTATCTTGTTCTACCGATGCAGCCGGACCATGAATCACGTAACCATGCTCAGCGCGTGGTAAACAACATGGAGATTTCTCTGCCGGTATACCTGGCCGACTCAGCCGTCATGGAAATGATCGATACCGATATCCTGCCATCCTGCCTGATTCTGACTCACGAAGGCTACGAGATCTCAGAAAATGGTTTTGGAGCGCCTTCAAGGCTTCTGATACAAATCCAGAGTGTGGAATAATGGATAGATTCTTCCTGAGTGACGTCCATCTTTTTCCGGAACCGGAGCCTCATCCCGGCCGGGAGAAATTCATTTCCTTCCTGGATTATCTTCATGATTCATTCGATCCGGGGGAGCTCTGGATACTGGGTGATCTCTTCGATTTCTGGTTCGAATACAGAACTGTAGTCCCTTCCGGATACGAAAGATGCATCTCCTCAATAAGAAAACTGACGGATAAAGGCTGGGTATTTCACTTCATTCCTGGAAATCACGACTTCTGGGTCGGAAAGCATTTCGTTGAATCGACTGGAGCCTTCATCCATTCCGATGATTATCTGATACTTGATCTCAATGGTAAAAAGGTACTTCTTTCTCATGGTGACGGGCTGGGATCAGGTGATATCGGTTACAAGCTCATTAAACCGGTACTGAGATCTGCAATAAGCAGGTTCCTGTTCGGTCTTCTTCATCCGGATCTGGGTACTTATCTCGCAAGGCGCTTTTCAGATACCAGTAAGAGAATTCTCAGGCATGATCTTGATAAAATACCCTCTGGAATGCAGAAATGGGTCAATGAGAGATTCGATGAAGGTGTTGATATCATCATCACAGGTCATACACACCTGGACACTGTTATCAGGAGTAATAAAAGTATATATGTTTCTCTTGGAGACTGGCTGACGAGATTCACCTACTGCCACATGAGAGATGGCACGGAAGAACCTGAACTTCTTGAATATTCCTGTAACAGTCCCGAATGCCGGGAACTACTGAAGGAGCGGTGATTAACTTGGTTTCGGAAAAAACCGGCAGGAACCCGGATGTTTCTATCGTAATCCCGGCGTTCAATGAAGAGGAAAGTATTTCCGAACTCGTACGGCAGATCAATGAATGCATGCAGGGCATGCTGTATGAAATCATTGTAATCGATGACGGCAGCACAGATGGAACCTGGGAACGTATCATGAAACTCTCCTCCCGGTTCCCCCTGAAGGGTCTCAAACTGAACAACAACCAAGGGAAAGCTGCGGCTCTGGCAGCCGGTTTCGCGGAATCATCGGGCAAGTATGTGGTGACAATGGATGCCGATCTTCAGGACGATCCATCCGAAATACGCGATATGATCAAACTAATGGAGGAGAAGAACTACGATCTCGTAAGCGGCTGGAAGAAGAACAGGAAGGATCCTGCCAGCAAGACTCTTCCTTCGAAACTGTTTAATCTCACGGTTAAGCTCACCACGGGTGTGAAGCTCCATGACTTCAATTGTGGATTGAAGGTCTACAGAAGCAGCGTGGCCAAGAACCTGGAACTGTATGGAGAAATGCACCGATACACTCCTGTTCTTGCCGCACAGCAGGGGTTCTCAGTCGGAGAAAAGGTTGTGCACCACCGACCCAGGAAATACGGAAAGACGAAATACGGAATGTCCCGTTTCTTCAGGGGATTCTCGGATCTCCTGACAGTTCTTTTCCTTCACAGGTACTGCTACAGACCACTGCATTTCTTCGGAGGCATCGGAACACTTATTGTACTTATAGGGTTCGGGATCTCCGCATACATGACCATCCTCTGGTTCGGCGGGGAACCCATAGGCAGAAGGCCTCTGCTTCTGCTCGGTGTGCTTCTTCTGGTGGTGGGATTCCAGTTCATCTCACTGGGACTCCTCGGGGAAATGTTCCTGAAACTGTCATCCAGATCACATTACAGTATAAGGAAACGAACCGGAGAATAAACCTGGCAGTAGCCTGCTAATCCACTTTGATAATCCTGAGAGAACCGGAGTTGCTTCCCATATGATAGAACTTCACGAAATACGCGCCAGGCGGAGCGGAATTCCCTGATTCATCAACTTCGTTCCAAACTACTGAAGATGAGCCTGTACCTTCGTAGGTTTTAATTGAGTTTAACAATATGTTGAATCATATCATTAAAACCTTGTATACAGACTCGTGCGATATAAATCCCGGCAGGGATATTCTTTCCATTCCATATCAGTGTTCTGACATCACCCGGAGCACTCAATCGAGAAGATTCAACCAGTCTACCAGCAAGATCGAATATTTCAATGGTAACTTCTCCCACGGGGATGCCTGAGATCACGAACGTAAGATTTTCCATGAATGGGTTAGGGTACGCTGAAAGCAGAGGAGTGGAATACTCTTCGTACTCAGGATTCTCTATCCCAACAGATCCTTGAATATCAATGTCATCCACATACAAGCCCTCTCGTGTGCCGGTATCATCACTGCCGAAAACGAAACGTACCTGCCCGGGACCCGCAAGCGAATCTGGTATTGTGATTCCCCATTGCGACCACCCGGATTGTCCGGATAAGACACCGGTACCCTCTGCAAAAGGTCCTGTAGAGGAAGGTATGATCTGATAAGAATATCCGCCTGATGGTTCAAGGTCTATCCAGGTTCCACATCTGCCATACTGCAATAGGCCACCATCGAATGCGGAAATACCTGAATTATTTAAGGGGATCTGGGCATCGATCCATATCCAGAAAGAAATATCACCTCCGATAGGCATATTAAATAATGGTGAGGTTACAGCAGAGAAGAGATGATTATCATAATCACCTGAACCGGTATCCCCACACTTGAAGCTCTGTGTCCCGCCTGCAGTGTGATTTCTTGTGGAGGAGATATGCCAATTGTCCAGCCATCCGGACTCCACAGCACTCCAGAACCATTGTTCTATCCCGGACTCGACATCACATTCGATCCCACAACCGACAGGAATATTGAACTCGAAAGAGTTAGAATAACCTCCATCAGCAAATACAGTAAGCTGCATTGCATACGTCTGGTCTTCAGGTGTTGAGGTTGGTGCTTCGATGCTATAACCACTTGCCCCCCAGGACGAACCACAGGGTGGAATATTCCCGAAGTCATCAGAATTATCATTAACGATAATCTCAGGTGTGAGGCTCTGAAGAATTGCGAAAACATTTGCCAAAGGAGAGTTCTCCAGATTTGATAACTGAAGATGTAGTGTTATTTCCTCGCCAGATTCGAATGCCATATTACCATTTCCGAGAACTGTATCGTCAGTGTACATCCAGGATATCATCGTACTATCCACTGGACCTGCGCCTGATGAAACGGAAATCCAGTCCCAGCGAGCACCGGGTTCTTCTCCCGTGTAAAGCCCGAATTGACCTGTCTGAGGAGAAGTATCTATTGCATCAAGTGTCCAGCTATCACCGGTTGAGGGAACGTCTATTTGGAGCTGAAGTAAATTCCCTTCACAAATGAGGGTTAATTCATACCATACACCGCTTGGAAATGATGCGTAAAGACTGTTATAGATAGTTGATGGGTTACCACATGAAATTCTTCTAATTCTGGCCACATCGTGATCAGGAGATACATATGCAGCGATGCCAGTATCCTCTGAATTCAATCTGCATATCACTCCAAGCGCATGAATAGCCGTCCCACTTATTTCTATCGAGCAGTCTTCACACTGAATATCACCCGGAGGAACCAGGGCAGCATTAGCATATGCTGTACTCCCATGAGCTTGTCCGGATGAGGAACACCAAGTTCCAGGTAAACAGCGCTGATCCCAGTCGCTTATATCACCATCGGAAAAATCATCAAAAAATACAATGTCCGAATTATTAGGAGATATTTGAAGTATAGTCGCTAATACCATTAACGTATAAACCATTATTTCACTTCTTCCACTTAAATGTTAATAACAATACTGGTTTTTCGTCAAGACTAGTCGATAGGTACATTATCAATAGGTACATTATGTTGTATTATTCTATACTGGAATAATTAGATCAAGTCCCGAATTTTCTGTGACTTTCATCTAGCACTCCATTGAGATTGTTTCAGCTTCTTTCTTTTCCTGTTCTTCTTCCTAATACCTGCAAGACTTCCATGTTCAGATAACGCTTCCGGTAATCCATTTCTCATGTATATCCTGCCAGATTGATCCTATCAATCTGAGAGCACTATTGGGTATCCTGTCTGCACATAGCTCCTCGGTGATCTCATAGGGCTTGCGCCCCATGTGCTTCTCGAATTCTGCTTCAACGAGTTCCTGGATTCTATCCTCTACCATCTTACGCATGGCATCCTTGTCATTAAGCAGCCTCTGGACATTTGCCTCCGATTGTACCAATTTACCATTGGCCATCGTCTTCCTCCTTTGGGTTTGGGTTGATGTGTTGTTAAAACAATACCCAATTGAGGTGATGATGGTCGCTCCTTAAACGACTGCTAGGAATTCACAGAAAAATAAGGACACAATCAATAATTATATGGAGGTGACATGTCAGACGCAGTAAAATCTGGAGAAAAGGGAAGAGGAATAATACAAGAAGTATTCGGTAAAATCCCTCTTCCCCCCAAGTGCGATTCATTTGATCCAACCTACGATAAATACTGGATAAAAAGAATATGCAATGAGGTCTATACGGAGCCTGCTCGACGGAAAGCTGAAGGTATCAATGATTTTATCAGTAGTGGAGATTCTATTCTTGATGTTGGATGCGGGACTGGTGATACTCTTGAATACCTCCTGGAAACCCGTGAAGTAGATGGAACAGGATTGGATATTTCGGATACTGCTCTGGCAGTAACATCCTCAAAAGGATTTAAAACTTTCAATATCGATCTTACTGACATGGATACTGAGTTGGATTCTATTTATGATCATATTGTCCTATTCGAGGTTGCTGAGCACATCATCAATGCGGAAATGATTATGATGAAATTAAAGGGCAAATACCGAAAGGGCTTGTACGTTTCAACTCCAAATCTTGGATACATCGCACATCGTTTCAGATTAATGTTTGGAAGATTTCCGCTTACTTACATTTCAGATCCTCGAGAACATGTTCGATACTGGACAGTTAAGGACTTCCTTGACTGGTCAAATTGGTTGGGATTCAAGAAACCTCAGGTACTTGGGATCAGAGGTAAGGTCAAGGTATTTGGACTTCCAGCAAGATGGCCTTCACTGTGGGCAAGTGAGGTTGTATTCAGATTCACACCATGAGATTATCCTTGCAGATTCATACAAACAAAAAGTAGATATTTGCAAGTGGCTTAGATATACTAATCGGAAGCAAAAGCAAGAATGGCTGATGCCAGGTTATCCCAGGAATATTTATGCTTTTCCTTTACGATTCCTTCAGCAAGTCTGGATGCGAAATCTTCGTCGAAAAAGCGAATTGTCGCTTCTGCCAGTTTTACGGAATCTTCAGGAGGAACAAGGAATCCTGTCACACCGTCATGAACTACCTCCGGCAACCCGCCAACATCTGTTGTTACAACTGGTAGATCGTAATTGTAAGCTATCTGAATAATACCGCTCTGAGTTGCTGACAGATACGGAAGCGCGAGAAGATCTGAAGCGATGAAATAATCCTCTACTTTGCTGTCGGGAACGAAACCGTTATCGAAAGTTATTATATCTTCGGCACCTGAATTGCTGATTCTGTCGTAATAAGGCGCACTGTCACCGTAGACATCCCCGACTATCAACACTCTGACTCCATTCCCATATCTATCTTTCAGGATCGGACATGCATCAATTAAAAAGTTTACTCCCTTATACGGTTTGATAAACCCGAAGAACAGTACCACCTTAATATCTGCTGGAAGTCCCAGACTTTTCCTTGCTTCCTTTTTGCTTTTTCTTTCCACTCCGGGTTCACCGAAGTCGTAAACAGGATGCGGAATCAATTTAATCCTGTCCTTTTTAACTTTCGGCAGGACAGAAAGAAGATCACTCTTCACATTCTCTGACTGCGCTATGAACCCGTAACCCTGGCTTAACGCAGTTTTGCCCAATACACGGCTGAAGGGCTGTTTCTCATGAGGTATGACGTTATCAAGTATGTAGATAGTTTTAATGTCAGTGTTGCGATTGAGCATCCATGCAATTGCAGCATAACCAAGCGCAAAAAAGGGCAGCCAGTATTTCATTATTACTGCCACGGGACTTTCTTTTCTGATATCCCTGTAAGTTCTGTACCAGCTTAAGGGTGACCACGGTACAAAACGAGGACTGTTCTCCATCCTGATCCATGAAGCAACTTCCCCGAACTGATCCGACCCTGGAAACAAGAAACGTGGGTACTGTTTCTTGAAAGAAGACCAGAATACTTCGTTACCCTTTCCCTTGAGTTCTCTCGCAAGCATCCCGAGATAAGTAACGATACCTCCGCGGAAAGGTGGTGCTGGACCAAGAATACAAACCTTCATTTTGAACTCAGCAAACAGTTTATGCTTTCCAGCACAGTATCGGGAGTGAGTGTTTCCATGCAAAAGCTCTTGTTCGTGCATTTGGGTTGGAAAAAACAGGTGCATTTCTGTTCAGGAGCCAGGATGACTCCCCTCCCGTACAGTTCGAATTCATACGGATTGAATATGTTGTTAAACAGGACAAGCTTCTTTTTAAGACCGATCGCTATATGCATAGCCATTGTGACGGCAGTAACTACTACCTCGCATCTATCCATGATTGAAATGAACTCATCCAGCGAGAAACAACCTGGATAGTATGCATTCGTTAACTCCGAAATCCTCTTATTCTTCTCATCTTCCTCCGGCCCTCCAAGAAGCATAACCCTCTTCCCTTGACCAAGAAGAAGTCGGGTCAGTTCTATCCAGTATTTTTCAGGCCATAATCTGCTGGTCCATCTACTTCCACATCCTGTATTCAGCCCTATAACAGACCCTGTGCCAGGGATCTTCAGATCCACGCGAGTGTCAGGCGGATCCAGGATGTACTCCTCCCCCTGAAACTCATAGCCACACATGGCCATAGTCTCTTCAACATAGGATAACCTGTTCGTCCTGTTTTCATCATCGAATAAACCTGTAATGAACTTATTCTGTGCAGCGCCCTTGTCGCAGGGACTGCAGTAACCATTGTCATCAAGTATAAAACCCAGCTTCCGTCCGGCGTTGATCTCCTTCGCCAGAGCACAGGCTTCTCTGTCTTTATCAAGGTTTATCAACAGATCAAAGTTGGTGTTTCTCAACCACAGTATTGACTCCAGAGAGAATGATAACGGATCATCAATGATCTTGGGGAGAAGTTCAGGATACTTGCTGAGCCATGCAATCCTGTGAGAAGGGAATTCCCTTTTCAGAGGTTCTAAAATAGGTGTAGTTCTGATCACGTCACCGGCAGCAGCCAGTTTGATTACTAGAATTCGCCCTTCTCTTTCAAGATACTCCGGGCAGGAATTGCAGTGATATCCATGCAGTTTGTGCGGTTTGCATGGTATGTATCCTAGAAAATGAATGCAATCAGTCTTTATCGTCATGCTGGAGTTCCCTTCCTAAGTTCGCTGCGAAGTGAATTCGATAAGCTTGATTCACACAATCCGGAATCATCACTTACGATGGGGAATATATATATTTGCCTGTTGAATGTTACACACGTTATTTTAAGCAATGATGCAATCTAGTCATCGTTGCTTGAAAAATCGACCCATATTCAAGAGACAGGGAGACGGGTCTGAATATTTTTGTTACCGGAGCAGGTGGTTTCATTGGCTCGTCAGTATTCACCCATTTTTCGGGTAAGGATTTTTCGGTTGAAAAACATGTAAGATCTATTGATGGTGATCTGACTGAGACTTCGATACCGGAAAAGGTTAACATAATCGTTAACTGTGCTGGCAGACTGGGACTTCCAGGAGTTAAGCCCAATCAGTTAACGCAATCAAATGTTACCCTGCCAATACTGCTGGCGGATATATGCAAAGCCAGAAAAATCCATTTAATTCATCTCAGCACACCTGGTATTGCGGGTCTTAGAGCGGATATCACTGAAGACAGTCCGGCTGATCCATGGGGGGATTACGAAAAATCGAAATATCAGGGTGAAGAGGCTCTGCGTAAACACTCTATATCAAAGTCCGGACAATTGACAATACTAAGACCGGATTTCGTCTATGGCCCTGGAGACAGGCACAAATTGCCCTTCTTCAAACAGGTTGGAAAAGGTTGGCTTCCTCTTATTGGTTTTAAGGATGTTAGAATCAGACCGACCTTTGTTTCAGATGTCTGCAGTGCTATTGAGAATTCAATGCCTGGAAAATGTCTTAATACTGGGCTCTTCAATATTGGTGGTCCTGAGGTGGTATCTATCAGGAAATTTGGCGCTCTGATAGCAAAGATAATGGGGCAGAAGCTTATATCAATTCCATTACCTCGACTCTTCTACGCTATGGCTCTGAGATCAGGACCATTCAAACCCAGATCTCTATCACGCACCAGAGTAAGACTTTTCAGTGAAGATCACTTCGTTTCCATCAACAAAGCAGCTGATGCAGGATTCACACCCTCGATCTCGCTTTCCGATGGTATTCAGAAAACACTGGAATGGTACAGATTCGAGAAACTGCTATGATGGCAAGGCAACGTCTTGTCTGGCTCAGCAGAGCTGTATTGCTGATTCTGCTCGCACTTTCAGTAGTATTAATCCTCAAGTATGGAAATGAATGGCTTTCTGAAATAGCACAACTGAGCTGGGAACCTGATCCTCTGCTTATTGCGCTTTCAACTCTCCTTCTTCTCTTTTCTTTCTGGTTTGCACCTTTTGGATGGGTATGGATATCAAAAGAGCTAGGATCTACTTCCAGCTTCAGTGAACTCAGAGGTGTTTGGTTCGCCAGCCAGCTTGGAAGATATATTCCGGGAAAGATCTGGCTTTTCGCCGGGAGGGCTGGTTACCTGAAATCAAAAGGTGTCAGCACATTGAATGCTGCTTTAGCGCCAGTGTATGAGTTAATGCACACAGCAGCTGCAGTTGGCCTTATAACCTTTTTCACCGCGTTGCTGTTTCCTGAGTTTCTTAACTCGAATATTCTGAGATTAGCGGCAGTTCTGGCAGGAATATGTCTGCTGGTCCTGCCATTGCTCCATCCAGTGCAGAAATACGTTTATCGACTCAGGGAGAAAGGGAATAGTAATACTGCCGGTTCTGGAAGAACGGATAGGATGCCATTTCTTCCACCAAACCTCTCGATAAGAGTGATCTGTTTTTATTCTGTTCTCTGGATTATCAGAGGGTTTTCTTTATTCATCTGGCTTGCGGCTCTCGGAATATCCAACAAGGGACTCTGGGCTTGCATAGCTGCAACCCCACTATCCTGGCTGGCCGGGTATATTGTCTTCCTCGTCCCGGGTGGTGTTGGTGTGCGAGAAGCTGCAACCGTTGCAATGATAGCGGGTCCGGGTGAAACTGGTCCGATTCTTGCAGCAGTACTGGGTCAGCGATTGTTGCTTGCTGTTTTAGAAGTGATCCTAGCTGGAATCAGCGCGAAATCAATTCCGTTTCTCCGAAAGGAAGTGAAAGGATAATGAAACTCCCTATCTGGCAGAAGTGTATACTGCCGGGCATGTTACTGATCCTGGTTATCCTTACATACTGGCCTGTATTCAACTCCGCAAAACTTCCCGGAGGTGAGTTGAGTGATACAGTCAGTCAGGGTTACCCATTCTTCACTTTTACAGAGAAGGCGGTGCAGAATGGACGGCTACCGCACTGGAATCCATATATCTTCTGCGGTGTACCATTCTATTCCTCATTCTCGGCACCTGTCTTCTATCCTGTTCGAGGTCTGCTCCTTTTACTCTCCGGGACTGGGGGAGTCGCAAGATTCCTGTTCCCTATTCATATGTTATTCGGAGGAATATTCGCATGGTTGTTTCTTCGATCCATCGGAGTGAGTAAATGGGGCAGAATAGTGGGTGCCCTTGCATTTGCCTGCACATCATGGTCGAATACCCTCTTTTATGCCGGCCATGCCAGCAAGATCATCTGCTGGAGCTTTCTTCCGCTTCTGCTCTATTCATGTGAGAAGTGGATGCAAACCAGGAAAGGAAAGTTCATTGCCATAGGAGGACTTGCGTTGGGAATGCAATCCCTGGCAAGCCATCCTCAGATGATCCTCTACTCGACCGGAGCAGCCCTGATCTGGCTTGGTTTCAGAACCTTTTCTTCCGGTGGATCCTGGAAGGTAAATACACTGAAAGCTCTGATGGGCTTCTCAAGCATTATGCTTCTTGCTGTGGCAATTGGAGCTGTACAGCTACTTCCCGCTTACAACTTCTCGAAGTATTCCACAAGAGGAGATGGCCTTTCTTTCGATCAGGCTGCCAGCTATTCTCTGCCACCGGAGGAAACCCTTACAATGCTTTTCCCGAAGTTGTTCGGTTACAGACATGGATTCCCGGGCAGCTCTATCTCTGGAGTACCGCTTTACTTCGGCAGACTGGGTCTTCGCCTTAGCAGTGAATTCGTTGGGATATCTGTTTTCCTTTTAGCTTTGGCAGGCTTTATGGGGGCACAGAAAAAATACCGGTGGCCTCTGCTGACAATTATGGCGGCGGGTCTTCTTGTATCATGGGGAGGATATACCCCACTATTCGAAATCCTGTACAGGACCATCCCGTTCTTCAGAAAACTCAGAGCACCTCACATGGCTGCCTTTCTTACTACTACTGCAATAGCGCTGGCAGCCGGACCAGGTTTCGATGCGATCTTCGTCAGGAAGAAATTCAACAGCAGGAAATTACTGTTCGGAATCGCAGCTTTCTCTGGAACATGTATTCTCGTTTATCTTCTTGCAGATGTTCTTCTTCCAGGTCTTCAATCCGGATGGTGGAACAGGATGGGTAACGCAAGCGCAACCGGATACTCCTTTGTGGTACAGAGGCGTGTGGACATGGCAGCCCCGGACTTCCTCAAGGCAGCCGGAGCAGCTCTTGTTATCTGCGGATTACTGTTCTTCAGAAAACAGTTTAAGGAGCGATATTTCATACCGGGCATGATCATCATCATTCTTCTGGCAATTGAGCTTGTTCCTGTAGACAGAGATTTTCAGGTCTACCTGCCCCAGACCGATGTAAATCAACTGTTTACTGCCCCGACTGATCTGTCTGAAATGACCGGGGAAGGCAGACTGCTTCCTGGAGGTAATGATTTCATTCCATTCGGAATCAGATCTGTAATGGGCTACCATGCCGCAAAACCTGCTGTAGCCGAGGATCTACAAATGATACTGTCTTCCGGTGGAATTGCAGCATTCAGGCAAACCGCCTTCACCGTTCTACAGAGCCAGGATGGATATCTTACTTACGAACAATTCAGAGAATCCCTGATCCTCCAAACCCGTGAGTCAGATCCATCCTATGCTGATACTCTTGAAGCCTTCCTTCCTGAAAAACCTCTCCCCAGGGCATGGTTCGCAGAATCCTGGGTTGAACTGGATGAGAACAGATGCCTTTCACTTCTGGCATCAGGTCTCAATCCCCAGGAGATGTCTGTTCTATACGGTGAGGTTGAACTTCCAGAACACATGGATGTTTCAGAAGCTGAGGTAACAATTGTCACTGATGAAGCTGAAAGGGTTGTTATAACTACGAGTAATTCCCATGATGGTCTTCTGGTTCTGGCCGACTTGTGGTATCCCAGATGGCAGATACGAATTGACGGTAATCCGGTGCCGATGCTTCAGGCGAATCACTGGCAGAGAGGTGTAGTAGTTCCCTCCGGATTCCATGAAGTGGAATTCAGCTTCGATTCATCCGATGTTACATTGGGGCTGATCATATCGATTATTGGAATTCTGGCAGTCTTATTGATAGTGGTTTTTGAAACGGTAACGTATAAAAGGAGAGAGCGTCTAAATGAAAGGTGATCATAAAAAACTGTTCCATCACCTGACTACCTGGGGTGGTATGATTCTCCTTATCGTAGCTGTATTCTATTTCATTTTTGAACTATGGCCCGAATGGCGTCCGGAACTGGAAGAATTCTGGAAGAATTCCAGGGAGAGCGCCAGTCTTCCAATGATCGGTATATCTTTCCTGTCCCTCCTGCTTGGTTACTATTTTGCTCCGGCTGCTTGGAGGAAAATCCTTGATGCGTTGAAGATCCCGAAAATCGACAAGGGTGAAGTAAGAAGGAACTGGTACATCACTCAGATGGGCCAGTACGTTCCGGGAAAACTTTGGATGGTTGTTGGAAGGTTAACTTTTCTGAAAGCAAACGGCACTGGCCCCGTTAAAGCAATAACAGCATTTGTTCTCGAGAACCTCTACATGATGGCCGCCATGACTATTATGGCCTTGATAGGTCTTCCGTTTCTGGGCCTGGCAAATGTACCTCTTCCTGTAGTAATAGCTCTGTGGATCTCAGCTGGCCTGGGAATTATCATGCTGTTCGCGCCGAAAATCCAGAAAAAAATAGCACACAAGCTAAGTCATAGATTTGGCACGGAGATAGACAGTCTTCCCCATATCTCACACAAGCATCAGGCTATTTTCATCGGATACCATCTGCTTTCATGGAGCCTTCGCAGTATGGCTCTCTATTTCTGGTTCCGCGGCTTCGGAGTAAAGCCGGATCAACCCTTTGCAATGATAGCGATCTGCCTGCTGGCCGGACCGGTCTCCTGGTTCATTGCTCTTGCTATGGTTTTCATACCCGGAGGTATCGGTATCAGAGAGGGTGTCCAGGGGCTTCTTCTTTCAGGTTTCGTGCGCGGTGGAGCGGAAGTCGCCACTGTAATAGCACTTGGACAGAGGGTAATGCTGATCTTAATCGAAGGCCTGTATGCTCTTCAAGCAATCGTTTATGGCGCCATGAGAAAAAGATTCACTACGAAAATGAATCATATAGAGCAGGTTTTTCATCTTGCAGGAAGCTTGTTCAAAGGTGCTCTTGCAATGCGAGGTCTCTCCCCCCCACCTCAGCCGATCAACGTGACATTCTCTGTTACACGTCGCTGTCAATCAAGGTGCAGAACATGTTACATATGGAAGCATAACTCTGATGATGATCTTGATCTTAACACGATTGAAAGGCTTTTCAGATCTATCGGATGGACCTATTTTTTCAATGTTTCCGGTGGGGAACCCTATTTAAGAGATGATCTACCGGAAATAGTAAGACTTGCCTGCAGATTCATGAAGCCTGCAATAGTACATATTCCAACCAATGCTCTTGCTCCAGAGCGAATTGAAAGAATAACACGGGAAATACTCAACGTGATTGAACAGGAAGCACCTGGCACCCTTCTAACCGTAAAACCCTCCTTTGATGGAGTGGGAGCTTTGCATGATGAGATCCGAGGTGTACCCGGCAACTTTGAAAAGCTTCTGGAGACTATCGAAAGGCTAAAAATACTCAGGAAACAGTATAAGTATCTTCATGTTGGGGTTGGAACAGTTGTCTCTCGGTTTAATGCTTCGCATCTCCAGGAAATAATCGAGTACGCAAGAGGACTTGATGTTGATACGTACATCAATGAAATAGCAGAGGAACGTGAAGAGTTCTTTAATCTCGGGTCAGGAATTACCCCGGAGAGTCACAGTTACGATCAACTGATGGATATATTCAAGGAATCAGTCAGAGGGAAAATGAAAGATATGAAGATACTATCTCGGATCACTACTGCTATGAGGATTGTTTACTACGACCTTGCAGTAAAGATCCTTGACAGTAATAAACAGGAAATACCATGCAATGCCGGCATATTGAATGTGAATATCAATTCAAATGGCGCCGTATGGCCTTGCGCAGTTCTGGCTTACAATGCAGAAATGGGTGTAGTCAGTCAGAACAATGACTTCCAGTACATCTGGCGATCAAGGAAAGCAAAGAATATCAGAAGATCAATCAGGAGAGGGGAATGTGCTTGTCCACTTGCGAATCAAGCTTACTCCAACATCCTCCTCCACCCCCCAAGCCTAATAAGAGCTCTCTGGATAGCATTCCGAGGTAAATAGGGTCGGACATAACATCGTACACTTACGAAATTAGAATTTCTATAATAAATGGATGTTCTCTCTGTAATTCTGCTCCTCTCCGAACTGCCTTCGCAGCACCTGACCTGCTAACATTGAGTAATCTTGAAATATCTCTATAACTGAGACCGAACTTCTGCGAACATATCCATGCTATCGCTCCACGAGCTTCCGCAAGCTCAGAACTACGACTATTCCCGCGAATTACTTCGCGGGATAAGCCCATTTTAACTACTATCTGATCAAACAGTCGTTCAATTCTCTTGTGTATGTTCTCTCTGTTCCTAACCTCCAGTGATTTGAAATCATTTAACCGACTTAGAACTCTTTTGGCGAATTCCTTATCTCCCAGAACTCTGCAGATACCAGTCCAATGCGAAGTTCCAGTTCTCTGATCTGAACTCTTAATTCCATTTTTACCTATACTAAAGTTTCCGCTAACCATTTCACTGGAGGCCATACTATTAACATCATTCAGTAGAGATGTCTGATAGTTCTTTATTGCATAGTATTCAGTATCGCCAAAATACTCCAATACAGAATCTCTCTTCATCCATTTACACTCCATCTTTCCGATAAGACATGGATGTCCGGACCACTTATACGTATCTAACTCTTCCAGCGAATTGACAACCTTCGCCTTTAAAGGATTAAGATGAACGTAGTTAATGAGTTTCAGAAAATAGTTTTCCTCTTGTACGAGTATTGATTTAAATCGCCCCTGAAACACATGTCCAGATCTATCATGGCGCCTGTTATATGAAATAGCGAATCCTGTAAGTAACCGGTGCATCAGAAGACTTATGGGTTCTGGCCCGGTTCGGATAAGAAGATGTAGATGATTTGGCATTATCACCCACGCATATACGGAAAACTTCAATTCAACAACAAGCTGTTCCAACCTGCTTCTAAGATCCTCGTACTCAGATAGGTTTGAGAAAAGAGTCCTGCCGTCTATCCCCCGTGCCATTATATGGTGCAAGGCATCTTCCCAATCGGGTCGCATTATTCTAGCCATAGTTATTATAGCTTACTCATGATCTCACTAAATTTCAAGGGCTAATTATTCCACAAGATCTATCATCTGTTTACTATGAGAATAGCTGTTTCACAAGTGTACGATGTTATGTCCGACCCTGGTTGCCTCCCTGGCTGCCCCGGATCAGACGGATGATTGTTGAGGGAGATGATGGGGGCAGATCTCCCGCATTGAGTACAATATCTGAGGCTGCGATTATGCTCTCCGGAATGTCTTTTATGCTCAGCTGCGCATCTTCACCAGCATGATTGGCACTGGTGGAAACAAGCGGAACACCGCAACGTTTCAGAAGTTGTCCACTCAGGGGGTCGGCGGGATGACGGAGCGCCACTGTATTATCCTCTCCCCTGACCCATATCGGGCATCCATCTCCAGAAGGAAGTACAACGGTAAGTTTCCCCGGCCACCGAAGCTTCAGTATCTCCATTACTTCAGGATCAATGCCGGAAGTAAGATTGCCTGCCATCTCGAGTCCATCAACGATTAGGATGAACGCTCGCGGCTTCTCATAACCCTTGATCTTCGCAAGCCTCTCCACCGCAACCCTGTCGTCGGCACGGCACAACATTCCGTAAACGGTGTCGGATGGATAAATAACCACGCCTCCTGCGAGAAGGAGTGAAACGGCTTTCTCAACGGTTTCCTCTTCAGGGTCGGTGATAGTTATGGAAAATTCCGGTGTTCTCACCAGCCGCGGAGTTCTTTCAGCCGAGCCGCTACTTCAGGATCCTCGAGAGCTATTATCTGTGCCGCGAGATAAGCTGCATTCCTGGCCCCATGTGACCCTATGGCCACCGTTGCTACCGGGATACCCTTGGGCATCTGGACGGTTGAAAGAAGCGAATCCATACCGTTGAGGGGGCCCGCTGCCAGGGGAACCCCTATCACCGGAAGTATGGTCTGTGCCGCTACCGCTCCGGCCAGATGGGCCGCAAGTCCGGCACCGGCGATCAGAACCTTCAGTCCCCGTTCAGATGCGCTTGAAGCGTACTCCTTCACTTTATCCGGAGCCCTGTGGGCAGACATCACATTTACCTCGCAAGGGATCTTGAGGTCTCTGAGGACTTCGGACGTCAGTTTCATTACCTCTTTGTCACTTTCACTTCCCATAAGAATTCCAACAAGCATCAGACTGTCCTCCCTATATCTCTTCTGTAATATTTTCCTTTGAAATCGATCTTATCAAGTTCTTTATAGGTCTTATCCAGGGAATCCTCGAGCGTGTCTCCCATGGATACAACACTGAGTACTCTGCCGCCTCCGGTAACAAGCTTTCCATTTTCCATTGCAGTACCCGCATGAAAAACCAAGGCATCCTCGATTTTATCCAGACCGGTGATCGTGAATCCCTTCTTATAGGTGCCGGGATAACCTCCCGAGGCGATTACAACGCAGGCGCAGCAGCCATCCTTGACTGGAACTTCTCCCTGAAGTGATCCTCCACGGGCAGCAGTATCAAGAAGATCCGCAAGATCATTCTCAATCATGGGAAGCACTGCCTGAGTCTCCGGATCAGCAAAACGAACATTGAATTCAAGTACTTTGAGACCTTCAGCCGTAATCATCAAACCAGCGTAAAGAACCCCTCTGTAATCTATACCCCTTGAAGCCAGCTCTTCCAGTACAGGGAGAATGATTTCCTTTCTGGCTTTTTCGCAAAAACCATCTACGATTTCAGGCGGTGGACAGATGGCTCCCATCCCTCCTGTATTCGGACCTGAATCTCCGTCTCCGAGGCGCTTGTGATCTCTGCTCGGAGGAAGAATAACACAATCAGTTCCGCTGCAGATGGCGAGTACGCTCACTTCTTTACCCTGAAGCCGTTCTTCGATAACAACACGCTGACCTGACTCACCAAACCTGCCTCCGAAAAGGGAGTCAAGGATGGAGCGTGCTTCATCAGATTCATCGGGTAGAAATACACCTTTACCCGCTGCCAGACCGTCAGCCTTTATTACAAATCCCTTCGCGTCTTCACCCATGTATTTCATAGCGGAGCTTGTGTCCGTGAAAACCCTACAACGTGCTGTAGGTACGCCTGCGTAATTCATGATATCCTTTGCGAACCATTTACTGCCTTCAAGCTGTGCGCCATTCTTTCCAGGGCCGAAACAGGGGATGCCTTTCATTCTCAGTTCATCAGCGAGCCCGGCAACAAGAGGTACTTCAGGACCGACCACTACAAGATCAACCTTTTCATTTCCTGCGAGATCAACAAGGCCATCAATATCGGAGACCTTCACCGGGAATAATTTCGCGATCTCCGCCATCCCGGGGTTACCCGGAGCACATATCAGAGAATGATCGCCTGACCTTGATAATGCCCATACAAGTGCGTGCTCTCGACCTCCGCCACCGACAACCAGAATTGTCACTTTTCCTCCCTTGGAGTGTGTCTGACAATGTACATTGAGCAGAAGATTCTCACAGCTGAGATAGAATGCTCGAAGATTTGAGGAGAATACTGGATCTATTTGACGATAATATGCGAGTATTATAGCCAGCTGTGTGTATCTTATGCCTATGTTTCATTGTCGGACAGGCTCCTTGAATGGTATACGTTACTATCGGCCGGGAAATCCTCGTTCCTGACCTCGCGCGAGAATTCCTTCAGAGCTTCAATAATTATGCCATCCAGCTGAACGTATTTCTTGACGAATCTGGGTTCGAAATCTCCCGATAGACCAAGTATATCGTTCACCACAAGTATCTGCCCGTCGGTGTACCTGCCGGCACCAATACCGATGGTGGGCACCTCGAGTTTCCCGGTAAGCTCAGCTGCAAGTTCCTCTTCAATACACTCAAATACGATTGAGAATACACCGGCCTGCTGCAGGGCAAAGGCTTCCTCAAACAGCTCATCGCGTCTGTTGCTGTAAACGACCCTGTAACCTCCCGCCTGCTTGATCGACTGCGGAAGCAGTCCCACATGTCCCATAACAGGTATTCCGGAATCGATGATAGCCCGTGCGCGGGATACGGAGCGATTGTTACCCCCCTCGAGCTTCACAGCGTCCGCGCCGCCTTCCGCGAGAAATCTTACGGCGTTCTTTACAGCCTGTGAATCGGAGCGTTCGTAGGATCCGAACGGCATGTCACCTACAACGAGGGTGTTGACAGCTCCCCTGGAAACGGCTTTTGTATGGATTATCATGACATCAAGGTCTGCGCCAAGCGTAGTCTCCTCGCCGAATACCGCCATCGCAATGGAATCACCTACGAGTATGAAGTCCACTCCCGCTTCCTCTTGCAGCCTGGCGGTCATGTAATCGTATGCAGTAAGTGATACGATCTTTTCCCCCCTGTTTTTCTTCAACAGCAGGGAATGGATATCCTTTTTCATGATGATGGCTCCTTAGAATCAGCAGGACGACCCGGCGCGAGGCGACCGTCCGGAATCAGCCATTTATAAACAACAAGATAGCATGCTACAGCATAGGCCAGACCAGCAATTATATCAATAATATAATGCTCCGCACCGTAAGCGATTTCAAAACATATACCCGCCACTACTATTGTAAACCACCAGGCTTTCCATCGAAACTCCCGGAAGGCTATCATCAGAACAAGTATCGGTACCCCTGCATGAAGCGAGGGCATAGCACCCCTCGGGCTGGGGCTGAATGAGGAGATTATTCCTCCGGGCGCAAGTTCCCCGAGTGCTCTGAGGGTTATCCTTTCGACCTGGGGGATCATGTTCTCAAGAGAAGCCATCCAGGGGGGTGTAAGAGGAAACAGAACATAGGTAGCGTATCCTGCAAGTGTAATCAGGGTCATTGCCACGGTTGCCCTCTTCATCCTTTCCACTCCCTTTCTGACAAGAAGCAGCAGCGGAAATACTATCGGAATGAAATACAGTGATGAATGGAAGACGGCAAAAATGTAATCGTACCATGCTATACCACCATGGTAAAGCTGTTCCTGAAGCCATACTACAGGCAGTTGTCCGAACAGACTCCTTTCGAAGGCAATGATTCCCGCGCCATGGAATTCCTGAAAATGGGAAGAAACGACAAACTGCAGCTGCCAGTACGAAAGCGCGAGAAGCGGATAGAACAACCAGGGTCTCAGCACTCCTGGAAGGTGTTTCCATCTGTACAGAAAGTAACATAGTAAGAAAGACATGAGAGGGACCGGAACTCTGGGAACAAGCCTTGAAAGAGGAACGATCAACATGATCGCAGTGTATGCCGTGAAAAAGATAAGTATCAAACGGTAATTTCTATCTTCCACAGAAGAGTATATCGTCTTGAATGAAAACAATTTACTGCCTTCCGTACACTGCAGATTCAATCGACATAAAAATGCGGGGGCCATATCCCTGAAGAATGTCTCGTTCACAGGGTTAAAGGTCTTACTACGGCCTGTTGCTGCTTCAGTCTACCTGATTTACCAGGTCACGCATCAGCAGGACATCAGGGCGCGGCCTTCATTGCTTGCATTTGGCACTCTCAGCAACTGGCCCCCTATGTTAAAAAGTTAATACTCTTCGCATCAAGTGTCAATTATGCCCTTGGAGTATCTGCGAATCTCAATTAGTTTTCGCCATGGGAAATCTTAACAAACACCCTGACAGGAAGTGCTGATAAATGGCAAAGAACATTACAAATCCTGAAAAGGATTATGCAAGATGGTACCAGGATGTGATCCGTGAAGCTGAGCTCGCCGACTCCGCTCCGGTTCGGGGGTGCATGGTAATCCGCCCCTATGGTTACTCAATCTGGGAAAATATTAAGGCAAGTCTTGATGCAAGCTTCAAGAAAACCGGGCACAAGAACGCGTACTTCCCTCTGTTCATACCGGAGAGCTTCATTAAAAGAGAAGCCCAGCATATTGAAGGCTTTGCTCCTGAACTGGCCGTTGTCACCCACGCGGGGGGAAAGAAGCTTGAAGAATCCCTTGTTGTAAGACCTACTTCAGAGACAATTATTAACCATATGTTCTCAAAATGGATTAACAGTTACAGAGATCTGCCCATGCTGCTTAATCAGTGGGCAAATGTAGTTCGATGGGAAATGCGTCCCAGAGCGTTCCTCAGAACCACTGAATTCCTCTGGCAGGAGGGGCACACCGCACACGCGAATGAGGAGGAAGCCAGAGAGGAAACCCTTCGAATGTTGAATGTATACGCGGATTTCGCGGAGAATATGGCCGCTATCCCCGTAATACGTGGAAGGAAGACAGAACGGGAAAAGTTCGCAGGCGCGGTGGACAGCTATTCAATCGAAGCGATGATGGGTAACGGCTGGGCTCTGCAGAGTGGAACAAGCCACTACCTGGGAACCAATTTTGCCAGGGTGTTCGATACAATGTACCTTGACAGCAACAACGAACAGCAGTTCGTACACCAGACCAGCTGGGGAGTGTCCACAAGACTGGTCGGCGCTGTTATCATGGCTCATGGCGATGAAAACGGCCTGCGCCTGCCGCCAAAGCTTGCGCCGGTGCAGGTGGTTATCATTCCGATAGCCAGGGATGACTCGGCAAGGGCTGAGGTAATGACGGTTGTTGACAGTATAAGAGATGGCCTGGAGAACAAGGGTGTTCGGGTTGAAGTGGATAACCGCGGCGGCATGAGTCCCGGCTTCAAATTCAATTACTGGGAAGTCCGTGGAGTTCCCCTGAGGCTGGAGATCGGACCGCGCGACCTGGAAGAGGGGCATGTGATTGCCAGCCAGAGGAACAGACCGGGCAGAGACAGTAAATTCACGATTTCCCTTGATTCTCTCGTGGAGAACATTCCAGGAATTCTTGAGAAAATTCAAAGCGAGATGCTTGGTGAGGCAATCCAAAAGCGGGATTCCAGAACCTATACTGTTGAAAACATGAACGATTTTCGCGAAGCAATAGTTAGTAAACCTGGTTTCTACGATGTATGGTGGGGTGGTAACACTGAAGATGAAGCAAGGCTTCAGCAGGAAACAAAAGCAACTGTGAGGTGCATCCCCCTCGAGCAACCGGAAGGCTCCGGAAAGTGCATCATGACCGGCAGAGAAACGAACACAAGAGTTATTCTCGCGAGGGCGTACTGACAGATACACCCGGCAGGAGCAGGAGAGAAAGAGGGAGTTCTAATTTCTTCCTCGTACACCCAGGTACGCGACGTTCCAACCACGCCAAGTCCACGGTTCCCTGATAAGGGTGAAAAGTGTAGTCCAGCCTGGGTGATCCGACATCCTTATCGTTCTGAACCTGTGGCTGTTATCAGTTCCGTAAACCCCAAGGATTTCATATTCATCGGGAAGAGGTGAAAATGACACGGAATAACGTGCACCTTCCGAATTCCACTCCGGCAGGTGAGATTCAACATATGGCATCAGCGGCCAGCAAATGTTGTCCTCCTGGCTATAGTAACCAGGCCAACAGGGACCTATGTTCAGCGGTAGAACTGTTACATTATCTTGCAGGTTCAAATCGTAAAATGCGTTCAATATACCGCCTTGTGTCTTGTACTGAACGATTTCGAATATCTGATAAGAGGATATCAGAAATGGAATCAACAGGAGAATTCGCAGCTTTCTGACACTGAGAATGTATCGCAACCCGATGGAAGCCACGACAAAAACCACTCCCATCAATGGTATGAGATATCTTGATTGAAAATTGTCATTTCGACAGGCAAGAAACAGGAATGGTACAGTCCCAAGCACAAACAGCAACAGCATCCGGCAGTCAGGACTCCTCCGTTTTGAAAAAAACAGTCCGATGGCTGTAAAAAAGCCTGTTGCGGCAAAAGGACCTGGAAAAGCAATCGTAAGGTACATGAAACTGTAGAAAATATTTTTGGCCAGAATGGATAGAGAACCACAGGGAACCTCACGTTCAATATGGAACTCTTGAACCTGTCTGATTAATTCCGGAAAGTGAAGGAAATAGTTGGGAAATAAGATAAGTAGAGAAAGTATAAAAGATACGAGACTCATCAAAAGGTGATTCCACACACGGAAACAGTCATTTCGAATATCATGAATGATGGAGAACAGAGTTGCTGGAAATACCAGAATGGCAGTAATTATCGCGATTGCTTCGATCGAAACAATCTGTGGAAATGCGGCAAGAATGACCGCACCGGAAAAGACCGCGAGGATAAACCAACGCAAGGTCTTCTTTGCATATGCCCTGTCCGAGAAATGTTCCGGAATAATAAGTAACACGGGAAGTCCCAGAATCAGGGCAGTTGGTCTTGTCCCCACCATCAAAGCAAGAACTACCCCTGTAATAATGGCATGTTTTCGGGAAGGCTTATAAACCGCCATGCAGTAAAAGAGGATATTAATCGCAAACAGCATCGCGTTTTCAGGCGTAGGTTCAAAGGATTCTATCAGTATCACCGCTGAACTCAGCACAACAGCAACTGCCGAAAAGAAGCTCAGGTGTACCGAGTGTTTTTTATCAAGCGATGAAAAACCTCGACAAAGAAAAAAGAAACCGGTTAAGGCCATAAGAAATTGCACTAATCTTAAAAGATAGGGAGCAAGAGCTCCCAGTTTCAAGGCCAGAAAAGCTTCGAGAATGTAGGCATTGACAAGACCGTACAGCATGAAGGTTCCTGAAAAATGTCCGTGGTGCGCAAGTCGTGCTCCCGCACCAACAGTAAACAAAGAATCGAGGTATATGGGCAGATTAAAGGAACTGATAGTAACAGCTACCCACAGGACTAATAATAAGAATACATAAATCAAATTTGCCCTGGCTATCGAGCGAGTTTTCATTTTACATTTCTATTGAAGTCCAAAGCTATCTGCTGTATTTAATCCGAAATTGCACCCTTACCGAAGGTTACTGTTACTATACAGAATCCTCTGTACAAAGAAATGGATACTTTTATCTGTTCTTTACTGTTGCTTCACTTCTTGTATAGTTATACTTACTTAAATTCATTCAAGTAGCAGTTTATAAATGATTATTATAATGCAAGGACTTCCAGTTATTTTCCGATACTGATTCCGATTACAGCAGGGAATATTGAGAGATCCTGGTTATATAGATTGAAACGATATGCTTACATGGCAACCGGGGGCATGAATACCCCCGGTTGCATCAAGTATTCTATCTGATCAGTGAAGTGGAGTTGGGTATCTCCTCGAACATCCGGCATTCAACACCCGGCACATGGTTGTAGAGGAATTCCTCAACCCTGCCTGCGAATTCAAGCCTGTTGGCCTCGATAGCAAAACCGTGCCCTTCGTTCTCGTAAAGCACGTAGTAGACTTCGTTGCCGTTCTCCCTGAGAGCAGCCACCATCTGATCGGATTCAGCCTGTACGACCCTGGGGTCGTTCACGCCCTGAACTATCAGCATGGGAACCCTGATATCCTCAACGTAATTAAGCGGTGAACGTTCCTCAAGCATCAATGAATCCTCGTCCATATCACCCACTCTGATATCCATAATGGCGCCCAGAGGTTTCCAGTAGGGAGGAACGGTTTCCCTGAAGGTAATGAGATTCGACGGTCCGAAGAAATCCACTCCCGCGCAATAGAGGTCCGGTGTGAATGTCACTCCGGCAAGTGTTGCGTAACCTCCGTAGGAACCTCCCATAATGACAACCCTGTCAGAATCCGCGATGCCCTGGTCGATAGCCCAGGCAACCGCATCTGTAAGATCGTCCTGCATTCGGCCTCCCCACTCCTTGTTACCCGCGTTAAGATGTTCCTTGCCGAATCCGGAGGAAGCTCTGAAATTCACCTGCAGAACGGCAAATCCCCGGTTAGCGAGCATCTGGACGAAAGGTTCGTAACCATACTTATCCCTGGCCCAAGGACCACCGTGCACGTATAGAACCATTGGAAGAGGTTCTTCACCGGCATCAAGGGGCACTGTCAGATAACTGGGTAATATGAGCCCATCACGCGCGGGAATAAGAAGAGGCTGCACTTCAGCCAATTGGTAATCATCAAGGGCGGGGATAGCGTTGAACAGGTAGGTCATGGAGAGGTTTGTACGATCGTAAAGGTAATAGACAGCAGGGCTCTGCGGAGTGAAGTACGCCACTATCCATGTACTGTCAGCGTTGTCCCTGGAAGTAGCCGCGAAGTCTCCGGGGTGAAATTCACCAAGAAAATCGTAATCATCCTGGATGGACGGATCAAGAACCTCCACGTTTCTCCTCAGATAATGGAAGCTGACCGACCTGGGCTGACCGGTGAACGGGTCAAAGGAAACACCGCCTATATCGGCCAGTGAATCGTAGGCGATCTCAGTTATCTCTCCGGTATCCAGATCCTGATAGAGAAGCTTCGTTGTGTTGGATTCAAGATTGGACTGGTAGTAAATACCCCTGCCATCCTCACTGAAACGCTCTGGATTGACTGTATCAAGGGCGGAAAAGCTTACGAACTCTTCCCATTCCACAGCATCTGCATCCTTAAGATAGAATACAATCGTACCATCCTGGGGATCTATGGTAGCCATACCTCGAATATTCAGATCCTCGTCGGTCAAATAGCCAAGAACCATGCAGCCGTCTTCGGTGGTTCCGGGATTTTCCTGAAGCAGAGTAAGCTCACCCGTCTCGAGGTTACAGGAATAGACATCGAAGAACATCGGATTATTCCGGTTCATTTCGATGAGAACCCTATTGGGCTGATCACGGTCAGTGGCGCTTACGTAGGCCTTGACCTCTTCGAAAGGAGTAAGGTCAGTTACTTCTTCAGTCTCAACATTCAGCCTGTATACGTGCTCATTCTCTTCCCCTGCCAGGTCCTGCATATAGAGAATATCTATACCGTTTTCCGCCCAGAAATAATTGATTACGCCACGGTTTGTATCGTAAGTGATTTGTCTGGCTTCGGATCCATCGGCATTCATGATCCAAAGATTGAGGACGCTGTCAACCGGGGCAATGTAAGCGATCTGCTCACCATCAGGAGACAGCTGAGGGCGCATTCTTTCAGGATTGCCGAATAGAACGGTTCGGGGAATAAGCTCATCTGCCCCGATCGATTCAACATGTTCGATCACTACATCGGAATCCATCGAATCTTCAGGTACAGCCGGGGATCCATCCTCCCCGCAGGCAATTATCAGAATCAGACCCGTAAGAAGCGCTATTACAGTTAATTGTGATCTGTCTTTCATCATATACTTCCTTCCCAAAGCTATGGTTCGAACCAACTCGAATTCTTCATCCTGCAATTCGATCATCAGCACTGATCAACTATGGTGATGCTGTGCAGGCTATTGACATGACAATATTCGCTCGGATCAATCTGGGTACTTTCCCTTCAACAGCTTTATACCTATCATACTTGAAGAATTGTCAAATCCAAAACTCTCATAATAATTAAGGAGTATATGTATGCCAGGCAACATGTTCGATGATAAGGGCAGATTGAATATCCCTGAAGTAAAGTACGATAAAAAAAAGACAACCAAGGCAGAAATTGTTCTCAATGCGGTCTACTGCCCCCAGGGACACAATCTGATCTCAGTTGATAATGAAGTATCAGGTTTTCCGGGGATCACTGTGAGATTCAATGGCAGAAAAAGCGGAAGCGGACTTGTATCCCTTTCAGCGGTATTCGGAGACACTTCCCACAGTGTCATCGAAGGAAATTTAGATCCGGATGAACCTCTTGACCTTTCGTGCCCCCACTGCGGAACGGAGCTGGACGTACTGGCAAGCTGTCCATGCAACCCCGATGCCGTGACTGTAATGTGCTACTTATACCCCAAAAAGGATCCGCACCAGGCCATTGCCTTCTGTAACGTTCTTTCCTGTCCGAACTCGGCGGTTATCAGGTCAGGCGAGGCCATGCGATTGCTTTCGGAATCACGTTATTAGCTGAGGAAGTGTAAAAGCAGTGGACCGCTTCACTTTGAGGAGTTGACGCAGGCCCGGATCTGATCGGAATGGTCGGCGGGTTCCTTCCATGACCATCTCCTCCCGGATCATCCAATGCTTTGACGCACCCGCATCAAGTCTCTATTATTAGATTATTGTTTTTCCAAAGGGAGGATCAGATCCTATGGCCGATTCAATGCAGGTACTGGAAGACAAGCTTGAATCAGTAGCCGGTAAGGAACGTATCGAGCTTCTGATCGAGCTTTCCCTCAGAAATTTCAAGGTCTCACCCACAAAAGCCCGATCCTATGCAGAAGAAGCCCTTGTTATGACAATACACTCCAGATCCAGATCACTGGAAGCAAAAGCTCTGAACGCACTTGGCAGAGCCAACCTTGGACAGTTTACCCATGTTGAAGCCCTGAAGCACCTTCACATGGCTCTTTCCATCTACGAAGAACTTGATTCAAAGCAGGGTATCGCCGAGGTGTTCGGCAGCATCGCTCTGGTGTACCACTCAAGCGGTGAACATGAAGATGCCCTTGAATACCTTGACAAAAGCAGGGTACTATTCGAGGGGCTCGATGACAGGATACAGCTTGCCAATAACCTTAACTCAACAGGTGTGGTTCTTATCGGTCTGGACAGAAACGAAGAGGCGCTGAAGTACCTTGAAGAATCACTGGCAATGGCTATTGAAGAGGACGATAACAGAACGATGAGAAGCGCCACCAACAATATAGGCATTCTCCACTTCGAGAGCGGTAATCTGGAAAAGGCGATCGTCTTCTACAAGAAAGCTGCGGAACTCAGTGAGCAACAGGGAGAATTGAAATCACTTGCCGGTAATTGCATCAATATAGGTCAAAGTAATTTACGATTGGGTAATTACGATGATGCCCGTAAATACCTGAACAGGGGGCTTGAAATAGCTGAACAGTCAGAGGCATTGGATTTCACTCTGCGGGGGTGCTATTCCCTCTGCGATCTCTACGAAAAAGAAGGGGATTTCGAGAAGGCGCTCGAATATCACCGCAGGGTAAGTGAGCTTCAGAATAAGCTTTTCACCCTGGAGAAAAGCAAGGCCATCGCTGAGATAGACGCAAGATACCAGACGGAGAAGGCCGAGCAGGAAACGGAGATCCACCGTCTTAAGAACATAGAACTGGCCGAGAAGAATCAGCTCATAGAAGCGCAGGCAGAATCCCTTCAGAAAGCCAATCTGGAGATCAGCGCTCATAAGGAAGAACTTATCGAGAAAAATCTGGTACTTGAAGAGCTCCTTAAGGAGAAAGATGATTTCCTTAGCAGGATGGTTGCACATATCTCCGACGGGGTGATGATAGATGACCAGAATGGCAAGATCCTTTACGCCAATGACCGTTTCCTGAAGATATTCGGTTTCTCCAGGAATGATATTCTGAACATGGATTTTTTCAGATGCGTTACGCCGGAATGGAGAGAAAATGTCCGGGATTACCATATACGGCGCCTTGCCGGTGAAGATGTTCCCGACAGATTCGAATTCGAAGGCCTTAAAAAGGGCGGGGGCAGAATATGGCTTGAGGTTGGCGTTACCGTGGTTGAGCGGGACGGCGTCGTACAAGGCACCCAGTCTCTGATATGTGATATTACCAACAGGAAAACACTTGAGGCTCAGCTTCTGCAGTCGCAGAAACTTGATGCCGTTGGAAGGCTTGCGGGAGGGATAGCACACGACTTCAACAA
This sequence comes from Candidatus Aegiribacteria sp., assembly GCA_013138965.1. GTDB lineage: Bacteria > Fermentibacterota > Fermentibacteria > Fermentibacterales > JCC-6 > Aegiribacteria. The sequence continues at coordinate 37,929 of WTBT01000038.1, forward strand.
CCTGCTTACTCTGATTAAGGCTCATTCCGAGTTCATTCTCGCGGATCTTTCCGAGACCCACCCCCTTCAACCGGATGCCGAGGAGATAAGCAAAGCCGCTGACCGCGCCTCTGCACTCACCAGGCAGCTTCTGGCATTCAGCAGGCAGCAGATACTTCAGCCAAGGGTTCTGGACATAAGCAGGGTTGTATCGGGGCTTCAGAGGATGCTGAGCAGGTTACTGAGTGAGGATATTCAGCTTGTCACATTCTTCTCGCAGGACGCAGGATGTGTATTCGCGGATGAGAGCCAGATCGAACAGGTTATTGTCAATCTGGTGATAAACGCAAGGGATGCCATGGAATCAGGCGGCAAACTCACTATCAATGTAAGCAACGTTGATATTGATGAACACTCACTGGTAATCAATCCCGATCTTCATCCGGGGCAATACGTGCAGATCTCCATCAGCGATACAGGAACTGGAATGAACGCAGATACCCAGGCTCGTATCTTCGAACCCTTCTATTCCACCAAGCTGAGTGAAAAGGGCAGCGGCCTGGGTCTTGCCATGGTATACGGTATCATTATGCAGAGCAACGGAGTTATTGAGGTGAGCAGCGAACCCAAGGTCGGTACAACGTTCACTGTGAACCTGCCCAGGGTTAAAGGGGAACATATTCCCGATGAGGTGCAGGCTGTAAAGAGCGTTGAATCCGGCAAGGGAGAGAGCATCCTTCTGGTGGAGGACGACGAAGCCCTGAAAAACGTGATTGAGCGGTACCTTTCCAGAGAGGAATACAATGTGGTGTCAGCCGGATCGGCGGAAGAAGCATTGGAGCTGTTTGAAGGCAGGAGTGACAAATTTCAGTTCCTTCTTACCGATGTTGTATTGCCGGGCATCAATGGCGTAGTTCTCGCTTCTCAGCTGAAAGAAAACGGTTTCAACGGCAGCATCCTCTATATGACGGGCTACACGAAGGACGCCAGTCTGCTTGCTGACGTGAAAAATGGCTACAAGAAGCTGCTGGAGAAGCCTTTCAGCCTTAATACACTTGGACAGATGATAAGAGATCTACTGGATACCGAATAAGGCAGCTGTTCTCTTTCTCATTGAACCCCCCTGTACATGCATGGAGTTGTATATCTACCGTAATATGAGTACAATCCACTGTCAGTTTCAAACAGGAAAATTCAGAGGGGATACAATGAGCAGGGAATTCACTTTTCGCGAGAAACTCAGCTACGCTTTCGACACAATGATGTCACGGGGTACAGCTGGTCTGATAATCTGGTTGGGGGTTCTTTCAGCAATACTTATCGTTCTTTTCTCAGTACTTATCCTTACCACGGGGACTGCTCCGAACGAAGAAGGATTTCCAACGCTTCTCTGGATGAGCCTCATGCGAACTATGGACCCCGGCAACATTGGAGGGGATGAGGGCAGCCCTGGATTTCTTCTAAGCATGCTCTTTGTCACATTCAGCGGAATTTTCATTTTCAGCGCTCTTATAGGTATTCTGACAACAGGCCTCGAGGGAAAACTTGAAGCTCTCCGCAAAGGTAAATCGAGAGTTGTCGAAACAGATCACACAGTTATTCTGGGCTGGTCCGAGCAGGTTTTCACAATCGTCTCCGAGCTGTCGATAGCCAACGAGAATCAGAAAAATCCCTGTGTCGCAATAATGGCCAACATGGACAAGATCGAAATGCAGGATTCGATCAGGGAAAAGGTGGCTGACACAGGCAACACCAGAGTAGTATGCAGAACGGGAAATCCTGCCGAACCGTCTGATCTTGAAAGAATGAGCCTTCACACTTCAAAGTCCATCATCATCCTTTCTCCGGATAACGATAATCCAGATCCGGAAGTAATCAAAATCATGCTGGCGATAAACAACAGAACTGCAGAAAGACAGCAGTCAGTTCACATGGTGGCTCTTATAACAAATCCCGATAATGTGCACGCTGCCCATATTGTAGGGGGTAATCAAGCCGAGATTGTGCTGGCAGGAGATATAATCGCCCGAATGGTGGCTCAAACATGTCTTCAGTCGGGTCTTTCAGTGGTCTATCAGGAACTGCTGGATTACGGTGGGGATGAGATATATTTTCACAATGAACCAGCTCTCGCCGGAAAGTCATTCGCCGAGGCAACGCTCATGTATGAGGCAAGCATCATAATCGGGCTGCAGAAAGAGGGAAAGGCTCCCGTCCTAAACCCGCCAATGGACACTGAAATCGAAGAGAATGACAATATTATTGCGATCTCTGAAGATGATGATACTGTAGTTCTGTCGGGACTCACAAACCCAGAGATTCAATCCGATCTCATATGCCACTTTGCAGAGGAGGAAAACGGACCCGCCCGAATAATCATGCTGGGCTGGAACTGGCGTGCCCCTATCATTATCAGAGAGCTTTCCAATTATCTCAAACCCGGATCATACCTTAAACTCATCGCGGATGAATCTCTCTGCCAGCCGATGCCTCCTTTTGGGCTTGAGAACCTGCAAGTAGAATATACAGCTGGTAATACCACCGACAGAACCGTCCTTGAAAACCTGTCATTTGAAGAGTACGACCATATTCTTATTCTCAGTTACTCGGACTGCATGGAGCCCCAGGAAGCAGATTCCAACACCCTTATGACCCTTCTTCACATTCGCGACATTGCCGGCAGGCTTGATGAAAACTTCTCACTCATTACCGAAATGAGAGATATCCGCAACAGAAATCTTGCGGAAATAACGGGCGCCGACGATTATATAGTAAGCGATCAGGTTCTCAGCCTTCTTCTCACGCAGATATCCGAAACAAAAGAATTGAGCGCAGTATTCTGGGACCTCTTCGATCCCGATGGCTCCGAGATATACCTGAAACCCGTATCAAGATATGTGAAACCGGGAGAACCGGTAAATTTCTACACAGTTGCAAAAAGTGCTTCACAGCTGAGTGAAGTTGCATTCGGATACAGAATCGCAGCCCGCAGGAATGATTCCGATAGCGCTTACGGCATTGTTGTTAATCCTGAAAAAAGTAAATCCATTGTGTTTGATAAGGACGATATGGTGATTGTGCTGGCAGAGGATTAAGGCGGATAAGAAGTATATATAGTTATAATATTTATTTACTCGAAGAAGTATTAAATATTAATATTGTTACCAAACATATTCAATTACTTAACTATTTTCCAGGTCTAACAGATGGAAATAATTATGGACTTCTCTATGGTATCTGTCTACCTCAAATGCATTCGATGTATAGTCTTAATTATAAAGAGGGAGTTTGAACTATCCCTAATTCACCACCGCCACGGGGGCGTCGTGGGCAAGGGAGTAATGCCCGGAAGTGATAACCTGGTCACCCTCTTCAATCCCCTCTTGATCCCTCTCTAAAATGGCTACAATGCCTCTGCCTTCCGGACCCAGGGTTACGTAGCGCCACTGGGCGTGACCGTCCAGAACGACGAATACCATGTCACGGTCATCCCTTATCAGGATGGCCTCCTGGGGTACTACAAGCTGATCCGGATACACTGCTATAACTATCTCAAGCCTTGCGGTGGCTCCGGTCCTAAGGTTGTGTATGGCAGGAAGGTCGATAATAACCTCTCCAGCCCTCATCGAAGGGTCAATAACCGGGGATACCGATGCCACGGTTCCAAGCACTGTAGTATCGTTGAGAGAGGGAATTGTAACGTAAACCCTCTGGCCGCTCGCGCACCTTGCCAGTTCACGCTCATCCAGGTTCACCTTCGCCTGAAGGCTCCAGGGGTCTATGATCTCTCCGAGGAGGGTGCCGGGGTAAACAACCATCCCTTCCCTTGCCGATACATCGGACACCAATCCATTAAAACCCGCCCTTATGGCAGCGTTGCTGTACTGGGTCTGAGCTGAAGCCAGGCTGGTCTGCGCGTCGGCCAGTCCTGTGGTCTGACGGAGCATGCTTTTAACTTCCTGTGTAAGTTCACCCCTGTAATTCTCGCATTCGAATTCGTACAGCGCCTGTGAGTTTCGATAAGAGCTGCTGGCGCTTGATAACCTGGAAGCGCTTTCACCGGAGGCGATCCTGAATATGACCTCTCCATCGCTTACTTCCATTCCGACATATTCAGGGGCCTGAACAATTTCTCCCTGGATCTGTGCGGTGAGGCGCTGCGTTCTGGCCGATGCTATCCTTCCAGTTGATCCCACTACTTCGAACAGTGTATCCACCGCGGCCACTGCTGCCGTAACCGGCAGAGGGGAAGGTTCAAGGGTCTCCATTTCAGCCTCTTCTTCCTCACCACCGCAGGCGGCAAGAAATAGAACGATAATAGATACGGCAAAAGCTGATTTTTTAATCACTTCTTCTTCCTCTCTTTCCGGGAAGTCAACTGTATAAGGGCAGGCAGAGATATCAGTACAAGGGGCGTGGAAACGATCATACCGCATACAACGGTAAAAGCCAGATTCTCCCAGAGATCATTAGTCTGGGATATTGGCCACAGAACCAGCGGAAGCAGCCCCAGAATCGTTGTAGCGCTGGTCTGCAGAATAGGCCTGAGCCTCTCCGCAACCACCATGTCCGCAGCCTTTCTGACATGAATACCGGCTTTCATCTTCTTCTGATAACTGTCTACCAGTAATATCGAATTGTTAACCGCAATACCAACGAGGAAAACACTCCCTACGTAGGCCTGCGGAGTGAATACCTTGTCAAATGCCCAGAAACCGGCAACCACTCCCACCATCGCCATGGGTATTACGGCCAGGATATATAGTGGAGCCTTGAAAGATTCGAAGACTATCGCAGTCACCGCAAATACGGCTATGATCGCGAGCAGGACTATCAGGTTCATATCGGTATCATCATCCTGCAGCCAGAATGGTATGTACGTCTCTTCGTAAACCCTGTACCCGGAGGGAAGTTCAAGATTGTCCAGAAGTGTCACCCTGAAACGCGCGGCCATTCTCTCGGCACCCATGAACGAGTAGGCAACCGTACGGATATACTCACCGTTCTCCCTTTCTACGGAACCCTGAACAGCAAGCGTGTCGATCCGGATAATGTCACCGAGCTCCATTGTTCCGCCGCTGGTCATGATACGGCTCTCGAGCACATCGGAAAGTTCGGGATTCTCCATGCCGTCTATCCTGAAAGTCATATCCATGCTTTCGTCGCCGATCTGAACCTCGGCTCCGTACCCTCCGGCAAGGTTATACCTGAAAGCCTGGAAGATCTGGTAGGGATTCACACCGAGATCGGCCAGTTCCTGCCTGTCGAAAACCACCGCAAGCTGGTTGCGCTCCGGCCTTCTCGGATCCCAGTTAATGTTCACCTCGCCTACTCTTGGATGACGCTCCAGCATTGTCATCATGGCCATGGCAATATCCTTGAGCCCCTGGTAATCGAACCCCCTAAGCTCTATTGTCTGCATCATTCCGGCGCTTCGTGTGCTTCTCCAGTATGGTTCGGGGTTCATACCCCTTACATACACGCTCCTGGTGCCGCCTAATGTAGTAGCCAACGCCACCACTTCGGCCTCGATCTGAAGGCCGTACCCCGTTTCAACAGCCTCTTCGGTAAGAATCGAATAAATACTGGCACTTTCTCCATATACCGAGGTTCTTGTTGATTTAATCCCATCGCTGCTGGTCAGTATCTCTTCAAATCCTCTGGTTGCGTCATCCACGACACACTGGGGCGTGCCCGGAGGGAACTGCAGCCATACCATTATGTAATCAACATCGAAGCTGAAGCCCCACTCCTGTCCTTTTTCGACTTTGGTGATGAATACGTAAACTCCTCCCGCAACAAGCAGCAGAGAGAGAAGTACGGCGATCAGGGGTCTGTGATGCAGAACTGCAATCATCCTGGCAAGATGCCTGTCCCATTTCTTCTCCCTGTACCATTTGTTCGATTTCCATCTTCCCGCTATGGAGGGCACCAGCGTCAGGCAGATGCAGTAGGAAGCCGTAAGTGTGGCAGCGATTGTAAAGGCAAACGGCCGGTAGTAGAGTTTCAGAATACCTTCACTGGCCAGAAGGGGCACCAGAGCCACCATTGTGGTGAGTATGCCGCCGAGAATCGGCATAGCCACTTCCTTCGCTCCGATCCTGGCTGCTTCCATCGGGGACATCCCATGTCTCCTGCGGAAACCTATGGCTTCAAGAACAACAACAGCGCCGTCAACAAGAAGCCCGAAGGCTATGGCGAGGGCGCTGAGTGTCAGTATATTGATGCTGAAACCAGCCAGATATACAGCCGTAACAGCCATTGCTGCTGAAAAGAGAATTGAGCTTAATATCAGTGGTGTGGAAAGCGGGCTGTGATTCAGCAGCAGAAGAATGAGAATAATGGAAACGAGCGAAATAAGAGCTCTCCATGAAAGATCCTTCAGATCACTGGTTATACCCTCGGTGCCATCCTCCGTGAGGTTAAGCTCTATACCTTCCGGGAGGAAGGCTTCAAGTTCCTCTATCTCGGACTTGACCATGCCGGCCACACGGACAGCGTTGCTGGATGCGCTCCGGTCTATCTGAAGGCTTACCTGATCCATTCCGTTGTACCTGAATATGTAGTTGTTGCTTTCGCTGTAATTCACCAGTATTCTGCTGGTTACATCGGAAAGTGTAATAAACCTTCCGCCCCGGTTCGAGATAACGAGGTCTTCCAGTTCAGCAACATTGGAAGGGACGGTAGAAAGGCGGATAACCGCTTCGAGCCCGGACGTGTCAACCGCCACACCTGCATTTCTGTCCACTATGCCCAAGCTCACCGCACTGCCAACTTCGGAGAGGGTAAGGTCCAGGGCATTCAGGGCATCGCGGTCTATGTCAATAACGATTTCCTGCCTGCCGAGACCTTCCACTATTACAGAACTTACCCCTTGGATACGCTCAAGTCTGGGAACGATAATATCGTCCGAGATCTGCTTCAGAATAGAGGGTTCAGCCCCCGTGACGGCATAGATCAGGAAACCCTCGCTATCAAGTTCACGGGGAACCGCCTGGGTTACACTTCCGGTATTCACAGCATCCGGGAGTTCATCCTGCAGGAAAGATATCCTTTCGGTAAGCTCCATGGCCGCAACGTCCATATCCGTACCTTTTTCGAAGGAAACGCTTACATTGCTGCTGCTGGGGCGGGATGTAGATGAAACTTCAACTACACCTTCAACTTCACGCGCAACATCTTCGATAGGACGCGTAACCTGTTCACAGATGGCTTCAGGATCGGCCCCCGACCAGTAGGCGGAAATATTCAGTGTTGGCAGAGTAGCATCGGGTGTACCCTCAATTGGGACTCTGTCAAAAGAGACGAACGCCAGAACCAGCAGGGCTGCAAAGATAACCGCTGTTCCCCGCGGCCGGGTCAGAACCAGATCAACCATGGACAACTGTATCCCTCTTTCCGGAGAGTATCCTGTACAGAACAGGAACAACCACAAGGGTAAGAACGGTCGCCACGGATATTCCACCTATCACGGCAATTGCCAGGGGCTGGCGCAGGCTGGCGCCGGAACCGAATCCTATGGCCATTGGAAGAAGGCCGAGAACGGTTGTTACAGTGGTCATAAGGACAGGTCTGAATCTGTCTCTGCCTGCCTGGATTATAGCATTGTTCTTATCAAACCCCTGCTTCCGAAGCTGTCCGATCCGCTCAACCAGAAGTATGCCGTCATTCACAACAATACCTGATAAGACAACCACTCCGATACCGGAGAGGGCATTCCAGCTCTGACCGAAAAGTCCCAGACCGATCACAACACCGATGATCCCCATTGGAACTGTGAACATTATCACCAGGGGTTCTCGGAACGATTCGAACTGAGTGGCAAGAAGAACGTAAACGAGGCCTATGGCAAGAAGAACTGCCAGCACAAGGCTTGCTGTAGTGCGGTTCATCTCCTCGATCTCATTCCCCTGCCTCAGTTGAACGGGTGCTTCTCTCAGCAGAGTATCGGCAGCGGCGACCACATCCCTTGATATCTTCGCGAGATTGCTTCCGGAACCCTGAACCTGTACACCCACGGCACGGTTTCCCTGGTTGTGTTCTATGAAACCGGGAGTCTGCTGACGATACGGCTCGGTTATCCTGCTGAGCTCGAGAAGCCCCGATGATGTGGGTATCGATCTCGCCAGAAGCGAATCCGTCGGAATTCCCTCCCCGCTCCCCGCAAGAAGAACAACGTCCACTCTCTCATCCTGACGGTAATAAGTGGTTACCGTAATACCTCTTGATAAACTCTCCACGAAATCAGCTACATCGTTTGCGGTCAATCCGTACAGGTTCAGCAGTTCCTGATCAAGGCCAAGGACCAATTCCGGTTTTCCTGGAAGGTACTGAACATCTGCCGATTCCACTCCCTCATATTGAAACAGTATTGCCGCAAGGCCTTCAGCCGCGGCAAGATCGATATTAATGTTCTCTCCCTCGAGATAGACCGTGAAGGAGCTTCCTCCGCCCAGTATCTCTCCAAGGAGGGACTGCCGTTTTTCAACAGTAATGGAGAAATTGAACATGGTATTCCAGGCGTCTCTCAGCACCTGCATGGCTTCTGTCGCATCCTCGGGAGACGGATAGGAAGCGGTCAGAACAGCATCCACTCCTTCCGAGGAGCGGACGCCGCTACGCCCTGAGACCCAGTCAGCACCGGAAGAAACGGCCAGGCCGGTAACCTCCCGGGAAAGTTCTATCATCTGCGCCATGGATGTTCCTCTTGGAGCCGAGTAGGATATTTCCAGCTGGTTCACCGGAGTACTGGGAAGAAGCTGCATGGGAAGCCCCATACCAGCCAGCAGTGATATTGCGAAGACCACCAGCACTCCGGACAATACAACCACAGGACGTTTTAGAATCCTCTCCATGAACCTCACATAACGTTCCTTCAGACGGGTTGTCACATCTGTGCTTTTCTTCAGCTTCTTAATTCTGGCTGTAAGCGCTGGAATGATAGTAACAGCCACCAGAAGGCTGGCAAGAAGGGCAAATCCAACAGCCAGCGCCTGATCACGGAAAAGCTGACTTGTAATACCCTCCATGTAAACCACGGGAAAGAAAACGATGAGCGTGGTCAGCGTACTTGCCGTAATTGCCTTGCCTACTTCGGATGTACCTGATTTTGCAGCGCTGATCGCGCTTTCACCCTCTTCCCTCCGCCTGAAGATGGCTTCCAGAACAACAACCGCGTTATCAACGAGCAATCCTGTTCCAAGTGCAAGACCTCCGAGTGACATGATGTTCAGTGAAACACCTGATATGAACAGGAAGAAAAGCGCGATTGCGATACTCAGCGGAAGTGAAAGGCCAAGGACCAGCGGACTTCTCCAGTCCCTCAGGAAAAAGAAGAGAACCAGAAACGCAAGAAGGCCGCCAAGCAGGAGAGCTTCGATCACCTCGCCGATGGATTCCTCAATGAATTCAGCATCGTTCTGGATAACCTCAAGTTGCAGGGCTTCGTATTCACCATTGAGTTCCTCAACAAGCCCCTCAACTTCCCGCGCCACCTCAACGGTGTTGGCTTCGGCCATTTTCCTGACGCGGATTATAAGGCAGCGTTCTCCGTTGAAACTGGCCCATTCGGTAACCGGCTTCTCGCCAAGGGATACCTCCGCCACATCGCGCAGCAGCAGTGGTGTGGTACCTCTGACACCGATCACTGTATTCTCAACATCGGCAAGTGTGGAGAACTCACCCTCAAGTGACAGGAAATACTCCCTCTGTCCGTCGCGGACAAGGCCTCCGGACATTGACACATTTGCCCCCTGGAGAGCCCGGGATATCTGCTGGGGGTCAAGGTTCAGTTCTTCAACTACACCTTCGCGGAGCCGCACGAATACCGCCGCTTCAGCTTCTCCCTGGATCTCGCAGCCGGCTACTCCTTCAGCCTGATCGATCCTGGTCGTGACAAGTCTCCTGGCAAAATCCGTAACTTCCGTCCAGTCGCCGGATTCCATGGTCATGAGTATTTCCATGAAGGGTCTTCTTGAAGGATCGTAATCCACAATGGTCGGCCTGCCGGCCTCATCGGGAAGTGACCATCCTGCCACATCCAGCTTCTCTCTGACCTCAAGACGAGTGAAGTCCATCCTGGCGCCCCAGTCGAACTCCAGTGTGATCCTGCTTCTGTCGCCGTAGGAGCGGGAGCTGTAGCTCCTGAGTCCCCGAACTCCGGCCACAGCGTTTTCAAGGGGATCAGTAACGAGACGTTCAACCTCGTACGGGCTGGATGATGGATAGGTTGTTTCAATTGTCAGTCTTGGGTACTCGACCGATGGAAGAAGGTCCACCGGCATCTTCATCACTGCGACAGTTCCTAGAAGGGCTGCGACTATAGAGAGTACTGTTACGGCTACTGGTCTGGAAACGGCACTGCTGGTTAGTTTCACCGGGAACCCCCCCCCGTTCATTCTGGTATTTATCGGTTAAAAATACTAAATGAAATCAACAATCGCAATTATTCAGTGACATTCCACTGCATATTATTAATTATCAATAATTTACATGATACTCCACGCGATGGTCTCAATTATCAAATGATAAACTGTGCAGAAGTATAGTGCATGCCCTCATTCTTTATCCCGGCAGTCAGGATGTGTTCCGGACCGCGTACAGGAGGATAATATACAGCCTGCGATACAGTTACAACACGAATATATGCATTGCGTATTTTGAGATAGGTATAATAATGTGTCACAATGTATTGATTGTGTAACCTATCTTATATCCGAATATCGTGCCTCTCTGTCAGAATTCCTGCTTGAGAAGTTCAAACAGATCTATCCTGGATGCCTTCTTATCGAATGTAAGAACAGAATCGCAGCCGGAGATTCTTGCGGATTGACCAATGAGAATATCTGTCAGATCGATTGAGCTCAAATGCGCTGAGGTCACCATTCCCTGAACTGCTGCCAGAGCCTCAAACTCTATAATAGGCATCTGCATAAGATCGCTGAACGAACCGACTATCTCTTTTCTTGTCGCTTCGTAAGCGGACTCCAGAACCCATATGGTTTCAAGAACAACCAAGAGCGGAATGAACAGAACTTCACGAGCAGCTTCCGCAGCCCTGAAGCGTTCATATACGAGTTCAGCCTGCTGTTCATCATCATTCACAAGAAACCGGACCAATACATTTGTATCAATTGCCTTCATTCCGAGTTCTCCCTGATTCTTTCTTTCACCAGGGTATTCATCCGCTTAACAGAGACTGGTTTCCTGCCAGTTTTATGAAGGCGCCCGAAAACATCATCAACCTTTTTTGTTATTGCTCTAACAATTACCTCACCATCACCTATAACGATGAAATCAATTTTGTCACCCGCATGTAAATGCAGAGAATCTCTTACAGCTTTGGGAATCGTCACCTGCCCCTTGCTTGTCAACGTTGATAAAGCCATCTTCACATCTCCTTACGTATTCGCATATTCCTTACCTAATTGTAAGGATATGTAAGGCTTTTGTCAAGTACCATCCCTTGCTAAAGCATCACCTTCAGGTTTCAAGTTCCAGGTCATATTCTATACCTGTTCTCTGATACCCCTTTCTTCGTCAAACGGATTATCAAATATCCTCAGTGAAGCTTGAAGCGTTTAACGGGAAAATCAGAAGACTTTTAAAGAATACTTGTGGCTTAAGAGATAAAGAGTACATGTTTCTGAGGATACAAAATCTCATGTACGCAAAAACCTGAAGTTATGCAAATTAGTTTGCTCATATTAGTCACTCCTTCATCGTCGCGGTCCAGATGGTGTAGGCGATAGCGCTTACGCCGAATACACCCGTTGCTATCCACGGCCATGCGGCACCTTCAGATATGCTGGCAATAACGGCAAAAATCGCTGCTATCAACAGAAAAATGATATCGAAAATGGTTGCTTTTGCCCATTTACCAACAGGCGCCTCGCCTGAAAGAACTTCCTGGCGGCTTGCATCCACCAGTACACTGTAATCCCTGCCCGCAAAGTTGTATACAAGCTCCCAGACGGGAAGGTAAACGAGATCAACACCCTGCACATCGATAGTTGTATCTACGTCAGTAATCTTTGTAGCCTTGCTCTCGACCTTCTCCTGATGCATCTCTATTATCCTGTTCCCGGCGGATGTCTCGGCCCTTTCCTGAGTGATCTGCCCGTTGATGATGTGCTCATGCATATTGGCTTTCTTCAGCTCATCGATGGAGAAATCCATCTTGCCCTCCAGAAGGTCCTTGTTAGGGGCTTTTTTCGAGCCTCCGAGCCTGAAGATGAACCTGCCCCAGTCCGGAAATACGCACTGCTTGCCAGGTTCAATATTCCGAATTCCCCAGAATTCCGAAGTATCCTCCCTGGCGTAAACAGGCCATGTGTAATCCTCGGTGATCCGGCCCTGAACAGGCTCCCAGCAGGTCTCTGTTTTCTTGTTTTTACCTTCACCGAGTGTTTTTGTCCCTTTCTGCATGCCGCTCCAGCGGGTATTGCCGGTGCATCGAACTATCCAGTATGGAAGAACCCTCGCTTCCGTCTTTCTCCAGGTTACTTTATTAGGAAGATCCTTCGATTTGTAGAAACCCGTTTTAAGCCATCCCGAAGCGATTCCGATGGCTTCATCGCGCCCGACTTTGGGAGGAAGAAGAAAATGCGACTCAACTGTTACAATGTTGTCGTAACCGGCAAGCATTGTTGTAGTGCCGCAGTACTCGCAGGTAATAACAGCCTCACCCTCCATATATGAGAGAGGCGCACCGCAGTTACTGCAGCTTATCTCACGAATATCAGGTTTGATATCGTCCGCTGCAGTACTCTCAGCAGGTGTTTCAACAGGCTCAGTACTTTCACCGTTCTGAGGAATATCAACAGGTCCTTCTGCGGGTTCACTGCCGCCGTTTTTCTCTTCAGGCATATCTGTCCTCCCCTACATGGTACAGTGCTTAATACAAATCAGATAAATTCCGCCAAGCTGAATATCTTCAATCAGAATTCCTCACTCAGCTACCGAGACCTTTATCATCACGTCACCCTGCCGGATTGCGTCCACCACATCCTGACCATTTATAACCTTTCCGAAAACGGTGTGCTTACCGTTGAGATGAGGCTGGGAGCAATGGGTAATGAAGAACTGGCTTCCATTGGTGCCGGGGCCGGCATTTGCCATGGAAAGTGAACCTGTTTCATGCTTCAGGGGGTTCCCGGCGAACTCATCCTCAAAATTGTATCCGGGACCTCCCCTGCCCGTTCCGGTGGGGTCTCCGCCCTGTATCATGAAATCGGGAATGACCCTGTGAAAGATAATCCCGTCGTAATAACCATCCTTTGCCAGACTGATGAAATTATTAACGGTTTTCGGGGCATACTCCGGAAAGAGTTCCAGTTCAATTTTACCGCGATCGGTCTCTATTGTTAACCGGTATGTTCTGTCAGTATCGATCTGCATCTCGTGCGGCGTGCTGTACTTTGCTGTCATTCCAGTTCCTTTCTGCTGTTATTCTTAAAGTCCGTTACGTTAGAGCCTAATGGTTTTGTTGTTCATCTGCAATTTCAGGCAGAACTGTGAATGTACAGCAAATGCTTATAACGGCACGCGGGGATTCCGCGGGTCACATCATGGGCGTTACAATTCCGTTCAGCCTGATGGATGGTCTATTTCATCAATTTCCTGAGTTTGAAAGACGCGGGGCATGCCGCTATGCAGTTGGAGCAATCCCTGCCGATTTCAAGCCAGAAATCAAAACATCTTTCAGGATTGAACTGCCATCTATATACGCCGGGATTATTCGACTCGGTGAGTATCTCCCATGTGGGACTTTCCGAACGGCTGAGCGCGTTGACTTCACATGCCTCAGCGCACAATGTACAGCCGGAGCATACTTCCTCTGAAGCAGGATATTCGTTTGGTGTCTGCACAAGTTCAAGGTCGGTTATTACTTTGCATATCCTTATTCTGGGTCCGAATTCCCTTGTAAGCAGCAGGCCGTTCCGCCCCAGAACACCAAGGCCTGCATCCATCGCCAGAGGTATACTGAGAGCAGTATCATTACCGCAGGAACGCGCGTAGTAACCCAGAATCCGTATGTACTCGCCTATGGCTCCCGCAAGGGCTGCCATCTTCGAGTATCCTCTTCCGATTTCTGCTGCTGCACTGAAATCGGGAGATCTGGATATACATGCCCTGTCCATTTCAACCGCCATTACTACAGCCCAGACAGCTTTCTCCGGAAGCGCTACAGGATTTCCGCTGCACTCATGGCTGTAGAGCCATCTTGAATCAAGTTCAGTAATCCCAACCAGTGACGCTCCGAACCTCTCTGCTACTTCTGAAATATTCTCCGCCGCGGCTCCAGGGCTCGCAAACTCGTACCTGAAGGGGGCATGGTTATGAATCAATTTTCTGCTCCCCAGGGGTGTATCACGGAACGCACCCGGATAGTTATCATGCAGTGTCCAGGATGCCCTGACCTCAGCCATTTCAAGAAGTTCAGGCTCACCCGGATCCAGAATATCAGGCCTTAAGTGCTCGAAACCGGTAAAAATACCTCTGCGGTAGAACACGGTATTCCGCCTGTCGAATCTCCCGTGGACTTCAGGGTCCAGGTACCCTGTACTCTTGCTACTCATGACTGCCTTCCGGGCTGATGTACTGCGTAGTATCGTAAACTTATCTCTGCTGAGCAAGAACAAGAACAGCATAATAGCCCGGCGAAAATCATCAATGGAGGAGGACATGAGAGAATATCAGATTTCTATGGTATCACAAATGTGAACTGTCCCGCACAAATCCTGGATTGAAACAGTACTGCTTAAGAACCTTGAAATAATAGCCTCACCCGTTGAGAATACGGGAACCGCTCCTTTGCCACAACGCCGGGAAGGGTGATAAACCCCCTTCTTATTTCATCAGCAAGAATTTCATTGTTTGACTGCAGCTTCCTGCCTTGAAACTGAACAGATAAAAACCTCCCGGTAAACGGACACCTGTTTCATCATGTCCGTTCC
>WTBT01000003.1 GCA_013138965.1 Candidatus Aegiribacteria sp.
GAAGCAACTCCCTTCCAGGAAAGGGTATTCCAATTACTGGATTTGTAGACAGTAACTTGAAATTAAAAATCGCTCTATCTATTTGTTCTCCATGGATATAGATATGAATTACCCAAGAAACTACAGGCTAGAGATGTTGCTAACGGAATGAATAAGGTTGCTATCAGGATTAAATAAAGTATAGGATGCGGGACTGTAGAGGAAGATACTATGAAAACAGCATTACTAGTATTTTGAGTATAATTCCTCATTATTCTTTGTTACTCCTATGGTTCCTTATACTAGATACAGGATACTCGCTAATTCGGCGGTGTCTAGTATTACTGAAAAAGCACTAGAACAATTAGTCTATATTTATTAAAGAAGTGAATTGATCTCACAGATATTTGAAGTATCTGTAGAATCATTGCTACACAAATGAGAAACTCGAGAAGGCTTAATCATCCGTGAGTAGAATTTAAATGTGTGATGTAAGAGGGTTTTGAGGATATCCATAGGCTTGTGATGAAAATAGGCAAAACCACTACACAACATTTCGTTCCGTGACTAAGTATTTCTCTGGTACATCTCTCTGCCACTCCACAGTCGGTACCCCTGGGCGTTTCTTGGGGGCCAAAGTGCTTTCTGATGAGTCAAACTGGTCTTTAAAGAATTGAATTCGAATTTCCTTTGCAAGTATCTCTGCAAGAGCTGAAGGTACAGCATTACCAATCTGCTTCTGAATTTGAGTAACCCCACCCAGAATATTGACATTATCTGGGAAGGTCTGTATCCGAGCCATCTCTCGCATTGTCAGTCGACGATTCTCCCAATGAAAAGGACCGATCGCAGATCCCGGCTGAGCTTGAATAGTCCAACTAGGTAACTCAGGATGTAGCTTGAGTAGAAAGCTCCAGAAACGTGATCTCCATTTAAAAATCGGTGAGCCCAAGCCTCTATCAGTATGAAATAGATAGTTCTCTCCTGGAGGAATTGTTGGGAGTAATTCAGACCACTTGCCACCGATTTCAGATCTTGGAATTAAGTCAGGAGATGTTTTGACAAGATCCCCTATTGCGTCCCAAGAGCTTCTATAAGTTTGAGGAGGGTCGAATAGGTTCAAAGTGTGAATCGAAGCTTTTGCATCATTCCTAGGAACAAACTTTGATTTTGGAAAACGAAAAACATGACCATCCCGCGAGCCTATAATGAAGACTCGTTCCCTGATTTGTGGAACCCCGAAATTCGCTGAATTCAGAACCGCCCAATTAAAGGTGTAGTTAACGTTATTCGACTTATTGATATCCTCTATGGCAGATCTAAGATAAAGCAATCCTTCATTCTTCCCTTCGTATGCAATACCATAGACATTCTCTAATAGGAAGGCTCTGGGTAAAGTGCTGTCGAGAATTCGGATGTACTCATTCAGCGTTTGAGCTCGAGGATCTTCTAATCGTTTCGCATCACCAGTGGACCAATATCCTGATTTCGAAAATGGTTGGCAGGGAGGACCACCTATTAAGACATCGACATCTCCCTTCTTCAGATTTGCTGCTTCAAGGAGGCTATCTGAAGTAATTCCTTCGATTCGATCTTCAATCACAGGCCAACTACGATTAGCCCTAAGGGTTATGCAACACCACTTGTCCATCTCAACTGCAACTCTGGTTTCAAACCCGCTTGCTTCAAATCCATAATCAAGGCCACCTGCACCTGTGAATAAACTGATGCAAGAAAGATTGATTGACATAAGAACCCCTTCAGTGAAATAATCGAAAGACTTAAGATGAATATATACTTAAACACGGTGTACTGTCAATACACGAGAAGAGGGCATTTTGCTTAGTTTTCACTTGCGTGAGGCAATGGATGCTTATGAGGCTAAGACTGGAATACATCTGACATACAATGAATTAAGCCAGGTAACAGGGATTTCTATGAGCACATTAAAATCCATTGCAACACGAAAACACTACAACACGACTTTAAACAATCTCTCAAGAATTTCTGAAGTCTTGCATATTAATCCCATAAAATACTTAAGTTGGAATCCAAAGAATGAGTAATACAAATACACTTTATGAATTGACAGGTCTGGAGCCGGATGACTTGGCCGAAGTCCTTGCTGAAAACCCACGTGCATACATGGCAGTAAAAGGTGCTGTTGCTGAAAAGCACCTTGAGAAATATCTCGAACGCGCCAAAGCGACAGGGTCTATTCGGAACTTCCGGAAGGCAAGTGGTGACTTTGATAAGGACTTTTATCTCACATCAAATACTGGTAGCGAGGTAATTGTCGAATGCAAGAATGTGCAGGTTATTCCAGTAACCAGAAAGCAAGTTATGAAAGAATTCGTGATATTCTGCATCTCGAAGGGTTGGATACAGCAAAATGCACTCCTCGAACATATAATATCTGACTACTTACCTGATCAAGATGCATCATTCGAATGTAGTTTAGAATTGCTTTCATGTAAGAATCTTGAATCACTTCTTCGATTTCTTCCTCAAGAAATACGGAAGTCAGGTTTGCCTCGCTTTCAGTTCAGTGCTGAGAAGATGATCATTGAAGACATAGGAAACACGTTGCCCTTCCTTGATCAATTTGATCCACCTTTAAAGATTGATTTTCAGCGCACAAGAAATTCAACTGATGGCACCGGTGATACAAGAGTTCGGCGATTTTATAGAGTTGGAGAAATTAATGTCGTTGCTGCTTGTCTCTTTTCTCGATCCTTGAAATGGGAATTTGTATTCGGACATGAATCGTCCCTGCAAATACATCCAGAATTCTCTGATCGTTATTCAAATAAGCTTGTGATACAGCCTGAATCTTGGACTGCCGATCTATCTAATGTTCTTTAGTCGTGCATTTACGGTTACAATCTTCAAAATTATACGTTAGAAATGGGAAGATATCCGCAGAGATATGAAATACGAACCAAAAATGGTATTATCCAAGCATAACTGTATGAACCTGACACAGAGGCGTAAAGATGGGTTGAGTTAGCAGGTGCGATTGTCTTCGTGCAACCTTTTTTAGACCCTTTATACATCTTCGTGCAACTGGGGCGAAAACATCCCCAATAATTCCCTCAACCTCTTTGATAACTTTGTCAGCTTCAGCTCGGTTGGGAAACTCCGCGCGGTGAATTACGTCGTTTCGAGGGCCAAGAATCAAGCTCTCATATTCTTTCCATCGTGATTGATAAGTTCAATGCGTCCCGGCCCGTTACCGCCATAGATTCTTTTATGGGAATTAAGTCATGGAGAACTTACGGGTTATGAGACGGATGGTTATGCGGAACCGGAGTATCTGGAGCTTGAAACAGGTCGGGACAGAATTATGACCCCTATAATTTGGGAATCGCTGGTTGAGAATAATCGTAAATATTTCTGCCACACCGGAAATACTTGCAACAGTGTTTTTCGACAGAACAGCGGAAGAGATAAGGCAGTGAGCATCAATTATTTGAATACACCGCTTGGCACTTCCCGGTTGCTACAGAAGTTTCTCTTTTCAGGGACGGGAAACCGCTCCTATTTCACCGCTGCAGCCATATCTTGCCCATGGAAGAAGGATCGAAATCAATGGGATATACCCAGGTACCGAAATTTTCACCAGTGGATCTGTATACATGCGCTGATACATAATCATCCTCTTGCTCAAGAAGGGCAATTTCAACGGACAACTCGATACACCAGCCGTTTTCGGCAACCATAACCCTGGTGTCGAAACCGTCCTCCCAATCGATCATCTCACCTTCAGAGGTAAATATCAATGCCTCCGAGGAGCCGTCATGATATACTTTCAGCCACAGGACAGAGCCATCAGACGAATTAAAAATGAAACCTCCGTAGTCTTCACTCTCTTCCGCGCATTCCTCCATTTCCACGAAGATGAAGAGTCGCTCTCCGTCATTGGCGGCTGCAAACTGCGTTTCCGGAATTGGGGTTGGCTGACCTGATAAATCCGCGAAATTTGTGTGGAATGGAGCTCTGTACTCTCCCTCCGATCCTTCTCCGTCAAGTACGGTTTCCGAATAGAAAGCGTTAGCTGTGCGTAGAACCTGCCATGAATAATCGAACTGCAATTGTTTGTCCCGACTGCCGTATTCCAGGTTCACGGTTATTACAGGTGATGGGTAGGGGCTGCCCTCCGGGGACTGGGTGAACACCAGATCCACCGGTTGACTGTCAATTTCCACTTCCAGCATTTCGGGATTAAAATTCCAGGTTCCCGGATTGATATTCAGAGTTACCGTGCGAGGGCGGTTTTCCAGGGGAATCAGAGTCATGATTGCGGATTCCAGTTCCTGTTCGAGGGGTCTTGCCCTTATAAGCTGTTTCTCGTAAAGGTACGAGAGGTTCATCTCCTCACCGGTATTGATGGTTTCAGGATAAACCCCTCTGGCGTCAACAACCGCGAAGGCAACAGAGTCAGGCCAGACGGTCATCCATCCCAGTTGAGTGAAATTTCCTGTTTCCGGGTCGGGCTCCGGAACAGCGCTGCCGGACGGCCCGGCGGATACGTACAGGATCCCGTTCTCGCGCTGGGCGGCGAAGAGATGGATATGTCCGCCAATAACCGCAAGGGGGCCTGTTTCCTCCATGATATTTTTAAAATCACTTACAACGGTCGAATCCTGCCAGGCCATGAACCAGAATGGTTTATGGGTAACGAAGATCCAGGGACTATCGGTATCTATCCCGTCTATGAGGTCTTTTACAGTTTCCAGGCTCGCTGCTGTGAGTTCGTATTCCATTGAAGAATCCCAGACTACGAACGTGATGCCCAGTATCTCTTCGATCCTTGAGGGTTCGGTCCCGGTGTACTGCCTCCAGTATTCAGCGGTCTCCTCGTTCCAGATATCGTTATTTCCAGGTGTGTATACGAATGGAAAGGTATTGGCAAGCCTTTGAAGTACGGGGAGGATGTTTTCCCAGTCCTCAAGCGCTGTTTCAACATCACCGTCACCCTCAACGAAATCTCCGACGGAAAGAACGATATCCGGTGACATCTCGATTATCGCGTTGACAGCTATTTCAAACTCGGCATCATCCGGTCTGCCGGTTCTGTCTCCCAGAACAGCTATTCTCACCGGAAAGGAAGCGAGAAGGATTAGAAGCATGGCAATCATCTTTATCCCCTTTTCCCTGTTTTCTTTTCCCTGCCCTGGCGGAAGAATTCCTTCAGAAGTTTGGCGGATTCGTCACTGTAATATCCACCGAAAACTTCGGGATAGTGGTTGAGACCGGGCATCTTGAGAACATCAGTGACTGACCCAAATGCACCGAAGCGTTTGTCCATGGCCCCATACACTATTCTTGGTATCCGCGAGAGCACCGCCAGGCCGGCGCACATCAGACAGGGTTCAAGAGTGGTATAGAGTGTGCATTCCTCAAGCCTCCAGTCTTCTCTATCCTCAGCGGCAGCCGTTATCACGAGATGTTCAGCGTGAGAGGTCGGCATTCCCGTCTCAGATGTTCTGTTGCGGTCGGCAAAATACCTTCCTGACGATTCCACAAGAACCGCTCCGACTGGAACTTCTCCCGCCTGAAATGCTTCCTCGGCCTTTTCAAGGGCGATTTTCATCCAGTACATATCCATTTCAGAAAGTCCCATTTCAGCCCTCCCTTGCCATCACTGCCTCTATCTCATCCGGATACTTCGGAATATTCGCTGAGAGTATGACATTCTCCCTCTCGCCAATGAGAACATCATCCTCTATCCTTATCCCTATTTCCTCTTCTTCCGAGTAGAAGCCCGGCTCTACGGTAAGCACCATGCCTGCCTTCAACTCATCACTTATCACGTTCTCATCATGTGTGTCCAGCCCGATGTGGTGGCCGATATTGTGATAGTAGAATTTTTCTATATCCTCTTCGTTTTCAATGATGCCCTTTTTCATGAGGACTCCAGTGAAGAATTCCTTGACTTCGCGGTTCCATTCGGAATGGAGCTTCCCCGGTCTCAGAAGGCGGATAGCCTCTTCCTGAACCTCGATAACCATTTCAACGAGTTCCCTCTGCCTATCAGTATACCTGCCGTTCACCGGGAAGGTTCTTGTGATATCAGCGTTGTAGTAATCCTTCCTCGCGCCGAAATCAAGAAGAAGCAGAGTTCCGTCCTCAAGTGGTTTGTCATTTTCAGCGTAATGAAGGCATGTGGCCCTGCTTCCACCGGCGATAATAGCGGGGAAGGCCGGTGTTTTTTCACCATTCTTCATGAATTCGTAAAGAAGCTCCGCCTCGAACTCGTACTCGAGCATTCCCGGTTTCAGGGCCTTCAGAGCATGTAGAAAACCCCTGCGGGTGATTTCAATAGCCTCTTTCATGGTTTCCAGTTCTTCCGGTTCCTTGATCATCCGCAGGCGGAATACATCCTCTGAAAGCCTCCTGAATTTCAGGTGAGGGTACGAGTATATCAGCCTGTTGGCAAATTCCAGGCGCCTGCCGCTGTCCCCCGTAATGCCTGCCACCGCGAAATCAACCCATACGCTCTCGATCCCCCAGCGCATTATTATCCGGTCTATCCACTTCTCAACCGTGCTGTTGAAGGAGATCTTCTCTATACCGCTACTGTCGGCGGCTTCCTCCTTCGTAAGTACGGTACCAATCCATTTTGCATGGGTTTCGTCATAGGCGTCGATAAAAAGGTCCTCGCGGGTATCCATGCCCTTTCTGCGATGTATGACAAGCCATGTCCCGGGCTGATCAATCCCCGTCAGGTAAACAAGGTTCAGGTTGGGAGTGTATGGATAGTGACCGTCAGCGCTGGTGGGCTTCGAAGTGGATGGAGGAAGGATAACCAGGAATTCCTCCGGCATTATTTTGATCAGCCTGTTTCTGCGTCGGGTGTAAACTTCTGAACTGAACATCACTTCCTCCGTTAATCCTTTACCGGGACGATTATTTCCTGGAGGGCAAGCTTGGGAACATGGTGCCTGTCCTTCGCGTCTCTGTAATATCTGATGCTTCCATCAGCTTTCTCAAGTACGATTTTCTCACCGGGCATGCCAAGGGCGATTATCAGAAAGGGATGATACCCCTGAGGGGTCCCTGCAGCTTCTTCTATCAGGTTTTCGTCAAAACTCATTATCATGCACGATCCGTAACCGGATTCCCTGGCAGCAAGCGCTATATACGCGGCAGCAATCCCTGAATCCACGGGAATATGGCGTCTTCCCGCGATCGGGGCATGAATGATTATGTAGGCTGGAGGTCTTTCACCTTCCTCAGGGCCATTCCAGTCTTCAAGGTAGCCCGCCCATTTCAGCGCGGGGAAAATCCGCGAGCAGTGTTTTTTTTCCGTGACCGGCGTGAAGCGAAGAAGCTGGAGATTGGCGCCGCAGGGAGCAAGACGGGCTGAATCTATGAAGCGGAGAAGGTCTCTTTCCGATATGCTGATTTCCTGCCTGAAGCGCCGGATCGACCTGTTCTCCCTCGCGAGTTCATGTATTTCCATTCGCTCTCCTTCGCTGTTCAACCCGGATTAGATTAAGAATATAGTAATTTGCGGAGTAACTGCGCGACGGAACAGAAGGGGCAGGCCGAAGCCCGCCCCTGATTCTGTAACGAAGGCTGGTGAAAAATGCCGGCTTAGTCTTCTATCTTTATCTTCCTGTGAAGGGCTTTCTCTTCCTTGGGAAGAACTATCTTCAGCACTCCGTTTTCGTAAGATGCTTTGGCTTCATCACCATCGACATCTGTGGGAAGAGTGAACGAGCGAGAAAAACATCCGTACCTGATCTCTCTGCGGTGCCAGGTCTTGTTCTTATTTTCTATCTCCTCCATCTTCTCTCCCCTGATGGCAAGCACTCCGTTCGCGATGTCAATTTCAATATCGTCCCTGTTCATGCCTGGAAGCTCGATCATTACCACGATGGTTTCAGCATCTTCGGTTATATCAACCTCGGGAGCCCATTCACGTTCTCTGTTGAAGACATCGTACTCCGGAGCAATACTCCTGAGAACAACCTCCATAGGGGACAAGTAGCGTCCTCGTCTTCTGCTATCTTCATTTCTCACAATACTGCCTCCTTTCATTTGCAGTTAATGCTTTCATAAATGAAATGAGCAAGAGACTTTCCAGAAGAAATGAATCAGTTTATTCATGTTATACATATGATTAAAGGCCGGACAGCGGGTAAGTGCATCCGTCCGGTCATTCGCACGAACTTGTTGTGTCATATCGGCGCGGCTGTTACTTTACCGCTACACTGACATCATATTCTTTTCCTTGACCTTAAGCTGTAATGAAAATATTATAGCGGAACGAATTTCCGATTCATATGTTCATACTGACGAAACAGTTAAAAAATTCCTTTCGCTCTGGAGGTTATTATGAAAAAGCTCCTGCTCACGATTGCTCTTTTATTCACAGTTTCAATCGTATCGGCTGTCCCGCCAGCTACTTACGATCTTCGTGATGTTGGGGGCACAAATTATGTCACCTCTGTTAAAGACCAGCAGGGCGGCACCTGCTGGACATTCGGGGCAATGTCTTCGATCGAGGGCAATCTTCTAATGACGGGCGCCTGGGCGGCTGCCGGGGAAACGGGAGAGCCGGACCTGGCCGAATACCATCTTGACTGGTGGAACGGCTTCAACCAGCATAACAACGATGATTTAACCCCCCCTACCGGAAACGGGCTCACCGTACATCAGGGGGGAGATTACCTCGTAACCTCGGCATACCTTACAAGAGGAGAGGGGGCTGTGCGGAATATCGACGGACAGTCCTATGATACCGCTCCTGAGCGACACCTTGATTCGTACCACTATTATTACCCGCGGGAGATAATCTGGTACATCGCAGGCAGCAGCCTTCAGAATATCGATGTCATCAAGCAGGCCATAATGGATTACGGTGTAATGGGAACCTGCATGTGCTATGACGGCTCATTCATGAATTTCGACTACGAACACTACCAGCCGCCATCGAGTCCTCTGGACCCGAACCACGCGATTTCGATAGTCGGCTGGAATGATTCAAGAGTGACCGACGCTCCCAACCCCGGGGCCTGGCTCTGCAAGAACAGCTGGGGAGAAGACTGGGGAATAAGCGGCTACTTCTGGATATCCTATTACGACAAGCACTGCTGCCAGAACCCGACCATGGGGGCCATATCCCTCCGGGAGGTCGAGCTCATGAAGTACGGCAACGTTTACTATCACGATTACCACGGCTGGCGTGATACTCTTACTACCGCAATCGAAATCTTTAATACATTCACGTCCGAACAGGAAGAGGAGCTTGCGGCTGTGAGCTTCTTCACTGTAGAAAACAACGTTGACTATACGGCAAAGATCTACGGCTCTTTCTCCGGCGGACAGCTTTCCAATGAACTTGCATCCGTTACGGGAATGGCTTCCTGCACGGGATTTCACACCGTTGACCTTTCCAGTCCTGTACTGCTTGATCAGGGAGATGTTTTCTACGCCTACCTTCAGCTGTCAGACGGAGGGCAGCCTTTTGACTGCACCTCCGATGTGCCTGTTCTTCTTGGCGCGTCAACCAGAACTATCGTGGAATCAAGGGCAAATCCCGGGGAGAGTTTCTACCTTCAGGGTTCATCCTGGGTTGATCTCACCACGCTGAACTCAACCGCCAATTTCTGCATAAAGGCACTGACCAATCCGACAGGCACTTCGATTTCCGGGGATGAGCTTGCTGCATTGCTGCCTCTGTCCGCAGATCCTGTTTATCCGAATCCCTTCTCATCACATGTTATGGTTCCCTTCACAATCGCTGAGGCTGGAGGGGTTAGCATTTCCGTTTTCGATCTTTCCGGCAGGCAGGTCCGCACAATCACGTCGGAGGAATTCTCCGCCGGCGCTCATACCGTTTCCTGGGAAGGAACGGACGACAGCGGCAACAGCGTAACTTCGGGAATCTACTTCGTGAGAGTGTGCACGGATAATTCAACAGTAACCAGAAAAGTGGTTCTTTCCAGGTAGTTTTCTTAAGGCGGGGGGTATTTTTATTAGTACCCCCCGCATTTCTGGATCAGCTCTCTTATTTTTCCCAGTTTCTCCTTCAGGAGTTCCGGGGTCTCCGCTTCGGCAACAAGACGCAGATACGGTTCTGTATTCGAAGGGCGGATATTGAACCACCATTGAGGGAATTCCACCCTGTATCCATCAAAATCATAGAATGCTGTAGGTTTTTCTATTCCGGTGAAATAATCTCTTACTCTGTCCATGGCGGATTCCTTATCATCTATCCGGAAGTTTATTTCTCCTGAATTCGAATACACGTTAATGGAATCAATAAGTCGGGAAAATGTCTCCCCCAGTTCCGAAAGAATGTTCAGAACCAGAATCGCGGCAAGCATACCCGAATCGCAGTTGAAGAAATTTCTGAAATAGTAATGCCCGGCCAGTTCTCCTCCGTAAATTGCGTTCAATTCACGCATTTTCATCTTCGCGTGGGAATGTCCCACTTTCCACATGAACGGCCTTCCTCCCAGCTTCTCTATGAATTCAATCACTGCCCTCGAAGTCCTGATGTCGTGCAGAACTCTACCCTTCTCTTCCTTGAGAAAGTGGATCCCGAGAATGCCGGTGATCAGGTCGGGCCGTACGAATCTCCCCTTCTCATCGATGAACATCACCCTGTCTCCATCACCGTCGAAGATCACCCCCACATCAAGGCCGGCATCCACGACAAGTCTTTTCAGATCGGCTGTATTCCTTTCGTCAAGCGGGTTGGGAGGGTGATTAGGGAAGGAACCATCCATTCTGTCGTACAGGTATTCAGGTTCGTTGCCGAAAACATCCCTGACAAGCAGAGAAGCCATTCCGTTGGAACAGTCGATTCCGAATTTCAGATTCGAATAATCCCCGCGGGACTTCTCCAGGAAAGTGATGTATTCCGCCTTTATGCCTGGAAGCTCTTTAACCTCTCCCCTGAACACAGCAGGCTGGATACCACCTGTTTCAACAATTTTCTCAAGCTCTCTCAGGCCGGTATCGTATCCTACCGGCAGGGCATCTGAACGGGATATCTTCAGGCCGTTGTATTCCGCAGGATTATGGGACGCGGTAATCTGTACCGACGCCTGAAACCCGTGAACAACGGTCGCAAAATAAACCATTGGCGTTGTAGCGAGACCAATATCGTAAACATCAGCTCCGGAATCGGTGATACCCTGAACAAGGTGACCGAGAACATCCGGAGTAGATTCCCTGCAGTCGTAACCCACAAGAACCTTTTCGGTTTCGAGGAGCCCCGGAAGGAAGAAGCCTATCCTGTATACTGTCTCTCCATTAAAGTCATTGCCGTATACTCCTCTGATATCGTACGCCTTGAATGCCTTCATCTTACATATCTCCAAAATAACTGTATTTATGCCTGTGTCAGAACCGTATTCAGTTCTTTCTTGAGAGTGGATATTCTGAACGGCTTGACAAGTCTTCCGCTGAATCCGTATTCGGAATAATTGGACAGCACCATATTATTGGCATACCCGCTGGAAACGATAGCTCTAACATCCGGATCAATCTCCTTCAGCTTTTCTATCGCGGCTTCCCCTCCCATTCCCCCCGGAACAGTAAGGTCCATGATTACGGCGTCGAAAGGCTCTCCGGACGCGAATCTCTCCCGGTAAAGTTCAATAGCCTCAGCTCCATCGGAAGACTCTGTAGCATCATGCCCGAGAACGTCCAGCATTCCCGAAAGAACCTCCCTTACTATGCGGTCATCGTCCATAATCAGTATATGTGCCGATGTGGAATCGATCTCCTTTTCCGGTTCGTCCCGAGAAACAGTCTTCTTCCCGTCGCTGTCGATAACGGGAAGATATATTACGAACTCGGTTCCCCTGCCCTCTTCGGAGAAGACTCTTATGGCTCCGGAATGCCTTGATATTATAGAATAACTGGTTGAAAGCCCCAGGCCGGACCCGCCAAACTTCGTAGTAAAATACGGGTTGAATATTTTTTTCAGGTCACCGGGGGGAATTCCTTCCCCTTTATCCTTTATGGAAATCCTTACGTATTCTCCTTCTCCCAGATGAATATCCGAATCCTCCCCCATCTCAACATTGTCGCAGCTAACGTTAATCCGCCCGCCGCCGGTCAGAGCCTGGACGGAGTTCAACGTTATATTATGTATAACCTGAGTGATCTGCTCTCCGTCGGCCTCTATACTTTTAAGGTTTTTTTCAAAGTCGAAAACAACTTCCACCTCCGAGCCCCTGAGAGCAAAAATAACGGCTTCCTGTATGAATGGAGCAACTTCAATCAATTTCTTCAACGGGACTCCTCCCTTGGCGAATGTAAGAAGTTGTCTGGTAAGAATCGTGGCCTTCTCAGTGGAAGCCTCAGCCTGTTCAAGGCGCATGATGAGTTTCGAGGGATCTTCTTCATTCCGCGCAAGGGAGATGTTCCCCTGTATTGCCATGAGCAGATTGTTGAAATCATGTGCTATACCGCCAGCCAGAGTTCCAATGGATTCCAGATGTTCTATCCTCGAAAGCTCTTCCTCTACACGGCGCTGGTCTGTAATATCCCTCATTATTCCCTCTATGTATTCCTCTTGCCCCTCTTTTGTTGAAACTTTTCGAGCAGAAATGGATGCCAGGAAAGTTGAACCGTCCAGCCTTTTCAGTTCAGTTTCGAAACCTCGCACTTCATTGTTCTTCGCAAGCATGTCCAGGAAATCTTTCCTGCCGGACTCCTCTACGTAGAGGTCTTTAACAGAAACTTCGTCAAAATCACCGGTTTCTTCTCCAAAGAACATCCTTTGCATCTCGGGATTGTAGAAGACTATTTTACCTCCCGACTCCGTTGTAGTTCTGTATATGGCCGTAGGTATGTTTTCGGTCAGTTCTCTGTACTGATTCCTGGTTTCCTTCAATTCTACTTTTGCTTTAAGCGATTCCGTAAGATCAAGTGTGAGGATAACCACTTTATCCACTTCAGCATTGTCATCCTTCAGAGCGTAGAAGTGATGGGAGATAAACTCTGCTCCACCGGGAGTGGGATTGGGGATTTTCAGCTTCGGAATGTACAGCTCCCCGCCCTTTCTGTAGATTTCCTCAACATCATCAATGTATTTTCCCAGGTAGGTATCCTTACTGTCCATGCGCAGTTCGGAACGGGGAGCCATTTTCCCCTTCGTGTCTTCAATGCTGTTTTTCCAGATGTTGCGCCATGAAGCATTGGCCATAAGGAGGGTTCCATTCCTGTCACGCACGGAGATGCCAACCGGAGAATTGTCTACTATAGCTTTCATGAGCTTATGGCTTTCCCTGAGTTTCTTCTCCGTCTCTTTCCGCTCTGTAAGGTCCCTTACCGAAGCTAGAAGAACCTCTGTATCTCTATAAATCATGGGTGTTGAGGAGAGCTCAACGGACAGGAATCCTTTCCTCTTTTTTATGAGGGTTTCAAATACCGATGCTTTTATTGCTTCGTTCCCGGATTTCAGAAAAAGGGATTCTATCTTGTCCCTCTCAGCTTCATGGAATAAATTCACAGGCAAGAAGGTGTAGATCTCTTCTCTGGAAAGACCTGTCATCCTGCAGAAACTGTTATTCGCAAAGAGAATTCTGTCTTCGCCGCATATAAGGATCCCATCCTTTGTATTCTCTACTACAGTGCGGTACCGCTCTTCCGTCTCCGCCGTTTTCCGCTGTTCATGTACAACCTGGGATAAGTCCTTCAGCACAATAACTCTGTCTTCAGTTGCAGGGATAAAAGCCACGTTCACTCGCATGAAACGGGATTCCGTCCCGGGGGTTTTCACTCTCAGTGTATATGTTGACGGGGGATTGCCTGTTCCCTTTGCTCTATCATGGAAATAGCCGGAAACACGCTTTATATCTTCATCTGGAATCAAAATTTCCCAGGATATCTTTCCGATGATATCCTTGAGAGGAATTCCCATGATATCTTCAATCTGATCGCTTGCCTCAATTATTATACCGTTTTTATCCAGCACAAGAACAATATTATCACTCAGGCGCAGTATTGTCCTGAGGGTTGATCCGCAGAGATGGAGCTTATCCTTGAGTTCCCTGATAAGGTCTGGTTCTCTGCTGGCATCTTTGATTGGTGGCATATCGTTCTCCCGGAAAATCGCCTTATAGTTAGTATATACATACAGAGCATATTCTCACAACCCTGCGGACCTTCGCGCCTTAGTCCGGGCCGATAAAATCATAGCTGTTAACATAAGAACGCCGCCTGCTGTCCCCTGGATAGTTACCGGCTCTGCAAGCATGATCCATCCGCCGATCAGGGCGAAAACAGCTTCAAAGCTCATAATTATCGCAGCATGGGCCGGTTGCGCCCGTTTCTGGGCTATAATCTGCAGTGTATATGCTATTCCAACCGATACCATCCCGCCGTAAAGAATGGGAACGGCGGCCATGCGAATACCGCTCAATGACAGCTTCTCCGTAAGAAGCGCAAAGGCGGCACTCAGAAGCGAGCAGCTTACGAACTGCACTGCAGCCAGAGGAAGAGCTTCGTACTGCTTCATCAGCCTTGAGATAAGCTGTATGTGAACAGCCCAGAATATCGCCCCTGCGAAAACGATCACATCTCCCGAAAGCATACGGGATGAACCCGCTGTCGTAAGAAGGAACATGCCGGAGACGGCCAGAACAGCTCCGGCCCATGTTCTTTTTCCGCAGGACTGTCTTGAGAACAGGCCCAGAACGGGAACGATGACCACGTACAGGCCGGTTACAAAACCGGCGTTTCCCGCGGTTGTATAGACAAGCCCCACCTGCTGCAGGGATGCCCCCGCAAAGAGGATCAGCCCGGCGAGTACGCCATACTTAAGCGGAGCACGCTGAGCGCGCTTCTTTTTTCCGGAGACGAGAACCAAAGGCAGAAGCACTGCCGCGCCCAGAGCGAACCTGATAGCGTTGAACAGGAACGGACCGATGTACTCCATACCTGCCCTCTGGGCTACAAAGCCGAAGCCCCAAATGGCCGCAGTAAGCAGAAGGAGCAGGTCTGTTTTGAAAGGAGCCCTGTTATCTGTGAACATCTTTCTTCAATCAATCCGTCAGATTATTCCGGAGGTTACAGAACGGACTGAATATGCAATCATGAGTATGGAAGGTACAATCCACACTTGACAATACGGATACTGCTGTTATCATCTAGGTGCAGGTTGCATATAGATGAAGGAGGCACAATGCCCGGAAGAAGAAGAGGGAGAGTTCAGAATCGCTGCGGCAGAAGGATAAACAGGTTCCTTGAGCCCTGCCTTCTGCTTCTGCTCCATGGTGGGGAATCGTACGGTTACGAATTACTTGAGAACCTCGGAAAATTCGGTTTCACCGAAAACCCCGCGGATTCAAGCACTATCTATCGTATCCTAAGAAGCCTTGAAAACAGGGGTTTTGCAACTTCAAGGTGGGCCGAGGGTGATTCAGGCCCCGCAAGAAGGGTTTACACTCTCTCAACCGCAGGTGATGGATACCTCCTGATGTGGATGAGAGACCTTGAGGAAACCGACAGGATACTGCACCGCTTCTTCAGCGAGTACAGGAATCATATGGAACTGCATCACAGTAACGACAAGAAAACTTAACAAGAGAAAGGAGTTATCATGCCGGCAGGAAATGGAACAGGTCCCAGGGGAGAAGGACCCCTGACCGGAAGAGCTATGGGAAGATGCGCCGGATATCCGGCTGCTGGATACGCAACCGCTCCGGGCCGCGGAGGAGGGTACGGTTCCTTCGAAAGGAGAGGTGGCGGCGGTAGAGGCTTCAGGAACAGATACTACGAAACTGGTCGGCGCAGGTATCCACAGTATGACGTCCCCGTTTACGTCCAGGAACCCACTGAAACAGATTCACTGAAAAGACAGGTTCAGTTTGTAGCGGACACTATCGAACAGATCACCTGTCGCGTGAATCAACTTATGAAAAGGAAAACAGAAAAGGAATAATCGATGAAAGTAATCGTAAGTTCAACCGGAAAAAGCGTTGATGATGCAATCAGTACTGTATTCGGCAGAACGGAGTTCTACCTTCTGGTGGATACCAAGGATTTCAGCAGCGAGAGCTTCGATAACCCGGCTCTGAACCAGAGCAGCGGAGCCGGCATACAGGCGGCGCAGTTCGTTCTGAAAAAGAACCCCGGATCAGTGATATCTTCAAGTATCGGCCCCAACGCGTACGAAGTACTCAGCGCAGGTTCCGTGCCCTGCTATACCGCCACAGGAGGAACAGTCAGGGAAACCGTTGAGGCTTTCAACCGGGGAGAACTCCCTATGATGGGGACAGCGAATGCCGATTCCCATTCCGGAATGGCAGGAAACGCGTCAGGTCCTTCGGAAAACATTGGTGATAAAGAGAATGAACTGGAAATACTATCCGCAAGGCTCCGGGATCTGCGAGGCCAGATTGCTGAGATCCTCCAGCAGCTGGATAGAATCAAGGGGGAAGAGATCTAATGAAAATTGTCGTGTCATCGGACAGCAATAGAAAACTTGACAGCTCGGTAAGCCATCATTTCGGAAGGTGCCCCTACTTTACAATAGTCGATCTCGAAGAAAACGAGATCATCAATGTGGAATCGGTAGAAAACCCTTACTTTAACGGTCATTCCCCCGGGCAGGTACCTTCCTTCATAAAGGAGCTTGATGCCGACGTAATGCTTGCCGGAGGTATGGGTAGAAGAGCTATATCCATATTTGAGAACTACGGGATAAGCTGCTCTACAGGCGCTGCAGGCACAGTGAGAAATGCTGTGAACAATTATGCAGCAGGCAGCCTTTCAGCGGCTTCGCCATGCCGCGAGAGCATAGAACATGCCCATGACGGCTATGAGCATAAACCCGTAGAGCGCCTCAGGGAAGAGGCCGCAGCTCTTCTTGCGAAGCTTGATGAGGTAATAGTCAAGCTCCCGGACAGAAAGAAAGAGTAGCAGGGAGGACGAATTTATGTACATCGGAGGAGGAAGAGGACAGGGTAGGAATCCCTCAGGCGGCAGAGGTCGTGGCGGAGGACCATACGCAGCAGGGCCCGGCGGCGACTGCGTCTGTCCCGGCTGCGGACACAAGCAGAAGCATCAAGTTGGCCAGCCGTGTAACAGCCTGACCTGTTCCAAATGCGGGACAAGAATGACCCGCGAGTAAACCGCTGACATGGTTATCGCTGTAGCAAGCGGTAAAGGCGGCACAGGCAAGACAACAGTAGCGGTAAGCCTTGCTATGGCCGCCGCTGATCTGTCATCTGAAAAACCTATGCTCCTTGACTGCGACGTGGAGGAACCTAATTCGGGGCTGTTCCTTGACATAGACTACTCCTCCGGTAGAGATACCGGAGTGCTGGTTCCGGAAGTCGATCTTGATAAATGTACCTACTGCGGCAGATGTGCCGAGGTATGTGTATGGAACGCTATAGCTGTCGCAGGAGATAAAGTGCTTGTTTTCCGCGACCTCTGCCACGGCTGCGGAAGCTGCGGTCTTGTCTGTCCGGAAAATGCCATCGGCGAGATAACCCATGTAACAGGTAGAATAGAGGGCGGAACGGACGGTTCTATTAACTTTGCAAGAGGAATTCTCAATATAGGACAGGCCATGCCCGTTCCCGTCATTTCATCCCTGCTCAACGAGTACCTGGGCAGTTCCACCGTCATTATTGACTCTTCCCCCGGAACATCCTGTCCGGTAGTCGAAGCAGTCAGTAGAAGTGATTACGTTATTCTTGTAACGGAACCGACTCCGTTCGGGCTTCATGACCTCAAGGCAGCTGTGGATGTGGTAGTCAACCAGTTGAAGATTTCTGCCGGTGTTATCATCAACCGTGACGGAATCGGCAACAACGACGTTGAGAAGTACTGCCAAACCGCAAATCTGCCCGTTCTGGCAAAAATACCCATGGATAGAAGAATTGCAGAGATGCTTTCCGAGGGAATTCCTCTACTGAGCGGACTTCCCGAATACAAGAAAGTTTTCCTGGATATTCTGGCGGCTGTCAGGGAAGAGGTAATGAAGTGAAGCAGATCGTTATTCTCAGCGGAAAGGGCGGAACGGGGAAAACATCTCTTACGGCTGCTCTTGCTCATAAGGCTGCAGATCTGCACAGGCTTGTTCTGGCGGATGCGGATGTTGACGCCGCGAATCTGGAAATACTGCTAAAACCTGCGAAACTGGAAGAATTCCCCTTTATCGGGGGATACAAGGCCCGTATCGACAATGAGAAGTGTACCGGCTGCGGCAGGTGCTATGATGTTTGCAGGTTCACTGCAGTGATTCCCCCGGATTCTTCCGAAAACAGCTACAGGATCGACAGAATCTCCTGCGAAGGGTGCAACTCGTGCGTCTACCAATGTCCTGAGAATGCTATAACAAGCGCAAGAACAACTGCGGGTGCCTGGTTTGTGTCCAGATCTGTCTATGGTACTCTTTACCATGCTGAAATGAAGGCAGGCGAGGAGAATTCAGGCAAACTCGTTACAACCGTCAAAAATGCGGCAGTCAATAAATCCAGAGAAATCGGTGAATCCATCCTTCTGGTTGACGGCCCTCCGGGAATAGGCTGTCCCGTAATAGCCGCGTGCGCTGGGGCTGATCTTGCCATTATATCTACGGAACCCGGTGTATCGGCAATTCATGACCTCTCCCGTATTCTTGCAACTGTAAGACACTTCGGAGTTACATCCGCGGTATGCATTAACCGAAGCGACATCAACCCAGGCAAAACCCGGGAAATAGAGGAGTTCTGTGAACAGGATGGTATCCCTCTGCTGGGCAGAATACCCTACGATCCCAACGTTACACGGTCCATGTCAAAGGGTCTTCCGGTAAATGCGTTTGATCCTTCCTCTCCGGCTTCAATCGCTATTTCCGGAATCTGGGAAGCCACTTATTCCCTTATCAGAAGAGATTCAGATGCTGCCGGAACAAAGGAGTGAGTTACGATTGTTGATGAGTGGTACTGAAACCGGATACGAACTTCTGCTGCCACCAGCCCGATGGGAAAAGAACTGATGAAAGTTCGATCGCCTGCTCACGCGAACTGCGTCGTGTGCAGTTCCCTGAACGAACACGGACTCGGCCTGAGCTTCAAAAGTCTTCCCGATGGTAGCGTGGAAGCGACGTTTGATTGTAATCAGGCCTTCGAGGGATATCGCAATGTGCTGCACGGCGGGATTACATCTACTCTTCTCGACGGGGCGATGACGAATTGCATGTTTGCGCACGGCATTCATGCTGTAACTGCCGAATTGAATATCAGGTTCCTGCATCCTGTAGCATGCTGCCTGTCAGTTACCGTCCGGGCATGGATCACTCGATCCTCTTCGAAACTTCACCTTCTGAAGGCCGAGATATCACAGAACGATCAGATCATGGCGACCGCGACGGGCAAGTTCGTACGGATAGAGGAACAGCCTGATCCTGATTCAACCGGAGTTGAGACAGCTACAACCAGCAAGAAGGTTAGCCCCGGGCTTTCTGTGCTGAGAAGCTCATAACCGCCATTTCGGACAGGGATTAGCCTGCGTATTTCAGACTGTTCCTTTTCCGGCGTTGGCCTGATTTATACATTTTGTTTATCGTACAGGCGTATACTCAGCTGATAGGAGCGGGAAATGAAAAATATGAAGGATGCGAGCAGGGTAGCGGCAAGGCTGGCAACTGCGGTTTCTTCACAGGAAACCCCCGAGGATCGAGTCGAAGCTCTCGCCAAATTCGTCTCCGGGTATAAATCGAACGAAATCGGCAAAGTTCTGGGTTCGATTATCGTAGATGCCTGCCAGCGTATTGAGGCCGGTATAACATTCCTTTCATTCATAGACTGGCCTCTCCTTAAAAAAAGCTCTCCGGACTGGGACTGGGGCGGTCTGGATAGCTGGTTCTCAAAAACGAAACTCGAAGAGGTATGGAACCTTTACAACCACGTTCCTTCAGGTTCAAGAAAATATGTCATAGCAAAGATATCGTTACTTATCGAGGTTATTTTCGTGCTTATAGAGGATGATCTTCTCGATCCCGAATCGGATCTGGACTGCACGGGCGCGGACATTGCGCTGACCATACTCAAGGGGGCGGGAAAAGGTGATCCTACTTTCAGGCTAACTCTCACTTCCTTCCCGGTAGAGTTACGTAAATTCATGAAAGATATTCTTGCCGAATTTGACTTCATTGAGAAAACTCCCGGAATCTGGCAATTCACTTTCAGTCAGGCGGCTCTGGAGAACTTCGCTTCGGGAAACAATCTCCGGGTTCATATGGGGTCCGGTCAGATGTCGTTGGCTGTAGCCCAGAGAAACGCTGAAAACCTTGTGAAAAGGCTTGAACTTCTCGTAAAAGTCCTTCAGATGTTTCCCTCGGGACACCCATCAATAGACCCCTCAGCAGAATCCTTTCTTAACACCCTTTCAAAATTTGATAATAAAGATAATGAACAGGTGACTCTTTCGGTAGTGGGTGATACCGTTATGGTTAACGATATAAGCGTGGCAAGAAAGAACACCAGTATCAGCGGGTTTATCAGAGCTTTCACAGAACGGAATATGAGAAGCCTGACCTTCGATCATAGAGTAACAGCTAAAGATGTGAAAACCTTCTCAAGAATATTCAACAGACCCGCCGCATACATTTCGGAACACGGCGGTATGGACAGGCTTCTTGAACTCAGGGGATTGGATTCCATTACCGTAAACCGATTCCATTACCAGCTTATGTCAGAAGGCGAGGAGGCAGGTCAGACTCTGGCTCGGGGAGAAGTCACCATTGAGGACGCCATCTTCTCCGAGCTGATAGACAGGCTTGAAAGGGGAGAAAGCATAGATTCCCTTCCAGGCAGCAAGATCGGTGATGCCCTTAAATCCGTTCTTGCGGCCGCGAGGGAAAACAGGGAGGAACAGAGAGGGATGATAGCCAGGTTCGTATTTGCCCTTGATCCCACCCTCCTTGAAAAGGGGCTTCTTTCAAACCGTGTAATTCAGAGAGGAATGGCATGGAAGGCTGTCCGCAAGATTATAGACAGGCTTCTGGCAAGCCTTCCCTCACCTGACCCTGACACAAGGCACAGGACAGTGGGCAAGCTGCAGGACATGGCTCTCCTTGCCGTGGAGCGGGGAAAAGAAAACTCGACAATACAGATAATCGAGAATGTCTCCATGCTTCTGAAGCGCGAACAGGATCCGGATGTTCTGTACAGGGGGGTAATCCTCACAGCTTCCCTTATGGAAGCGCTTCTTGCCAGGGGTATGATGACTATAGCCCTTGAAGCGGGGAAAATTCTTCATAATCTGGAATCGATGCGGTACTCAAGGACTGAACTGGAAGCTGCCAGGAAGCGGTCTCTGGCGGAAGCCCAGAGAAAGATGGATACTATAAATGCGGCAGAAGCCCTTGTTCAGAATATACTATCCGATGATGAGATCGTTTCCAGGGAGGCCAGCAACCTTGCGATGATAACTCCCCCGGATAACCTCGTGTCTCAGCTGGTGAATATTTTTCACGATGACAGCAGAAGGCTCAGATCAAAAGCCTTCCGTATGCTCCTTAAAATGGGCGAAAGAGGGCTCTCTGCAATCCATGAAAGACTCACTGAGACAGTAACGGCCTTCAATTCAAAGGTGGGTGGAGGCACCTATCTCCTGCCGGACACGGAATGGTACAAAGCCAGAAACATGATACAGGTTCTTCGTGATCTCAGCTCTCCCTCCAGCGAGAACATTCTAGCGGAACTCTGCAAAGTTCCTGATCCAAGGATCAGGCGAGAATGTCTTCTGGCCCTCACTAAAGTATCCACGACAACGGCGGAAAGCCTTTCTATGTCCCTCATCATTGATAAGTCAAAGGAAGTTGCGGAGATAGCTCTTAACATCCTCACCAAACAGGCCATGCGCAATCCGGCTTTCATTCCCAGGATAACTGAGGCCTTCCGCAAAAACAGTGATATCAGAATCGAAATTATGGAGTCATTCAGCATACTTGGCAAGCACAAAACAGTCATCAGTTTTCTTTCCAGGAGCCTCCAGGATGGTCCTTCCAGCATACTTTTCGAACACCATAACCTTATCTCGGGAGCTTTTCGAATCATCAACAGATACGGAGGAACCTCCGAGCTCCCTGTACTGGAAAATCTTCTGACTGAAGTGGAGGGAGGTTTCTTCAGGAAGAGTAAGATCGACAAATCATTAATTCAGCAGTTAAAGGAGACTATCCAGAACCTGAGGCTTTCAGAAAGTGTGATTGAAAGCGATGTCTCTCCGGAGCCTCCACCTGACAAACCGCGCAAACCCCCGGAAGATGATGAGATAACCATCCTTGGCCCAGATTTCGGCATAAACGGCTGACAGTCGTCACAGATCGGGCTCATGAATGATTGTGCTCGACTTGATTCCAATCCCCTAACGCGTAACACAACGTCGCATGAAAGCCATCTATTTATTCCTTGACAGGGCAGGATTATTCTCGGTATTCTTATATCAGGCTGGAAATACGGTTTGATGGAAAGTACTGCAGGATTTTCAGGGCTACGTTGCCTGATGAAGTAAAATCAAGTTTTCTATCGCTCCGCTTATCGGTTATGATGAACTGATGAGCAAGGCTCAACTCGAACCCTGGACGTCCGTACTCCAGGCAGGATAAGGGAGGCTAATCATGCCGGTTGAAAAACTGAGGGACTTCCTCGATTCGAACGGAGTAAAGTACATTACAATCCGTCACTCCCCTGCGTTCACAGCCCAGGAGATCGCAGCTTCCGCGCATATCAAGGGCAGGGATCTGGCCAAGACAGTAATGGTCAAGATCGACGGCAAGCTGGCCATGGCTGTCATCCCCGCCCAGCGAATGCTGGACCTCGAGATGCTGAGCAAGGCGGCTGGCGGAACGGAGGTTGAGATCGCGGTCGAGAACGAATTCATCGAGGCCTTCCCCGGATGCGAACTCGGCGCCATGCCCCCCTTCGGGAACATCTACGGCATAGATGTGTTCGTGGCTCTCGAGCTGACGGAGGATGAGGAGATTGCGTTCAACGCGGGTTCCCACAGCGAACTTGTCCAGCTTTCCTACGCCGACTTCGAGTCACTGGCAATGCCGAAGGTTGCGCCGCTCTCGCGGTCGAACTAGGCTGTCCGAGAATGCGGCATCGGCATAAGGAACCACATATCTGGATATAATAATAATTGGGGACGGAGGTAATTAGAATTTCTGATTACCTCCGTCCCCATTATTTATCATTGTACCCTTGACAGAAGGACACAAATTGCATAATATTTCCTTAGCGAAAGGAAACATGCAAAAATGCTGGAACAACTGATAGCCGGGTTCCGTGAAAGATCTCTTCCTGAGTTAACTCCCCGGACAATTCGATTCTCTCCTGTAAAGAAGATGGCTTCAGTGATAATCGGGATGCGTCGGTCCGGGAAGACGTGCCTGCTGTTTCAGGAGATTCGACGGTTGATTGATTCTGGTGTCGATCCCGGACATATCCTCTATCTGAACTTCGAGGATGACAGATTGCAACCTCTTGAATCGGGAATACTCGATCGAGTTCTGGAGGCTTTCTTCAGAATAAATCCCGGTGCCAGATCGGGGAAATCGTACCTGTTCTTTGATGAGATCCAGATTGTGGATGGATGGTCCCGCTTCGCGCGGAGGGTGCTGGATACAGAGGAAACCAATCTGTACATTACTGGTTCTTCGGCAAGGATGCTCTCAACGGAGGTTGCTACAGAGTTCCGGGGCAGGGGTTATTCTGTGGAAGTGCTTCCATTCAGCTTCAGTGAAGCCCTGCTTCACAGAGGAATTCAAATACCTCAGAGTACTCCTGGACCCAGACTCAGGTCGAAGCTGGAAGCAGCATTCGATGAATACCTTCGTATTGGTGGCTTCCCGGATGTCCAGTTCCTGGAAGAATCTCAGAGAATCCAAGTGCTGCAGGATTACGTAGAACTGGTACTTCTAAGAGATATCATCGAACGACACGAAGTGAGAAACATGCATGCTGTGCGGTATTTTTCGCTTGCTTTGCTCCAATCGTCGGGAACTCTCGTATCTGTTAACAAGCAGGCCAATTACCTGAAAACACTGGGAATCGCGGTCGGAAAGGATACTCTTTACAGCCTGCTTGATTTTTTCATCGATGCGTTTCTGCTTTTTACTGTCCCGAAGTTTCACAGATCGCTTCGGGTTCGCGAGTCTAATCCAAGGAAGATCTATGCGGTTGATCCGGGGCTTGCCTTTGCAGTAATGCCTGCCGTAGCATCAAATTTGGGAGCTCGACTTGAGACTGCTGTTTATCTTGAGTTGCGCAGACGCCTTCCAACCCGCAGGGAAGGGATGATTTCTTATTATGTGACTGAAGCCGGACATGAAGTGGACTTCGTTGTGGGAGACACTGTACATGGAGGAGCAACAGAGTTGATTCAGGTCTGTGCCGACATATCCGGGCAAGAAGTCCTTAATCGTGAACTTCGCGCACTCTCTGAGGCAATGGTGGAACTGGGATTGACAGAGTCGCTGATAATCACCAATCGGTTTCGGGAGAGTATTCCGGTAGAAGGCGGCATAGTCAGCTTTGTTCCTGCATGGAACTGGATGCTGTGTAATAATTGGGGACGGAGGTAATTAGAAATTCTAATCACCTCCGTCCCCATTATTTCAGTCGACAGTGAAACAATAGTTTAGTGTATCATTATTATAGATTGCTGAAATAGCTTCTTGTTCACATGAGAGAAATTGAGTTGAATAAAGGATGAGTAGCCCGACAATTCCTTGAAATCATCAGGATTATGGGCAATATTCATGCTGGAGTTTGGAATTTTACAGGCTCTGCCGTCAGAATACACTAGGAGCGCGTCCGAAGGTCGCAATATGATTTTGCGCTCCGAAGCTTGAAAAGTATCCAATACGGAGTACCACAATTCCTTTTGCCGGATCAACTGTATTGGTTATATTACCAATGAAGTTGGTACAGTAACCATATAAATTGGTAATGAGGGATTATGCTTTTAGGGTCGTTATTCGTCTCGGAGGATGCAGAGAGAGTTCTTCTCTTCCTTACTGCAAGGGGAGAGGGGTATGCAAAAGAAATCTCTGATTATTACCAGAGAAGTATCTTCGGCATACAAAAGCAGTTGGAGAAGTTTGATGCCGGCGGAGTGCTTATTAGCAGAAAAATCGGAAGAACCAGATTATACCGCTTCAACCCGAGATACCCCCTGCTTGATGAGCTGCGGATTCTTCTTAAAAAGGCAATTCAATTTCTTCCTGAGGAGGAAATTAAGAAACTGACAATCTACAGGAGCAGACCCAGGCGCAAGGGGAAGACTCTGTGAAATCTGTTTCAGAGATGAGTCGAATCGAGTTCGCTGCATATGTTGCCACACAGCTTGAACAAAGTGGAATAGCAGTTGTGCTTAGTGGTGGTTCATGCGTGTCCATATATAGTTCTGACAAGTATGTATCAATGGATCTTGATTTCATCGAGACTGGTATTTCATCCAGAAACGCTGTTGCAAGGTGCATGAGGAACATTGGATTTTCAGAAGAAAACCGGTACTTCAAACATCCGGAATCTGAACTTCTAGTGGACTTTCCGCCTGGACCACTTGGGATAGGGAACGAACCCATTACTGATTTCAATGAAGTGACCACAGTTACAGGAACTCTGCGCATGCTTTCGCCCACTGATTGTGTGAAAGACAGGCTGTCATGGTTCTACCATACAGGTGATACTGAGTGCCTCGAGCAGGCGTTTATGGTTACCCTTAGCAACGAGATCGATATTGAGGAGATCAAGCGCTGGTCTGCAGGCGAAGGTAAAGCCAAAGAATTCAAAAGTTTGAAACACCAGCTTACAGCTTATCAAAAGGGAAGCAATCTTTCTCAATAGTTCGATAAGTGTCTACTAAGGGGTGCCGAATTCAGAAATTCCAGTTTCGGCGCACATAGGATTTTGTATCGAAAAAGAAATCCCATACCAAGACGATATTCAGCGAACACCCGGAAGAACAGTAATAATCAAGTGATGATAACGTGTTTCCCTGAAATGACTTCAGGATGATTGATATCATCATCAGGAACGAACAATCGGTACCTTATGTTCTCTGCATCTGAGAATAGCGGAGTACGTTCCACCTTGTTTCGGAGCTTTCTTATCAGTGGTTCGACCTCATCAGGTGAAACATGGAGTTTAGCCTCTCCGATCAGCAGTTCTCCTTTTCTTTCAGAGCTTGCTGATACAATATCCAGTTCGATACCGCGATCTCTTCTTCCTGACCACCAGCCCGAGGCAGGTCCCCAATGCAATTCATCGATGATCATCCGGGGTACAGTTGCTCTGACAAGATCTTCCCATATGTGACCCAGGAACTGATTCCAGGACGATATGATGGATTTCAGAACAAATTCCTTGCCACCGGATTCAAGCAGAGACATTTCTGGTTCAACAAAACGGAACCAGAAACGAAGAAATGAATCCTTAATAATATAGTAACTGAGTTTTGATTTCTGAGGAGACTGCCCGAATGGTATGCGCCGTTCAATATAATCCAGTTCCTGAAGCCTTGAGATGGGTCTCGAGATCGATGTAGCCTGCTTACCCAGTCTTCCGGCTATTTCAGATATTCTGTGCGAGCCTCTTCCAATCAATGACAATATGGACAGCGGCTGAACTATGTCTCTCATATCATCTTGAAGAAGTCTTTCCGGTTCTCTGTGAAATACTCCCAGCGGGTCCAGAACTGTTTCTAAAACTGCCTGCCACAGGTTATCGTAGTCTGCAGCAATCTCCCAATATCTTGGCACCCCACCCCATACTGCCCAGTTATCAAGTGATTGCATCGAGGTTGATGTGTGCAGTGCATCAACCAAATACTCAATATGGATAGGAGTGAGTCTGATCAGTTCAGTAGCTCTGCCGTAAAGCGGTGCTGCGGCATCAAGCAGGAGTCCCGTCATCATTCTTTGAGATGATCCGCATACTGCAAAATGTCTTGTATTCGCATGATCATGGTCAATGTACTTCTGAAGAATTCCGGGTAACTCCGGAGCCTGTTCAACGATCCATGGAAACTCATCAAGCACAAGAACCGCACCAGAAGGAGCATCACTGCACCATCTCTGAAGCAGTTCATCCCAGCCGGGATATTCTACACTGTCGAATCCAGGCAAAAGTCTTGACATATCTCTCGCA
This sequence comes from Candidatus Aegiribacteria sp., assembly GCA_013138965.1. Taxonomy (GTDB): domain Bacteria; phylum Fermentibacterota; class Fermentibacteria; order Fermentibacterales; family JCC-6; genus Aegiribacteria. The sequence goes on from WTBT01000003.1 coordinate 27,108, forward strand.
ATTACGGAGAGTTGCACCCTCCGCTCACGTCTTGCTCCGGAATAATAGACATGAGTAGTATCTTTCAGTGCTTCCATAAGGAGCCGTGTTTTCCCGCACCTTCTTCTACCGTACAGACAGACGAAAGAAGATGATCTTCCATTAAAGGAATTTTCAAGCCTTTTCAGCTCATCGTATCTGTTCAGAAATCTCAATCTCATATTGCACCCCCTTAGTAATTATGTAGTAGTTACATAATGTACCAGCTGCATAATAGCAATGAGTGTATTACTCTTGAGGAGGATTCACTCTCAATATGGAGTGAAGTATTTATTCAGATGCTTAATCTTCATAATGCGTCCTGGCCCGAATAAGGTGGCCTGGATTGTCAAGACAGAAAACGGTGTTGTTTAAGGTGGGATTCTGCCCTGTGTTCTCGGCAGCCACGGAGCGGAGGGCGTAGCCCGAAGCGAAGTGGCTGCCGAACTCTTTCTGATTCACGCCATTACCTTCAGTGGTTTATTGCTTTCATGATATAAAATACAATAAGCACTTAATTCAACACAGGATTGCAGCGCACCAAGTGCGCTACGAATCCTTATTCGTTGGCCGCAGGAATAGGATGCTCAATTCAAACCTTGACAATGCGTAGCCTGTAGGCTACAGTATGAATATGATTGAGATTCGCAAAACGGAGAAGTTTGCCAAGTGGATTGACAATCTGCGTGACATACATGCACGTGCCCGTGTCCAAGCGAGAATCGAACGTTTTGCCACCGGACATGCAGGAGACACCAAACCGGTGGGCGAAGGGGTATCAGAGATGCGGATCGACTATGGCCCCGGATACCGAGTCTACTTCAGGAAGCAGGGTCGAGCTGTGATAATACTGCTGGCAGGTGGTGATAAGCGGACCCAAAGGAGGGACATTGAGACAGCATTGCGCCTTGCGCGCAACCTATAGGAGGAATGATATGAACAAGACGAAAACGACTCGATACGATGTGGCCGAACATCTCCGGACACCCGAAGAAATCGCAGCTTATCTGGAAGCAAGTTTTGAAGAGGCAAAAGGAGATGCGTCATTAATAGCAAAAGCACTAGGCGATATCGCCAGAGCCAAAGGCATGACACAGGTGGCACTTGATGCTGGCCTATCACGAGAAAGTCTATACAAAGCCTTATCGGGTGAACGTACGCCTAGCTTTGACACAATCCTTAAAGTTCTTCATGCGCTCGGCATCGAACTGCATGCAACCCCTCTGCATACTTAATCAGGAAGAGACCAATCATTGTTGACGAGCAGGAACGGCAGGGTCAAGAGAACAGGGAACAGTAGTAACCGGGTTCACAGGAAATCGGATCCAAAAATCAAGAAAAGCCGTCGTCGAGACGAAAACCGGAAACGTAAACAGGATCAGAACATAGCAGCAGAGAAGATAGATGCGCCAATCGAGTAGCCGGAGGTTTTTCTCCTCCAGCCCCCCACATATTCTGCCAGCTTTCTATAGCGATATTCCATGGAGACTCCCCAGCTTCTTCCTGTCAAAAGGCGTACCCGCCTCTTGAATTCAAGGAAGGCTTTGTCACTCCATCGAATTTTACCTCTTACAAAGATAAAGCCAAGGTAACTGCACTCACTCACCGGAACCACCTTGCTTTTCTTCTCATTCACCGTAAGCTTGAGCTTACTGACAAGGAAGTGCGTCACACTTGCCATTACCCGGTTACCAGCAGAAATGCTTCTAACCAGTATGATGGAATCGGGTAGGCGGTAGTTTCACAGCTACCGCCTCGCCTTTTTCCGGCTAACTCCTCTGTTCATCAGTTTCTTCACACGGTACCGAGGCCGTTTCCACTGTCGCCACAGTATGTTACGAAGGTGTCTTCGTATCCACATGTCAAGCTCCTCGAAAACATTCTTAACTTCGACCAGTGCAAAGTAATTGAACCAACATCTCAGTTTCAGGTTCAAGTCAGCCTACAGTCAGGCATGGAGGGGAAGGGAACGCCGCCAGGGCATTTTACCGAAAGCACCAACCGAAGAGGAAGCTGCTTTGGGAGCAGGTAGGGGATTGTGGAAAATCCAGTTTCCTATTGCTCGTCTCCGAGTCGAATGGCGTCCCGAAGACGACGCTCCGCTGCACGAGAGTGGCAACCGGGTAGAGCATCAGAAGAGCGAGAAGCAGAAAAGAATTGAAGCATGTCGGAAAAGGTCTTATGCTCCCCCCGAGAATCCCTGTCAACTACCGATCGGTCGGGTCTGTACCCGCACGGATTGACCGTGAGTCTTTCCTGTGCTATTTATTCCACATTGGTTGTAGTAGTTCAGATTGACTGAGGGGGGAACGGCAATGGTCATGAGGATATTGCTCGCATTGATCCTGTGCGCAAGTTTCGCAGGTGTCGCAATTGGTCAGGACAACTGGTTCTCGGATGACTTCGAGGATGGCATCATCGATCCTCAGTACTGGGACGTCAACGGTGACATCACAGAATCCGGAGGCTTCCTGAATCTCGACAGAGAAGATCCCGCCGACTGGGTTAAAACAGTTTCGGACTACAGCGGTGACTGGGTGATCGAAGTGGACATACGTCTCAATTACATCGTGTTGAACGACATGTTGCACGGCATCGCAATAGGACCAGAGAACGGTCCCTCGAGCGTGGGGATCATCTTCGGTTACTCCATGTACGGCAAACTGTTCATAGCACAGAGATGGGGTAACGGAATCACCACCTTCTCCTACGGACCAGACGGCTCCAATAAGCCAGGCACCTGGCTCCACTGGAAATTCGAGAAAACGGGGGGCTCCATCACCATCGAGGTCGACGGTCAGCCGGTTCCGGGGATAGGCACAGCGAACATCGCGGAGGGATCGTACGTCTACCTGCCAGGTCTCTACGAAGACGGAGACGGTCTTCCTCACGTGGGATTCACGTCCTCGACGGTAGACAACTTCTCCATAACCGAGTCGGGAATGGCGCTCGAGATATCGACCTGGGGAGAGCTGAAGACCCTGTACTACGGGAACTGATACACAGTAGCATCTGGCGACCCCAACGGGCGAAAGTTCGAACTCCATCTGGGAGTGCCTGACCACCCTTTACAGACTACACTGGTCTTCCTTCCGAGAGCACTCGATGCATCTCTGAGGTCAGCTCTCAACCGTGGGTCGGTGATAACAGGTTCCTTGTTCATCGAAAGTCAACGATATGCCCCCTCTCAAGTGCTGCAAAGATACATGGAATCCAGCACAATTAATGCAGTTAATCCAATAAGCCAAGTTAATGATCTTGAACTGACTACTTTTCGTAAGTTGAAGAAATGTGGTACACCCCAGTTGAAGAATAGATCTCTTAGATTAAATCCCTTCTATGAATGTGTTGGCCAAATAAGAGAATAGTTTACGCTACGGCCTTCACCAGGATTTTTCTGAAGAACACCTTTTTTAAGAAGGTCTGCAATATCTCTTTTCGCGGTTTCCCTTGAGGTTTTTACCATACTCCTGTACTTACGATTAGTCAGTCCTCCCCTAAAACCCCCTCGCCCTTTGTCAGAGAGCTTGTTAATAACCTTTTTCTGCCTGGAATTCAGAGAGATTTCAGCTAAACTCAGCCAGAGCTCTGCCCTTTCTCCTGCTCTTTCAATCTCACACATTGCTGAAACAAGCGCTCTTTGCATACATGCAAAAAACCAAACCAACCATTCTGTGATGTCTCCGTTTCCCTTTTGCATTTTCTCAAGAACATCGTAGTACTCTGAGCGTTCAGATAATATCTGCGCCGAAATACTGAAAAATCTTTTTTCCATTCGGTCATCCTGAGCTATTGCCATATCGGCAACGGCTCGGGCAATCCGCCCGTTCCCATCCTCAAAAGGATGTATCGTTACAAAGTATAGATGAGTTTGTGCCGCTCTCACAAGACCATCCATCGTATCCTTTGAGGAGTTGAACCAGTCAAGAAATGAACGCATCTCAGCCTCAAGACGATTCGCAGGAGGCGCCTCAAAATGTACTGTTTCCTTATCAGGTGGACCGGAAACAACCTGCATCGGCGAAGATCCTTTTCTCCACTCACCAACTACTATCTTTTGGAGGCCGGAATAACCTGTAGGGAAAAGGGCCGCCTGCCAGCTTTTTAACTTGCTGGAAGTTAGATGAGCCGTATGGTTCTCCGTAGCATCCATAAGTATTTGAACCAGTCCATCAGCATACCTATCCGGGCTTCCAAGACCTGCGGTTTCCATTCCTAGTCGCCGGGCAATTGAAGACCTCAATCCTCTACGATCCAGATGTGTGTTTTCTATGGCAGCGGTAGCAATAGCCTCATTCTCAAGCTGCCTGGCAAGGAAATCAAAACCCAGCAAACCTGCTTTTGCAAACACCATTCCCTGGAGTTGTCTGACCCTTCCCAGAGGTTGAAGAATATCAGTGCTGTTCCAGATCATCTTCGGCCACATGGGTCGTTCCCAGATATACTTGTTCAACTCTCTTCCTCTCATTCTGACCCAATTGACCTTTCTTATTGGGTCAGCCACTGACCCGATTATATGTGCCAAATGGTTCTTGTCAAGTCATCTTCCTTGCAAATAATCTCGTTCTTTCTTTCCATCTCAGGATTCGTTCGTCTATCATATGGATTCAGAAACTTCGCAAACTATAGACTGAGAGTCAGAGCCTTATGTACTTGAATTGGATAGGTGCCCCTGCAGTATCTTCCTTAAACTCGTTTCGGCTCGATCAGGATAAATCCACCCTTGTTGATTCGATGAAGAAAATAGAGCCTTGTTTTCGTAAGTTGAAGAAATACCGCACGACCTGCTATCAATTTTGAAAATATGCGATCCATGTTTTTGCGCTGATAAGGCGGTTTCTTTTTGTAAGTTGAAGAAGTGTGTTACGTCCCCGGTGTTTCCACTGTTTGCTGGTACGCCCGCCAGGATTTGAACCCGGAACCTCCTGGTCCGTAGCCAAGCGCTCTATCCAATTGAGCTACGGGCGCACCGTTTTCCATGGGTTGGACGACTATTCTAACAAATCAAATGCCCTCCGGTCAAGACGATCAGTTGTAAAGTATTCCGTATTCAAGGATTACCAGATCACCAGGCTGCAGGCCAAGAAATGAAGAAAAGTTTTCCAGGGGCTGAAAAAGTGCTCCTCGTGGAGTTCTATCAGGATGCGCTATTCTGATTTCAGTATACACATCTGTCTGGTTGTAGATCTGGAGTGTGCAATCGTACCCGGTCGTATTCTGATGAACGGTTTCAGTTATCTCTATCTCTATTTCCGGTCGAATCCATAGGGTGTCTCCCGTTCTGAGGGGCCATTCATGTATACTTGTTATCAATTCGCCCGCATGCGGAACAACGCAGGGTACAAGCTGATTCCACTGGGAGTTCACCGGCCATCCGTAGCTCAGTGTAAGGGGAAGGGCGGAGCCCCCGGCGTTCCACCATCCCAGTTCCATGTCGCCGTTCCTGATCAGCAGCGTATCAGAGACCGTGCATACGGGATTTTCTGAAAGATCTTTCATAACTGTTTTCTGTGAGAACCATTCCCTGCCGGTATAGTTGCTGACGATAACCGTAGCCACAAAAAAACAACTATCTCCATTCACTGTCCAATGATAGCCAGGCTGCCAGGTAATTCCCTCCTGCCAGTACTCAACCAAGGGAATACCGCTGTATGCAGCTGCTGATACTTCGAATGGAATTTCCGCTTCGGACATTTGTTCAAAGAGTTTGGTGGAATCTTCAGGGTTGCAGATGAATGACAGTCGGCTGATTCCCGACAGATCAGGATATTCCACCGTATGGCGGGGAGACGCCCCCTGCCTGAGAACCCCGGCAACCTCCGCGGGCCTGTTCATGTGAAGCGCAAGACCGATAGAATCGAGATAACGTTCCGCGTATCTTTCCTTTTCGGCACACCCAACAATCATCATAGTTAGCATGAGGGTGGTCACAATCGCCTTCATGGGGTATTTATCCATCTCGACTGATTTTTGAAAGGAACATATGCCTCCATATATTTCCATTGGCGGTTACTCCGATCCCCCAAGGATACCTTACTTCTCGATCGAAGCGGACTGTGGTGAGCTTGTAGCCCTTGTGGGCGGACCGGGAAGCGGCAAGAGTAATCTAATCAAATCCATTGCGGGTATCAGGGCTGCAGGCAGCGGTTCCATAAGGATTATGGGTGCCAGGCCCGCTTCCATGAGAGCCAGGGAGAAGACTGTCTTCATTTTTCAGAACAGTAATTTTGCGCCGGATTTACCTGTCAGGAACCAGCTTGAGCGCAGGATAGCTCTCATCCGCGGGGTTGCCGCAGGAACAGTTAAAAGGGAGGTTGCCGGCTGGTGCGAGAAGATGGAGCTTACGGAGGCTGCAGGTGAGAGCCCGAAGCAGATGAATCGTTCACAGCTTCAGATGCTTTCGCTGGCTCCACTTGCCCTTGCAAACCCTTCAGTGGCGGTTCTGGACGAACCACTGGCCAACCTGTCGTCTTTGAGGGTCAGCTCAGCTCTTTCAATCATCATTACTCTGCTTGAAAAGGCTTCTGTGCTGGTGCTTGTACAGAACAATTCCCCTCTGGTAAAAAGAGCGGACAGGGTGGTGAACCTCCCATGAAGGGCCGGAATACCTATCATTTCAGGGAAAGTATCATCACTCTTCTCAAGACGAAGTGGGTTGGCCCGTACCTTCTTCTTCCACCCATGCTGGCTTTCATGGTGTATGCGGAATCGTACCTCTCCGCTCACGGTATAACAGGAATTTTCACCATGGAACAGAGAACTGTGCTTGCCATCTGGAACGGTTCCCTTCTCCTTACGCTCATTGCCGGAATCAGCTCCTGCCTGTTCTTTTCGGGAATATGGGAATCCGGCTGGTTCAGAAACACACTGGCGCTTCCCGTCAGCAGATCCTCGGGGTTTTGGGGACCCTACCTTGCTGTGCTCTCCATTGTATCCGTTATTTTCATACTTACAACCGGAGCGGTGCTGGCAGCGCTTCCGGAACCAGGTCGCTTTCCTCTTTTTACGATTATCGCAGAATCCTACATACCAGTAGTGTGGGCAGTATCAATGGGAGCGTTTCTGGGAATACTCACCACGGGAACAGCAGGATCCATGTTCTTCACCGCCCTGCTGCTGCTTGGGTTCCTCACCGGGCTTCCGATCGTCAGGCTGCCGGAATGGATTTACGCCGTCATTCCTCCTGTTGGAAGAATAATGACCCTGGGACTGGTGTATCCGCAGGGCCTTATTCAGATAGTTATTCTTATCTTACACTCGGCATTTGTCCTTATACTGGGCAGATTCCTTTACGGTATAGGGTCGAAGAGGAGGTAACTGCTCCTACTCCCCTGTCAGGTACATTTGTGAAATTATATAATCAAACCCCGTTCTCACATCAGTGGAAGCGGTGGTTGGTGTGATGATGTAGAAGAGTATCGAGTGATCCTCGGTGAAAATCGCGCAGGCCACTCCCTTGCTGAGAATGTCTCCTCTGTCGTTTATCATGTTGAAATTCATAACCGGCACAAGTCCTATGGAACGGGTTTCCCAGGAGGGCGAGGAGGTGCTTCCTTCAATCCATTCAGGATCGCCGATCAGAAGGGATGGAAAAATATCAGGTGAGATTATGTTGCGGAATCTTCTGGTGAGCCATTCGTCCTTTCTTGTGTTGGGTTCAAGGTCTTCCTTCCAGTAATGCAGCTGATATTCAGTCCCGGTGGTGTTGGGGCTGCTTGTTATGACGCCGGCTTCTTCGGTTAAAGTTCCTTCGACAGGAGGATTCATTTCATCAGGGAGCCAGCCGAATGCTATTCCGGGATATTCAAGCACGTACACCGGTTCAGCCTGCTGAGAACCTGTAAGAGAAAGAGCAACTATTATAAGCGTTGTAAGCATATTGACTGTCCTTCTTTTTTAGTGATTGGCATGTTTACTGTTTCACAATAGAATAAGTTTTGTGTCTGTCAATAATCGAAAGATGTAGTCATATCTCCTGTTCAACAGCCATAAGCTCCTGATTGTGGAAGATGATGAATCCCCTGCTTCCCTCCCGCAGAAATACCTTCAGCGACACGAATTCATAGTCAGCCTTCTTCACAAAGGTTCCAGAACACTTGAGACCGTTCTGGAAACCAACCCTGATCTTGTGATACTTGACCTTATGCTTCCGGATGCCAGCGATCTCGTACCGGAGAACTCATCAAAAGATCAGGCGGAACAGGCTGAACCCGTTCCGCCTGACAGTATCGTAGTTCCTGTACTTTAACTACTTCTTCTTCAGCTTCGCGTGCCAGTCGACAAGTATCGGGCTTGCAATGAATATGGAAGAGTAGGTTCCTACAATTATCCCGATCATGAGTGTAAGGGCGAAGTTTGACAGCACTCCGCCAGATATAATGAAGAGTATGAAGGCGGCCATGAACGTTGTAAGGGATGTTACTACCGTTCTGCTGAGAACTTCGTTTATGGAGATGTTGACCGTCTCCGCCATGGTTTTGCCCTTCCTGAGCCTCCTGTCCTCGCGGATCCTGTCAAAAACGACAATGGTGTCGTTAATGGAGTAACCCACTATCGTCAGAATCGCGGCGATAATGGTCAGTGATATATCAAGCCTTATCAGCGCCAGGAGACCGATGGTTATAATCGTGTCGTGGGCCAGGGCTATCACTGCCGCTACCCCCCACTTGAACTGGAACCGGTACCAGACATAGATGATTATGAATAACATGGCCATGAAGATTGCATTAAGTGCCTTTGACTTGAGTTCTTCTCCAACCCTCGGGCCGATCTGCTTGATGAAGGAGAGAGCTTCGGTATCAGCTTCCAGCTCCATGGGGACACATCCGTTCTCCTGCAAAGCGGTGTAGACAACATCCTTGTCTAATTCCGAAGCCCGAACAACAAATGCGGCGGCTCCTTCCCCCTCATAATCCATGAGTTTCTGAACTTGAACATCCTGAAGACCATCATTCTCCAGAGCTTCTCGCAGTTCTGCCGTATTAGTTACAGTGTAGCTGACCACATTCGTTTCAAGGCCACCTGTAAAGTCAATTGAGAGATCAAGGCCACCGTTGATAAAGAACGCGCCCACTCCAATGAGAATCACAACGGCGGAAATGATGTACGTCTTCTTCCGCATTTCCACAAAAGAGAAATGTCTGTCTCCCAGAATGGACCATTTCCCGAAACCGAGGTCCTTCTTGATCCTGAGGAGGAGTTCAATAACTGCCCTTGAGAAGACAAGGGAACAGAACATACTGGCCAGAATACCTATCGAGAGAGTAACAGCGAATCCTTTTATGGGGCCGGTTCCGAATTTGTACAGCACCAGGGCTACGATCAGCGTGGTGAGGTTAGCATCGAGGATAGTAACGAAGGCCCGTGAATATCCTGCCCTGACGGCTGCCTTTATACCCTTGCCGGACTTCTTTTCCTCCCTGATCCTCTCGTATATGAGAACGCTGGCATCAACGGCCATACCGATTGTCAGAATGATACCCGCTATTCCGGGCAGAGTAAGGGTTGCGTTAAGACCCTTGAGCCCCAGCTGTGCCAGTGGCCCTGGAAAACTTAGAACGGCCATAATGATAAGCATATCGAACATCAGAGCCATAATAGCTACGATACCACCGGTTCCGTAATAGATGATAATGAAAGCAGCCACAAGGCATAAAGCGATTATTCCCGCCATCATGCCCCTGTTAATGGACTGCTGACCCAGGCTTGGTCCTATGGTCTGTTCTTCAGCGATTACAAGCTCCGCCGGCAGGGAGCCGGCCTTCAGAACCAGTCTGAGATCCCTTGCTTCTTCGGTTGAGAATCCACCCGATAACCTTGTTCCGGATCCGGATATCCGCTCGCGTATGGTCGCGGCGGAGTATACGGTACCGTCAAGAACTATGGCTACCCGCTTATCGACGTTGTTCCCTGTAATCTGCTCCCAGTTCCGGCTTCCATCCGAATCGAACTCCAGAATAAGGTAAGGATTGTTCGTAAGTGACTGAGCGTTTCCCATGCGGATTCTGACATCGGTAAGGTTCGCTCCTGTAAGAACGTAATTCTCCATTACCTGATCAGTCTGTCGTTCCCAGCCCCGGCTCATATCCCGGGGAAGAAGATAGAGAGCCCTGAGAGACCCCTCTGGAGCCTCTTCCAGCCTGCCGAAAGTAAAACGGAGATTGGCTCCAGCCAATATAGAATCCACATCAGGCCGGTTGATAATGTCATTGAGCTGATCCATTTTATCGCCGGTATAGACGATCCAGTCTCCGGGTGATAGCCCCCTTGAGCTTCTTGCTATTTCTTCGGGCGCCAGCTCTATGAAACTTGCAAGGCTTCCCGGGCGTTCCATCTCCGGAAGGGATATTTCATCCGGCAAGTCATCTCCCCCGGTTCCCTGCTGGGGAAGAGTGAATCCTTCCGGCGCATCTGATTGAACTGCTGAATCGGGGTCCGCAAGGGATACTTCTGCGGCACTCATGGTTTCGAAAGATTCTCCCAGAAGGCTGTCAAGTGAGGCCGGCTCTTCAAAATCATTACCGGTCAGAAGGTTATCCACTTCCCTTAAAACGGGTACGCTGGATATAGTGGGGTTTTCTTCGGTAGGGTATGCAATGAGCTTGAACTCCAGCAATGCCTGCCGTTCTACAATTGACCTTGCTCTTTCAGGGTCACGCACTCCAGGCAGCTGTACTACTATCCTGTCGCTGCCCTGCCGGGTAATGGAAGGTTCGGATACGCCGAACTCATTTATCCTGTTCCTGATAACTTCCAGCGCCTGATCGATGGCTTCTTCCTCGTCCAGGCCAGGTGTCGGTATTACCATGTAGGACAGATACATGCCTCCCTGAAGATCAAGTCCAAGCTTTATCGTTCCTTCACTGGAACGGTAAAGATCTCTGTATTCCTCCAGAAGGCTTTCTCCCCCCTGGCTCTGCAGACTGTCCAGTACTGCTCTGAGATGAGGGTTGTCCGTATCGGGCTGAACGCTGGCCTCCGCACGATCCCTTTCACGGGAAGGCAGCGTATACCATCGTATCGTTGGCCAGACCATAAAGATTGACACTATAAATAAAGCTATTGAAGTCCAGTTACGCCATTTGGCGACCTTAGTCATATAAAACAACCTCCGAGGAACATTCGTCAGATGTCAGGAAACCTTGACATACCGAGAAAATGCGGCTGGCATCAGCTTACCGGCCATGCCGCGATTTAGCAATCCAGTACAAATTCAGGCAGAATATACTAATTCTACAGGAACTGATGAATACCGACTGAAACAGAATGTGTCAACAACAGGAGTTCTTAGTGCCTACCTGCTTGTATCGTTCAATTCGAACCGCATAGGTTCTCCGTCAGGGGTATGACAGAGAAAGGAAAGACCCCTGTCCGGCACACGATATGTTACCACGTGACCGAAACCGTGACTGCGAAGTGTCCTGGTTATGTAAAGATTGGCCTGATGTACCGATATGGTATCCAGCAGGTCCATGGACTTCACTATCGTATCCGCCGATGCCGAAGGCACGTCTCGGAACCCGGTACCGCAGCAGATTTCCGCGAAATCACGCTCAATAAGCATAAGGGGATTCGTCTCCTCAGGAACTCCATCTTCACCTTCGATGGTTTCCTGCCCGCCTGTGACTACAGAGAATAAACCCGCCACTGCAGCGAGCGCAAGAATTATCAGGCCTATCTCACTCCACTTCATTTTCTATTAGTTTCCCCCGGTACGTTCATGTTTGAGCCATATTTGACAAAAAGAAGATTCTCTTCATCCACATGCCAGATCAGAACGAATATAAGGGAGTATCATGATAAAAGTATTTCTTGCAGTTATTACCATATTGGCAGCAGGGATTGCAAACGGTGACCCCGCTGCGGGAACAGCAACTCAGGGAGGGCTCAGCGGTTTTCTCTTCCTGCCCGAAAGCGACATACTGCAAGAGGGCTGCCTGCGTATTCAGGGTCGTTTGAGTTATATAGACCTGAAAAGCTCTTCCGACAGTTACCTTGTTCTTCCGCTGAGCATAACCTGGGGATGGAAGGATGGTTTTGAGATAGGGGGAGAAATCCCCTTCTACCTTGACGATTCCGCGGGAGAAGGCAGGCTGTTTGGAGATATTACCGCAGGATGCGCCTGGCTGTACGAAACCGCAAGGGGAGGTTCCGCCATTGTTCTAAGGGGTCAGCTCAGGCTGCCGACAGGGCTTGCGGGACGGGATCGGGGTTCCGAGCTTGTTCTTGGAGCTGCAACCGGTACGACCTTCCGCCTTTTCCGGCTTCAGGCTTCCGCTTCGTACATACTCAACGGAAGCGGAAATCCATTTAAGGATAGGATCAGCGATTATATGCGTTTTTCATTTGGGGGCGCCAGCTACGTTACGGAGGATATTCAGATAGTCTGCGCGATGGACGGTAACACATGGGGTGATTTTGGCCTTAGCGGTTCAGGAGTTCTGTACGTTGTCGACGGGCTCTCTCTGTTTGGAGTCCTCAGGGCAGGATTGGGCGGCAGAGAAACGTACAGTATCTCTGCAGGAGCTGCCTGGACAGGATCGGGTTTTTAACTGTTAATCCGGCTTCGCATTACTATGCGTAGGGTGAAATCTCCATGAGCTTTTCAATGATGGGTGGAAGAACTTCCAATACGCAGTCGATCTCCCTCCCGGTGGTATATCTGCTCAGACTGAACCGCAAGGCCGTGTTGGCATCAACAGCGTCAATACCCATAGCCGAGAGGACATAACTGGAGGATCCGTCCCCGCTGCTGCATGCGGAACCCGAAGAAACGCAGATGCCCTCCATGTCCAGAAGGGTCATCACCGCCTCACTTTCCACTCCCCTGAACAACACCGTCGCGGTATTGGGAAGCCTCTCGACATCTGCACCCACAATAACCGCCCCGGGGCATTTTTCAAGGATGCCGCCCTCCAGCCTTTCAAGCAGCAGCCCTGTTCTGCCGTTTTCCTCCGAAAGATGCCTGACCGCCAGGGAGGCCGCCACACCGAGCCCTACTATGCCAGCGGTATTGTAAGTGCCTGCCCGCATTCCTTTTTCCTGGTGACCTCCCAGCATGAAGGGAGGGATTTCTATCCCCTTTCTGATGAAAAGGGCACCCACTCCCTTGGGTCCGTGAAGCTTGTGGGCTGAAATACTGAGCATGTCTATACCTGATGACCTCACATCCACCGGGATCTTACTAACAGCCTGAACCGCATCGGTGTGAAAAAGCGCCCCTCTTTCATGCGCTATAAGAGCTGCTTCCGCAACCGGCATTATGAGACCGGTTTCGTTGTTAGCCATCATTATGGAAACCAGGCCGGTCTGTTCGCTTATACAACTTTCCAGAGAGTCCATATTCAGGGTTCCATTGCTGTTAACTTCTGCTAATCCAACAGGATGTCCCTTACTCTTAATGTATTCAGCTGTTTCAAGAACTGCAGGATGTTCAATTCTTGATGTAACAAGTCCCGGTTTCAGCGGATTTATCTTCATCGCTCCAAGGAGGGCCATATTATCGCTTTCGGTTCCACCTGACGTAAACACTATCTCTTCGGCATGAGCGCCAAGGAGGGCGGCAACCTTTTCCCTTGCCGCTTCAATATCTTCCATTTGATCGCTTCCGAAGGAATGGAAGCTGGATGGGTTGCCAAACCTTTCCGTAAGAAAGGGAAGCATCGCGTCCAATACTTCCGGCGCAATTCTTGTGGTGGCATTATTGTCCAGGTAAATTTTCATCGTGTGACACTCACTTTCACGATCTTCCCGGTACGCTTCCGCAATTCTTTTTCCAGTACTGCTGTGACGGGTTCCTCATCTCCGCCCGAAAGCCTGACAAATACGCGCAGAGGGTGGATATGTTCAATACTGATACTTCCATTTCCAACGGCTGCCGCAAGATCGAAAGGTATTTCACTGAGAATGGAATCAAGATGTTCCGCCGTGCTGTCCCTCCTGTGTCTGAAATCAGCAATCGCCAGCGAAAGAGCTTCATGCCCCATTACGGAACAGTGATACTTCTCCTTCGGCATTCCGCCGAGGAATTCCACTATCTGATCGTTACTGATAGCGAGAGCCTCTTCCAGAGTCTTTCCCTTTGCTATTTCAGTCAGGGCGGAAGCGGCGGCGATGGCACCCGCGCAGCCGAAGGTCATGAATCTGATTTCCGCTATTCTATCTTCGTCATCCACCTGAATATCAAGGGTCATGGCATCACCGCACTGGGGGGAACCCACCTCTGAATGGCAGTCGGGATTCAACAGCTGCCCGGAATTCCTTGGATTCATGAAATGATCCATGAGTTTTTTCGAATACTTCCACATTGCTATGTTCCAAGAAGCGCGTCCGGCAATATATCATCGGCATGAAAGCCACACGGCCGGACACACTCCTAGATTTTCCCTTCAGTAAGATCTTCCAGCGTTTTGTCCTTCATATAGGAGTAGTACATATTCCTGAGCGTCATCCATAGAGGCCTGGTTACACATTTGTCCATAAGTGTGCAACTCGCCCGCCGGAAACCATCCTCAGGTGAACAACTCGTTTCTCCTGACATACAGTTCGTCGGGAGAAAATCTGCTTCAAGAACATCTACTACATCGAAGAGACTTATCTCCCCCGGAGGCATTCCCAGAACATACCCGCCGCCCGGGCCCCTTTTTCCCTTTACTATTCCGTTGCTCCTGAGCAGACCGAAAATTTGTTCAAGATAGCGTACCGAAACCTGCTCCTGCTCTGACAGCAGGGCAAGGGATACTGGCTGTTTTTCGCCCATACTCATCATTCTGGTCATCCGGGCGAGAATACGCAACGCGTACCTGCTTCTTGTAGAAATAAGCATAGTATATTTACCCCTTTCTCTTGTCGGAATATGAGTATATAGAAATTTGCCGTCCCGTCAAGTAATGTGCTTTCGCCGATAGAAGTATTTTGACAGTACGCTTCCCACCGCGATAGCTACCGTTCCCGTCATCATAAGAAACAGGGCAAGTCTCAGAGCGGCTGGGAGAGGGTCTCCGGTTTTACCACTTCCGGCAAAGAACACATCCAGGTCAAGAACTATCGAGACGGGACGGTAATTACCTCTATTGCTGACAATAAGGGCATAGCTGCCCAGTCCCGGGACTTCAATTTCAAACGGGCCTGTAGATATAGACAGATACTCCAGCGTATCAACCGTACCGGTATTGCCTCTCCACCTCATATAATCATCAATGTGAAGAAGTATCAGTTCAATGGATGCCGTGTCGGGACTGATACTGATAATTCCCCGCAGGCTGGCGCTGTCCGACAAATGCTCCGGGAGCGCGAATCTCACGGTTCTGTACCGGGCTACGGGTATGTCCATTGTTTCCCGCTTCAGCAGAGTAATACTTCCTGCATTCAGCAGATGAACCATGAGAGCGATCGCAATCATAAAATTCTTCATTATCATTTAGTATAGTACCGACAGGCAAAAATGACATGTCCCGGAACCGGCTGAGGATGGATGCAAGGTTACCTGCAGAAAAGAAGGTGGAAATCTGTCACTGAGAGCAAACTATTATCTCGCTATCTCCGGTCTGACGAAAATTCTAGGTTTCAGGGGTGCGGAACTCCTCGCGGGGATTCTCTCCTCGGTCAGATATCAAGGCAACAGGAAAATGAACAGTGTCTATCTGGGACACCTTTCAAGAGTCTTTCCCGACAGGAGTCCCGCCCGACTGAGATATCTGCTTAAAGGGTATTGGAGAGTACACCAGAGAGCTCTTCTCGGCCTTTTCTACTCGGGCCGGCTCAGCAGGGAAAATGTACCAGGGATAGTGTCCTGGGAGAACAGGGATTTTCTGGACGAGGCTGTTAACGAGGGAAAGGGTGTTCTGCTGCTCGTACCTCACTTCGGCGACGAGCGGACTCTTCATATTCTACTGGCGATTACAGGTTATACAATGCACGTGATATCATCAAGGTACGCCGATGCTCCGGAAATTCTGAGGAAGGCGAGGCTTTCAGTAAGCCGGAGATGGCACCATGTTGCCTTCCCCGATGAGCCTCTCCGCTGGGTATATGATGGCATAGAAAGGGGAGAAGTCATTCAGATATCCCCTACGGGCTGGGGAGGGCCCAAAGGACACTGGGTGGAGAGTTTCGGGGTACCGGTTCTCGCTTCCTCTACACCTGTCAGGCTGGCGAAATCAACGGGGTGCAGGCTGCTGATTGCCTACAACAGAGTCCTTCCCGGAATGAAGAATCATATGGCGTTTCACAGGTTCGACCCTGAGAACCTGGATGTCAATGGCACCGGACAGCTTTTTGCGAAGTTTGAAGCCATCGCGAAACAGTATCCCGAGCAGTACAACTGGATGAACCTTGTAATAAGGCACAGAGAAACAAATACCATTGCAAGGCTGGGAGGCATTCCCAGGGATGAGTCAGTCGTTGAAGCAGCCGCTGTTCATGCTGATTGGGATCCTGCAAATATCAAGGACTTTCAGACGATTTCCTCCACATCAGCCTTACCGGTTTCAACCCGGGAGGAATAGAGCCTTCCCAGAGCAATCCCCTGGATTATCAGGTAGATACCTACAAGCAGAGGAATAAGACCCGTTCCAGCTGCTATCAGCGGAAGGATTGATGAATCAGCGGCATTCTCAATGGCTTCGGCAGCCCTTATAAGGTGCTGTGTGGCTTC
Source organism: Candidatus Aegiribacteria sp. (assembly GCA_013138965.1). Classification (GTDB taxonomy): domain Bacteria; phylum Fermentibacterota; class Fermentibacteria; order Fermentibacterales; family JCC-6; genus Aegiribacteria. Next base: position 43,780 of record WTBT01000003.1, read on the forward strand.
GCTGAAAGCTTCCTCGGTGGAGAAAAGGTCACCTGCCAGAGAATCAACTCCGTCGGCAACTTCTTCAAGGATCGGTTCCAGCGGCTCCAGCGTGACGGAAAGATGTTCCATCTGAGATATCATCTCTCCCGACGAAAAGTAGGCATTGCTCAGGCTGGATATCGCTTCAGAGAAATAGTTCCTGCCTATCATCGAAGTTATGGCGGGTGGAAGGTTTTCAAGGCTTTCTCCCACGGTGAGAACCAGCTTCCTTATCTCCTCCGTTGTCTGACGGATGCTGTTCACCGTAATCCAGGTTTCATGAACAATTTCCTTCATGCTTCTTATTGAATTGCTTACTTCGCTGACAAGGGAGGATGATGTCCCGAAATCCTTCCCTATCAGCTCCACCGCCGCGTTGGCGTTGCGAAGACCTTCCGATATCGATACAAGGCTGCCCCTGACGGGGCCCCAGGCCGTTAACGCTACAATGATTATCCCACCCCCCGCAACAATGGCAATTACTCCAAGAATCCATGATAGCAAGATGGATATGCTATGAGATATCAGGTTCTTTCTTTTCATTTCATGTCCCCTGTCTTATTATGTTCTCTAAAAGTTTGAATTAAAGTATCAAACTGAAGGGAGAAAGACAAGACTGAATCCAACGGATCTGATGGAGAGGGTTCAGGAAATTTTCAGAAAGGCTGATGATCAGATGATTGATGAGATTATTCAGGCGGCTCACGAAGCCGGTTCAATCCTTCTCGCCGCCGCTCGGAGCGGGGTATCCATATCAAGGAAGAGTAATCACGAACTGGTGACAACCGCTGATCTGCTCTCGGAGAAGTACCTGAAAACACGCCTTCTGGAAATCGAACCGAAAGCGGGTTTCCTGGGCGAGGAAAGCTGGGAAGGAGAGTTTCCTGAACCACCTTTCTGGATTGTCGACCCGCTGGACGGCACGAATAACTACGCTCACGGGTATCCTGTCTGGGCCGTGAGCATAGCGTACTGGAACGGTAGTAATGTGGAGCACGGCTGCGTGCATGATCCCGGCAGGAACGAAACCTTTTCCGCGTCAAGGGGATCGGGAGCATGGATGAACGGTCGACAGGTATTTTCTACGAGGGTGGAAATAATGTCGGACTGCATTTTCGCCACCGGCTTCCCCTACCACAGGAAAATAGATGATCCCGGCATGGACATTGATGTTCTCAGATATTTCCTCGAAAGAGTACAGGGGATACGCAGGGGGGGCTCCGCGGCGCTTGATCTGGCATACGTGGCATGCGGGAGACTTGACGGATTCTGGGAGGAGCATCTGAAACCCTGGGACATGGCCGCCGGTTTTCTTCTTACAACGGAATCGGGAGGTAAAGTCTCCTCATACCAAGGAGAAAAATGGACCCCTTTTTCCGGAGGAGTGGCTGCTTCCGGAAAACCCATTCACCGCACGATGCTGCAGGGAATTATGAATAAAAAAAACAGGTGACACAGAAGGCGAACTCCGTGTCACCTGTCTATAAATTTATTCTGCCGGCTGTTAGAATCCCAGATTCACGCCGGCATAGAACATGCTGATCCCGTCCACCCCTTTGGAAGATATGGGTTTGGTGTACTTGTACTCTCCGAATACGCTGATTGGAATCATGGGAGGCTCGAAGGCAACCCCGACAACACCATGAATGCCGGGATGAACATGGTCGTAGGGGTCTATACTCAAGCTGCCGTTCGTTTCCTCATTGACAACCCGCATCAGAATATCGGCGTCGCTGAATAGTATGTGTGCCCCGCCGCCCGCGCCTATATAGGGTCTAAGGGGCAAAGCTCCGATAGGTATTTTAATTTTCATGGTAGCTCCCAGATCGATATCATGGAAAGTAGCTGTGTAATTGTTAAGCAGCTGGGAGCTGATACTGTCCGGAGACCATCCCCATTCGTCTTCAAGGTACTGGTAAAGACCCGTTGTGTTCCCCTGGAAGCTCTGGCCGTATTCATCTTCGATATAGGAGACAAGGTACTGCTGCATCGTGATATCACTCTCACTGGAGGCGTACGATCCGCTGATCTCAAGATCAACAAGGCCCATGAGAGGAAAAGTAAGCTGTCCCCCGAAAACGGCACCTGAGGCGTTCTGGCCGGTTCTGGGATCGCCTCCGTTATAGTAACCTATCCTTCCTCCGATCTTCATTCCGGCTGTGGCTATACCGCAAACCAGCATCAGTATAAGAATTTTCATTTAAAGCTCCTTTCGTTGTTACTTTGAATATACTGTATGATTGACAGTGGTGACTGCCGGTCAGAAATGGCGCCTTGACTCTTGCTAAGTATTAAAATTCTTTGTATTGCTTATTGTATCTATTCGTATTTGCATAAGTTCATTAGAAAAAATTAGAAGGAGGCTTTTAAGTATGAAGAGAACTTTTCTAATCCTGCTCCTGGCTGTTACGTCTATTTTCGCCGCGGGACAGGGAGGCGTGGGAAGCTGGCAATCCTTCGGCGGCTCCGAGGGAGAAATTCCAGAGGTGACGGTACTTGAATCCGACCGGAACCACATGGTACTGGAAATCTCCATCCCCGGCTTCTGGCTTTTCGACAGACCGGCGGAGGGAAGAATATGGAACTGCGTTGAACTGCCGGGGTGCCACCCACAGGGAAGAGTCGGTCTGCCTGATCTGCCATCCGTAATCGAGATGTTCGCCCTTCCTTTCGGAACCGAGGCGGTTGTAACGATTGAAGATGTTTCTTCAGCGGTTTACGGAAACATGGATATCCTTCCCAGACAGACCCCTGAGATCGACATGCCTCATGCGCCGTACCCCTTCGTCATAAACGATGAATTCTACCAGGGAGGCGAAAGCTACCCCTTCGCGCGGGTAGAGGTTGATAACGAAGGTATATGGTCCGGGCTGAATGTCGCGAGGCTCGTGGTAAACCCGTTCAGTTACAACCCTGAAGCGGGAACCCTGGAAGCCGCGAGCAGTATTACCCTGAGGGTAGATTTTGAGGGCTCCGCTTCACGTATTGCCGATCCGGTCAATCCCTCCATGGTTCCGGCGATGGAACAGAATGTAATCAACTGGAGTGTCTTTGAGCCTTATGCCGCCCCCCCCGGCGGCGCCAGGGACGCCGGTGTAGAGTACGTCTTTGTTTGTACCGCGGACAATGTAGACTGGGTTTCAGAACTCTTCAAGACCCATCATTACCTGGGACTTCACGTAAGGGTTGAAACCCTTGCTGCCCCCGCAACCACCGATGCCATAAAACTTGCCATAACGGATAATTACACTACCGGTGTAACCCGCTTCGCGTGCATAGTCGGCACACACAGCGAGCTTCCTTCCTATATCTGGTCGGGAAAATTGGGAGATTACTGGTACGCCTGCATCACCAGTGACAATCTTCCTGAGATAGCTGTCGGAAGGCTTACCGGTGACTCGGCGCAGATAGTCACGCAGGTTAACAAGATCATCAACGGCTACATGGACTTCGATTTCGGGAGCTCAAAAGCCTCCGGCATCATTCCAAGCGAGGCTGTGCTTGCTGCGTGGGACCGATCTGATTATAAAGCGTGCTGTGATCTGATAGCCGCTTATTCCTACAGCCTCTGTGATATGACCTTCACCAAGGTATACGACGGCACTACGGGTGGTACGAATACAGATGTTTCGAACGCCATTAACACCGGTATAGGCACAGTCACCTACAGAGGCCACGGGAACAATACCATCTGGTCATGGTCCGCTCCCGGCTACTGGAGCGCCACCAACATCAACGCTCTGACCAACACTTTCATGCCCCCCGTTTTCAACATCGCATGCAACTGCGGTAGATATTCGACTGCCAGCACATGCCTTGCTGAAGCCTGGCAGTGGGCGACGAACGGAGCGAGCGGTAACGTTGCGGCCACGGATCCTTCCTATACTACCCCGAACCATGATTACATCAAGCAGATCTATATAGCCCTTTTCGACACAGGTACTTTCCGCGTCGGTGAGGCGATAAACGCCGGAACTGCCTGGATAGTAAACAATCACGGCTCTTCCGGTCTTAGTAACGCAAGAATGTACATATGGTTCGGTGACCCGGCCATGGATGTATGGACCTTCGACACTGCGGACGAGCCGGGAGAACTTCTTATCGCCGCTCCAGCGTCGGTACCTCCCGGACCCCAGGACATTACAGTAACTGTGACCGACAACGGTTCTCTTGTTGAGGGTGTTAACGTTACATTGACAGACGGTGTTGACAACTACGACGCCATGTCATGCTACGAAGAGGGCACGACCAACTCTTCCGGCCAGGCCACCATCAACGTCACAGTTCCTGCTAGCGGCGTAATGCACGTTGGCGCATTCCTGCATGATTACAGATACGACATCAGCGCGATCACCATCAGCTCTGTCGGTATCGGCGAACAGGAGGGAGCCGCTTCTGTCCTCTCCCTTAACCTGCCTTACCCCAATCCGGTTACCGAAAACGCATCCCTTGGATTCAGCCTTCCTTTCAGCGGAAACGTTGAGATCACCGTTTACGATGTCTCCGGTCGAATGGTCGAGACCATACTTGACGGTTCGGTTGAATCGGGAAGCCACTGCGTACTGTGGGTTCCAGAGGATGAAATGACCAGTGGCGTCTACTTCATCAGGCTCACAACTGATGGGGGAACTCTTACACGGCAGGTTATGGTTATCAGATAGCACGCTGACCTGCATAACTGATACGGAAGGCGGGTTTTCGAACCCGCCTTTATCTTGACCGGTATACCGGGGAACGGTTAGTGTTTCTGTTGTGTTAATGACATTGAAAGGTTCTTTTTCATTTTTTCAGGGAGATGATTGACCATGAAATTTCTTCTATCGGCTGTTCTTATTTTCGCGTCCGCCTTCGCGGCCGGACCCGTAAGCGTTGGAAGCTGGCAGTCCTTCGGCGGCGGCGAAGGCTCCGTCCCGCAGGTAACTGTCCTGGAATCGGACATTTATCATATGCTTGTTGAAGTGTCTATTCCCGGATTCCGGCTCTACGACTCCCCGGCCGGCGGCAGGATATGGGATCTGGCCGAGCTGCCCGGGTGTTATTCTCAGGGCGATGAGGGCCTTCCCGATCTTCCGTCCGTTCCCAGGCTTTTCGCCCTTCCCTGGGGAATGGAAGCTGTTGTGACTGTAGAGGATGTCAGCTTTACAGTCTACGAGAACATGGAGATACTTCCAAGACAGACTCCGGAGATCGACATGTATCACCCCCCCTTCCCTTTCGTTATGAACGAAGAATTCTACGAAGGAACCGGCAGCTTCCCGCATGATTGGGCTTACATAGACAACGAAGGCGGGTGGTCCGGGCTTAACGCCGCAAGGCTGGTTGTGAATCCCCTGCGCTTCAATCCGAATACAGGTACCCTTAAAGTTGCGTCAAGCATAACCCTGAGAGTGGATTTCAACGGCTCTCCCGGAGCCCTTGCCCTTCCCGTGAATCCTTCGATGATTCCGGCGATGGAACAGAATATCATCAACTGGGATACTTTCAGGTACGCAGCCGTTCCTCTTGAAGGCTCCCGTGATGCCGGTGTGGAATATATATTTGTGTGCACGGAGGACAACGTTGACTGGGTTTCAGAACTCTTCGAGACTCACCATTACCTCGGGCTTCACGCCAGAGTGGAGACCCTCACGGCACCTGCCACTCCCGCCCAGATTTTGAACGCCATTTCCAGTAATTACATCTCCGGTGTAACACGTTTCGCTTGTATAGTGGGTACTCACGACGAATTGCCTTCTTACAACTATGGATCTTACGTAGGAGATTACTACTACGCGATGATGAACGCGGGAAACTACCCGGATTTATCGGTAGGACGTCTTACGGGGGATTCAGCCCAGATCGTACACCAGGTAGAGAAGATTCTCAGCGGATACATGGACTACGATTTCGGGAATTCAAAAACTCCGGGAATCATTCCCAGCGAAACCATCCTTGCGGCACATCAGGAAAATTATCCCAACAAGTATACGCTCTGCTGCAACCAGGTAGCCGCTTATAACTACAGCCTCTGCGATATTACTTTCACAAAGGTTTACCCCCCTGAAGGCGGAACCGCCGCAATGGTTTCCGATAGCATAAACAACGGAACAGGCACTGTTTGCTACAGAGGTCATGGCAGCACGTATACATGGCAGTGGTCACCGGGCTGGTACGCAGGAAGAATCAACGCTCTGACCAACACTTTCATGCCCCCCGTTTTCAATATCGCGTGCCTGAACGGAAAGCACAATACATCCGGAAGGTGTCTCAGTGAAGCATGGCAGTGGGCAGCACACGGAGCCAGCGGCAACCTTGGGGCCACCAATACATCCTATACCATAGCTAACAACTACTACGTGAAAAAGATCTATATGGCCCTCTACAGTACCGGTACTTTCCGGGTGTGTGAAGCGATCATGGAAGCCACGACTTATATCATCTCCACCCAGGGCGCTCCGGGCCTTACCAACGCCAAGATGTATATCTGGTTCGGTGACCCTGCGATGGATATCTGGACATTCGATTCCGCCGGACATCCCGGTGAGCTGAATATCTCGCATCCGGCGAACATACTTCCCGGAAACCAGGATGTTACAATAACAGTCACCGATGGAGGCAGCCCTGTTAGCGGAGTTAACGTCACACTGACCGATGGTGTCGATAACTACGGGGACGGAATGACCTTCTACGAAGAAGGAACAACCAACGCTTCGGGCGAAGTTACCATCAATATTACCGCTCCCTCCACTGGAACCGTCTTTATAGGCGCGCAGCTGCACAATTACAGGTACGACATCAGCTGGGTTGTCATAGGCACCGGAATAGAGGGATCACCCGGAGCCGGTCCTGCTCTTTCTCTTGAAACCCCCCTGCCGAATCCTGTTGCGACGGGAGCTTCACTGGCATTCACCGTTCCGTCAGGCGGTAATGTCCGCCTTAACGTTTACGATGTTTCAGGCAGGATCGTTGAAACTGTTTTCAATGGTCATCTTGAAAAGGGGTCTCACTCCGTTGAATGGAGCCCTGAAAGCGGTATTGCCAGCGGTTTGTACTTTGTAAGACTTGATACTGAAGAGGGATCAGTCACAACACAGGCTATGGTTATCAGGTAGCCATCAGATACAATCCTGCGGGTTTTCCAGCCCCTTCGGAGGGGCGGTCGAGTACTTCCGCGAGCAAGAGTGTCAGCTGGCGGTTGACAGGAAGCCGGCGCAGGTCGTTGACGTTCCCCGTAACGTTTTAAAGCGGAGCGGGGAACGCTTTTCCATTTACGACGCAGAGTGGTCTTTCAGTGAAGGAAGCTTGATTGATGCAGCAAACAGGATTCGATAACGATAAATACCTTGAGGAGCAGACCAGAGAAATCCTGGAAAGGGTTGAGAGTGCAAAGGGAAGATTGTATCTGGAATTCGGCGGAAAACTGATGTTCGACCATCACGCGGCAAGGGTTCTCCCGGGTTACGATCCGAACGTAAAAATAAGGCTTCTTGAAAAGCTGCGTGACCGTGCAGAGATCATTCTTTGCATATTTGCAGGGGATATAGAGAAGAGAAAGATAAGAGGAGATTTCGGTATCACTTACGATACGGATGCCCTTATGCTTATAGACGGGTTCAGAGACATGGGCATACAACTCAGGGGAGTAGTAATAACAAGGTTCGAAGATCAGCCCTCCGCCATCTCTTTCGAGAACCGCCTTAAAAGGAGAGGCGTTGATGTATTCAGGCACTACTACACCAGAGGCTACCCGACTGATGTTAATCTTATAGTAAGTGAGGAGGGATACGGCAGGAACGACTACATTAAGCCCTCGAAGTCCCTTGTCGTTGTTACAGGGCCGGGGCCGGGCAGCGGAAAACTGGCCACCTGCCTGTCGCAGCTCTACCATGATTTCCAAAAAGGAACGCATGCGGGTTACGCGAAATTCGAAACTTTCCCTATATGGAACATTCCGCTTAAGCACCCTGCGAATGCCGCATACGAAGCCGCAACCGCCGATCTGCGTGATGTGAATCTTGTAGACCCTTTCCACCTCGAAGCCTACGGCACCACAGCAATCAACTACAACAGAGACGTGGAAGCTTTCCCCCTTCTTAAGAGGATACTTGGGAAGATAACAGGTGATAAATCTCCCTACGCTTCTCCCACGGATATGGGAGTGAACAGAGTGGGTTTCGGGATAACCGATGAACATGTGGTACGCAGAGCAGCCGAGCAGGAAATTATCAGAAGGTATTTCCGATACAGCTGCGAGTACGTCATGGGTGTTACAGATAAGGGAACGGTCCAGAAGGTTGAACTGCTCATGGATGATTACGGTCTGACTCCCGAGAGCAGGCTCGTGGTTGAACCCGCCCGCAGAAACATACCTGAAAGGGAATCGGAGGGAGCTTCGGATCCTGCGGCTGCGGCCGCGCTGATGCTAAAAGACGGTACTATTATTACAGGCAGAAGCTCTGACCTGATGAATGCTTCCGCTGCCGTAGTACTGAACGCTATTAAGAAACTTGCGAAAATCGACAGCGATGTTCATCTTCTGGCGCCTGCCACCATTGAATCGATAAGACGTCTGAAGAGGTCTATTAACACTTTTCCTCTTCTTCTTGACCTCGAAGAAGTTCTTGTTGCGCTGAGCGTGAATGCCGCCGTCTTCAAACCCGCATCTGACGGAATGACGAAACTTACCAAGCTGAGAAACTGCGAAGCTCATCTTACCCATATGCCTTCATCGGGAGACGAAAGCGGTCTGAGGAGCCTTGGTATTTATCTGACCTGTGACCCTCTTTTCGGCAGCAGAAGACTCTACAACAGCTGAAAAGATCAGCACGCCAGGGCTTGACCCCGCGGCTTGACTTGCTGATGATAGCGTTGTTGTTTGCTGCGAATACGCAGCCCGAAGTGACGCAGGTCACCGGACCGGAAACGATTATCAGTAAGAAAGTGCTCCTTCCGGTCGGGTGACGTAAGTGTTTTACCTGAATATGGAAGGAGTTTCTGGTTTGCGAGACTACGAAACTGTAATAATCTGGACTGCCAGCATCCCCGAAGGTGATATCGAAAAAGGACACGATCGTGTCGTAGAGATCATCAAGGGTGATGGAGGCACATACAAAGGTTCCGACAAATGGAGCCGCCGCATTCTGGCCTATCCCATCAGAAAACAGACCGAAGGCATATACCATTTCCTTAAGTGGAATGGCAGCATGAATGTAACAAGCGCTATCGACAAACATCTCAAGATCAATGAAGACTGCCTGAGATTTCTTACTCTCCGGAGCGACGGAGATGGACTGTCCTCCTGGGAGGATGCGGTCGATGATGAGGTGGAAGAAGACGAAGAAATGGAGAGCGAGGATCAGTAATGGATCTGAGAATGCCCAGTATCAACAAGGTTATCATCTCGGGAAATCTTGTCCGGGACCCTGATACAAGGATCCTGGAAAACGGTACTCATCTCGCCAAGATGTCCGTTGCGAACAACCAGCGCTACCGGGACAGGAACGGGGAATGGCAGGAAAAGACATGCTACGTGAACGTTATAGCGTGGAGAAAGACTGCGGAACTTGTAAGTGAATTCTGCAGAAAGGGTTCGCCCGTCCTGATTGAAGGGGAACTTGTATTCAATTCCTGGGAAGACAGGGATGGCAACAAAAGAAATCAGCTGGAAGTTAACGCCAGGAGAATACAGTTTCTCGAGAAAAAGGGTCAGAATTCTTCCTATACAGATGACTCCACTGAGCGTTCCGGCAGTATACCGGACGGTAATAAACACGATTCCGCGCCGGAGCCCGTGGCACAGGATGACGATATCCCGTTCTGATAACCATGACTGTCTCGCGAGAAACACCCGAGTTGAACTACATCGTCCTTACCGGACGGATTATAGAAAAAGGTGAACTAAGATCATCCAGCTTCGGTATCTTCGTAATAAGGTTCAAGCTGGAAAATTCACTATCGTATTCTGTTGGAAGTTCGGAAGAAGGGAAGAAAACCTACGTCATCAATGTTGAGGCGTGGGGAAGCCTCGCGGAGAGAATTGACCGCAGTATTACGAATGGGAACTTTGTATTACTTGAGGGTAATCTTGTAAGTAGATCCTACGAAGACAGATCTAAAGGATTACACCATAGAATGATCGTTAAGGCTACCGACGTAATGGCGTTGGAATCCGGATCATAAGGACCATCAGGAGGAACCGATTTGGTCGCGAAAATAAGAATGAAGAAAAAGAACAGTAAGTTCGGACGTAAGAAAAAATGTCGTTTCTGCGTAAATCCGAAGATGGAAATATCGTATAAGAACGAAAGAATGCTCCAGAGGTATGTTTCAGACAGGGGGAAAATCGTAGCCAGGCGCGTTACGGGCAACTGCGCGAAGCACCAGAGAAGGGTTGCCAATGCCATCAAGGTGGCGCGGTTCCTTGCTCTCGTTCCCTACGTTAGAGAACACTACAGATAAACACTCGGCAGGCCTGCACGATGCTAAATAAGCCAGCAGGAACGGGAAGCGGTTTCTTCGGTATTATTGCCGTGGGGATTATTCTCGTTCTTATGGGAATTCCATTCGTTGGAATGACTGTAATGACGGTGATGCTGCTTACCCCGAATTCAAGATTCGGCCTGCCTTTGGCTCTGGCAACTCTTTTCGTCGTTTACCTGATATCCGACTTCACCGGTGCTCTCATAGCGGCAACGGGAGCAGGGCTCATCACGGCCTGCATACGATCCGGCAGGAGTTTCCGGTTTTCCGTCGCGGCAGCTGCAGCAGCTACTGCGCTGGCTTCAATTTTCGGAACACTTCTGCTTCCGGAGCAGTCAGTGCTGTCAGGAGACAATGTTGAAACCCTTGTGCAGTTTTACAGCTCCACGGGAATGAGTTCAACGGAGATTATTTTTGTAATGAATGTTCTGATGTACATACTGCCTTCCATTCTGGCACTATGGGCAGCGGCGGGAGTGATCGCTTCGGCATCGGCTGTAAAGCTGATTAACAGACGAAGAGGCATTGAGCTTGCTCTTCCCGGGGATCATTCCCTGAGGATGGGCTTGATACCCGCCTGGATTCTTATAGCGGCACTGGCAGTTAATCTTGCAGGCAGCAGCCTTCCCGTTTTTCTTCAGCAGGCAGCTGTAAATATTTCGATTTTCATGATTCTGCCCTACTCCGCTGTGGGGCTTGCAGTGTGCAGAAAAGTATTGTCAATGTATCCTCAGGGACTTATCCTGGCGGCCCTTTTAGCAATAGTGTTTCCGCCTTTTGCCCTTGGAGTACTGCTAATTACCGGTATACTTGATACATGGTTCGATTTCAGAACACGTCTTAAGAAGATAAATGAAAGGAAAAATCAATAATGAAAGTACTTCTTATCAAAAGCGTAGAAGACCTTGGTCTTGGAGGTGATATTGTGGATGTAGCCAACGGCTACGCCAGAAATTACCTGTTTCCGAGGAATTTCGCTGTAAAGGCTACGTCAGCCGCTATAAAATCGGCAGAACTATACAGGTCAAGGGCTGTTGAAGAACAGACCAGAGTATCCGCTGAGTCCCAGCAGCTCGCTGATAAGCTCAAGGGTTTTGCTGTCGAGATCAAAACGGCGGCTGATGAGAACGGACACCTTTACGGAAGTGTCAATGAAAGGCACATTTCCGATATCATAAATGAGGCCGGCTTCAACATAGATATCGAGCAGGTTCTTCTTAGCGAACACCTTAAAACCATTGGAGAGTACCCCGTTACCGTTAAGATCTACGGTGATATCCGTACAGAGATAACAGTCAGGATTCTCCGCGAAGAGCAGGAATAATTCTTTTGAGAATACTGGCCGTAGAAACATCCTGCGATGATACAGCGGTTGCTCTGCTTGATGGATGCAGTGCGATTGAGGAACGGGTTTTCACTCAGCAAGGACACTCAAAACACGGAGGGGTTGTACCGGAACTGGCTTCACGCAGCCATATGAGGATCCTTCCCGGACTTGTGAGTGATATTCTTATTGCAGCGGGAATGGATAGCCTTGAGGGAATCGACGTTTTCGCGGCAACAGCCGGTCCCGGGCTTACAGGCTCTTTGCTGGTGGGTCTGACCTGGAGCAAGGCAGCGGCCTGGGCCGCCGGAAAACGTTTCCTTGGCATAAATCACCTGGCAGCTCACCTCTACATTCACTACGGGCAGAAGCGACAGGTAGCCTTTCCCGCAGCCGCTCTTCTCGTTTCCGGTGGTCATACGAGTCTTTTTCGGATGAACTCATGGCAGGAGATCCTTCTTCTGGGCTCAACAAGGGATGACGCTGCAGGAGAGGCCTTTGACAAAACAGCTAAACTTACCGGTCTTGGCTATCCGGGGGGGGCGGCTCTTGATGTTGCCGCCGACAGCGGCAACCCTGAGAACTGTTCACTTCCGTCTCCCATGCCTGACCCATCACTGCCCGAATTCAGTTTCAGCGGGCTCAAAACCGCTGCTAAACTGCTCTGGGAAGGGGGAGCGGACCGCAACGATCTTGCTGCTTCGTTCAGAAGAACAGTCGTAGATCTCCTGGTTTCCAAACTGATGTATCAGGCTGAGAAGCTCGAAGCGAAAAGTGTTCTTGCCGCAGGCGGCGTTATTGCCAACAGTCTTCTGCGGAAAGCTCTCAGGCAGGAATGTGCCGCAAGAAAACTGGAACTGTTCCTTCCCGATAAAGAACATTCCACTGACAACGCTCTGATGGTCGGGCGGGCTGCTGCTGCCATTCTCGAACGGAACCCTGAGGCTTCATCTCCTCTATCCTGCAACGCATTCGCCAGATGGTCGGGAAGCAGGCTTTCTCCTGTCGGTTGCCCCTGATCTCTATAGTACAGTATTTATGATTGAACGGTCATATGTATTCAGGAGAAGATTTTATGCAGGCAGATTTCTCGCAGGGTATTGATATTGTCAGTATCAGACGTATAGAGAAAGCCCTCGAAAGAAGCGGAATCAGTTTCCTGCACAGAATTTTCAATGGGAGGGAACTTGAATTGCAGGGGGATACCGGTTTCCTGGCAACCAGATTCGCCGCGAAGGAAGCTTTTTTTAAAGCCCTCGGAACAGGTGTTTCTTTCGGCGTCAGGTGGCATGATTTCATTCTACCGCCTGCGAAACAGCTTTCTCTGATCCCTGTTGTAAGCGGCAGGTCATTGGAATTGCTGGAAAGCAGAAGAGTTCTGGTAAGCGTCTCCCGCACGAAAACTACCGCGGTAGCCGTTGTATTTCTTGAAGCTGCAGGGGAGGGGTATGAAGTACTGGGTAACACCTGAGGAAATGGCTGAATACGACAGGAGAGCCATTGAAAATGAAACTCCTGGAGATGTTCTGATGGAAAGGGCCGGAACCGCAGCGGCAGAAACAGCCATGAAAATGACGAAACCGGAAAACGGTCCGGTCATCGTATTCGCCGGTCCTGGAAATAACGGCGGTGACGGCCTTGTCCTTGCGAGAAAACTCGGGAAAAGTGCATACAAAGTATTCGTTGTTCTTGCTGCCGTTGCCGGAAGGAGCCTCTCTCACGACTGCCAGACCAATCTGGGCAGGTACGCCCAGGGAGGCGGAACTGTCCTTTCACCGAAGAACATGCATGACCTTCCCGATTCCGCAGGCCTTGTCGTTGACGCTCTTCTGGGCACCGGGTTCAGAGGAGAGATCCGGGATGTATTCGCCGAATGTCTTGAGAAGATCAAGGATTACGACTGCAAAGTTCTTGCTGTGGATACTCCCTCCGGGATCAACGGAAAAACAGGCAAGGTGGACCCCCTTGCGGTACGCGCCGATGTAACGATAACCTTTGCCGCGCCCAAAGCGGGGCTTCTTTTCCCGCCCGGCTGCAGCTGTTCAGGAAGCATTTTCACGGCTGATATCGGAATAGGCGTTGATGAGTCCAGTAACCGCATGATCCCCGGACTGAGTGATGTTTCGGCTCTTCTTCCTGACCGGCCCGTGGACGGACATAAAGGTACATTTGGAAGACTGCTGCTTGTCGGTGGTTCCGAAACGATGCCGGGCGCTCCTCAGCTGATGTCACTTGGAGCTCTGCGTTCCGGAGCCGGCCTTGTGACCCTTTCGGTACCGCTTTCCGCGCATCAGCTTATAGCAGGGCGTATTCCCGAAGTGCTTTCATCCTACTTTCTTCCCGGTGATGCCGCGGGTATTACCGATCCGGGGAATTTCCAGGCGGCAGCAGTCGGGCCGGGAATGGGAAATAACACAGCAACAAAAAAGGTCATTACCCATATACTGAAAAACTGGTCCGTTCCCCTGGTACTGGACGCGGATGCCCTGAATGTCCTTGATGACCACCCCGCGACAATTCTGAAGGAATACGCTGGACCTCTCCTGATAACACCTCATCCCGGAGAAATGTCAAGACTTATGAAATGCGACCCCTCAAACATCGTCAGCAGGTCCTGGGCAGCGCGAAGACTGGCCGAATCAGCGGGTATCACCGTTATTCTTAAGGGCAGGCCGACTATGGTTTTCCATCAGGACAAAGGCTGCTGCACCATACCTGCGGGCAACAGCGGTCTTGCCACGGGTGGAAGCGGTGACATTCTCACAGGGATCGTGTCATCCCTCATGGCCCAGGGCATGGAGCCCTTCGACGCGGGTGTACTCGGAGTATACGTACATGGTCTGGCTGCGGATATCGCCATAGAAAATTCCTCCGAAAGGTCTCTTATACCCTCTGATGTAGCTTCCAGCCTTGGAAAGGCTTTTCGCGTTATAGAAAAAGGCGGGAACAGTGATCTTCTGACATCGGGAGGCAAGTGGAACAGTGACTACTTGTAAGGAAATTGGATTTGCACCATTTCACCAAAATGACCCAAAACGACATATCCGACCCGATATCATCCAATTTCGCTACCCGAAACTGACCACACTACCCGAACTCCGCAGCCGTCACCTCCGATCCCTGCGAAACCCCCGCATTGGGCCACCCATGAAGCCCGATTGCTTTGTTCCTAACCGACTTCTATCTCAGGAACATCATCCTGATCTGGATGGTCATAACCTCGAGGGTTATTCCAGAATCTGACTGAAATCTCCCAATGCGAACAGAGCCATACAGGGTTCTCTTGAAGACAGACGTAGTTGACCTCAATAAATCCGTGTTCTAGAATATTATCACTCCAAGAAAGAAAGGTGAAATATGAAATTTCTTCTGATTGTGCTTCTTGCAGCTTCCTTCTCAGCTTTCTCTGGTCTTTTTGAATTCGGTGGTCACGCCGGCATATTCCTGCCGGCAGGGGATGATCTTGATCAATTTAAAACCAGCCCTATCTTCGGTGTGGATGCTCTCGTGCACATGCCTATGTTCGCTATTGAGGGAAGTATCAGTTACGCTCCTCTCAGCACGGATGGGTTACCCGGTGTAACTGATTATTCGGCTAACATAATTCCTGTACTGGCTGGAATCCGCACCTATGCAGGACCGCTCTTCTACGCCGGAGGTCTGGCATATCATATAACATCGGTCAGTTTCGTTGATATTGCGGGTGTTAAGCAAGATGAAACGAAAAGCAAGTTCGGCGGCTACGCAAACGTCGGGACGGTCTTACCCGTTGGAGGCATGGACATCGAAGCAAGTCTGAAATACCACCTTGTGGATTTCGATTTCGATAGTGCCTGGTTCGGTCTGACAGCAGGTATCAACCTCTAGGAGGTTGTCCGATAATGGGCATTGAGCAGGGGGACTCTCATCAGGATGGTGAGTGTCCCTTACTTCTCCGTTACAATCCCTTTGCCCGGTACATTCTGTGAAATCGGCACGAAGCCACGAACATAACAGTTGTGAAAAGAAACAGCATAAGAAAACAGAGCCATACAGGGAAGTAAGGAACAGCTCCGTACGCCGCTCTTATCAGAGAGCCTGCATAGGACAGAGGAGAGAGTGGCGCCACCCATCCTGCCCAGGCCGGCATCTGCTCTATGGGAACGAATATCCCGCTTACAAACAGCAGCGGCAGTCGAACCAGGTTCGAAAGAAGCATGATGTTGGAAGGGCTGGCTGCGGGTGGTGACGAGAGAAGAACTCCCAGAGACGCGAAAGTCAACGCGCCTGCCGGAATGCTGACTCGCTCGCGCAACTTGTGATTAATTCTCTGAATGACTATCATTAACAGTGCAAGTTATACAATTAAGGCAACGGACATAAGAACCTGATAATCGGGATGTATCGAAATTACGAAAACTGAGAGTCAAGACCTATTGAATGACAAATGGATATCGACTCGTGTTATCAGGCAGGAAAACCAGCATATAACCGTATCAAATGCACCCTGGCTGATATCAAGGCGACATTCAAAAGGAATAGTGCATACTCTGGAAAGGACATTTATGAAATCAGTACTGAGGATTCTAGCTGTCTTTGCGTTATTCGGTATAGCGACTGCTGATTATACGAAAACCTGTAGCTGGGAAGGCACCGCAACTATTCTGGGGCAGTACGGAGACGTTCTTGCCTCCATTTCCACAGTCAATGTACACGCCGGAACACAGTCACTTTACCTTGTGCACGATGCCGGATCCGGAATCCCCCAGGCCTTCGTCGCTCTTATTACGGGATTACTTCCGGGGGACAATGTTCACGGTGAATTCTGGCGTTACGATGTCACATCGGGCGCTTCACCCTCATGCAGAATCTGGGGTCACTGGATTTCTGATCCCGGTGATATCAATAGTTACTCGGGTTATGCCGGTGGCAACACTTCTCACGGCCCGGGTACGGGCTGGGATCTTGCTTCCTGGACATGGAGCGCTGGAGCTGGAAATGAAAATCTTGTAATTGAAGTGAGAATCCACGAATCTGCCGGTGATTACATATGGATAGACGACATGAGCATTACCGCTCCCGATAATGCCACGATTCTTACCCCTGACGAAACTCCCGTTCATCGCACCACATGGGGTGAAATAAAGGTAGCGTTTTAGCCCGGATGCGAAGATAGTATCCCGGGAGTAACAAAATATCTGAACCTGTCCCAGTTCAAATTCCCAGAGGAGGTCTGAGTTTAGGGTTTTACCGTCTGTGGTATAATGTCAGATCTGATCAATCTTTTAGACACGCTTGCCGAATGGCCTCCTTCACCCGCCGGGTCATCCACGTCAATCCAGAAGCGTCCGCTGATTTCGAACGTTTTGGCCTTGCCCTCGGCAGCTAATAATTTCACCGCCCCGGATAGGGTATCGCCGTCTTGCTTTGCGTTGCGCTCCAACGCATTGAAAATAGCAGGAGTACATAAAAAAATACCAGTGTCAAAACCAAAATGACCCAAAACGACATATCCGACCCAATATCATCCTATTTCGCTACCCGAACTCCGCAGCCGTCAATGAAATCAACCCTCCGATCCCTGCGAAACCGCCGCATTCAGGATAATCCTCTTCGTCCGTCATTCCCCTTGAAGCGATGAAGGGTATAGCTTCGGGTATGGGTCTTTAATTACCGAAGAGTTCACGACCTTTCCTGAATGCCTCGAGGTTCACTTCCAGCGCCTTGGGGGGCACCCGTTCCTCTATTGCCTTCTTCCAGTGTACTTCATCAATCGGCAGATGAGGTGACACCGCTCCTATCAGTACGACATTCACAACCCTGAGGTTGCCGAGTTCCTCTGCGATCTCTACAGCGGGAATGAGGGTTACCGGAAGGTTCTCTTTTTCAATTATCGCGTTCACGTCCGGATATTCCGCATGCCCTGTATTAACCGTCATGGGAGTGATCGCAAGATCGCAGGCTACAAGTTTGCCGTGGGGAGCAAGGTAATGAGACCATCTCAGGCTTTCCATCTTTTCCATGGAAAGGATAAGATCCGCACATCCCTTTTCTACAAGTGGACTGTTTATTTTGTCCCCGAAACGGACATGGCTTGATACGCTTCCGCCGCGCTGGGACATTCCGTGGACTTCGCTCTTCTTGACATCATTCCCCGCGAGAAGGGCAGCCGCGCACATAATTTCACTGGCAAGTAGTATCCCCTGTCCGCCGGTTCCGCAGATGATAACATTGGTTACGGATTTCATGTCAGTCCTCCCATATCCTTGGAGATGGCATCTACAGGGCATACCTGAACACACATATCACAGTCGGGCCAGCAGAGATGTCTGCTGATCTCCGGCTTTTCACCGTCCCAGGTTATGGCGGGACAACCCAGTTTCATACAGAGCCTGCAGCTTATGCATTTTTCGGAGTCCACCACCGCAATGCCTTTTCGAATCGGTTTGTAAGCCATTATGCAAGGTCTCCTAGTAATAATTACGGAGAGTTCTTCGCGGTCCATTTCCTCTTTGAAAACCTTTTCCATTTCCGTCAGATCGTGTGGATCGACAACACGGATATGTTTGACTCCGCAGGCTGCAACCATCTTCTCCAGATCAAGAACGGGAGCGGGTTCTCCTCGGAGATTCTTCCCTGTGGTTGGGTTTTCCTGTCCTCCGGTCATAGCCGTAAGGCTGTTGTCCATGATCATTACCGTTCCGGTATTGCCGTTATACACCATATCTATAAGGCCGGTTATTCCCGAATGGACGAAAGTTGACTCGCCTATGGCAGCAACAAGTTTGCCCATTCCTTCCCTTCCCACAGCCTTTTCGATACCCGCGAGGACACCAATGGAGGCTCCCATGCATACCGTTGTTTCCAGCGCGTTGTGAGGAGGCATCAGCCCCAGTGTATAACAGCCTATATCACCTGTTGAACTGCCGCCAAGTTTGCTCAGACAGTAGAAAGCCCCTCTATGGGGACATCCCGCACACAGGGCCGGAGGTCTCGCCGGGAGCTTTATCTCGCTGAAGGTTATTTCCCTGGTAGTACCGGGGTGAACCGCTTTCCTTACGATCTCAGGATTCAGCTCTCCCTCAATGGGAATGATGTTCTTTCCATCAGCCTGAATGAGGAACCTGGCTTTGATGTTCTCCTCGAGGTAGGGATCGTTCTCCTCAATGAAGACAATTCTGTCCACCATATTAATGAATTTTTCTATAAGATTCCAGGGCAATGGATTAGATATGCCTATCTTGAGTACGCTGGCTTCGGGGCTTACTTCCTTGACGTACTGGTAGGATATTCCGCCTGTGATTATGCCAAGTGATGTGTCTCCCTCTTCAATTCTGTTCAGAGAGCATTCCGAACCCCAGGCGGAAATATCTTCAAGTCTTTGCTCAACTCTGCTGTGCATCGCCCTTGCGTGGGCGGGAATAGGAACCCTTTTCTTTATATCTGCCACGTAACCCTTTACGGGCACTTCCTTTCTGGGGCCGACCTTTACCATGCTTTTTGAATGACAGATCCTTGTTGTCAGCCTGAGAAGAACAGGTGTGTCGAAATCTTCGGAGATCCTCAGCCCCTCTCCCACCATATCCTTGGCTTCCTGGCTGTCCGAGGGCTCCAGGATAACTACTTTGGCGGCTTTTCCCATGAGCCTGTTGTCCTGCTCGTTCTGGCTCGAATGCATGCCCGGATCATCAGCGGATACGATTACGATACCACCCGTCGCGCCGATATAGCTGAGCGTGAAAAGAGGATCAGCGGCCACGTTAAGCCCCACATGCTTCATTGCCGACAGAACCCGTGCTCCCGCGAACGAAGCGCCGGCAACTACTTCAAGCCCTACCTTTTCATTTGGAGCCCACTGAGCGTCTATCTCATCGTACTCTTCAGCGATCGTTTCAAGAATTTCGGTTGAAGGTGTTCCGGGATAGGCCGAGGCAAAGTGAACACCGTATTCCCAGGCCCCTCTGGCCACGGCTTCATTACCCGAAAGAAGGATGGTTCCTTCTTCTATAGTATTCAGTTTTTTCCTCATTTGCCGCCTTTCGTGTCTATCTGTATACCTTTACTTCTTCAACGGAATCGAGAACTCTGAGAACACCTCTCATAAGCGCTTCGAGTTCTTCTTCTCCGGGAAAGATAATGATCTTTCCAAGGTACTCAAGGTTCTGCTCAAGTCTGTTCATCATCCATCTGTTGTGCGCTATACCCCCGGTAACGACAACCGCGTCAACTTTCCCCGCAAGGGCTGCTGCCATGGCTCCCGCTTCCTTTGTTATCTGGTATGCCATCGCGCGGAGAGCGATGTCACAACTCTCATCACCTTCCTCAGCCCGTTTCAGAGCCTCGCCCACATGATCGGTGCCGGTATAAGCCATAAGGCCACCGCGCTTCAGCAGCATCACTTTCATCTCTTTCCAGGTGTAATCACCTGACAGACACAGCTTCACAAGTCCTGTTGTCGGGAGCGCCCCAACCCTCTGCGGGCTGAAAGGGCCTCCATCGTTAGCCTGGCTTGTATCTATCATTCTGCCTTTTCTTATTGCGGTGACGGATATCCCGCTTCCAAGGTGAAGTACAACCATGTTCAGTTCAGCGAGTTCCCTTTCCAGCATTTGCGCGGCCTTGTAGGCAACCATCCGTATATTGAGAGCATGGCTGAGACTGGTCCGCTCAATGGCGGGGAGACCGGACAGCCTGGCTTCATCTATCATTTCATCGACGCAAACGGGATCAACTATATAGGGCTTAATCCCGGCAGCCTTCGCGATACCCCGCGCGAGAAGGGCTCCAAGGTTGGACGGGTGGTCGGCCTGGAGGGTCGACCCTTCCCTGATATCCTCTACAAGCGCTTCGTTCACTTCGTAGGTTCCGCTTTCAAGAGGTTTGAAAGCTCCTCCGCGGCCCACTACGGCAGAAAGATCTGTCAAACTGTAACCCTCTTCTTCCAGAATCCGAAGAATTATGTTTCTCCGAAAATCATGCTGATCGAAAATCGAATCGAATTCTGCAAGTTCATCCGGCATATGCCTGATATTCTTCTCGAAAATAAGCTCCGTTTCCCTGAATAGACCAACTTTTGTTGATGTTCCGCCGGGATTCAGCGCTAATATCATCCTGCCATTGTCAGCCATTGCCGCCTCCAGTCACAACTACTCCAAGAGCGAGCGAATTCAGCTTCGTGCGTGCTTTATCGGATCGGGAAAGCATGACTACAGGTGCGGCGGCTCCCGCAATCAGACCACCTACTTCCGCCCCGGTCATATACATGATCCCTTTTACGAAGATATTTCCGCATGCGATATCAGGAGTTATCAGAACGTTGGCCATACCGGCCACTTCTCCGTCCATTCCCTTTATTGCCGCTGATTCAGGATCCATCGCTCCATCCACGGCAACCGGACCTTCCACGACAAGTCCGGGAATTCCCTTTGAAGCGATTTCGGCGAACATGACGGTCTTGGGCATTTTCTCGTTCGGCGCCTCTATTGCGGCAAGAAGAGCGACACGAGGCTTTTCCGCGCCAAGTTTCATTATCACACCGGCAGCATTCATAGCTATCTGCCTGATAGCCTCCTCATCCGGATCTATATTCATTCCTCCATCGGAGACTGCCACAAGCCTGTCCTGAAGAGGAGCATGCAATACAGCCACATGGCTAAGTATCCTGCCGGTTCTGAGCCCGTTTTCCTTATCGAGCAACGCCTTCTGAAAAATAGAAGTTTTAAGCAGCCCCTTCATTAGAATGCTCGCTTCTCCGGAACGCACAAGCCTTACAGCTTCCCGCGCGGCTTCTTCAGGGTCTTCCGCGTTCACAATTTCAATTTCGTCAGGCAATTGACTTCCCAGCGCATCGAGAGAATCCCTTACCCCGGCTGCAGGGCCTACTATCACAGCTGACGCTATGTCTTCCTCGAAGGCTTTTATCAGCGCCTCTATGGACGAAACATCGTGTCCCATCGGTATAGCAACCCTGGCATCTGAAATTCCCCTGGCGGCCTGCCTGATTTCACTGAAATTCTTTAACAATTGAACCTCCCTGATATAATGAAACCCCTGATGCGGAAATTCCCGCAAATGAACCGTCAGTGACACAATTGGAGTGGCCTCTGTCCTAGGAGCCTGTCCGACAATGATACATTGGCATAAGACCCTCACAGCTGGCTATAATACTCGCATATTATCGTCAAATAAATCCAGTATTCTCCTCAAATCTCCGAGCATTCTATCTCAGCTGTGAGTATATTCTGCTCAATGCACATTGTCGGACAGGCTCCTCGCATTTTTTGTATTATGTATCCGGATCTTCCAGTAGCCAAGGCGATATTTGATAATACGGCGGTAAAGTATGATTGAACATTCGGTTACGAGTAACCTTGACCTGGCGTGGGGTGCGGCTGCCGCATTTCTATTTGATTTCGACGGTGTACTGGCGGATAGTGAGCCCCTCTTCAGAAGATCGTGGAACATCGCTCTACAGCCATGGGGTCATGAAGTTTCTTCGGAGGATTACTGGAAGTACTGGTCCTCTCTCGGCGAGGGTCTTAAAGGTGAGATCAGGAGGTTCGGGCTGAAAGGAATAGACATCCCTCTTGCAAGGAAAAGGCAGAAGGAGGTTTATGAAGATTTTGTGAACGATGGCATCGTTCCTCTGTTTCCCCTGGCAGCCCGCCTTCTTGAGATGCTGTCTGTAAAGCAAAGCGCATCCTGGCGACCGTTCTGTATTGCCTCTAATACCCCTTGCGCCCTGATACGGAAAATCCTCATCAAGGGGGGAGCTCCGGTTCCGCTTATAGTTGGAGGAGATGGCCTTGAGAAAAAGCCGGCACCGGATATATTCCTGCGGGCATCTTCGCTGCTTGACGTCCGCCCGTCATCGACCCTTGTGTTCGAAGACTCCTGGAAAGGAATTGCCGCTGCCCAAAGGGGTGGCTTCAAGAGTGTTCTTGTACTGAACGATTATAACAGCAGGCTTGATATCAGAAGTGAATTCGTTATTAATGGTATTCAGCCGATTCTTGATCTTCTGTCCGAGGGGAGTATACAATGAATCTTATTCTGGATGCGCAGATATTTGCTTTCCCGTACATCGGCTTCATCGCAGGCCTGCTGTTCTGTTTTCTTGGAAGAAAGCTTCTGGGAATCATAGTCATTCTTTTTGGATTTCTTATAGGATACACCTGGGGATCGGTTCTGCTGGCTAATATTATAGGCGCCAATACCTGCTCATCTCCATGGATACTATGGACGGCGGGGCTCGCGGGCGCGGCCCTGGGATTTGTAGCCTGGCAATATTCGATGTTATTGGTTGGAACCGTAATCGGTCTGTTCATTGCAAAGGGGCTTCTTCCGGCCGTACCCGGAATAGCTCACGCCGGCATAGCTGTCACATCAGGAATTCTGGTACACCTGTACAGGGATCCGATAATCGCTTTACTGACCGCTATCGCAGGGGCATACATTGCGGCCGGTTCAGCTGTAATCATGCTGAACATGATAGGTTTTCTCGATGCGGTCGGGATACATTCGATATCATCAAATAACGCTACACTCTTAGTTGTCATCCTGACCGGTATATTCGCCTTGACAGGTTACAAGTTCCAGATGCGGGGTATTAATACTTGAAGGTGCTCCGCTTTGGAAGTATATTTTTCGGGTTGTGAAGATTCGACATTCTCAGGAGGTGCATTTGGGTCAGAGACTTATAGACTACGCGCTGGTTGCTATTGTTTTACTCGCTGTGTTCGGGCTTTTCAAACTCTCAAGGATACTTCTGCAGCGACTTCTGAAAAGACTCAGAAGCAGATACAGCGTTTTCGGAACTGACAGGATGCTGGTCACTGCATTGTATTTTCTTCTTGCCGGGCTGCTGTTTCTCCCTGCATTCACGTCAATTCTTGCGGTGATCAACAGCAGATACCTGACCGGGGGGATAGCGGTTCATCTTGTTCTGGTCGCTATCTCTATCGTACTTTTCAGTATAGCAGAAGACCTTTTCAGGGATTTTTCCGCTTCTATTTCCCATAAGAACTGGTCCATCGGCAGGCACTTCCGATACGTATCGGTTCCATTTATTACATTCTGGGCGCTAGGATGCGTCTTTATCAGCCCTCTCTTCTATTCCGGCCTCACTCTTGTTCTGGCGCTTTTCTACCTTTACGCTCTTTCCTGCAGACCCGGGACTGGTAACCGGGTCAGGGACAAATCCAGTTGATACCAACGGAGAAACAGCCACGCATTCTGCACATTATCACCAAGCTCGCGGTTGGCGGCGCTCAGTTGAACACACTTATAACAACCCGGGATATTTCAAAGAGGGGTTATCCTTCTGTAATTCTTACCGGTCCTGAGAAACCTTCCGAGGGAGATCTGTTCAATCTCGCCGATAAATGGAACCTTGATGTTCGTATAGCGCCCCATCTCAAACGAAAAATATCTATTATTAATGATATTTATGCATATTATGAAATTAAAAGAGAAATAAAAAGAGGTAACTATGATATAGTTCATACTCACGGGGCAAAATCCCGGATTCTCGGCCGCCTTGTGATATCTTCGATAAAGGGGGTTAAGTTAGTTCAGACAGCTCATGGCTGGCCTTTTTACGATTCGATGAATCCTCTTCTCAGGATCCTGTACATTACTCTTGAAAAAATAGGATTCTATTGCGCGGATGTATCCATAGTTGTAAGTAAAAATGATGCCGAAAAAGCTTCAAAGTGCGGTATTGGAAACGTTGAAGACTACATTACGGTAAGGAGCGGAGTAGAATTCGAACCCTTCCGTAAATTCCGCGGAGCACGTACTGAGGCCAAATTATTACTGGAAATTCCTGAAGATGTTTCCGTTGTCGGCTCTGTGATGAGGTTCTGTCCGGAAAAGGCTCCGGATCGTTTTGTGGAAGTTGCCCGACGAGTTCTTGACAGTAAACCTGAGACTCTATTTGTAATTGTGGGTGATGGCCCTCTTTTTACGAAAACAATTGATCTTGTGAGAAATCTGGGGCTGGAAAAGAGCTTTCTGTTCCCCGGCAGCATGATGGAAATAGAAAGAATCCTGCCGGCATTCGATATCTTTCTTATTACATCCAGGACCGAAGGACTCCCCAGAACTCTACTTGAAGCCCTTGCAGCCGGTGTTGCTGTTGTCAGCACCGACGTGGGGGGAATAAATGAACTTCTGCGGAATGGAAGAAACGGCATACTATGCCCTCCTGAAGATATAGATGCTCTGAGCAGTGCTGTTCTTGACTTTCTTTCTTCTCCTGAACTCAGCAAAGGGCTACTCGGTAATGTCGATAGAGATATCGCCCCCTTTTCTGCGGAAAGAATGGTTGATGATCTTTTCAACATCTACGGGAGACTGACTGTCAACGGCATGAGAATAGCCTTACTGTGTGATGATGAGCCTCTGAACATTCCCAGAACCGTCCAGACTGTAATACGCAGAAGGCCTTTTCATGAATACCTCATCATTGCTCTGCCCGGGCATGGTTCCCTTGAGAAACCTGTAATGAATATTAAGAGATATTTCGGTTTATACGGATTCTTCCTGTTTCCCTTTCAGCTGCTGAAATTCGCGTTGCTTAAGATATCCGGCATACTGAATCTGCCTACAAAGAGTCCTCATTCCCTCCGTCAGACCGCTCGAAGAACCGGCTGCAGATTTGTCAGGATGAATAATGTGAACAGCGCAGCTTCAATATCCTTTCTGAAATCCTTTAAGCCGCACATAATTCTCTCGATAGCATGTCCACAGATATTAAAAAGAAAGGTTTTCTCCATTCCTGAAAAGGGTTCCTGGAACGTGCATTCTGCCATACTTCCAAGAAACAGAGGAATGCTCCCCTCCTTCTGGTCGCTCTACCACGCCGATCAGCCGGGTGTGACAATGCACAGGATGGTCAGAAAACTCGACGATGGAGAAATCCTTCTTCAGGAAACTATCGAGAAAACCATAGAAACCGTATCTCTTCATAATCTTATCAAGGAATCGAAAATTGTTGCTGCCCGCCTTCTTTGCAGAGGGCTGGATCTGCTTGAACAGGGTGATCTCAATCTCCGAGCCAATCCGGAGGAGTTATCGACAAATAATACATTTCCTACCCGAAATGACGCAATTTTTTTCCGCTGCCGCGGCGGCAGTATAATCGGCACGAAGAAACCCCGCCCCCTTGCTGGAATTTCATTTGACATAGAGGAATGGTTTCAGACAGCTGTTGCTACAACTGTTTATCCAATTAATAGTTGGGATGATATGGATTCTAGAATTGTCCCTTCAATTGAAGTTATACTAACCATTCTTAAGAAGTACCGCGCAAGGGCTACTTTCTTTATTCTGGGATGGATACTCGAGCGTCATCCTGAAGCTGTAAGAAGGATAGTAGATGAGGGACATGAACTGGCCTGCCATGGTTACGATCATATTGAACTGCATGATATGAATAGAGATAAATTTGCCAGTGAGCTGGACCGTTTTCAGGAGCTTGTTAAATCTCTCTCGCTCCCGGATCCTGAAGGGTTCAGAGCGCCCAGTTTCTCCCTTAATCCGCGAACGAGATGGGCTGTTGATGAGATTTCAGCCCGTGGTTACCTATACGACAGCAGTATATATCCCACGTTCAAACTTCGCTATGGAGTACCGGATGCCCCTATGAGTCCCTTCAGGCTCCTGGGCGAGAAATCTTCGATTCTTGAACTTCCGTTGACCTCTGTTTCCGTTCTCGGCCCTAAACTACCTGTTGCCGGTGGAGCGTACATGAGGTTCTATCCAGGTATCCTTCACAGAATTCTTCTAAGGATCGTATCAAGATCCGGCAGAATACCGATCCTTTACCTCCATCCGTGGGAGATCGATTCGCTGAATACTTCCAGTGAAATGAGCTTAATACAGCGGTTCCGGCAGCATCATAATTCTGGCAGGAATACTGTGTCTAAACTGAATCGAATTCTGAAAGAATATCGTGGTATCACTCTTAAAGAACTTGCTGAAAGCAACGTAGATAAGAAGTTAAAGAAGTTCAGGTTGTAAATACTGCCTGAAGAAAGAACCTCAGGCGGTATTTGCAGCTTTAATTATCCGTTCGATATTTCGATTTATGGAGCTTCTATAGCACCTACCGGGCAGGCGGGAACACATGCTCCGCAGTCTATGCATGTTTCAGGGTCTATCGTGTATTTATCCCCTTCACTTATCGCGTCAACTGGACATTCCGGCATGCATGCTCCGCATCCAATACACTCATCGTTAATTTTGTGTGCCATTCGCGCACTCCTTCCGTTCCTTCTGATTGATCATAACACTCATCACTGCATTTCAGCGAGTATATCCACTGCAATGATGATGGTCAATATTATTTTTCAGTCAGGCATTAGCCCCGGATTTGATAATAATAAGAATCCTGTCAAGTTCATCAAGACTGTGATAACTGATCTCTATTCTACCGGTTTTCTCTTTTCCCCTTATCCGAACCTTTGTTTTCAGAACTCTCTGCAGGTTATCCTGAAGCTTTCTTATTTCCGCGGTTTCCATCACGGAAGATTTATCAGCGCCTTTCCCTGCAGTCGAATTCAGCTTCCTGACCCTCTCTTCAATCTGCCTTACAGATATACCTCGCTTAGCCGCGTTAACTGCCACACGCGATATCAGTGTACTATTCGAAAGCCCCAGCAGTGCCCTTCCGTGACCCATACTCAACTGCCCGGTTCTTATAATGTCGAGTACATGGTCCGGAAGCTCCAGAAGCCTCTGAAAATTCGCCACCGACGAGCGGCTTAAGCCTACTCTTTCTCCCATTTCCTCCTGTGTCAGGCCGAATTCAGACGAAAGCCTTTGAAAGGCTTCAGCCTTCTCAACAGGACCAAGATCCCTGCGCTGTATATTTTCAACCAGAGCAAGAGCCAGCATCTGTTGATCATCAGCTTTCCTGACAACTACCGGCACCTTCTTAAGACCAGCTTCATGCGCTGCCCTCAAGCGCCGCTCTCCGGCAATAAGCTGATACCGTAAACCTGCCCTTCTTATGACAAGTGGCTGAAGTATACCCTGAGAAACAATGGATCTCGCCAGGGATAATATTTCTTCTTTCTTCCATTCTTTCCTGGGCTGGAAGGGATTTGGATCAATAAGATCGATATCAAGTTCCCTGGGGCTCAGTTTATCATCATCAGCGATACCTGGAAATATCTCTTCCATACCCTTTCCAAGCGCTTTCCTCTGTCTCTTTGTCATTTATTGATCACCTCCCTGGCCAGATCCAGATAGCTTTTAGCTCCCGTCGATTTAGCGTCGTACATAAGGACTGGCATGCCGTAACTAGGCGCCTCGCTGAGTTTTATATTTCTTGGAATATATGTATCGTAAAGCGTCGATCCCATAAATTCTCTTACTTCCTCCTCAACTTCACGGCTGAGGATAAGCCTTTTGTCAAACATCGTAAGGACAACCCCGTTTATCTTCAATTCCGGATTCCAGAGCTGCCTGATATTCCTTACTGTATCCATAAGGTGTGAAAGGCCTTCCAGGGCGTAGTACTCGCTTTGAAGCGTTACAAGTACTTCATTCGACGCAACCAGAGCGTTGATTGTAAGCAAGCCGAGGGACGGCGGACAATCGATCAGCACGTAGTCGAACATGCCGGTATTATCCTCAAGCGCTTCCTTCAGCAGGTATTCCCTGTATTCAGCTCCTGCGAGTTCAATCTCCAGACCAGCAAGGCTTCTGGATCCTGGAACCAGCATAAGCCCGTCAACCCCTGTGGGTTTCACCACTTCTTCAAGGTTATTCTCTCCGAGAATCAGTGTGCTGATATTGCCTCCGCCGGTTTCACGTATCCCGAGTCCGGCCGTGGCATTCACCTGAGGGTCAAAATCTATCAGAAGAACATCGCGGTCGTTCATGGCCAGGCTTGCACCAAGGTTGATGACCGTGGTCGTTTTTCCAACACCACCCTTCTGGTTCGCAACTGCTATTATCCTGGTTCCCGTCATGCTGTTCCTTTACCGAATCATCGTATTGAAAGTAGGTTCAAATATTCAGTGACTGTAACTTTAATCCCGGGTTGGCCGGATATCCGAATCAGACTCGATACTGCACCAGAAAACCACCGCGGTCAAGCGGAGGACAACTGAGTTTGATGTAACTTTCATATTCTTCTTTTCCTGAAATTTCCGATTGCCTGTAAACCAGCTTTGAACCCTTTCCTGCAACTTTACCAATTTCTGCCAGCAGAAAGGCAGGTGGAGCTACCGCCCTGGCGATGAACTGCTTTACTCCGTCTTCAGGATTGAAATTTTCAAGCCTCAGCGGGACTGTCACGCAATTATCCAAACCAAGTTCCGATGCCGCATAGTCCAGAAACAGATATCTTTTTCTCCTTGGTTCAAGAAGGATCATGCGAAACCCCAAAATAGCCAGTACCACCCCTGGAAATCCGTTCCCGCTTCCAATATCAACCACAGTCCGACCCTTATTAAGTAGAAACCCATACTGAATTGATTCAAGGAAGTGTCTGCTCCACAGCCTGGTCCTTTCCCCGGGTCCTATCAGATTCGTTCTTGTGGATCTGTCCAGAAGGATCCCGGCAAATGCCCCGAAAAGCTCAAGCTGCCTCTCATCAATGTCAGCGCCAATTTCTTCAAGGTCATTAATCATTGCGTTCAACGGGGGAAATGAAAGTGGAAAAGGTGTCATTCAGATCTCACCAACTCTGGACTGGAATTGTTCCACGTGGAACGCTGCCTCCCCAGATAAATCAGAAGCCCCTGAAGATCAGTGGGTCTCACTCCTGCCAATTTCTCGGCATGGGCAAGCGTTTCGGGCTTCCTCCTTTCGAGCACTTCTCTTGCCTCCCAGCAGATCTCATCTATATCCATAAAAGAGCCTATCTCCCTGAGGCTTATTTTCTCCAGATTCCTTCTGGATTCGTATCGTCTTAGGTTCCTGTCAATATATCCACTGTACTTCTCGTCCAGTATGACCGACATAAGAACCTTTTCATCTTTATCAACAAGTGAGTTTGTTGCAGCAATTGCTTTTTCTGCACTTACCCCAACCCTTCGACACCATTTGGACAGCGGAACTCCGTCAACCATCTCTCTTTCGAGAACATTCCTTATTATCTCGGCCTCTTTCATGTTGCCTGTCAGAAGATCCCTCTTTTCTCCAGACAGAATACCGAACATGTCAGCAGTTTTGTAAAGCCTTCTATCAGCATTATCCTGTCTCAGGTGCAGCCTGTTCTCAGCTCTTGAGGAGAACATTCTATATGGCTCGTCTGCGCCCTTGTTCACGATATCGTCTATCATCACTCCTATGTACGAATTCATTCTTGAAAGACTCATCGCTTCAAGTGACTGTGCCGTTCTTCCGGCGTTCGCACCGGCTATCACCCCGAGCCCAGCGGCTTCTTCATATCCTGATGTTCCACATATCTGACCCGCAACAAAAACATTTTCAGTTTTTTTCAGCCTCAGTGTGTCATCGATTTCCGAGAAGTGAAAGTAGGAGTACTCTACTGCATATCCGTAATCCGATATTTCGGCGCTTCCAAAACCGGGAAGCGATCTAACCATTTTTTCCTGTGCTTCCCTTGGAAGGCTGCTCGAAAGTCCATTAAGATAGAAGAATCCGGATTCGCAGCCCATGGGTTCAACGTAGATCCTGTGTCTCTGCCTATCGGGGAACTTAACTACCTTGTCCTCGTAACTTGGGCAGTACCTTGGCCCAGTTCCCTCTATCCTTCCAGCCATCAGTGGAGATCGGTGAAGGTTTTTCTTAGCAATATCCATTGTCGATCTGTTGGTGTGCGTTATGTAGCACACTTCTTCTTTATCACGCTGCCTGCTTTTCCCGTAACTGAAAGTGAAATCTGTTACTTCAGACGGCTGCACTTCCATTTCTTCTGTATTCACTGTGCTTCTAATGATTCTGGGGGGTGTACCCGTCTTAAAACGTTCCACGTGGAACATCCTTTTCACAATGTCCTTCTCCAATGAATCAGCAGAGATGTCTCCTATTCTCCCGCCCTTCCAGAGCTCGTCTCCCCTGAACAGTCTGCCTTTCAGGAAGGTTCCAACTGCCAGTACTACTGTTTTCCCTTTAATGCTGCCGGTTTTCCTACATCTCACCCCTGTTACCTTTTCGGTTAAACCATCGAGGCTTGTTACCTCATCCTCCAGAATCTCTACCCCGCTATTTTCAATGTATAACTGCTGTACGCTCGCGTACTCCGCCGCATCCGACTGAACCCTCGGCCCCCATACGGCCGGTCCCTTCCTTCTGTTGAGCATCCTGAAATGAAGTGTCGTGGCATCTGCTGATCTTGCCATTGATCCGTCAAGCGCATCGATCTCACGTACAATTGTCCCCTTTGCAATTCCTCCTATTGCAGGATTGCAGGACATCTCACCAATGCGGTTTATCGTCGCTGATATCAGAACGACGCTGCAGCCCTTTCTCCTTGCCGCAAGCGCCGCTTCTATTCCGGCATGTCCTCCACCGATAACTATTACATCCCACTCATCCTTCATTTTCCCACACACATACCAGCCAGAGCTCGCTCAACGCTCAACTGTATATTCTCTCCCTTTCCTACAATTCTTCTTGACTCGATCTCAGCTTCTCTTAAAAGCTCTGCCGCTATGTCATACTCCTGTGACGAGATAAAATTATGCGACTCTTTTATACTCTCTTCTATTCGCTCAGCGGCACCTGACAGAGACATGCTGCCGGGAACCCTGGATAGAATCTTCTTCAGTTCCTCCAGACCTTCCCCCGATACCGAAGAGATGTTAAGTAGCTGTTCTATTTCCTTTTCGTCGATCAGATCGCTCTTAGCGGCGATTTCTATTATTTCGCCAGCCCTCTTCCTTAGCCCATCAGGGGGTGAAATCTTCCCGCCAACCGACATCCAGATTACCCTTTCAGTTCCATCAAGTCCTTCGATAACCGCTTCTGACGCAGTTCTGTCCAATCCGTGGCCGTCCGTACCTGCAGTATCACATAGCTGGATTCTTCTACCGCTCAATTCCAGATAACTGGTGGAACCATCACGTGTAGTACCCGGTTCATCCGAGACTAGAGCTCCGTTCTTTCCGGTTAACTCATTGAAAAGTGTGGATTTTCCCGAATTCGTCGGGCCCATTATCATCACTCTGCTGATCTTTTCAATGTAAGAAGCCTTCCTGGTGAAATACTTCGCGCTTGCTATCAGTTCATTGAAAACACTGCTGATATTCTCATCATCTCCGTCCAGATGTGTTTCACCAAATTCAATAATTCCCTCTACTGTCTCCCTTGCTCTTTCTATATCGTTCAACAGTTCTCTGCAGCTTTCTTCTGTTTCACCAATAAATACTTTACGATCTTTCTCCATATCCCATAACGCTGCAAGGGCAATGATCTGAACAGCATTCAGCCTTCCGTTAGCGAGAGCTCTTCTTGTGAATTCACCCGGTTCTGCTCTCCTTGCCCCGTTCCGTATCAGTATTTCCATTATTTTTCTGATGGACTTCGGTATTCCGTGACAGGTGATCTCTACCATTTCCTCACCTGTAAAGCTTCTTCCTTCCGGCCACGAAACAGCTACTGCCTCGTCAACTATTCGGCCCTCCTCAGAAATTCTTCCGACCGCTCGACGCATTCCTTTCAGCCGGTTCTTTTCCAGGGACATGATGTTTTCTAAAAGCTCCAAAGATCCTTTTCCGCTCACTCTTATGACCGAAAGCGCGGATGTGCCTTCAGGCGTCGCAACCGCGCAGATAATTTCAGCTGATATTGAATTCATATCTCTTCCCCGCAAAGCACACCGTTCAGAAAGCTTCAGTTCTGCACAGCTTCAAGCTTTTTCTTTATAAGCTGCTGCTGCCATATTGTCAGGAGGCTGTTCGTGAACCAGTACATCGTAAGGCCTGCCGGGAACCTCATGAAGAGGAATGTCATGAATATCGGCATCATGTACATCATGCCCTTCTGGTTCTGATCGGTCATGGTCATTTTCTGCTGAAGGAACATCGTTATTCCCATAAGAAGAGCAAGTATTCCGATGCCATGAAGCCCTAAAAGCGAAGACTGGAATGGAATCAGTATTTCCGGTTTTGACAGGTCCTTTATCCATAATATGAACGGCGCTCCCCTTAGCTGCACTGAATTGGCCAGAACTCTGTACAGCGCGAAGAATACAGGCATCTGCATAATAAGCGGAAGGCATCCTCCGAGGGGGTTAACACCCTCCTCTCTGTACATTTTCTGCATTGCGCTCTGCAATGCCTTCGGATCATTCTTATACTTCTCCTGCAGTTCCTTCATTTTCGGCTGCACCTGTTTAAGCATAGCCATCGATTTGAAACTCTTTGTTGTAAGCGGCATGAGAACAAGTTTAAGCATTATTGAAAGAAGTATTATCTTGATTCCCCAGTTGCTGACGAATGAAAGTACTGATGTACAGAACCAGAAAAGCAGTCTTCCGATATCCCTTATTATCGGCCATCCAAAATCTACCAGCCTGCTCGTGTCCCTTCCCAGCGACCTCAGTCTTCCGTAATCAAGGGGGCCTGCGTATATGAATATCCTGTTATCCTGCAACCCTATTGATGGTGATTCGTCTTCTTCCGATGCGAACAGGTATCCGTATGCCCTGTCATAGGATTGCGGCATCATTATAACCGCGAAGTACTGCGATCTCGCCGCTATCCATTCTACATTACCTACCCGCACGTCTTCGTTGATACTATTCGAATCTTTGCTCTTAACTTTCTCTGCGTTCCATTGTGCCTTGAAATATTTCGAGAGATTGGAATTCATTTCACTTGCCGGCAGTATTCCGGCGTTCAGTATCGTTATTTCCTCGAACCCCTCAGTTTCGTATAGGAAACCGTACCGTCCTGGCGTGAATGTATACCTGATCTCGCTTTCACCTGACGGGTCAATCAGCACAAGTGTCCGCGGGGTTTCATTGACAAGAATAGTATCTTCCGATGATGTCTCGAAAATCGTGCCGTTCCGAATCCAGCTGTTTCCGTTAAAATCTATGCTTTCTCCGGTTCCCGCTCCCGGCATATCCTCGTACAGTGGCAATTTCCATCCTGTTACAGTTCCACCTGCTGTTGATACATCCGCTTCAACGATTATGTCATCACCATCATATATTATTACTTTAATTATTCTTTCATCAGATAATATTTCCTCTGTGTCTACATATTTATCAGAGGTTATCTCTGTGTTCTCTTTGACGGCAGATGTAGAATCTTCGAATACCGGCGGTTGTTCCCGCTGTACATATTCGATTGCCTGCTGCGTGCTTCGCGAACTGTCAGACGTTTGTGATTTCCCCATGAACTGCCAGCTTATAAACAGCACTGCCGCCATCAAAACGGCAGCCATAAGGAGCCTCTTTTGATCACTCATTTACGTTTCTCCCATTTGTCCGGTACAGGATCATATCCGCCTTTTCTGAATGGATGGCAACGGAGCAGGCGTAATGCCGCCAGTCTCAATCCCCTGATTGCTCCGTACTTCCTTATAGCGGTTTCCGTATAAACACTGCATGTTGGAGTATATATGCAGCTCGATGGAAACACTGGCGATATGAATCTCCTGTATCCCTTGATTGTACCTATTAGCAAAGACTCGGTCGCTTTTTTTATTCTGCAGTCTTTTTCACTCATCGACTTTTTCTCTTCAGCAGGTATCGTTTTCTATCATGGACATCATTTTCTGAAAATCCTCACGTATATCCGTCCATCTTACATCCCGCAGTTTTCCCGCTGGTAATATAACTATATCTACTCCGCCTCTTTTTCTGTTCTGTTCCGCAAGTCCCTTAATTCTTCTTCTCATAAGATTTCTTTTCACTGCATTTCCGCTTTTTGCGGATAGAGAAAACCCCAGGCGTATATTGCCCAGGGTATTTTTTATGTATACTGCCCTGAATGATACACCCCTGAAAGCTTTACCTTTCCTGAAAACTCTTCTGAACTGGTAGCCTTTTTTCAGGGTTTTTTCCATCTGCCTCAGGGAATCAATTTCTTTCTTCCCTTTCTTCTCCTGGCATTGATCGTTCTTCTGCCGTCCTTCGTCGACATTCTCCTCCGGAATCCATGTCTTCTTGCCTTTGACAGATTGCTTGGCTGAAAGGTTCTTTTCATTAATCATCACTCTTTCCTGAAAACTCGCCTTGACGAGGGCGGGATTACTGTATCAGTTTCAACAGTCAGGTAAATATCCATCTCTAAGGAGTCAACGATTGTGGAAGTTAGCCAATATAATCATTTATGTCAAGTATTTGGAACAGCTCCGTGTGTATGCTCTGAGGTTTTCAACATTGAGTGTTCATATGAAACGCTGTTTCCCACTAAGTTATTATATTTCATCAAGTTTACCTATATGCCAATTGTTGATATCTCTGTGTATACACATCGTTGTTTGCTGCATGCTATTGCTTTAGGCTGTAATTATTGATTGGAACACCAATGGAACTTTTTAACCCTTCAGATTTATGGAGCAGCTGCCTTCAGGAGGCAGAAAATAGACTTGAATCAACCGAATTCGAAGCATGGTTGAAGGATTCAATCTACGAAGATATCAATGGGACGAGGCTTGTTATAAGGTTCAGAAATTCATTTGTCGCTGGACATACCAAGTCCCGTTTCGGGAATATGCTGGAGGATATCATCCGGGATATTTCCGGAAGGAGCGAACTTGCTCTTCAATTTATCGGAAATCCTGCCGAACCCGGTCCTTCCGTCACCGAAAAACTTCCTTCCAGAAACTCATCCTCTTCTTCCGAATCCACATTCCTCCGCTCTAACTATACTTTTGAGCATTTCGTCGTAGGCCCCAGTAACCAGCTGGCCCATGCGGGCGCTCTTGCTGTCAGCCGTGATATCGGTTCTACAAATTACAATCCTCTTTTTATTTACGGTGGAGTCGGCCTTGGAAAGACTCACCTTATCCAGGCCATAGCTCATTACCTTAGACAGGAGGGGTTAAATAGAACTTTCAGGTATATCTCGACAGAACTTCTTGTTGAAACTTTTATTAGATGTGTTCTCCGGAATGACTATACTTCTTTCCGCAAGCTTTTCAATGGTATCGACTATTTTCTCATGGATGATATACAATTCCTCAAGGGCAAAGTTGAAACACAGGAGGCGTTTTTCCACCGTTTCAACGAACTTACACAGCAGGGAAAACAAATCGTCCTTACGTCCGACAGGCCGCCTCATGAACTTCCGGGCCTCCCTGAAAGGCTTATCAGCCGTTTCCAGTCCGGTCTTGTTGCGGATATTAAACCTCCCGAATACGAAACCCGTCTCGCTATACTTCAGCTTCTTGTAAGAGACGAGGAACTTGAAGTGAGCCTGGATGTGCTTGATTTTATCGCGTCTTCGATAAGGAAGAACGTAAGACAGCTTTCCGGTGTAATTCACAGACTCGCCGCAATGTCCAGACTTACAGGATGCAAGGTAGACATGAATCTCGCTCAGAAGGAGATCCGTTCTTCTCTTGGTACTATTACAAGAAGGCTTACACCGGGCAATATCGCGTCTATAGTTGCCGAAGGTTTTGATGTTTCCCCAAGCCAGCTTAAAGGAAAACAGAGGAAACGCAGCGTTCTTGTGCCCAGGCAGGTAGCCATGTCGCTTATTCGAGAGCTTACCTCCATGTCTCTCATGGAAATAGGCTCCTTCTTCTCCGGAAGAGACCACTCCACCGTCCTGAATTCCATAGACAGGATAAAAGATCTCAAGGAGAAAGATCCGGAACTTGAAAGAAAGATAGAGGAGATCAGACGCAAGCTGGTTTCAATCTGAAAACATCATTTCTCGCTTCTGTCTGCTGTGCAGAACTCTCTTTTTCAAGTGTATGGAATCATCTTCCGTGGAAAAGTCTCTTTTCATTACTGTGTTATCAACATTTTTTCCACACGGACAACTCCCTTCTATCTTTTCCCTATGTGACATGTCCACATATCCACATGTATAATATCTATCATTATTGTTCTAAAATTATTGTATTCATAAAGCTGGAGGATATCCCATGATTAAACTTCTTGTCAACCATTCTGACTTACTTAAGGGTCTTAATTGTGTAGCCACAGCCCTCCCAACAAGAAGCAGTCTTCCTTATCTCACTAACGTTCTTCTTGAAACAGAAGGAGAAACTCTTCGATTATCCGCAACCGATCTTGATACTACCGTTGTCACAACAATCTCCGCGTCTATAACTACTTCCGGTTCAATAACACTTCCAGGCAAGAAACTGCATGAGATAGTACGTGAGCTTTCTGAAGAAGATATTCGTTTGAGCGGTACGGGTAACAGAATAACAATAAGTTGTGGAAATGGTTCTTTCACTTTGAGTGGCAGCTCCAGCGAACAATTTCCTTCTCTTCCATCAAAAAGCGGTATTGAGCCTGCGTCAGTACCTGTTGAGGTACTTTCTGACGCTATAAGGAAAACATCGTACGCAGTTGCAAGAGACGATTACAGGGCAACTTTGAATGGAGCGCTTCTTGATATCGGCGAGAACGGATTTGAGATGGTTGCAACCGACGGTCACAGGCTCAGCTGTATTACTCTTGGAAGTATATCTACACCTGTTGCCATTCATGCTCTTGTTACACAGAAAGCCCTTAACCTTTTCGCAAAACTGTCTTCAGAAGGAGATGTTCTTATAAGGTTCAAAGGTTCACAGATATCTTTTGAGTTCGGTAATACAGTAATTTTCAGCAGAACTATCGACGGAGAGTATCCTCCATACAAAAAAATTATTCCACATGACAATGACTGTATACTCTCTACAGACAGAGAGGATCTGATTTCCGTTCTGCGGAGGGTTAAGACAATGGCAAACCCAACCACACATCAGATTAAATTTTCACTTGAAAAAGACAAAGTGCTTGTTCATTCCGAGAGCGCTGATACAGGAGATGCCCAGGAGGACCTTACAGCTGAGTATAAAGGCAATCCATTCCAAATCGGTTTCAATGGTAATTTTCTGATGGAAATACTTCGAAATATGGGCTGTGAAAGAATAGTAATGAAGATGAAAGACAGCAATACAGCAGTTGTGATCACGGACGAGAAGGAAACGGATGATTCTGATTCCTACCTTGCTCTCATCATGCCGGTTAAACTGTCAAAGGCAACAGAAGAGTAGAATCCGGGTCACAGTGAGAAAGATCGACAGCCTGATACCTGGTGTTCTGGATAATTTTCAGCCGGACATGTACCGGAAAAGGAACAGTATCATAATTTTGTGGAAAGACATCGTCGGAAAAGAACTTGCCACCTTCGCACGACCTGTAGGTTTCGAAGACTTTGTTCTTCTGATCAAAATACTTCACCCGGCGGCATCAATGGAGATCAGACTGAGAAAGAGGGAAATACTGCTCAAGCTTAATTCAGTATGGGATGAAAAGCTCTTTACTGATTTAAAAATAGTATAGCTGAGATAGATGGAAGGTAAACAGTTTGACCGAGAATAACAAAAGCAAAAGCTATGACGCGAACTCGATCAAAGTTCTCAAAGGGCTTGAACACGTAAGAAAAAGACCGAGTATGTATATCGGTTCAACTTCGCAGACGGGCCTTCACCACCTGGTCTGGGAAGTAGTGGATAACAGTATTGACGAGGCTCAGTCAGGTTTCTGTACTGCAATAGACGTGATTCTGCACGACGACGGTTCAATTTCAGTTAACGACAACGGACGCGGAATTCCAATTGAAATGCACGAGAGCGGCAAGACAGCGCTTGAAGTTGTTATGACAACCCTGCATGCTGGAGGGAAATTCGATAACACAGCATACAAGACATCAGGGGGGCTTCATGGCGTTGGAGTGAGCGTGGTTAACGCTTTGTCTCTGTGGCTGACCGTTGAGGTTCATAAGGGCGAAAATATTTATAGACAGAGTTTCCGGCGCGGTGATCCGGAAGGACCCCAGGAAAAAGGCGGCAAAACGGATCTCACGGGAACAAGAATCCGATTTATGCCTGATTATGAAGAGATCTTTGAAACGTCTACGATCAACTTTGAAACACTGTCCGGCAGACTTCGCGAGCTCGCGTATCTCAACAACGGGCTGATGCTGAACATTACTGATAAGAGACAAGCGGACGAGGAAAGACAGGAAGAGTACTGCTTCGAAGGAGGTCTGAGCTCGTTTGTATCTTATATAAACGAAGCTCATACCACACTTCATGATCCCGTTAGAATAAGCGGAGAGTTCGAACTTGATGAAGACGGGCATATAATCATCGATGTAGCGCTGCAATACAATAAAGCCTTCCAGGAGGATATTTTCTCTTTTGTGAACAACATCAATACAATTGATGGTGGTACACATCTGTCCGGAATGAAATCGGCTCTTACGAGAACACTGAATGAATACGCTTCTTCAAATAACTTCTTTAACAGCAAGGATGACTCTTTCTCAGGAAGTGATGTGAGAGAGGGCCTGGCAGCCGTAATAAGTGTCAAAATTTCCGATCCGCAGTTCGAGGGTCAGACAAAAACCAGGCTTGGGAACAGAAATGTTCAGGGAGCTGTACTTTCACAGGTAAGCAGGGGAATATCAACTTTCCTCGAAGAGAACCCCTCAATCGCAAGAAAGATTATTCAGAAATGCCTTCTCAATCACAGCTCCCGGCAGGCCGCGAAGAAAGCAAGGGAACTTACAAGAAGAAAGTCAGCGCTTGAAACCGCTGCCCTTCCGGGAAAGCTTGCGGATTGCTCTGTGAACAATCCGGAAGAGGCTGAGCTTTTCATAGTAGAGGGAAATTCGGCCGGGGGCTCAGCGAAACAGGGCCGCAACAGGCACTTCCAGGCCATACTTCCTCTCAGGGGAAAGATCATCAATGTAGAGAAAGCACACCTTGCAAAAGTTTTAAAGAACAACGAAATAAGAACTATCATCACAGCCGCTGGAACAGGTATCGAAGAAGATTTCGATATAAACAACCTCAGGTACCATAAAATCATAATCATGACGGACGCTGACGTTGACGGATCACATATAAGAACCCTGCTGCTTACATTCTTCTACAGGCATATGATCGAACTGATAGAAAATGGATACATCTACGTTGCTCAGCCCCCGCTGTACCTTTTAAAGAAGGGAAGCGCTAAAAAATATGCATACAATGAAGCAGAGAGAAAGAATATTGCAGAGGAATTCGGTAATACCGGCATTTCAATACAGAGGTACAAAGGACTCGGTGAAATGAATCCGGACCAGCTGTGGGCAACAACGATGGACCCCGAAAGTCGGGTGCTTCTGAAGATAAGACTTGAGAACGTAATGGAGGCCAGTCATATTTTTTCCGTTCTCATGGGTGATGATGTTGAACCAAGGCGTGAATTCATTCAGCAGCATGCCGCTAGCGTAATGAATCTTGATGTATAGTGTCCCGTCAATTGGCAGGACTCAGGAACAACTTGTGAATAAACTAGAAAGAACCTCAGTATGACCGAAAGGGTTGAAGAAGACCAGTTGAGCAGCAGTCATATCGGAGCAGATATCATTGATATAGAAGAGGAAATGAAACGCTCCTACATGGATTATTCCATGAGCGTAATTGTTTCAAGAGCATTGCCGGACGTAAGAGACGGTCTTAAACCGGTGCACAGAAGAATTCTGTATTCGATGTACGAACAGAAATTAACCTACAAACGAGCATACAGGAAATCAGCTACAGTTGTCGGTGATGTTCTGGGTAAATACCATCCCCATGGGGATTCCGCAGTCTACGATGCAATGGTTAGAATGGCACAGGATTTCTCACTGCTTCACCCCCTTGTGGATGGACAGGGTAACTTTGGATCTATAGATGGTGATCCGGCCGCGGCATACAGGTACACTGAAGCAAGAATGTCCAGGATAGGCGCGGAAATGCTTCGTGATATCGATAAGGAAACCGTTGAAATGGTTCCCAATTTTGATGACCGCCTGAAGGAACCGTCAATACTTCCCTCCGGAATACCAAATCTTCTCGTTAACGGTTCGTCGGGTATAGCAGTTGGAATGGCAACAAACATACCGCCACATAACCTCCGAGAAATAGTCAGCGCATGCTGCAGCATCATTGAGAACCCTGACCTTACCGAAGAAGAACTCTTCAGCATAGTCAGGGGACCGGATTTCCCAACAGGCGGCATTATCATGGGTATGAGGGGTATCAGGGACTGTTACAGGACAGGAAAGGGGTCTATCCTGGTCCGTGGAAGGGTCAGTATTGAAGAAGCCCCGAGGGGCAGGGAAGCCATAATAGTCACAGAGATACCGTACCAGGTGAACAAGACCAGGCTCATAGAGAATATCGCCGAACTCGTAAAACAGAAAAAAATCGTGTCCATCGCAGATCTCCGCGATGAATCCGACAGAGAGGGCATGCGTATAGTCATAATTCTGAAGAACGACGCGCTTTCGGAAGTCGTCCTTAACCAGCTTTACAAGCATACCTCCCTTTCAAAAACATTCGGGGCGAATTGCCTTGCGCTCTGCGAGGGAAGGCCTCTCAGGCTTACACTGCGAGATTTTCTGGATTACTATATTGAGCACAGGCACGATGTTATTAAGAGACGCGTAACGTTCGACCTGGCGAAGGCGGAAGCGAGAACCCACATCGTGGAAGGTTTGCTCAAGGCGCAGGATTCGATCGAAGAAGTCATAAGGGTCATCCGGGAATCCGGTAACAGTGATGTGGCCAGATCCGCGCTTGTGGATGGGTTCGGGTTCTCTGAGATCCAGGCCCAGGCGATACTTGATATGCGCCTGAGAAGACTCACCGGTCTTGAACGTGATGAGCTGGAGAAAGAATACAGTGAACTTAAGATCCTTCTGGCAGAACTCAGAGAAATTGCGGCAAGCAAGTCAAAAAGAATGAAGATCGTTGCCGATGAAATGAAAGAAGTTGCCGAAGAGTACGGTTGTGAACGTAAAACGGAAATATTGCTTTACGCCCCGGGAGACATAGATATAGAGGATCTGATTCCCGACGATGAGATGGTAATCACCGTTTCGCGCGAGGGTTATATAAAAAGACTCTCATCGGATACGTACAAGATCCAGCATAGAGGCGGCAAAGGTATTACCGGAGCGAAGACCAGGGAAGAGGATGCCCTGGAGCAGATCTTTATTTCTTCAAATCACAGTTACATCCTGTTTTTTACCAACCAGGGAAGATGCTACTGGCTCAAGGTTTACAGGATACCTGAAGCAGGTCGCATAAGCAAAGGAAAAGCTATAGTCAATCTTCTGGACCTTGAGCCGGAGGAAAGACCTGTTGCCAACGTCTGCGTGAAAGAATTCGATGAAGACAGGTTCATACTTATGGCCACCAGTAATGGACTGGTGAAGAAAACAGCTCTTTCCAGCTACAGTCATCCGAGGGTAAATGGAATATGGGCCATCAAACTTGATAACAACGCTGAACTGGTCTCCGCCGCTCTTACGGACGGCAGCAGCCGGATTCTCCTTGCTCTTGCGAGCGGCAAAGCCAACAGATTTTCCGAGAAAGAAGTCCACCCCACAGGCAGACACACAAGAGGAGTAAGGGGCATCAGGGTGGATAAGATCGACAGGCTGGTTGGCATGGTAGCCATGGAGAAACCCGGAAGCCTGCTTACGGTGACGGAGGGTGGATACGGAAAAAGGACCTCATCTGATGAGTACAGGCTTACCCACAGGGGAAGCGGTGGGGTGATAAATATCCGCAATATCGATAGAAATGGTCCGGTCATTTCAATAATGAAGGTTTCCGAAGACGATGAGTTAATCCTTATCTCCGCATTTGGAATGATTATAAGGCTTCCAATTGCACAGATAAGGGAGATGGGGCGGAGCACGATGGGAGTCAGGCTGATGAACCTGCCCGATGAAGACAGGGTGGTTGACGCGGCTATTGTACACCCCGGTGATGATAACATGGATCAGGGAGAATCGGAATAGACGTTCAGGAAATAGTAAGGAAAATCGAAGTCTGGAGCCAGGAGAATCAACTCCGCTCCGTGAAACCTCCCGAGGTGGGAAAGGGTTTCAGTCTTCCGGAAAAGAGTCTTGACACATCAGTCATTTCCCCGGAAACAAGGAACAGGGTACTGGCAATCACTCTTTTTTCCGAAGAATGGAAAACCGCCGGAGATGTGCTGGCATTTCTCCTTACGACGATAAAAGACAGAGATGTAGATAAACTTCTTGAAAATCTGTCGAACATGAACACACCGCCTCCGGTCATGGAAGACGCGGCGGTCAAGTGGTTCGCAGCCCTGACCAATCTCCCGTCTGAAGCCGCAGTTGTAGCGGTTCAGGAATTTTTTCATCT
The DNA here is from genome assembly GCA_013138965.1 of Candidatus Aegiribacteria sp. GTDB lineage: Bacteria > Fermentibacterota > Fermentibacteria > Fermentibacterales > JCC-6 > Aegiribacteria. Next base: position 86,879 of record WTBT01000003.1, read on the forward strand.
CAGCTGGGTATGGAATCAGATAGGTCCACGCACAGGGCTTGTGTTCGATGACCTTATCTCATTGTTATACAAGGTTTTTCATGTTCTTGCAGAAAAACCCGAAGACCTTTACCTTGCTGACATACTGATTCAGAAAGGCATAAGATGGCCTGAACGATTCGGTTTCATGCTTGAAAGAACGAGGATAGGCGGAGGGAATATCGTACGGGCACTTCAGCGGGCAACCGATATAATGAATGATGCTCCATCTGTCGTACACGAAACCCTTATTGATTTCGCGGTTGAGACCGGGTGGTACCTTCTTTCGAAGGAAGACCTTCCTGTATGGAGATCGGTTGGAAGGAACGGGGAATCTCTATTCAGAAAAATGAGAGGATTTTCTATCCAGATGGAAGCCATACGTACTCTTTCAGGCTTTCTCGGAAGGCTGGAAGAATCGGAAGAACTGAATGCATTGCTTGAAGACGCGATACAGGGGGTAATCACCGATATAGTAGGCAGTCTTACGGAACTGGAGATGTGCGAAGTTCTTGAAAGCGTATCCGAACAGGCAAAAGAAGCGCTGAAGAGAAGAGCTGAGAGAAATATAAACTTTGATATCATAGACCTGCCCGTCACCGACAGCGGTATCTCGATCGAATACGGAAGAGCGATCGCTGAAATGATCCTGTTCGCTGGAGCGGGTAAAGCCTTCTACAACTGTTTCCGAGAAGCATATTCCATAGCAATAGAGACGGACGACAATAATCTGATAATCATGATATCCGAACTTGCGCGCGAAAGAAGAGGAACTGATTATCTGGAGAACAGCAAAACCGAATTTTACCTTGATTTCATTCCCATAGCGCTGCGGTTTCTTAACGGGAAGACCAGCACAGCAGAGATCAGACGGGTCGTTGATTCAGTTGGACGCCTGATGGACTCGATCCTTGGCCAGGAGGATCCCGAAGCAGCGCTGGAATGCACGAACAACTACCTGGCCAAGGTTGAGATCAGCTATGACGAACTGCTGCCGTCAATGATACTGCTGCTCCGCTCGACGAAGAACATCAGGTTTCAGTACCTTATCACAAAAAGCGAGGTCTTCGCCGGTATCCTTGATCTGTTGAGTGTTGATTGCAGGAAAAGGCTGCTGGATGGTGAACAGACAGAATGGCTTACGCCACTGGCTGAGGAATCAATCGATTCGGCGCGGGTTATCATTCGCACTCTTGGAAAGATAAACATCGAAGAACTCCGGGGAAGATTCATGGATAAGGTCATCGCTCCTCTACTGCAGGAAACGGATACGGAAGACCCCATATTCACTGAACTTATCTCAACTGCTGTCTCCACTTATAACAGAGAGATGAGCATAGAACAACTCAGGAGAGAGGAAACATCGCTCCTTGGAAAACTGTTCAGGGCGGAGGACAGGAGTAAGGCTCTCAAGAAAACAATGGAGAAGCTGCTCAGAATTCCAGGTATAGAGGAGAAGAAAGCAAACGATCTCATCTACTCCGCAAGAATGCTCTGCGATACCCTTTCTCAGCAGGCAGTCTGGATAGAGAAGACCGGACACAGAATCTTCAGTAACTTTCTTTCCTACGGACTTACTGCATTCGTAAAAACCCTTGTGGAACACCCTGATATAGCTGAAAGAATAACTGGAAATTTCATGAGGCATATGATCGATACCATAATTCCCTCAAAAGAAACCGAAGACAGTGATGTCGCTCTATGGCAGCTGAAGACGGCAGCGCTGTTCTTTGGGAAGACCATACCGCTGGCAACGGAGCTTATTGCTGATAAGCCGGATGCTCTTATTCTTTACTTCGACGAGATCTCTGAGCTCTCTGTGGCTTCCAAGTATGGGGAACCGGCGGGAGCCGAATTCCTGTCATGGATGTCCCACAGGCTTGAGTCGGAACTTATAAAAGAATTCGCCAGAAGGCTGAACGAAGATACCCCGTTCGCTGAATTCAAGGAGAAATTCAATGCCAAAGGCCTTATGGATAAATGGCGGAGCATAAGGGACGCGTCCTCTGAAATAATGAAAGACATGGTAGAATCACTGCAGGTGCTTACCCGCAACCCTCTCTACCGGCATATACTTCTCCGCGAGGGGCGCAAACTCATAGAGGGTTTCATTGAGAACGGATGTACCGAGATCATTTCCGGTTATTCAGGCCAAACCTCCGGCTTTGAGATAGATAAACTCGTTAAAATAGCTGAGGGCAAAGATATCATTGATATTTTCAGAGCAATGGAAAATGAAGAAGAAAGCTCAGCCGGGGAGATACCTGAAGAAGTAAAGAACTTCTTCCTGGAACAGTCATGCCCCCCGGGTCAGAATATGTGCAGGTATTGGCGAAAGGGGGTATTTTCCACGCTTGAAAATATTCTTCTGGACATAATACTGCTTTACGATGATAAAAAGAGCCTGGAAAATATAGAACAGATGATAGATGATTTCGTGGAGATAATAGGATATCTGGGTACCGATAGTGATTTTAGACCCGATATTATTCTCACAGCTCTTGAAAAGTCACTCACAAGATATGAAGGAGGCAGAAAAATGACTGTTGATGCCGCCGTAAAGAATCTTGATAAGAATGTATATAAGCTGATGTGGCTGAGGAAAGCCACCAGGAAAGCAGCGGAATCGGTTGCCGGGTATATCCCCGGGAGAAAGATTTCCATCAGACTGTTCGACAGGATTTCAAGGGAGAAGTCCGCTCAGCGCCAGATACTTTTCATGAAGAATTTCGGAAGGATCTTCGCGTCTCTGGAAAGTGAGATCATGAGGAGAAAGTCCACCGAGATCAAATCGGTTAGATCCGTACTGGAACATATCTGGATATTCAACAACGATACGACAAAACCGAGTTCCGCGGTTGATACCGCAAGAGATGCCGTAGAAACCGTGACGCAGTTCTTCCTCGAAATCGGAACCAGGACCGGTGCGGTCAGCGCGCCTGAAGCCGGGGCAATAAGTCTTGGTATGCGCCGCAAGTACAGAGATAACGCGAACACCGTCGCAATTCTAATCAAATGGACACAGGATTCGTCACGTTCCGCCCTTCTCTCTCTTGTGGAAGCGCATCAGCCGTTACTTGAAGCTGTCAGCAGGGACAGTGAGCTCATAAAGATGATAGACAATCTGTGGAGCATCGGCAAGGCAAGGCTCTATATAAGATCCCTCGCCGACAGACCGGACAAACTGAAAAAGCGGTTGCTCCGATTCACCGGGAATAATGCGGCTGGAAGCAGTGACGGCATACACTACATCTAGGAGGTTGTCCGACAATGGGCATAGAGCAGAAGAGCCTCATAGCTGAGATAGAATGATTACGGATTTGAGGAGAATACTTGAATGTATTTGACGATAATATGTGGTTCCTTATGCCGATGCCGCATTCTCGGACAGCCTAGCCCGGATCCATGAAGAACATAGCAATCGTTTCTACAGGGGGAACAATTGAAATGATGCCGGGTCACGGTGGTATCAATATCGCTGATCAGCATAATTCCCTGCCCCTGCAGGGAAATGTGATCCCCCCCTCTGTTAATGTTGAACATACCAGATTCTGCAGCGTACCCAGCCCGGCGATTTCGCCTGAAATGATGGCACAGCTCTGCCTTAAGCTGGAGGAGATGGCCGCATGCGGTAAGTACCACGGTATCGTAGTTACCCACGGAACAGATACACTGGAGGAAAGCGCCTTTCTGGCCGATATCTACCTCGGGAGAACAATACCGATAGTCTTTACTGCTGCTATGAGAAGCCGGTCCGAAATGGGCGTTGATGGCCCCAGAAATATAAGGGGGGCATTGCTGACAGCATCAAAGCATGAAGTTCATAAATTGGGAGTTACTGTAGTTCTTAACGACGAAATTCATTCCGCCAGCAGGGTAACCAAAACATACACAAGTAACGTAAGCAGCTTCAAATCGCCGGGCTACGGCCCACTGGGATTTGTTGACCAGGACAGGATACTGCTTCAGCGAAAGCCCCTCTGGAGAATTCAGCTGCCGGAGCGCAAACTGAAACTGGACCCGGGGGTGGGATTGGTCAGAACAGCTGCAGGCCTGGGAGCCAGAGAAATCAGATACAGCGCTGACTGCGGCGACAGGGCGCTGGTTGTGGAAGCGCTTGGAAGGGGAAACGTACCGCCCGATGTTGCAGAAGCAATACAGTATGCGGTCGAACGGGGAACGATAGTCTGTATAACAAGCAGATGCTATATCGGAAGGGTCCTGGGAGTATACGACTATCCCGGAGGAGGCGCAGACCTTGAGAGAAAAGGGGCTATTTTCGCAGGGGACATGCAGGGGCACAAGCTCAGACTTTTTCTGATGGCATCGCTGGGAACAGGCCTGACCATGAAGAATATCAGGAAATTGCTGGAAAGACTGTGAGTATGTCTGAGTTTGTTGACAAGCAAGAACACTTCGTCTTAGTTTACCGCATGCGGCAGAGGGACAGGCAGGTGTAAATGCCCGAAAAGGGTTTCACGGCAACGTTTATCTCCAACACGGGTAAAACGCTCTATCAGTTCAATGTAAGCGGCTGGAAACTCTACCTTGCAAGGCTTTTCATGGCACTGTTAGTGCTGCTGGTATCGGCATCCGTAATAATCGTAGCTTACGGTCTGATAAACGTCGGCGAAACCGGAAAACTGAGAAGCGAGATGTTGCAGTTGCAGGATTCCCTTGCCACAAGAAGGAATATTGAAGCAAGGGTGGAGAGTTTAGAATTGGAGATACAGCAGCTGCACGAGTACAGGCAGAGGCTGGAGAACATTGCAGCAGGAATCCCCATACCGGAGGACTCGCTTGAGCAATAGTGGAAAAGAGGAAACCGAAGAGCATGTCTAAAAAGGAATTACCCTCCGCGATAGATTCCATTCTCGGTTCCGGGAGTCTATGCAAAGGAGCCATCAGAGTAGATGGCGGTCTTAGAATTGATGGTACCGTGGATGGGGAGGTTGTTGTTACCGGAACACTGACCGTTGGCCGCGAAGGTGTAATAACTGGAGATGTGACCGTCAGTCAGGCTATTATTGGCGGTAAGATCCAGGGTACTGTCAGAGCTGAGCATCAGCTGGAGCTGCAGAGCGGGTCAAGTCTTGAGGGAGATATTTTCACACGATCTCTAATTATTGAGGACGGAGTTTTCTTCGAGGGATCATGCAAGATGAGTCGTGGCAACGATTCTGAGCCTTAATGTGGAAAATGTGGAAAAGTTCTGTAAATTGTGGATAAACCTGTAACAGATTGATATGTAATCTTATACAAAATCACTTAAAGTAATTTCATAAGTAATATCCACAACAGAGTCTGTTATGGAGGTATAGCACAAATCGGGAGGTTCGGGCCCACCGCTGAAGCTCTGTGCTGTATCAGTGATTCATTCGAAAGGCTGGTAACAAATGTCAAAGCTGGGAGAACTTCACAGGGAAGAAAGAAAAGCTCAACAGGAGCTGGAAAAGGCTGAGAAGGAAGCCCAGAAGATACGAATGTCCATACCGGACCTGCTGCATCAACAGAGCGTAGAAAGAGATGAGCAACTGAAAAAAATCACCCGGCTGGCCGAAGCAGAAGTGGAGAAGAAGATAATTGCGCTGTCAGACAAACTTGCCGGCGAAACGGAGAAGAAGCTCAATCAGCTTGCCGGGAAAGAAGAAATCCTTGAGAAAGCCGCGACAGCAGGCCTCAGGGAATGTATCCTGAGTAGCGGGAGTGAGGGCAGATGAGCCTGGATGCTGTTTCAAAGATAGAGGTTCTGTGCCATTCGCTCAGGAGGGAACAGGTTCTCAATACCATTGAAGCTTCCGGAAAGGTTAATCTCATAGATCTGTCCGAATTAGATATACCTGAAGAGGAAAGCTTTCTCAAACCTGCCAGTATGAATACCGAAGATCTGGTTGAGGAAATCTCCAGCCTTGAAAAGGCGATTCTTTTTCTTCAGGAGGAGACCAAAGGCTCCGCCTCCGCTCCCCGCTCACCACCACCTTCATTAAGAGAAGAAGAGCTTATGCGCCTCCTGGAGGACAAGCTGCTGCTTGAGGACGCCAGACGAGCCTGGTTCGTTGCTGTTCAGAAAGCCAAGCTCGAGGGAGCGGAGAAGGAACTTCTGCAGGAAGAGGAATTTCTGCTATTCTGGCAGGGACTCCCCGTCGCTTTTGAGGAGCTTCGCAGAAAAGGCGACAGCCGTATGGTTGCGGGAATTCTTGAAAAGGAAGCTATTGAGAAAGCGCATCTTCTAGAGAAGGATATCCCGCTGTTCCACCTTGAGGTTATTCATAGAGAGAAAAAAATGGAGAAAGTGGTTGTCGTCACCCACGAATCGGTTACCGGGGAAGTGATGCAGGCCCTTGGAGAGCAGGGGTTCTCACAGCAGGATTTCGGCACGCGAACAGGGATGGTTCAGGAACAACTGGAAGAGGTCCGCAGGGAAATAGAGCTTATTGGAAAAAGAATGTCGGCGCTTCATGACAGAGCTGTAAAACTCGCTTCGGAAACAGGCAGGTTCCGCGCCCTTCTGGATGCGGCAGGTCTGCTTCTTAAGCGGACGGTCGCAACGAGATCCGCTTACTCAACCTCACATGTTTACCTGTTCAAAGCATGGATCCGTACGGCTGACCTGAAGGATTTCACCGAAAGCCTGGGACGACTTGGAGAGGTTGTGGTTGAGGAGATCGAACCGGAAGAAGGGGAGATACCTCCTTCACCGCTGACGGAAAAGACCGCAGCTGCTCCCTACACAATACTTACCGACATGTACGGCCAGCCTACAAGACAGGATCCTGACCCGACACCCTTACTGGCGCCGTTTTATGCCTTTTTCTTCGGAATATGCATAGGGGATGCGGGTTACGGGATAGCGCTGGCGCTGGGCTGTGCCGCGGGATGGTATCTCGTCCGGAGAAGACATGGAAATCCGAGGCTGTTTCAGTTGCTTTTTCAGGGCGGGTTGGCCAGTATTATCGTTGGTGTTTTCCTTGGAGGCTGGTTCGGTATACCATTTGACAACCTGCCGGGATTCCTTCAGGCGCCGGCGAACCTTCTGAACAGCATGCTTCCGGGGTATCAGCCCGGACTGCCCGGACAGGAAGGGTTCGGAGTATCCAAGCATTTTCTTTACCTTACACTGGGGCTGGGACTTGTGCAGCTGACTGCGGGAATCATAATAAACCTGGTGAAACGATGGAAAGCCGGGGAAAGATTCGCGGCGGTTGTTGATCAGTCCGGCTGGCTGCTTGCTACAGCGGGTCTTTTTCCATGGCTGTTCAACCATTACCTGCTGAACGGAACCCTTTACGATCTGAACGGCCCGCTGGACAAGATTTTCGTCTACATGCTCGCAGCGGGTTCTCTTCTGATATTCATCATGGGCGGACGCGCGGCGAAGGGATTCGGTAAGATCGGCCTCGGGGCTTACGCGCTGTACGGTATAGTCAACCTTCTTGGGGATGTGCTTTCATATTCAAGGCTTTTCGCCCTTGCCCTTTCCAGCGCCATTATAGCACAGGTCATCAACCAGATAGCAGGAATGCTGAGGTATCAGGTGGGAATTCCTGTGCTGGGCATCGTGCTCGCGATCATCGTGGTTGTTTTCGGACATGCGTTCAATATTGCCATGGCCGCCCTCAGTGGCTTCATTCATACGGCAAGGCTGCAGTTTGTTGAATTCTTCGGGAAATTCTACGACGGAACAGGAGTGCCGTTCAAACCTTTCAGATACGAACCTAAATATGTACACATTGAAAGAGAATAAAAACACAGCTCTTATGCGGAGTGAAGGGAGAGTATAAGTGGAACAGCTCGTAGCATATATGGGAATAGCCCTGGCTTGCGCGCTTGCGGGGATAGGATCAGCTGTAGGGGTGGGAATAGCCGCCCAGGCCAGCACCGGGGTGATGAGCGTAGATCCCGGAAAATTCGGAAAACTACTTCTTCTGTCAGCATTGCCGGGAACCCAGGGAATATACGGTTTTGTGATTGCCTTCCTTCTGCTTGGCAAAGTTACTACGGGCATGGATATGCATGTCGCATGGCAGATATTCACGGCAGGCATCCCCATAGCTCTTGCCGGGCTGTTCTCGGGTATTCATCAGGGGAAAGTATGCGCCGGCGGCGCCATGATGACAGCCAAGCAGCCGGATGATTCCGCAAAGTCCCTTATTCTGGCGGTTTTCGTTGAGTTTTACGCAATTCTGGGATTCCTGGTTTCATTCCTCATGCTTCAGGGCATCGGAGGGTAACGGGAAAATGTCTCTCGAAGCAATCCTTTCAAAGATACAGGCAGAGGCCGGGCAGAAGGCGGAAGTGATCAGGGAAGCTGCGGAGAAAGAGAAGAAAGCTGCTCTGGCAAAACATGCTGAAGAGTTGAAAGCAAGACACGGCAGGGATGTTGAGAAAATCAGATCCGGCATCGAGGAAGAACATAAAAGGAAAGAATTTCACGTTCGCAGGGAAGCGGCCAGGAAGTTGATGAGCGCCAGAAGGACCATGATGGATGACGCAATCGGAAAAGCGGCAGGGAATCTTGCTTCAGCCGGTGATGCTGAATATCTTGAGATGATATCATCCCTCCTCCGGGGCTGCGATCTGAGCGGAAAGGTGGAAGTAGTGATATCCTCCGCCGACGAGTCGCGCATAACCGCGGGGTATCTGAGAAAACACTCGAAAGACGGCCGGGAATTCGTCCTTTCAGAAAAAAGGCACGATGAGACTGCAGGAGTTATCTTCATATCCGGGAAGATCAGCCAGAACGGGACCTTTCCAATGATAGCGGGGCTTGCCCACGAGGATATTGTTATGATGCTTTCCGATCTCATCCCGCTCGAGAAGACCTGACCCGTGGCAGCGAGTTTCATTTATGCCAACGGCAGAATAAGCGGCGAGGAAACAACCCTTCTGGACCAGCGAATGTGGCAGATGCTCATATCATCCGCCAGCGGCGAAGAAGCGATGAGGCTTCTCGGCGATACCTGGTACGGCGGCTTCATGCAGTACCACAGCATGGAAGATTGTTTTATCAAAGCCATGGAATCAACCGAGGATGAGCTTCTAGAGCTTTCTGAAGATGAAAGACTCGTAAGGGGTATCCTTTACCGCAGAGACGTGAGAAACGCCAGGTATATATGGAAGAAGATCCTTTCAGAGGACGGTTCGGAGGATGAAATAGAGATCGAACGGTCCGGACTGATAGAGACGGAGATCCTCAGGAAATCTGTTAAATTTGTCGAAGTCCGGGACGAACTGCCGCTTCTTTTCCTGCAGACGCTGGAGGAGCTTCTGGAGAACGACAGAGTCAGCACAGCGGAAGTGGACAGAAAAATGGACAGGCTTGCTGCAGCCGTTGAAAGAGATGAGCTGATAGAGATAAACTCCGGTTTCAGAACATTCGTCATGACCAAGATTGAACAGAAGAATTTTCTTACAGCCTCCAGGTGCGGCATTGACGGAGTTTCCAGACAGGAAGTAAGAGAAATGCTTCTTCCCGGGGGATATCATACAGAAGATGAAATAGCGGAAGCCTATCGAAGGAGGACATTGCCTGATCTGCTCGCTGAAACTCCTGGATTTGAAGGAATAGGGGCGGCATTCGAAGAAGCTCTTGAGGCGGGATCCTTTTTGGGATTCGAGAGGGGATGTGACAGAATGCTGCTGGAACTGCTTGAAAAGGGAGCTTTTCCGGTTTTCGGCCCCTCCCCGCTGGCCGCTTTTGTGTTAAGACGGGAAATGGAAATAAGCCACCTCAGGTTACTCCTTGCCGCAAAAACCGCAGGTGTAAGAGAAGACAGGCTGAAGAAGCGGCTGCCGCGTGGATAGGAGGCTTTGATGCCTGAGGGCAAGGTAGCGTTCATTGGAGATGCGGACTCGGTTCTCGGATTCAGGGCGCTGGGTGTGGAAACAGTAGTTCCCCGGGATGCGGACTCGGCTCGGGAACAATTCGCGAGGCTTGTGAAGGAGAAGACCGCAATCATCATGATTACTGAAGATATGATGGATTATCTCCAGGAACAGATAGACGAAACGGTTCATATGGCAATACCATCGGTTGTTGTTCTTCCCGGAATAACGGGCACTCAGAAACGGGGAGAGGCTACGATAAGGGAACTTATCATAAAGGCAGTCGGTGTCGACCTTATGTCCGAGGAATAGAAATGATTTAAAAAACCCGCAACCCACCGGAGGCACGGATGATAAGTGGAACGATAGACAAAATAGCAGGTCCGCTGGTTGTTGCGGACGGTATGAAGGATGCCAGGATGTATGACCTGGTATACGTGTCCGACTACAAATTAATAGGCGAAATAATTGAGCTTAAGGAGGACAAGGCATCGATTCAGGTCTACGAGGAAACGGGAGGCCTGAAGCCCGGCGATCCTGTGACAGCTACCGGAAAACCCCTTTCGGTCGAGCTTGGCCCCGGGCTTGTAACTGCCATATATGACGGGATTCAACGGCCCCTTGATGAAATACGCAAGGTGGCTGGTGACTGGATCACCCGGGGAATAAGTATAAGAGGCCTGGACCATGGGAAGGAGTGGGATTTCGCGCCTGTCGCGACCGTTGGTCTTAAAGTAACCGGTGGCGAGGTTCTGGGCTCCGTTCCCGAAACAAAGCTTATCACCCATAAAGTCATGGTCCCGCCGGAGGTTTCAGGCGAAATCACATGGATGATAGAAGCCGGAAAGTACAATATCGATACCATCATAGCAAAACTGAAGACTTCGGACGGCTCGACTGTTGAACTGCCTATGTACCACAATTGGCCTGTAAGAAAACCAAGGCCCATAGCGGAGAAGAAAGCGCCGGAGGAACCGCTTATTACAGGACAGAGGGTCATAGACGCGTTCTTCCCCCTGGGTAAGGGTGGAACCGCTTGCGTTCCGGGTCCTTTCGGCAGCGGAAAAACGGTTATCCAGCACCAGCTTGCCAAATGGGCGGATGCCGAAATGGTAGTTTACGTCGGATGCGGAGAACGAGGCAATGAAATGACCGACGTTCTTCAGGAATTCCCGGAACTCGAAGATCCTAAAACCGGCGAACCGCTTATCCTCAGAACCGTTCTTGTAGCCAATACCAGCAACATGCCTGTGGCCGCAAGGGAAGCAAGTGTTTACACCGGCATAACCATTGGGGAGTATTTCAGGGACATGGGGTATTCCGTTGCCCTTATGGCCGATTCAACAAGCAGATGGGCGGAGGCGATGAGGGAGATGTCCGGAAGGCTTGAGGAGATGCCCGGTGAGGAGGGATATCCCGCATACCTTGGAACCAGGATCGCCGAGTTCTACGAACGGGCCGGTAATGTGAAATGTATAGGAGGGGACAGGAGCGGCGCTCTTACAGTGGTTGGAGCGGTGAGTCCCGCGGGAGGAGACCTTTCCGACCCGGTGGTGCAGTCTACTCTCAGGGTTGTTAAGGTGTTCTGGAGCCTCCAGGCAAGGCTGGCTTACGCAAGGCATTTTCCGGCAATTGGATGGCTTGACAGCTACTCCCTCTACACGGATAACCTCAAGGATTATTACGACGAGAAGCTTGGCACGGAATGGGTTCCAATGATAAAGGAAGCCATATCCCTGCTTCAGCAGGAAGCCAACCTGCTTGAAATAGCCAGGCTGGTGGGAGCGGAGTCGCTGTCACCGGAAGATCAGCTTATCCTGTTCACGGCAAGGTCTCTCAGGGAGGATTTCCTGCATCAGAATGCCTTCCATGATGTAGATACATACACCTCGATAACAAAACAGAAGATAATGATGGAAGTCATAATGCATACCAGCGCTGAGATGAAGAAAGCCATCCGCAGCAGCGTATCACCCGGAGAACTTTTCGAGCTCCCCCTTAAGGAGGAGATTGCAAGAATGAGTTACATTCCTGAAGATCGTCTCGACGATATTGAAGCGATAAAAAAACATGTAAACTCGCAGATCAACGATCTGATCGAGAAAGAGCAGATTGCGTAGGAGGGCGGGGATATGATAAGAGAATACACTACGACGGTAGAGATATCCGGCCCCCTTATGCTGGTAGACGGAGTAGAGGGAGTCGCTTACGAGGAACTGGTCGAGATAGAGCTTCCCGATGGCGAGATACGCCACGGAAAGGTTCTCGAAATTGACAGCCGCATGACCCTGATCCAGCTCTTTGAGGGCAGCAGCGGAACGGGCATCACAGAAAGCAGGGTGCGGTTCCTCGGCAAACAGGTTGAACTTGGAGTTTCCGAAGAGATGCTGGGCAGAGTCTTTGACGGTCAGGGAAGGCCCAGGGCCCCATTCGATACGGCGCCACCCATCGTTCCGGAGAAGATGAAGAACATCAACGGAGCTCCCATCAATCCCTGCGCCAGGGACTACCCCGCAGAGTTCATTCAGACGGGCTTCAGCTCAATAGACGGTATCAATACGCTGGTCAGGGGGCAGAAACTCCCGGTGTTCAGCGGAAGCGGACTTCCACACGCAGCCGTCGCGGCGCAGATTGCCAGGCAGGCTAAGGTTATAGGCGGGGGGGAAAACTTTGCCGTTGTCTTCGCGGCCATGGGTATAACATTCGAGGAGGCCGATTACTTCATACGAGATTTCAGGAAAACAGGCGCCATGGACAGGGCGGTTGTCTTCATGAATCTGGCGAGCGATCCGGCCATTGAACGTATCTCAACTCCAAGAATGGCTCTCACCGCGGCCGAGTACCTCGCATACGAAAAGGATATGCATATCCTTGTTATCCTTACAGATATGACAAATTACTGCGATGCGCTCAGGGAAATATCCGCGGCAAGAAAGGAAGTTCCCGGAAGAAGGGGATATCCCGGATACCTCTACACCGACCTTGCCTCACTTTACGAACGGGCCGGAAGGATCAAGGGTCGGAAGGGATCAATAACACAGATACCTATTCTGACAATGCCGGAAGACGACAAGACACATCCCATTCCAGATCTTACGGGATACATTACAGAGGGGCAGCTGATACTCAACAGAGAACTCCATAAGAAGGGCATCTATCCACCCATGGATGTTATGGAGTCGCTCTCAAGGCTGAAGGACAAGGGTATCGGAAAAAACAAGACCCGTGAAGATCACGCGGACCTGTTCAACCAGTTGATGGCAGCCTATTCCGCCGGTAAAGACGCGAAAGAACTTGCTGTAATACTTGGTGTCGCGGCGTTGAGCCCCCTTGACCAGAAGTACCTCGCATTCGCGCATGAGTACGAGAAGAAGTACATCAGCCAGGGGGAGCACGAGAGCAGGAATATAGAAGAGACCCTTGATCTGGGATGGGAGCTTCTGAAGCTTCTACCAAGAAGTGAAATGAAGAGAATAGATCCCGGACGGCTTGACAAGTACTGGCCCGAGGAAGTTGCGTCAAGCTGATGGCCATAGTTGTCAGCGCAACCCGAATGGAGCTGCTTCAGAAGCGCAAGAAGGTAAAACTTGCGCAGAGGGGGCACAAGCTTCTAAAGGACAAGCTTGATGAACTAATGCGCCAGTTCAAAATACTTATTCAGGACTACGAAGGCGCGCGGGAAGAACTGGAAAAGGAACTCAGCATCGCTTACGGCGAGTTTCTTTTCGCCAGGGCCGCCATGACCGAACCGGGTCTGCTCGACGCGCTCCGTTATCCCGGAGCGCATGCCGCTGTCAGCACTTCCACGAGGAAGATAATGAACCTGACTCTGCCCGTCTTTGATGTCTCAATAGAGGGGGACGTGCGGAATTACGGAATGTTCGACACCCCTGTAGAGCTTGATGAGTCGTTGAGGGTGTATAAAGAGCTTCTTCCCAGAATCATTAAACTTGCGGAACACGAGAAGGCAATCAGCCTCCTGGCAAGAGAGATAGATTCGACCAGGAGGAGAGTGAACGCCCTTGAATACAAACTGATACCGGAGCTGCATGAGGTTATCCGGGCAATCCGGCTGAAGCTGGATGAGATGGAGCGCGGAAACCTTACGAGACTCATGAAGGTTAAGGCCATGGTGGAGGAAAAACGCAAGAAAAGCCGCGCCTGAGCACAGAAAACATAAGGAAACCGGATTTGCGCCATTTCACCAAAATGACCCGAAACAGCATATCCGACCCGATACCATCCAGTTTCGCTACCCGAAACTGACCACACTACTCACATTCCCCACTCCTGAAGAGTAATTTGTAAGAAATATCTGATTCTTTCGTATTTTTCTCACAATTCTATTCATTCGACTAGTACCTAGTTGCAATAGTTAATGTTATGTAATATATTTGATGGGTCTGTTATATACCCATCAAGGAGGAAGCATGGCTTACACTTCTGTTCCAATTCATCTAACCGATGAAGATCGAATAATT
>WTBT01000108.1 GCA_013138965.1 Candidatus Aegiribacteria sp.
CTCTTTTTGAATGCTTTCATGACATTCTCCCTATTTTATGGGAGCACTTGATTGCACTCCCTATAGGAAGTATGCTAATTGAAGATACATGTTGCCTTTATCTGCGCGGTACGCGCTTAGTTCAACATGTATATAGGTAAGTCTCTCACGCAGCCCATGTATAACCGGTAGATAGGCCCCCCAAATCCCGGTATAAACGCTATAACCACCCTGCATTAATGCTGTCTCCGGAGCCGCGCTCAAGATAAACCCCGGGGGAAGCTGGTCGTAAAGACCATTAATAGCGTCAATCAGATTAACAATAAGCGGACTGGTTGGGTTTCTGAAGTCGTTATCCCCCTGTTGAAGGCTAAGTGATCCGCCTTCCAGATCCAAATCAACTCCATCGAAACCATACGTATTAATAATTTCGCTCATTGAGTTTATAAAATTCTGAACATCGGCAGGGTCATTTAGCTGGATAGGATCATTAGCGCCGCCAATCGAAATAACTACTTTCTTGCCTGAACCTTGCAGAACATCGATATCAGCAATAAAGTCCTCGTGATCGGGGTAGATATCATAGCAAGGCACGAACTGCATGATAGAGCCATTGGGAGTTGTTGGCGTCGCAAATGCGATATTAATCACATCGTAGGCTTCCGAAATCTGAGTGAGCAAAAACGAATTCGGTGTATTGCCCCAGTTGTGCCAATATCCGACGATAAGGCGGCAGGGAAGGTCTTCACTCCGGGCCGGCAGATTCGCACTCGAAAGAAGAATAACATGAAATAAAAAAACAGGACGATATACTTTCTTTATCATTTTAAACGGGATGGTCATTTTTTACCCTCTTCGTTATCCATGAGTGAGAATGAAACAACTGTTGCGTGTGAGAACCCTCCGGGTATTCAATATCGCAACTCATCATACTGATCCAATCAATGTATTGGCGAACAAGCTATACCTTGATACTGGCGATAGATATAATTCACTTCCAGCATGGCATTTACCTTTACCTTCACCTCAATATTACCGTTCTGAACACTGCCCTGTCAAGGTAGCTGATGACTGACAAGTCATAGATCCTGCTGAAGCGGAAACCTCTTCGGTTGTCTGGGGCTGTATTCGTCCGGTTTTACTGAAACTTATACTCGATTCGCCGAGTTCAGAGTTAGTCGGAAGGGGATCAGGTTCGCTGATTCTTCCTGCGCAGTATGTCATCCTCGCTGATAGATTTCCTTCTTTTATCCTTGTCTTCGTACATGAGAGAATCGGCGCTGCTGAGAAGAAAGCCGATTTGAGTCTTATAACACAGTACGGTAGAATAATACCCTATGCTTAGGGACAGCATGAAGGGAAGGGGTTTGGCTTCAAGGGTTTCTTCAAGCCGTTTGTCTATTCTATTTCTGATTGATTCGCGGGTGAGCTCTGTGGTGTCAAGGAAAAGTACCACGAATTCATCCCCGCTCAATCTGGCTATAATGTCTGAATCTCGGAAGCTGCTCCTCAATATTCCTGCAGTGATTTCAAGAGCCTTGTCACCTTCCGAATGACCCAGCTTATCGTTTATCAGCTTAAGGTAGTCGATGTCGACGTAAAGAAGGCCGATTTCCGGCTGTTTCCGAAGGGAAGAATTAAGCAGCTGCTTGCCCAGTGTCATGAATCCTCTTCTGTTGTACAGACCTGTAAGGCTGTCGCGGAGGGAAAGCTCCGTAAGCCTTTTTTCCAGACGGACGCGCTTGGTGATATCGAGAAAGGAAAGAATGTAGCATGGGTTTTCATCATCAGTATCCACGGTAACAGCAGTGGCATGTGCCATGAAAGTTGTGCTGTCCCTGCGCTGGCATTCTATATCGTCATCCCACTGACCTCTTTCTTTAATAGATTCCTTCAGACTGTCAAAGTCACCCATGTACGGAAGAAGATCCGATATATCCAGGTGCAGCATATCCGTTCTGCTGTATCTCCAGTAATTGAGAGCTTCCACATTAGCGTAGTCGATCATCCAGGAGCTGTTGGTTATGATCATGGCACTGAGCGCACTGTCCAGGGCACTGTTCTTCTTTATCATGTCATCCTGAAGGCGCTTTCTTTCGGAGTTGTCCCTGAAGGTCAGAAGGATGACGCTGGGACCATTACCGTTCACGAGGCTGATGGTCATATCCATTGATTTGAAGGAACCGTTATGGCACTTCAGTTTCTGATTAAGAAATACACCGTCAACAATTTCAGGGATGCCGTCTTTCAGGTGCAGGTGGCCGATTGTCTTATCATCCGGAAGGATCTTGGTCAGTTTCTTGCCGATCAGGCTCGAGCGTTTGTAACCAAGCACGGTTTCAGCGGCATCGCTGATTCTTTGTATTTTGCCTGTAACCGCATCAGCAACCAGAAGGATATCGACCGCGTTCCTGAATATGAGCTCAAGGTTTTTCAGGTTACGGTTTAGCTGAGCGTTCCTTTTCTTAAGGTTTGGGACAGTATCAGCGGTATCATTCTGTTTCCCGATCCGAGACCCGCCTTCAAAGCTGGATGCCGTTTTCAATTTGAATCTCCTGTTCTTTAACATAAAATATAATAATCATTCCGCGTGAATGGGGAGTGCTTCCGCCTTTAGCAGATTTGAGAATTCTCTGGAATGGTTCAGGGATTCTTTTTCGCACTGCCCCTTGAAGTTTCAACGGGATATCTCTTTTCGTTGAGCTGCAGCTTTCTATTGACGATTTCCTCTATATCCAGGTTCAGTTCGTAGGCGAGAATTGTCAGGAATATTGCTATGTCAGCGATCTCCTCGCCGATTGAAATGATGGTTTCATTGTTAAGGTTGTTGGATTCATCACAGGTTTTCCACAGGAAATTCTCAAGCAGTTCTCCGGACTCAATAGCGATGGCTTCCGCGAGGTTCTTCGGATCGTGAAACTGCTTCCAGTCACGAAGATCACGGAATTCAATGATCTTTTCTCTCAATCTGTCAAGCATAATACCCCCAAGATGGATGAAAATTAAGTTTTATCACATTCCAGGATCGTACAGTTCATACAATTTTCTGAGCAGTTATTAATCAATCTACTGCACATTTTGTTCAGTTACAACCATTTCACCATTGACATGTTCAGGTACTGTTGTCACCACGATTAAATTCCCTGTGATGTGAATTCCAGCGCCCCGGGCATTCTGAGGAGAGAAAGCTTCTTGTTCTTCCGTAAAAATATAGTAGTTTCCATTTTCTGCTAATGCTGTCCAACGGTTCCATTGAGCTGAAGAAAACCGTAACAGTCCTGAACTGAGCAGAGGAATTGAGGTTATCCTGGCTGAAACAGTTGTTCGCGTTGAAAACCTGAGAAAAAGCTACGGTGAGGTGCGTGCTGTGGATGGCATCTCCCTTTGCGTATCGAGGGGGGAGATCTTCGGCATCGTAGGACCTAATGGTGCCGGCAAAACCACAACCATGGACTGCATAGTAAGCATGCGCAGCCCCGATTCGGGATTCATCAGCGTACTGGGTCTTGATCCCCTCAGGCAGCGAAAGGCTCTCCTTGAAAAGGTAGGTATCCAGCAGCAGGAATCCGAACTTCCCGACAGGATGAAGGTATGCGAAGCCATTGAGTTGTTCTCATGCTTCTACGGAATCTCTATGAATGCTGCCGGGATTCTCTCAAGGCTGGGGCTGTCGGACAAGAAGGAGTCGTACTTCTCAGCCCTGTCAGGAGGGCAGAAGAAAAGACTTTTCGTAGCATTATCGCTGGTCGGTGATCCTGAAATAGTATTCCTTGATGAACTGACAAGCGGCCTTGATCCCCGGTCAAGACGTTCGATGTGGGATCTTGTCAGAGGATTGAGGGATGATGGTAAAACAGTCTTCCTGTCCACTCATTACATGGACGAGGCCGAGAAACTCTGTGACCGCGTCGCCATAATCGATAACGGAAAGATCGTCGCCATGGATACACCCGAATCACTTATCAGATCCCACGCCTTCACTCTCAGCGTTGTCATGGGCATTCCCGAAAGCTTTAACGAGAGAGAGATGGAATCGATAACCGGAGTGGTTGAAGTTTTCAGGGAGGATGAAAAGACTGTAGTCCGTGTACGGGACAGCTCTGCAGTAGTTGGAATCGTAAAGCTGCTTGTAGAGAGGGAAATTGAACTTGGGAATTTTCATACAGAGAAATCCACTCTGGAAGATGTTTTCCTGAAACTGACCGGAAAAGAGATAAACGACTGATATGTTTCAGAGATATTTCAGACTGACTCGAATGGAGTTTATCCTTTACCTGAGGGAACCCTCGGGCTTCTTCTTTACATTGATATTCCCGCTGCTGCTTATGATGCTGTTCGGGAGTATCTGGGGTAATGACCCATTTCCGGGAGTGAATTTCGGATACATAGATTACGCTGTTCCCGCTTTTATAGGGATGGTGATTGCGACCAGCGGTATCATGTGTCTCACTACAAGCATAGCAGCTTACAGGGAGAAGGGAATTTTAAGGAGGTTCAAAGCCTCTCCAATCTCTCCACTCCTGGTTCTGACAGCGGAGTTATCATCACTATTCATAATTACGGTTTTGGGGATGCTCCTTCTCCTTGCGGCTGGAGTGTTTGTTTTCGGGATGCGTTTTTACGGCAATATCCCCGAAGTGATTCTGGCATTCATTCTGTCCACACTCAGTATATCCGCACTGGGATTCATTCCGGCCAGCCTGGCCCCCACCGCCAGAAGCGGGATGATAATCGCCAACGTCATGTATTTCCCTATGCTGTTCCTTTCCGGAGCCATGCTTCCGGGAGACATGCTCCCTTCTTTCCTTAAAACCTTCTCGCAGGTTCTTCCCCTAACTCATGTAATTGAACTGCTGCAGGGACTCTGGCTCGGCGGACACCTGTGGGAGTATCCTGTTCAAATAGCCGTCCTGTGCGGCGTTACAGTCGCTGGATTTGTTATTGCCGCAAAATGCTTCAGGTGGGAATAGAGCCCGTCCATTAATAAAGGCGGGCTCACGGGCTCAAGGGACAGAACTCACCATGCAGCTGCGAAGTGCTCAGTAACCGGTTCCATCTTTTCAAAAGGTGTACCGGCTCCTTCAAAAAGTCCCTTCAGGCTTTCGAGGGAGGGAGCGTTCCAGCAGCAACAGACAAATCCGTCATCCCGGTTCGTATACGCCCGGTCCATGGTCATTTCGCTTCCACCGGAAGCTTCAATAACCTTTGCTCAGGATCTGTCTATTTCCTGTGGCGAGATCTTCGGCATTGTTACCAGGTATTTCATAGAGATACCTCCATTTCTACTGCAGCAGAAGAGACATTGATTGCTGCTTAACAAGTGCCTACTACTTTTGTAAAACAATCAGATGCAGATGTCAAGTATCCAAATCAACCCGTGAAGGATGAAACAGCGGAAATCCCGGTGGATACGGATTCATCCGCATTTACAGATCAGAATGCGGGAGATGCTTTTTCTGAGGCTATGATCGCGGCGCCCAATGCGCCGGTTATCTGCGGGTTGTGGGGTATACGCATTTCAATTCCGGTTTCCTTCTGAAGGGCGACAGCAACGCCGCTTATTTTTGCCACGCCACCGGTGAATACAATTTCCTTACTGACTTTCGCCCTTCCAGCCATGGAGATGGTGCGACGGGCAACTGCCCTGAACACCCCATTGAGTATAACCTGGGGTTTGCAGCCCCCCTGCAGGAGACCGATTATTTCGCTTTCTGCGAACACGGCGCACATAGACGAGATTTCCACCAACCCATCCTCAGGAGAAACGGATTCGTTCATGCTTTCCACAGGAATGCCTACAACGTTTCCCGTCATTTCGATGAACCGTCCTGTGCCGGCTGCGCACCTGTCGTTCATAACAAAATCAACAGGTCTGCCAGACCCATCCATTTCGATCAGCTTTGAGTCCTGACCTCCAATATCGATGATTGTTCCTGCCGATGGGAATAAATACGAGACCCCCCTTGCGTGGCATATGATCTCCGAACATGACTTCTCCGCGCCTTCGAAGTAGTTTCTTCCGTAGCCAGTTGCCACGGTTATTGCTACTTCTTCCGCCCTCAATCCGGCTGTCTCAAGCGCCCTTTCGAATGCTCTGCGGCCATTCTCAATAGGGGAATTTCCAGAGTCCGTAACAATTGAACCAATTATCTGCGCGCCATCGAAGAGCACTATTTCAATTGAACTTGCACCAATGTCGACTCCACAGTAGATCATATCATCTCCAGAAGTGTTTGAATTCTTACTGAAAGCCTTTCCCTGTCCGATTCCGAATAATCTGTCTCAATTTTCAGATAGGACATTCCAAGCTTTTCCCGGACATGTTTCTCAACCTGCCATGATTCTATACTGTAAGTCAGGCAGGCATGCCAGACAAGATCCACAACCGCGTCAATTCTGAATTCATCCGCAAGTCTTTCAATCAGATCAAGCCTGCTCCGAGTGCGCTGGATATGTCCAGCACCTTCTGTCCTTCGGTAATTTCAGCTATATCCGCAAGAATCTTTGAGTGACTCCATCCGCCAACATGAATCTGTTCCGCCATGATAAGCTCCCAGAGTTCACACTCAGGACTGCTGTAGACCTCTTTGACGTTTTCGACCGTCATACCGGTTTTTTTCATACTGCACTTCCTTTTCGCATTGAAAGATGACTATGAGATCAGGTTGTTTCCAGAACTGCGGGTTACCGGTCGACCGTTCAATGAGATCTGTTTAGAGAGCAGTACGATTCGGATCAGCTTCTGCTCGGGGAACGGCGCTCAGCAAACAAGTTCTTTCAGAACTTGCTGCGGGCGGCTCAAATGCAGGCTCTGAAAACCAGTTCCATTTAATCCGTTCCCTTCGTTGAAGTAATACATATCAAACTTGTAAGACATTGACCGTGAATATTCAAAGCAGATTGTACGTGGTCAATACGGGATACAGTTTGTGAATACAAGAGCCTTGACATTAGAGGAGGTATACATATGTTTACATACAGGAATGAATGAAAAGGAGGCAGTGATGAAAAGTGAAATCAGAAAACAGGTAAATCGTTACAGAGGTTTTTGGGAACGGCAGGAGGGTTACGATTCTGCGGTTTCGGAAGACGGTATGAAAAAGGGTTTCTTCGTAAGGCATCATTCCTTCGCAAGGTCCGATATTCAGGAGAAAAGCTGGTTCAGTGAATACACCGATGAGATGTACGATTCGGTGCTGGACTGTCTGGCATATTACAGATGGTATATTATTCCTGGAAAATTACGTGAAGCATCAGGATTAAGAGAAGAGACTGATCTGGAACTTCTTCTTGACAGCGCAGGCTATTCAGCATCACTCATTGCGGAGGAGCTGTTCTGCATGATAGACAAATGCCTTGAATCAGGTTGCTGCAGCGAAAACGATCTTCATCGCATCCGACTGGCCTACAACGGGCTGTCAGGATTTAAGGATACCTTTGTCTGCAGGATAGTACAATGGGGTGATATCACGAATCACATTCAGAATCCATTCCGGGAAGATATGTATTCAGGTTACATTCGAACGCCTTCGCTCCCCTCTTCAGTTACTTCTGTTGCAGGAGTATTCGCAGGCTGAATCACTTGCAGCCTTTCCCCGAAGGCCGATAACCCGCGCATAACAGGCTTTGACCTTCATCCTGAAATATGCGATTATTGTCTGACAGAAATTCCGAGGAGAAATTGGTGAGAGTATGAAGATTGTACTGGTATATCCCAGTTACGGCGAGGGAAGTCATTCCCGGTACTTCCCGTTTGGTCTGGCATATGTAGCGGCATGTCTTCTTGAGGCGGGGCACAGCGTATCTGTGGTCGATATGGAAGGCGATAACCTCTCCGTAACAGACGCAGTGAGACAGACTGTTGACTTATCACCCCGGGTGGTTGCCTTTGGCGGAATGGTAACCAGGTTTCGCTTCGTAAAGCAGCTTTCCAACGCGATACGCCAAAAGCTCCCGAATGTATTCATGCTGGCTGGGAACAGTGGTGCCACTACTGTTCCCGAAATATACCTGAAGTCCTGTGGATTGAACTGTGTTGTCCTGGGAGAGGGAGAGATCACCTTAGTTGAATTAATGAAAACATTGGAAGAAGGTTCCGACTGGCATTTCGTTCCAGGGATCGCCTGGCTGGATGATAAAGGTGAATTGAAAAAATCGCTACACCGGGAAATGATTCAGGATCTTGATTCGATTCCATGGCCGGCCTGGGATCTGTTTCCTGTTGAGAACTACGTATCAAGTCTGGATCACCGTCAGAAAAAAGTACGTCATATGGAAGTGCTGGCCAGCAGAGGCTGTCCCTTCAGCTGTGTGTACTGTTACAGAATCTACGGCAGGAAGGTAAGAAGAAGGTCTCCCGAATCAATTGTCGCCGAGTTGAAGGAACTGGTAAGGCGTTACGATATCAGATACTCAGGTTTCCCTGATGATCTTTTCACGAGCGACAGGGATTTTGTGATGAAGATATGCGCTCTCGTGAAGGAAGAACTGCCGGGTCTCAAATGGTCCTGCCTGGGCAGGGTGAATACCGTTGACAGGGAGATGCTGCTTTCGATGAAGGATGCGGGTTGCGACTGGATCTCATACGGGATCGAATCCGGCTGCGATGATATGCTCAAAAGGATGAGGAGGGGGGTTACTGCGGAGCAGTGCCTTGAGGCTATCAAATTAACAGAGTCTGCGGGTATCCACGCTGATGGGAGTTTCATAATAGGGATGTTCGGAGAAACCCGCGATTCTGTAGGAAGGACTGTAGAGTTCTGCAGACAGGCTGACATTACCGCTCCCATGTTGTTTGTAACTCCATACCCGGGAACCGCTATCTTTAATACCGCCCTTGAACAGGGCCGAATTCCGGATGTAGAGAAATTCCTTGAAGAAATGAACAGTGCCGACAGTCTCCTTGTGAATTTAACGGATTTTACCGACAGGGAGCTGATGAACCTCAGAGACTGGGCGCAGGGCACCATCGGCAGGAACTACCTCCTGAAAAAACCATTTTCGCGCATTCCAGCTCTTCTTTTAAAGCATTATAAACTCAAGGGTTTCATTGGGCTGGTTCATGACGCCAGAGCTTTCCTGGCTTCGCTTCTGCGAAGGGAATAATCGGTATATCCGCGGGTTGAATCCGGTACTCTGTGAAATAACCTTATTCAGAGTAAAAAAGCTCCAGGATAAGCGTGGCTGTTCCCAGGGTGAGTGTGAAACGCTTCATTATCATGCTTCTTCCGTCTATATTTATTTGGTAGTATTCCTATAGTATTTTGTGTCCACGTCCGCTTCAAGAATATCTGCTGTGCCAGTATGAGCATAGTGTGGGTATATTCCTATGATTGAATTAAATAGGGACGGAGGTATTTTATTCAGTACGTGTAAATAATATGACTATTTCAATCATCGTAACCGCATATTATTCACGTATTATCAATAAAACACCTCCGTCCCCAATTGTTGAAGGATAACATATGAGGGACAGGAAGCTTGATGAAATCGTAGGAAGGCGTGGAGCCGAAACTGTACCGTTCTACACGCTCATGTCCAAAAGGATCAGGAACATACTTCTGGTCTCAAGCCTGTACGATTCTTATACGCTGGAGGAAGACGGTAAATTCACGGAGGTGCTGTTCTCGGAGTACCTTAATCTCAACCTCAGATATGCCCCCCGTATAGTAAGGGTATCAACCGGTGAGGAAGCTCTGCAGCGTCTTGATCAGGAGAGCTTCGATCTGGTTATTTCCATGCTTAGCATAGGTTCCATGCAATGTGATGAACTGGGGAAGGCCATCACAGAAAAGATACCTGGAATTCCATTTGTGGTACTTGCGTATACTGGACGCGACCTCAAGATACTTATGGATGAAGGCAGGCTGAAGCACGTTGGGCAGGCTTTCGTCTGGCAGGGTGATGTAAGGCTTTTCCTTGCCATTATCAAATCCATTGAAGACATGATGAATGCCGAGCATGATTCCCGCGTTGCGGGGGTTAAATGCATTATTCTTGTGGAGGATTCCATAAGGTTCTGTTCCTCCTATCTACCTATGCTTTATACCGAGCTGATGCAGCAGACCCAGGCATTGATGACAGATGGTGTTAACCAGATGCAGAAACTGATGCGCATGCGTGCGAGACCGAAAATACTCCATGCGAGGAATTACGAAGACGCGATTCAGCTTTACAGATCGTTTCAAAATCATGTTCTTGGAATGATCATAGATGTCCGGTTCGAGAAGGATGGAATTGAACAGCCTCTGGCAGGTTTTCAGCTTGCTGAGGAGATACTCTCGAATGATCCTGAATGCCCCATTCTATTCCACTCCGCTGAAGATGTTAACAGAGAGAGGGCTCACAGTATAGGAACCGCTTTCATAAACAAGAATTCACCGACCCTTCTTTCTGAAGTTAGGGAATTCATGAGGGATTACCTCGGCTTCGGTGATTTCGTATTCAGGAATCCCGATGGCATTGAAGAGGCCAGGGCCGCGGATCTTAGAGAGATGACACAGGCATTGAGGAAAGTATCCGACGAGAGTCTGTTCTATCATGCTGAAAAAAACGATTTTTCCACATGGCTCATGGCCAGGACCGAATTCGATCTGGCCCGTGCCCTGCGGCCCCAGAAAGTTGGAGATTTTGAAACTGTAATGGATCTGCGCTCCTATCTGCTTTCGTCGTTGAGACTGTGGATGGAGCAGTACCGGGCGGGGCAGGTTGAAGACTTTTCAAGTGAGACATTCGGCTACGATACCGAGTTCGTGAAGATCGGTTCAGGGTCTCTTGGCGGCAAGGGCCGCGGACTCGCTTTTGTAAACGCTCTTCTGAATATCTACAGGATCGATGAGGATTTCCCCGATGTTAATATCCACGTTCCACCTACTGCGGTTGTGGCAACAGGTGTTTTCGACCGTTTCATGGAGGCTCCGGGATTGAAGGAGCTTGTATTCCTGAAAGATGACGATGCCGACAGTTTCCCCAGCCGGGAACGGGATAGGATTGTTGCGGAAGCCTTTCTAGAGGCGCACATGCCCGCTGATGTAAAGATAATGCTGCGCACCTTTCTTGAAGAAGTTCATTACCCCATTGCCGTGAGGTCGTCCAGCCTCCTGGAGGATAGTCCAGCTCATCCCTTTGCGGGTATCTACAATACTTACATGCTTCCGAACAACCATCCCGACATGGATGTTCGAATCTCTCAGCTTCTTGATGCCATTAAACTCGTGTACGCGTCGACGTATTACAGCGAATCCGTAGCTTATATCGAGACCACACCGAACAGGCTGGAAGAAGAGAAGATGGCCGTTGTCATACAGCAGATAGTTGCCTCCGGTCATGGCACCGCATTCTATCCCAACCTTGCAGGTGTCGCCAAATCCTACAATTTTTACCCATTGGATGGCATGAACGAGGAAAGCGGTGTTGCTTCAGTGGCGCTTGGTCTTGGAGGAACCGTCGTTGACGGGGGGAAATGCGTAAGGTTCTCACCCGATTCCCCCGGAAGGCTTTACCAGTTCTCCTCAACGGATGAGTTCCTGAGGAACTCCCAGCGTGAATTTCTTGCTCTGGATCTGGAGAAGGACACGAGCCTGAATACCGATGACCCCGGCAAGGATATGCACCTTGTAACTCTTGATCTTTCGAGGGCTCAGGAGGACGGGACCCTTGCGCCGGTTGGCTCGGTGTATTCGGCGGACAATGACATGATAATCGACGGTACTTTCCGTCCCGGAGCGAAGCTTGTTACAATGGCAGGGGTGCTGAAGGGAGAATTCTTCCCACTGGCAAAGCTTCTGAAGCACCTTTTAAGAATTGGAAAGATTGCGTTTTCCAGCGATATCGAAATCGAATTCGCGGTAAACCTGGAAAATATATCAAAAGGGAAACCCCATGAGTTCGGTTTTCTCCAGATCAGACCGATGGGACACAACGAAGGAACTCTCCCGGAAATGGACCATATCGATGAGACCAGCGCAATCTGCATATCACATCAGGTGCTCGGATACGGTTTCATAAAGAACATCAGGGATATTATCTACGTATCGGCAAAGAGCTTCGATAGAAGCAAAACCGCAGAGATAGCCGTGGAGATAGAACAGCTGAACCACCGGCTCAGCCATGAAAAGCGTCCTTCGCTCCTGATCGGCCCGGGAAGGTGGGGGAGTGCTGACAGCTGGCTGGGGATCCCGGTTAAATGGAACCAGATATCATCGGTGAGATGCATGGTTGAGATACCGCTTATGGATATGGATGTAACTCCTTCCCAGGGTACCCATTTCTTTCAGAATATCACTTCTCTGGGCATCGGCTATTTCACGCTGAAGAAGAGTGGAAACGATTACCTGGATACTGACTATCTGGAGAATTTCATCGCTGAAACGGAGACTGTTTTCTTAAGGCACATACGGTTCGAAAAACCTCTTGGTATTCTTATAAACACGCACGTTAAGAAGGGTATCATTCACCTTACATAAGAATGTTCGGGTATTCCTGGCGCCACTCTGAAATTCCTGGATTTCAATGCACATACCTCTCAGGAAGTGATTTTTGTCACTGTCAGGGATCCGGCAACATCATCCTTTTCTACCATTTCTCTGAACTCTTCGAACCACCCTTCAGAAAGGGAACGTTGCGGATCAGGAGCGGCTGTAAGGCGTCGCCTGAATCCGGCTACCCGATTATCTGTCATCAGTTTCTGCAGTAAGGTGAGTGCGAATTGACGCGATTTCCTCAGTGGTTACTCCGATTGAGCGAAGATAGCTCTCCACTTGTTTCCCAACGTCGTCTTTCCGATCCCCAAATGGTAGCAGAGCGCAGAGCAAAGACTGAAATTCGTTTGACAAGTGAGATCTCTCCCCCCATATAGTCAAAGAGGACAACTCATAGTCACGAATCAGGGCGTTTCTGTCCAGACCCAGTAAAGCATGCAGCAGAAAGGCAACCGTGCCGCTTCTGTCACAGCCTCCCCAGCAATGGAATAGAATTGGATAGTTTGAAGGCTCGGAGAACACCTTGAATATCTGCCGATAGCCTTCACTGCAAGCATCTTCGACAATATACCCGTATGGTCTGATCGGAATGTTGATCCACTTCACCACGGATTGATCCAGTACCGCTTTGGGCTCTTCACTGCTTCCACGCAGATCAACATCAGTGCGAATCCTGAGCTCATCAATCAGAACCTGCCTACCCTTGTCCGTAATGTCAACGTGACCATTCATTTCCGAGGAGCGATATATCAAACCCTGTTGAATGTGTTGATTGCCGCGCAGACGCCAGCCTCCCATATCGCGAATATTAGTTATACATGGGATGTGTAGCCAACGAGGTGTTGATGCGTGAGTTGTGAAGGTCCACATCGGAGATACAGCAAATACCAAGCTGTGATTCCTCGCGATCACCTTCCAGAAATACCGGGTGTTTATATATAAGTTCAAAACGTTGCAGCATGGCTCAGGGATGTCTTCAATGACGCGGGGATATTTGAATTCACCATCTGTCGAAATGAGCAGGTCATAGACCGGGTTCTCTGATACAGCTGGAATACCTTCCCAGGCAAAGCACACGGGTCTGGGAATACTTCGATCATCAGAAAGTACATTAAGGGCATCCCATTGAAAAGAATCGTCAGTCGATTCCGTTTGCTCAGAGGAACCAGGGGCTGCTTTAGATTTCGCCGGCCATTGAAATGCCTGTAGCTTTTTGGTGCACGATTCGTGTTCCGGTTTCAGTAATTGGATTGTCTCCATCTTTCTCCTGCAGATAACGCTGCAGATGAGTTGCATTAGTCAACTTCATCTGCATGGTTAGGTATAATTATTATCTTCCAAAGTTATGACTACTTTACCTTTATGGGTCCCTTCTCCAAAATATCGCATAGCTTCAGGTACTTCACTTAATTTAAAGGGCCCATCTATCACAGGTTTGACTTTACCGGCTTCGAAAAGCTCATTCATAAAGGCTAAATCCTTGTTTGGTTTCAGGGCAACAACACGTATTTTCTTTTTACTGATCAACGAAATCCACGGTCCCAGGAATAAAGCTTGGATAATTCGAGCCATGGAACCCCCGACAGTAACATAAATTCCATTGTGACTTAATGAGCGCGCGTAATCGAATATCGATCGATTTGTCTTAACATCGAGAATCAGATCATAAGACTTCCCATTTTTGGTAAAATCTTCTTGTTTGTAGTCTATGACATGATCAAAGCCCATTGAGCGCATCATGTCCAATTTCCCCGAGCTGTCAACACCGGTCACTTCAACCCCATACAATTTAGCAATCTGCACTCCAAAAGTACCTACTCCCCCGCCGGCACCATTAATCAAAAGCTTTTGTCCTGATTGAATTTGCCCTCTATCAAGAAGGCCTTGTATAGCCAGCATTGCAGCTTGAGGTATCGCTGCTGCTTCATCAAATGTCATACTGGCCGGTTTCAGCGCTAATGCATTTTCACGAGCACAGGCATACTCAGCGAAACCGCCCCAGCGACCGGTCAGATCCCCGAACACTTCATCTCCTGGCTGAAAGTGCTTTATGTTTTTACCAACCGCTTCAACCCGCCCTGCTATATCAGATCCGAGTATCTTGTATTTTGGTTTCAGAAACCCAAATAACAGGCGGTTCATGAACGGTGTACCTCTCAGGAGACCCCAGTCCCAGTCATTTACGGATGCTGCATGAACTTCTATCAAGACTTCATCGTCCTTGGGAATAGGTTTATCTACCTCTTTTAATTCAAGAACATCAGGTGTTCCGTATTTTGTGTATACAATCGCTTTCATGAGTTCCCTCCAGAATTACTTAGATTCGGTTATTTTCAGAATAGTCTACGACAATAGATTCTGCAAGCACGCAAACATCAACGCTTCAAATCAGCGGCACAGTATTTCGTGTCCACTGCGTCTGTCTTACTATACGATCCTATCATTCTTCTAATGGTATGTCTCATACGCAATAATCTCATTACTTATCCGTTATCTCAAGCCACCCCTTTGCAGCGTATCTGTCGAGGAATTCCAGAACCGTTCTCATAACATCAATTTGTGTGGCTTCCTTCTGGAAGAAATGATCCTCGTCTTTGTATACCTTGAGCCTGCATTCCCTGCCGTTGCTTTTCATACGGTCCTTCAATTGCTCTGCCTGGCTGAGGGGGACACATTCATCCTTTGCTCCCTGCAACATCAGAAGCGGAGCCTTGATTTCGGCGCAATGGGTAATGGGTGATCGACAGTGGTAGAATTCCGGATTCTCCTCCGGGCTGCCAATCTGATCCTCTATCCACTTTTGCATCCAGCCCTTGGCGCTGCTATAGAATGTCTCAAGGTCGACAAAACCGAAGAGGTTCACACCAGCAGCCCATCGCTCAGGAGCCCTGGCCATAGCCATCAGCATCAAGTAACCTCCATAGCTGCCTCCAAGAAGGGCAATCCTGTCCGGATCGACTTGCCCGGTAGACTCAAGATAGTCTGCCGCCGCAATCACATCCCTTAGGTCTCCGCCACCCCAGTCGCCAATGCTTCTCTTCTCAAACTCCTCTCCGTATCCGGTGCTTCCTCGGAAATCGGGCCCTTCAGGTTTTTGCGTACATGAGATTTTGTATCCTCAGAAACATGTACTCTTGATCTCTTAGCCCACAAGTATTCTTCAAAAGTCTTCTGATTTTCCCGTTAAATGCCTCAAGCTTTCCAGA
>WTBT01000058.1 GCA_013138965.1 Candidatus Aegiribacteria sp.
CGAAACGACTGCTGAAGGAACAGGTTACGTCACCCGTTCTCTGGGCCGATTCGATAAAGAAGCTTCAGAGAAGCGGATTCGATACCTTCATTGAAGTCGGTCCCGGGAAAGTACTTCCGGCGCTCATGAAAAGGGTGAAAGATATCACTGTTTACGGAACCCACGACAGGGAAGCCCTTGAGGCAACTCTGGAAGCTCTTACATAACCCGAGTATCTAACCCACTCTGATTAGATATTCTTAAGTCTTTCCACAAGTCTGTTATGCGCGCTGCAGAGTTTCGGAAGAAGCTTTCTGTGATGCAGGCACATAATGCTCTGACCAGACGGTTCCTTGTTGACGTGGGATTGTTTCGGGAAGTCGGTCCCAGTTTCTTCACCTGAAGTGTCGTCGAGAAGACTCTGGACGATGGAAGTTGTTGTACGTATAACATAGACAACAGCTATCTACGTTAAGGAAGGCCGGAGTGGAACTGAATAACTCGAACCTTGAAGCAGCGCTAAGTCTAGCAATAGGAATCTTGATTTCAACCCGTTCCGGGAATTAACCCGAAACAGCATATCCAACCCGATATCATCCAGTTTCGCTTCATGAAACTGACCATACTGCCCGAACTCCTCCGCCGTCAATGAAGAAACCCTCTGATCCCTGCGAAAATCCCGCATTGGGATAAACCTCACCCATAAGAAGCGCGATTGCTTTGTTCCTAACCGACTTCTATCTCAGGAACATCATCCTGCCATGGAACGTAATCTGCACACGGTGCGCAGACCAGCTCCAGAGGCAGCGGCGAAGGTCTGGGGTCCTCCCAGAGATCGAGGTGTTTGAGTATACGCCTTATAACAGACGGCTGTTCTATGAAGGAGATAACCTTCATCTGTCCTCCGCACTTCGGGCATTTGAGAGCGTCAATATCCCAGACCTTCTTGAGAAGAGCAAGATGAAGCATACATTCATGATCGGCTCACCATGATTCCTGAGTTATGTATACAGATGTTTACGCATTAGGTCAAGGATACCTCATTAACTCCGGTCAGATTAACTCTCTGTCCAGTCGCCGATGGACACCAGGGTGGTGCCCTCCGCCGGCTTGTGCTTCTCCGTGTAGCCGGCCATGTACACCGCATACGCATCGCCGTCGTCAGTCACGAACCCACGGCAGGATGTGGGAGAGCTTGCCGCAGCAGCTGCAGCGATTCTCTGCCTTTGTCTGTGATGCTCAGGACAGCCCAACAGCCATGGACATGTTTCAGTTGAAAGGATTATCTGAGGGTTATTTCCAGTATTTTCGGTTTGCCCAGCGTTGAACCGGAAACGGGTGTAATTTTCAGAAGAACCTGGTATGACCGGTCATTCGGATTAGTGTCGAAATGCCAGATGAGTTCACCTTCGTAGTTGCCTCTGGACCTGCTGAAGATATCTCCGGTTACTGTCGCTTCCTGCCACGTTTCGCCGCTATTCATGCTGAACGTAACCTGAAGATCAATGGTTCGATTTCGAGGATCGGACAATTCGTATGATACAGTAACAGTGCTGTTCTGCAGGGAAATATCGCTCACAGCAGCCTGCATTACCCAGGGAAGCCTGGAATTGTTGATCGAGAGCGGGCCCGCGGCTTCGGAGAAGACAGTATCCGCGTCAACGGCGCCAAGCCTTATTTTGAGTTCCATGGGCTCGATTCCCGGGAGGTCTTCCGATGAGTTCCAGGTGACTGTTGAGGTGTAGGAAGAAGGTAGATAAACTTCGTTTGCGTCAAGACCTGCCGCAGGTATCCAGATGGATGAACCTTCCAGTTTATACTGCAGCGCCAGAGATATTTCATCATCTTCCGTGTCGGATATACGAAATGAGATTGGTACGGAACCGTCGAAGTGTTCCCAGTTTCCAGGGGATGTAACCGTAATTGACGGAAGTCTGTTATTATCCACATGGAACGGAGAAGACGGCACTGCTATTCCTGCGTCAGGGTCGCTTGGAACTGCTCTGAACTTGACCTGATAGCAATCGAACCCGGGTATGTCCACCTCAGATTCCCAGATTATCTCGTACTGATAAGTGCATGCGGTTGGAATTGAACTCTCAAGTACTGTAGCTGTATTCCAGTTCATTCCTTCATCGGTCGAGTATTCGTATTGAATATCGAGTGGATTCTCTTCAGGATCGGTAAGCCAGACTCCAAGAGTTATCCTTCCGGATACTTCTACATCCGGTGCGATTATCTGGCCGCACTGGAGCATGTCGGAATCAAGGTGGATATTATCGAGAACGCTCCATGGGCCAGGATCTGCATCCGCGGCTCTTACCCTCAGAGCTAAATTTTCAATATCCATAGAGCCGATATCGTTCAGAGCGTTCCACTTGAATGGTTCTCCGTAGAACCATGAAGGTATCTCGTAGATACTGCCTGTGAGATGGGCGTTGTTCCAGGTTTCCTGACAATCGATTGAATACTGCGCCTGCAGCTGAATTACATCACTCTCTGGATCCTCAACAGCGTATTGCAGAATGTACCACCCGTCCGATTCCTCCTCTGATGTAAAAAGGTACAGGGTAGGTGGGATATTGTTGTCCACATGGAAAATATTGGAGAGGCCGCTGACGCCAGGGCCGTCGGGGCAGTAAGGTGTAACCTTCAGAGCGCACTGCTCTATGTCCTGCCTTGGAAGGTCTTCATCGCTGAACCAGATGATGCTGCTGCCGTTATCACGGAAACTGTTGGTTTCGTGCCATGAATATCCGGCATTGGTCGAATATTCAAGTGAAATACCTGTTACATTTCTGCCGCTTACTTCATATGGCAGGATCACACCACCAGAGGCTTCGAACGTTATAGTCCCGGCCCGGACAACTGGAAGGTAGGATATTCCGTAACTTCCGGAATTGGATTCATCACACATCATCTGTGGCCAGGCCCCCGTGGTGGCGCTGATACTGGATAACGTGAAGGCGGCGAGTCGGCCTGATCTGCCCAGAACCACCAGCTCCTGGTTCCCGTCACCGTCGATATCCCCTGCCGCCGGTGTTTTGGATATCGGCTGTCCAAAGTCCAGGGGGAAACCGTCAATGTTATTTCCATCCGCATTCCAGGCGTATACATATCCTATATCGGATCCCACTATAACGCCGAGCCCGTCGCTGGTTCTGGTTATTATCGGTGCTGTAGGAAGACCGCTTGTAACGTTCGGCCAGCGCCATCTTCCGGCGATCCTTCCACGACCGTTGATCAGTGTTACGGAACTGTCTACACATGATACTGCGAGCTGCAGCCCCGTAATATCGGGGTCAAGATGACCGATAGCCACAGCTCCCCGGGTGGACCTGTCGTCAAGAAAGAAAGGCCACCCATCAATTCTGCTGCCGCTGGAGCTTACCACATAGAGCCTGTTATTGTATGTAGCGAAGACAACATCTGCAAGACCATCGGCATCGATGTCCGCGGTTACGGGGATACTTGCGGAGGTGTACCCTGTGTTGATGGGCCATCCGGGCAGGATCGATCCTTCAAGTGACAGGACATATATCCTTGTCATTACCAGCGCGCATACAAGTCCGTATCCTGAATTGCCTCCAAGTGATAGTTGAGATGGCTGCCAATACAGTTTTGCAGGGAGTTCCACAGGCCAACCGGGCAGAGGAATGCCATGAATATCAAGAAGGTGAACCCTGGAATCGGCGGAACCGAATGCGATTTCTGGGTAGGAGTCATCATCCAGATCTACCACAGAAATACCCGTTATGATTCCAGGTCCCGCAAATACGGGCCATCCCGGTTGCTCGACCCCGCTGTGATCGACCATATGAACTGATCCGGCGTTGTCCGCGTATACTATAACATTGCCGGTGACCGGTGAATAAAATGCTGCGGGGTTTTTTGATACTCCCAGATCGCAGGAAACAGGAAACCCGTCCAGTATCTGGCCTCTTCCCGTCCATCCTCCGAGACCATGATCCCCCATTGCAATGAAAATGTCCATTGATCCTGCAGAGTTTTCAGCAAGAAGAGGGCCAGTCATGGGTAGACATCCGATGTCTGTCTCCCACTCGGGCATTTGCAGTAATAACGCTACTGAAATAAGAATGGAAATTGACATTTATACCTCAACATATCTAATACTATTCTATCTCGTATATACTAGCTTTAGTTACTCCATGAAGTCAACAGCGCATTTCTGTTTTTCATTGTTTATTGTGAGTGACAAGTAGAGGTTGACTCTTGAACAAATATAATCAATAATTGTATTCATGTATAAACACATTGAATGTTTGATTGATGATAGAGTGCAAGTAGGAATGGAGAATTTATGAGATACCATATATTTACTGCTCTACTTTTATTGTCTGCTGTTATTCAGGCCGGTTCTCTTCCTTTTTCTCGCTCCGGTGTTCTGGACTGTCCTGACGCGTACTTACTGCAGCATACAGAAGTAGAAATGGAACTCGCAGCCTCAATATACTCAGTTGAAGATACAACAGGCGTTTCCAACAGCGAGTTCATGATTACCGGACACCTTGATATAGGGTTGTTCAACTATGGTCAGATAGGAGTGTCTTTCCTTGGCGATGGCGGAATCGCAGGGAATGTAAAAGTTGCTGTGCTGCATGAGGGAATTACGGTTCCAGCATTCGCGATCGGGCTTGATAATATCACAGGAGAAAAATACATTGAATGTTTCAAGATAGATTCCGCCGGTGTAGAGCAGTTCTATCCCTACGATCATGCGCAGAACTGGTCAGCGTACGGTGTCGTTTCAAAAGACCTCAGGTATATACTGGGGATTCCCGTTACTGTTAACCTGGGTATAGGCATAGGGCGTTTTGTGGGGATAGTGGATTCAGGGGCGCTGGGCATTGGAAGCTCTGTAGCCCATGGATTATTCGGGTCGGTTGTCTACCATCCCACAGAAGTGATCACTGTTGCCCTGGAACAGGATGGACGTGATCTGAATCTTGGGGCATCGTACGATGTAACTGATCATATTACTCTTCAGATGGCGTGGGCCGAATTCGAACAGACGATATTCCCGGCTGAAGGTCAGAACAAGACCGATATCATGCAGAATTCAAAGGTAACATTCGGGATTCAATCAAGGATCGGACCCATTTTCGGTGCTGGACAGATCGCCCTTGAACGTGAACGACAGCGAATTGAAAGAGCAAGAGACCGTCTGGAAGAACTCGAAGCCAGAAGAAGTGCTGCAGAAGCTGAACTTCAGAGACTCCGCGATCTTCTTGAGAACCGCTAAAGAAACGGCCTGATGATATGAAGCTTTGTTCTTTACTGCTTGTATTAGCCTGTTTTACCGTTGCGAATGCTCAGCCTGCGAATGATTCCCTTGAAATACCTGAGCCTGCTGATACAACAGAAACTACAAGCATACTCATGGAAAGGGTCACTGCTGACCTGCTGGAACTGGAAACCCAGATAGCCAGGGAAGAGGAACGACTGGAACGAATCATGACCGAGCTGATCCAGCTTCGAAGGCACAGCGCAATGTTTGCCAACGCTGAAAGCGCTTTCCTGCTTGGTGAAGAGCTCTACACTACAGGTTCGATAGTCTGGGCAAAAGATGCATTTGTATCCGTGGTGGATAACTTTCCAAATTCCATATACTACACCGACGCTCTGTTCAGGCTTGAGCTTATTTCCTTTGAACTCCAGGATTATGAAAGAGCGATTGAGTACTTCAGCAGCTTGGTAGAAGCCGATCCAACCTTTAAATTCATCGATCTGGCATACATAGCGGCAGGCCTGTCAATATATAGCCAGGGGGATTTTTCAGGATCAAGATTGCTCTATAACAACATACCTCCCTCAAGTGAGTATTTTGCATTATCGGAATATCTGAAAGCGGTATCCTTTGTTGAAGAAGGCGACATTGATGCAGCTACGGTCGCTCTCAACGGGATAATCAACGGTACAGGAACCTCCTCGGAAGCTGCTGAACTGACAGACAGGGCAAGGATCGCCCTGGCTCAGATACTGGTTGATGAAAGAGAGGATTACGAATCCGCCCTCGAACTCTACTCCCGCATATCACCCTTCAGTTCCTATTACGATATCGCCATGATTGGGAAAGTATGGACGCTGATGCATCTTGAGAAATATCAGGATGCATACGATCTTGCGGGAATAGTAATGAAGGAGATTCCGAATTCGGAGCTCATTTCAGAATTTGAACTCGCCCAGGCGAATTGTGCTCTCGGTTCTGAGAATCTGGATATAGCCATAATGATGTACAAAGACCTGCTTGCCGAATACAGTGAGACATCTGATTATTACGACCTTTTCCTGTCAGGATCATCCCTTACTCAGGAGGAGTTCGAGCTTGAAAGGGAACGTCTCGACAGGATAAGGCTGGGTCTGGTTGAACTCAAGGAGGAAGCCTATACCCAGGGTGACATGGAACTTGTCGAGATGATCGCGAACGAGGAAGCATCACTGCGGGCGCTTTTCAGTGAAATCAGTTATCTCGAGACGATTCTTTCACTGCCTGTTGAAATGGATACCGAGGACCTGGAACATCAACTGCGTGTTCTGATCCGGGAGAGCAGAAGCAGAACAGATATCCTTACTCTTGCAGCAGGAGAAGTTCATGAACTGACAGAGATCATGGGAACCGAGCAGGATCGCCAGGACCTTATCGGGGTTGAAAGGGAGATCGAAAGAATAAGGCTTTCACTTCAGGATCTTGCGGCTAAGTTCGGGGGAGGCATGACCGCCCAACACGACTGGATACTTGAGACCCAGTATGGGATAGCAGTGGCTACTTTCATGGAGCGCGAGCTTAAACGCGATTCCGTCAGTTATCTTGGCGCCTATTACAGAAACAGGATACAGGAAGAACTGGAAGAGGGCGATTCACTTGAAGCCGCTGTCCTTGACAGTCTGAGATCCAGGGAGATCACCTCCCTTAACAGAAGAATAGATGAATCTGCCATTGTATGTGCAGGTTATTTTGAGGATTATCTTGCCAGCTATCCCGATTCAAGGTTCATAGCCGATATTCTTGTCAGGCTGGCTCAGCTTTACTACGACATAGACAACCTGCTGCAAAGCGAACGGCAGGCGGCAGCTGGAATTGATGAATACGTACCTGAGGATTACTCCCGATCGATAGAGCTTTATCAGCTGATTCTTACGGAATACCCCGGCAGTGAACTGGAGGACATAGCCCTCTATTCCCTGGGATACTGCCTCGAATCCATGATGGATTTCGAGGGATCGGTTGAGAGTTACAGAAGCCTGTTGCGGGATTATCCTGAAAGCGACCTTGCCGCCGAATGCAACATCCGAGTGGGGAATTATTACTTCGATATTCTCGAGTACGATTCCGCACTGGTTTACTTTCAGAATGTCCTGGACTATCCAGCCTGCAGTCCCAACCTCTTCCAGCATGGTCTGTACAAACTCGGCTGGACTCAATACCTGACCAAGGACTTCAGCAATTCCATTACCACCTTCGCTTATCTGATCAGGGATAACCAGACCATAGACAGTCTGGGAATCAGCAGAAAGGGTGATATCAGGATTCTGAACGAAGCGCGGGAGTATATGGCATACGATTTTCTCGAATTGCACGGCATGTCCCCGACTGCTGTACATGTTGCCCTCAATTTTCTAATAGAATTCGATGATTCGGTCAGCACAGTCAACGTTATTGATAAGATGGCGGAGATATCTTCAGAAATGTCCAACTGGGATACCTCTATAGAGGCGTACAAGGCTCTGCTTGCTGAAATCCCGTACTCTCATGACGCTCCAGTTTACCAGCTGAGAATCGCACAGGCCTATGAAGAACTCGGAGAATTTGCCCTTGCTGCCAATGCGCGTGATCAGCTCGTTTCCAATTACGGAGAGAATAGTGACTGGTACAACAGCGTTGGTGATGAATCGGTTTTAGCCCTGACCGATTCCTTACGGGGAGCCTCCTTCGAGGAAGCGATACAGTACTATCTTGAGCAGACTGTTGCAACGAAGGATAATCCCGTAACATTCATGCAGGTCAACAATGCCCTCATCGAAAGAATTGAAAATTATCTCAGGCAATACCCGGCTTCCTCCATGGTTTACGAGTATCAGTTTTACCTCGGTGATGCATACTATCATACCGAGCAATACATAAATGCGGGGGACGTCTATTTTGAGGTCGCAATGGACAGCAGTTCCTTCCAGAGACAGGAAGATGCTCTCAATAACGCGTTCTCATCTTATCTGATCGCCTATGAACAGGTATCGGGAGTGGACAGTCTTTCATTGAGAGAGAATCTTCGGAAAACGGTTATGGTCTACACTGTTCTTTACCCGAATGGTGAAAATGCAGCATTCTTCCTCTGGGCTGCAGCCCCCAAGTTCTACAACGCTGGTGAATATGCCGCAGGCAGGGAGATGTTTGGATTAATCTACAATAACTATCCCCGTTCAGGTTACGAAGCGCGGTCAGCCAAGTTCATTGCTGACTCCTATCAGCAGGAGGAATTGTACGCCGAAGCGGAGGAATGGTACGGACTGGCATCGCAGGCCGCAGCTGTCAGCGGAGAGGATCTTGGGGCTGATATTGAATACCTGGCTGCCTCTTCAGCCTATAACGACGCAGCTTCTCTGGCCGAAAGCGAAAACACTGAAGACCTGCTTGCCGCGGCGGCAAGATGGGAAGAGACAGCCCATGAGCACTCCGGGTCGGATGTAGCGCCCGTTGCGCTTTACGATGCTGCTGAAACCTACGGTAAAGCTGGTTCAATCAATGATGCCGTAAGGCTTTTTCAGGAACTCGCCATAACTTATCCCTCTTATGAGAACGCCCCAAACGGCCTGCTTAGGGCGGCCTACCTCCTCAGAGAGGATGGGCTGTATGTCAGAGGAGCGCAGCTGTACCTTGAAGCTTACAACACTTTCCCCGGTGCGCCTGATATGAACTCTGCTCTGGTCAGCGCGGCGAAATGCTACGAAGATGGAGGCAGGCAGGATCTGGCGACAGGGGTCTACCAGCAGATAACCTCTGACGGAGCAGGAACAGCCGGCACGATCATGGAAGCGTACGCAAAGATAGGTGAATACAATTACGATCTGGGGAACTACTCTATTGCCAGGAGCAATTTTGAGAACTGTATAATTATATTCGACCAGTACAATGATGGACGGATTAAATACCCGGCAATGTCAGCCTTCATGTTTGGAGATATGTCCGCTTTGGATTACTACGCTCTGGTTCCTGTGAATCCTGAAAACGTTGAATACAAAACACAGCTTTTCAATGGAGCTGTTGCGAATTATAACAGAACATTCTCATACCTCGATGATGATTACGTGTTCCGAGCCGTTCTGAAGATCGGCCAGCTCCAGGAGGATTACGCGAATGCCGTAGGTTTCATGAATCCCCCGGCTGGACTTTCTCCGGAGGATGAGGAGGCTTTCTACAATGCGCTGATGGGAGCTTACGATACCTTTATTCAGAGGGCCACAGCCACATATGAGAACGGCCTGCAGCTTGCAGTGTCCAACGGTATAAGAACCGAGTATACAGATACGATTGCTGTTAACCTTGATCTGCTTCTTCCCGGATCAAGCACCAGTGTCGGCTATTCTGTATCAACATCTGTCCACCAGGACACAACTGCAGTTGCGGATAGCGCCGGTGCAGCAATTGACGACGGATTTACTCCGGAAACAGATGATGATATCGGCGAGTCCGGAACCACGGATGAAACACAGCTCCCCGATTACGATTATATAGAGACCCCTGTGGCTGAACCCGGCACTGATGATAATGATGGAGGGGGGTGCTTCCTGTGGCCCTTCTGATTAATTCATTCAGATATCTCTGTGCTACCGGAAGAACGATTCTTCTTTTAGCTCTTGTTTTTACTTCGGCTGTTACCGCAGTCTATGCCCAGACGGACGTAGAAGATAGTGAAGAAGCAAGCTGGGTAGGTGGAAGGCTCGTTCTTGAGGAGATAACGATCAGAGGAGAATTAAGGACTCCTCAGGCACTTTTCATGATGCTGAAGGCAGCCCCGGATCTCAGGAATGTACTTCTTCAAAGAAGTTTTCTTGAAGATGTGATCAGGCCTGTTTATCCAGGCGCATTCGCCGATGAACCGAACCTGGGGGCGGGGCGCGTGATGATTACACTGCCCGCGTGGGTAAGATACGGCTCGGTCGCGGTACTTGGTGGTCTGTCAGGATATCGATATTATCAGGGTGATGATGAGCAGGGGCTGGTTTTTGGAGTCATTGCCGGCCTTGACTTAATTGGAAATCTTATACTTGATCTGGTCGGAAATTGAAACCAGACTGCTATTCGAGAGGAGATCGTGCATGAAACGGATAACACTCCCACTCTTACTTGGTATTACACTCATTCTGGCGGGAGGTTCGCTATTCGCTCAACCGGTCGATGCTGATGCACCTGCAGACAGCACCCCAGCCGATTCCATGCCGGTTGATTCTGCTTCCGTTCAGGAAGATTCGGTTGCAACCGCTCCAGCTCCAGAACCGGCTGAACCGGAGATCGTAACAGCTGTTGAAGAGGAAGCTGAAGAAATAGAAGAGGGAGGGCTATTCTCCGATATGGCTCAGTTCTTCCGTGATGGCGGACCGGCAATGTGGGCCATTCTCATATTCCTTGCAGCCGGAATAGCGATAGTAGTCGAGAGATTCATATTCCTGTTCTCTATTGCCGATATGAAGCCGGAAAAATTCATGGGCAGGATATCCGAATTCATAAGAAAGGGCAGTATCGAAGGAGCAATCGCCTCGTGCGCGGATAAGAGTGCTCCACTTGCCCGCATAATTGAAGCCGCTCTTAGAAATTATAGAAATACTGAACGTGATATACAGAATGCCGTTGATGAGATGGCGCTTGCGGAACTGCCCCGGCTCAATGCACGGACTGGATATCTCGCAATGCTGGCAAACGTTTCAACCATGGTTGGCCTTCTGGGTACCATTTTCGGACTGATAGCCGCCTTCGAATCGGTTGCGGCAGCTGATCCTGCAGAAAAAAGCATAATGCTTGCAAACGGTATTTCAATGGCAATGAGTACAACAGCATTCGGATTGATGGCAGCCATACCCCTTCTGATAGCTCATTCCTTCTTTACCGCTAAGACCGATAACCTGATCGACGACATTGACAGGTATTCTGTCATGATTATCAATATGCTTGCTCAGGCCAGGAAGGAAGGCTGATGGCAAAAGCAGCGACTGGTAGAAGTCACAGAATCAGGCATGTGTCGGAGCTTGATCTCCTCCCGGTCATGAACCTGTTTTGTGTAATAATACCATTCCTGCTTCTGAGCGCGTCATTTCTGGAAATTACAATTATCGAGATGTCTCCAACTGAAGGCATCAGTACAGGAGCTGGAACCACAAGTCTGGCCCAGTCGGAGGAACAGCAGCTTCAGCCCAAGATAATCTTGACTAATGAGGAAATGTTTCTGGGCACGGTATTCGGAACAAGGTCAATCGGCAGAGTGTTCCTGGAAGACAGGCACGGGGAAATGGTGAACACCTACGATTACGATGCTCTCTCTGATGCTCTCGGAGATTTCAGGGAAGAGCTTGACGGAGCTTTTCCAACCATTCCCGTGCATAAGATAACAATTCTTACGGTTGATGATGTCCGATACGATAATATTGTTATGACAATCGATGTGTGCGCCTATCATGCTTTTGACCAGCCCGGCCTGCAGGTGGCAGCGTATAACGTACTTCAGCGACAGATCTTTGCGGGAGCAGCAGGTGAGTAAATCATGAGCGCGCCAACCAAACGTCATCTCCCCCTTACGCTGGGATACAGGAAAACTAAAGCAGTTGTCAGGGGTAAGGATAAGAAGGTAACACTGAATCTTACATCCATGATTGACATGTTCACCATTCTGGTGGTCTTCCTGCTTAAGAGCTACAGTGCCGAGGGACAAATCGTTTCACTCAGTGACGCGCTTACTCTGCCCGAGTCAAGTTCTGAACGGAAGATTGAGTTGAACCTTGAGATAATAGTGACAAATGATGCAATAATCGTAGACGGGGAACCTATTGTATTCGTAGATGAGTTAATTTTGAGTGAAGGCAATCCCATTCCTGTCCTTGTGGAAAGACTTTCTGACCATCTGGAATATACCAGGCAGATGCGTGGTATCATAGATGAGACGGAAATGAGGGTTAACATTCAGGGAGACGTCGCAACCCGGGCTATTCTTCTTCAGAGAGTCATGAGCAGCTGTGCCCAGGCGGGCTACACCACCCAGAATCTGACCGTAATCAAGGTGGAAGGTGACGATGAACAATGACACCTGATAAGGAAGGTCAAAAGAAAGTATTCGCGATTGCCATTATGCGGGACGGTAAGGTTGTCAACAAGCTGATTCCCGACAAGAAGCCTGTCAGGCTTGGCACAGGATACAATAACAATATTGTTGTTGAGGGAAACAACCTGCCTGACAGCATGGTTTTTATAACTCCCGGCGAGAATGACGAAACCTGGATTCTGAGACTCTCAGACAATATGGACGCTACCATCGAGTCGGGAGACGGAGCGATCCTTAAATTCGCCGACCTCAGGGACCTGGGCATCTTCCCGGTTGATCCTGACGGCTTCTATCTTCTCAATATTAAATACCTCGATCAGGGGCAGATCGAAGTTGGTTCCTTTCTGATTCATTTTGGATTCATCATTCCCGCAAAGGAAGAGGCTAAGCCGCCGAAGAAAAAAGAGAAGAAACTGAAGGATGAACAGGCCAGAGAGAAGAAGGAAGAAAAACCGGATAACCGGGTTCTTAAGATTACCATTGAAGA
Organism: Candidatus Aegiribacteria sp.; assembly: GCA_013138965.1. Classification (GTDB taxonomy): domain Bacteria; phylum Fermentibacterota; class Fermentibacteria; order Fermentibacterales; family JCC-6; genus Aegiribacteria. The sequence continues at coordinate 12,793 of WTBT01000058.1, forward strand.
CCCTGGCGGAAAAACGGAGATTATACCTAATGCCGGCCTGATGACAGTCGGCGAAGCCGAATACAATACGGTAACCGCGAAGAATGCCGGTCTGCCCAGAATTCATACACTTCTTGAACCCCATAATAACAAGTATATCCTTAGATTGATACCCGGTATAAAGGGTGGAGTGGAGGTTAAGGGAAGCGTTCTGCCCTTTCATACTATAATCGAGCGCAACCTCATGCAGCATCATAAACCGGACGATTCCTACACCTGGATCTTCGATAAGAGTGTCAGCGGTGTCTTCACCCTCGGTAATATTGAGATATTCTTCAGTTTCATAGAACCTCCAAAAGTTGAGAAGAAACCCGAACCCAAACCTGTGACACCCTGGAAGAAGTACATCGCCCCTGAATACAACTGGGAGGGTTTCGCCACCAGACCCCATGATGGATTGGCAATGAAGGGAAACCGTGAGGAATCCAACAGGATTGCCCTTGTTCTCGGACTTGGCCTCGCGCTTGCCTTTCTTACAGGTGCGGTCTTTGACAGATTGGTTACGGTAGTCCACGAAACCAAGGAGCAGATGCTTCGAAGTGCGCCAACTGCCCGTGTGGCTACGCTTGCCAGTCAGCCCAGCCGGACGGGGATCGGCGAGGAGATTATAGCCGATATGAACATAGGCGAGGAAACGGTGCAAGTCGGTTCCGGAGGCGGTGAACCAGCCGGAAGCGGAGATGAATCCGGTGGTGTTTCTGACGGCCAGGCCGCTGGTGAAGCCGTTCTTCAGAGTATAGGATTTGCAGCATACGGCACCGGAGGTACCGGCGGTTCTGCAGGTATCGCGACCGACCTGCAGACGGCTGCAGCAACAGGTGCCGGGCTTGCGTCCGGAGGTGCAGGAGAAGCAATGATCGCCGGAGCAGGCGGAGGTGGTTCGGGGGGCATCAGCGGTCTTATTGGAGCAGGCGGTGGCCCCAGCGCAAATATAGAGGGAGTTTCCTCAAGTGAAGTCGAGGCTGTTCACAGAGCAGCAGATGTTTCTTTCTCCACCCATTCTTCGAGTTCACAGATTGGTGTTCAGGGGAGGAGCATGAACGATATCCGACGCAAGATCAATATGATTAACATGCGGGTAAAGCGTGCTTACGAAGATCTTCTAAGAAGTAATCCAGCTGCAGGCGGGACCATTAATGTCAGCTTTTCAATCACACCGGGCGGCTCCGTTGTTGGAGTAAGTGTTTCGGCATCAGGCAGCCTTGCTACACTTGAACCGGTGGTCAGGGCTGCTGTACAGTCTCTGAACTTCGGGGTGTCCAGTGAACAGACCGAAAACATCCCGATGAGTGTACCTATGAACCTGATACCACCCGAGTAATAATTAGGGACGGAGGTATTTTATTTCGTAATCTGAAATAATGTGAGGTATTTGCCTTCTCTTAGAACATATTATTTACTATATTAAAATAAAATACCTCCGTCCCTAATTAATTAAGCAGCCCCGGACATTTGTCCGGGGCTGCTCTTTTGGTGAGTATGAAGGTTTTTAGTACATTCCGCCCATTCCACCCATTCCGCCGCCACCGGGAGCGGCAGGCTCTTCGGATTCGGGCATTTCAGTAACTACGCACTCGGTTGTCAGTAGAAGGCTCGAAATACTCGATGCGTTCTGAAGAGCCGTTCTTGTAACCATTGTAGGATCGACTATGCCCAATTCAAACATGTCTCCGTATTCATTGGTCTGAACGTTCAGTCCCATGTTCTTCTTCATGCTTCTGACCTTCTCAACAACTATTGCGCCTTCGAGACCTGCGTTAAAGGCAAGCTGTCTGAGGGGTTCGGAGAGTGCTTTTTTAACGATCTCCACGCCTACAGCCTTGTCACCCTCAAACTTGAGAGTATCAAGTATCTTTTCGCATCGGATAAAGGCTGTTCCACCACCAGGAACGATTCCCTCTTCAGCAGCGGCACGGGTAGCGTGAAGAGCATCCTCAACCCTGGCCTTCCTCTCCTTCATTTCTGTCTCGGTTGCAGCGCCGACGTTGATCCTTGCTACTCCGCCCGCGAGCTTGGCGAGGCGTTCCTGCAGTTTCTCCTTATCGTAATCGGAGGTTGTATCTTCTATCTGCTTGCGGATCTGTCCTATTCTGCCCTGGATGTCAGAGGTCTCTCCACCACCGTCGATGATGATCGTATCATCTTTGTCTATGCGGATACTGGCGGCTGATCCAAGGTCATCAAGCGTGATGTTCTCAAGCTTGATGCCCAGGTCTTCGGTTATTGCCTTTCCTCCTGTGAGAATGGCTATATCACCGAGCATCGCCTTGCGGCGGTCTCCGTATCCGGGTGCCTTAACCGCGGCTACCTGAAGCATTCCCCTCATCTTATTCACAACGAGTGTTGCCAGGGCTTCACCTTCGATATCCTCGGCTATGATAAGAAGGGGCTTGCCGAGCTGCGCTATCTTCTCAAGAATGGGAAGGAGATCCTTCATGCTGGATATCTTCTTCTCATGAATGAGGATGAGTGCCTTTTCAAGGACAACTTCCATATTCTCAGCGTCGGTAACGAAGTACGGAGAGAGGTATCCTCTGTCGAACTGCATCCCCTCAACCACATCGAGGGTTGTGTCCATTGATTTGGCTTCCTCAACGGAAATAGTTCCGTCTTTTCCGGCTTTGTCCATGGCTTCGGCGATAATATCACCGATCATGTCATCGTTGTTGGCTGATATCGAAGCTACCTGCTTGATATTATCCTTGCCGGAAACATCGCGGGAAAGTGTCTTGAGTTCTTTAACCACTACTTCTACAGCAGCATCTATACCCCTCTTGAGGGACATAGGATTAGCGCCTGCTGTGACATTCTTCAGCCCCTCACGATAGATAGCCTCGGCAAGAAGTGTTGCGGTTGTGGTTCCGTCTCCGGCAACATCGCTGGTTTTGCTGGCAACTTCACGGATCAGCTGGGCCCCGATATTCTCAAATTTGTCCGGGAGTTCGATCTCCTTCGCAACTGTTACGCCATCTTTCGTTATTGTCGGGCTTCCCCACTTTTTCTCGAGGAGCACATTCCTTCCCTTGGGGCCAAGAGTTATCTTGACTGCCCTGGAAAGCTTCTCGACCCCGGAAAGAATGGCGTGCCTTGCGTCCTGATCGAACTTAAGTTCTTTAGCTGGCATACCTTATTACCTCCTGGTTACCTGTTCAGTACGGCGAGAATATCATCCTCGCGCACAATAACGTACTCATCATCCAGTACTTTTATTTCCGTACCGGAGTACTTGCCTATAAGAACGCGATCTCCCTTTTTTATAACGGGAGTCAGGAAGCCATCTCCGTCAGTATTTCTTTTACCCTGTCCGACAGCTTCAACGATACCCTCAAGGGGTTTCTCCTTTGCGGTATCAGGGATAACGATACCACCTTTTACTGTTTCTTTCGGCTCTTCCCGTTTGATCAGTACACGGTCAAAGAGCGGGCGAATAGCATTTTCACCCATGTGTTTTCTCCCATCCTCAGTTAAGTTAGGTTAATTGACATTTCTAATCTAAATTCCGCAGTTTAAGGTAAAGCAAGGTAAATGCCAACTGCTGGATCAACCTGACATGAATCGTAAAATGACTTGCAGCACAGTGTCATATGGGTATATCTAATATCAGACGCAGAAGGGGAAGAACTCCTTGCGTGTATTCATGAGTCAGAATGACACATTCCCGGTGCAGGTTGTATTATCTTCATGGGAAAAGCTGTATATTGAAGATGTTGTATTGAATATATCTTTCATCGTTGGCGGAGATTATATGGACATGATTACTATCGGAACAGAAGGAACGGACCTCGGGCAGGTACTGAGAATTGCTGACGGAGCTTCTGCTGCATTATCGGAAGATGCCAGGCTTGTTATCAGGAATTCGCGAAAATGGACTGAAGAAGTAGTCCGTAGCGGTGAACCTGTTTACGGAGTGAATACCGGATTCGGAAGACTTGCCAATTCAATCGTGAGTTCCGACAACCTTGAACTATTGCAGAAGAACCTGCTGCTCAGCCATGCCTGTGGGACTGGTCCGATATGTTCCAGATCCGTTACAAGAGTAATGATGTTCCTGAGGATAGCATCGCTTGCCAGGGGAAGATCCGGTATTCGCGAGCAGACACTTGATCAGATGCTTGCAATCCTGGGCAGCGAGATTTATCCGGCAGTTCCCATCAAAGGATCTCTCGGAGCATCCGGTGATCTTGCCCCCCTTGCTCATCTGAGTTTGCCTCTGATAGGGAAGGGCAAGTGTGTGGATTCAGGTGAAATCATTTCAGGAGAGGAAGCCCTTAAAAGAATCGGACTTGAACCTGTTACGCTTGGAGCCAAAGAAGGTCTTGCGCTTATTAACGGTACGCAGACAATGACAGCCTTAACGTCACTGGCATACATTGAAGCGTGTAGACTGGCTGATGCCGCGGATGCCGCGGCAGCGATGTCTCTTGAAGTGCTGCTGGGCACAACACTCCCTTTCAGCAGGGAACTGATAGGACTGCGACCTCATAGAGGCGCAATTGAGACCGCCGAAAACCTGCTGGCTCTCATCCGGGACAGTGAGATTCTGATATCACATAAAGCCTGTGACAAGGTTCAGGATGCTTACTCGCTCAGGTGTGTCCCTCAGGTTCACGGAGCAACCAGGGATGCGTTGCGTTACATTGAGTCGGTATTGTCGGTGGAGCTTTCGTCGGTAACTGATAATCCCCTTCTGATGGATGATGGCACCTTTGTAAGCGGAGGTAATTTCCACGGGCAGCCTGTAGCCTTTGCCGCAGATCATCTTGCCCTTTGCGTGGCTGAGCTGGCTGACATATCCGAGCGGCGGATTGAAAGGCTGCTTAACCCGGATCTCAGCGGATTGCCCGCTTTTCTTACTCCTGATCCCGGCATTAATTCCGGCTTCATGATAGCCCAGTACACCGCTGCCGCTCTCGTAAGCGAAAACAAAGTTCTGGCCCATCCTGCCAGCGTGGACAGTATTCCTGTGAGCGGCTCACAGGAAGATCATGTATCCATGGGTACTACGGCTGCTTACCAGGCTCTGAACGTACTTGAGAATTCAACCTATGTAATCGCTACCGAGCTTATGTGCGCGGCCCAGGCTGCGGAGTTCATACACCGGGGTAAGCATGGCCGCGGGACAGGCAGGATTTACAGGGCTATCCGCGAAAAGGTTGAACCGCTTGAGGAGGACAGGCAGTTCGTCGAAGATATCGAAGCTGTAGCTTCGATGGTTTCGTCCGGTGTATTCGGCGAAATAATTAGGGACGGAGGTAATTAGAAAATCTAATTACCTCCGTCCCTAATAGTTACGCTTCGTAAAGGCCGGGTGCGTGTGAAGGTGAAGCACCGCCTTCACCTATATCGAAGCCTGATTCCTCAAGATCCCTCTCTATTTTCTCAGGGTCTTCTCCCGCTTCCAGCCTTGACAGGGCTTCGTTAACTTCGGGTCCCAGATCCTCGCCCATTTCATCGGCCATATGCCGGATAGCGCTGGCCATGGCTTTCGGATCCTCAGTATCGAGCCCCGCCAGCGAGGGATCATCGGCCATATCCTCCATGGAGGATGAGACGCTTTTTACCGAAAACGTGCTCATAACCTTTTCCATTCTGTCACCCTTTCCGCATTCAGGGCAGACGGGAGCTGTTTTACCGGAAGGATTTCTAACCAGAAATTGAAATATCGTATTGCACTGTCTGCAGAGGTATTCATAGATGGGCATTATCCGCTCCCTTTCAGTATTCCGTGACTTTCGAGAAAGAGCCTGTGAATGCTGCTGTCGGGTGTCAATTCCGGATGGAACGATGACAGCCAGAGATTCCCCTGCCTCAGAAGGACCGGCCCATCTTTAACCCGGCTCAGAACTGAAACCTCATCGGACAGAGGCAGCAGGAGGGGAGCTCTGATGAATACTCCTTTGAAAAGTTCGGCAAGACCGGCTACATTGATGTTCTCTACGAAGCTGCTTGTCTGACGGCCGAAATAATTTCGGACTGCTCTTACGTCGGCAAGCCCAAGGCTGTTCTGACTTACTTCATGTTCCTTTTCATCGATCTCTTTTGAAAGAATCACAGCTCCCGCACATGTGCCGAAGATGGGGAATCCTGCTTCTCCCATCTCTTTAAGAGGACGGGTAAGTTCCCATCTGTTCATGAGTGAGATAATGGTGGTCGATTCTCCACCGGGAAGAATAAGGGCCGAAATGGATTTCAGGTCATCCGGAGTTCGAATCTCCTTAACGAAGCATCCCAGTTTCATGAGAATTGAGATGTGCTCTGCTACACCGCCCTGAAGGGCAAGAACTCCTACGGCAGGCAAGGTTTACCAGCCCCTGCGAGCCATTCGTTCTTCATCGGCAAGCGTGGAAATGTTTATTCCCACCATTGCTTCGCCAAGGTTCCTGGAGATTTCGGCAAGCACTTCGGGTGAATCGAACCTGCTTACAGCTTCGACTATCGCTCTTGCTCGCTTTTCAGGATTGCCACTCTTGAAGATTCCGCTGCCAACAAAGACCCCATCCATACCAAGCTGCATCATCAATGCCGCGTCAGCAGGTGTTGCCAACCCTCCAGCGGCGAAATTTACAACCGGAAGGTGCCCGTTTTCATGAACGTATCTTACAAGGTCATACGGGGCGCCCATTTCCTTCGCAATTGTCATTAACTCCTCAATCGGTGTAACCTTGAGTTTCCTGATAGCTCCCATTAGAGCCCTGGCATGCCTGACAGCCTCGACTACATTACCAGTGCCTGCTTCTCCCTTGGTGCGGATCATTGCGGCGCCTTCGCCTATCCTTCTCAATGCCTCGCCCAGATTGGTTGCTCCGCATACGAAAGGTACGCTGAAATCATGCTTGTTCACATGGTTCTTCTCATCGGCGGGTGTGAGTACCTCGGATTCATCGATATAATCAATCTGCATCGCTTCAAGGATCTGGGCTTCGACAAAGTGCCCTATCCTGCATTTCGCCATGACAGGAATATTAACCTGCTCCTGGATGCTTCTTATCATATCAGGGTCGGACATTCTGGCAACACCACCCTGACTGCGAATGTCAGCAGGTACTCGTTCCAGAGCCATTACAGCCACGGCCCCCGCTTCCTGTGCGATTAGAGCGTGCTCCGGAGTGACAACATCCATAATCACTCCGCCTTTAAGCATCTGAGCGAGTCCTTTCTTTGCTTCCCAGGTTCCTTCTTTTCTTGAGTTTTTCATTGATTTTCCTCTTTCGTAAATAATTTAAAAAATTTCATCTCATCAATTCGCCATATGGAGTCAGTGATCAGAAGCGCATTCTCAAGTTCGATACACACGGTGCTTTCAGGAACACCTGTCTGGTGATAGGTTCTCTGAATGTCCGAAAAAACTCTCAGGTATTCCTTTGAAGAATTAAGATACGATAACCATACCTCTGCAGTGCTGTCCGGAAATACCGTTATGAGGTTTTCCGCTTCACTGATTGCCGCGTCAGCCCTTATCCAGGCAAGATCCAGAACCCACAGTCTTACAGGTGTATCCGGATAGACCGGGCACTCGGGCACAGCTTCGAGATATGAGTCAAGAAGCCCCGAGATCTCCCGGTCAAAGGTAACTATGAACTGCATGATCTGAGGTTCGGGGACCCTTATCTCAGCAGTATGTTCTTCAACGGGCAAAAGCACAAGAATCAGAGTAGACAATATTGTTTTCATAGTAATGCAAATATAGGAGTTTTGCCGGTAAGTTTCAAGAATCACAGAACAACTGAATAAAGAACAATATGAAATTCGTTGCACCGGATCGCAGGCGACCGGTGAACTCTGTGAACAGGTACAATATGAAATTCGTTGCACCGGATCGCAGACGGCCGGTGAACTCGGTGAACAGCAGACTGGAAATTCATCTTTCCAGTCCCTGGAAAGGGTCTTTTCAGATCGATGATTGAGTTGTAGATTATGAAACATCAGGATTTGGTCTATTCTGGAAAGTGAGTTCTACTTTGAAGACAATGCTATCTGTTTTACTGATCATATCAGTTTCCGCTGGAGAGATATGCTCTGATCTCCGAACGATCGGAGTGCCCGTGCATTCCGCATATCTGCAGGACAGTATGTTTGTGGTCTCCATATCAGGTTCACTGGCCGAGGGAGACTCTCTGCTGAAGCATTACGGAGGTATCTTTTTTGTAGCTGTAGACAGCATCGTAGCCGGATGGGATGTCTGCGGGATTGCGGTTGAACTGGACAAGGCCACTCTTGTTCTTCAAATGTGTGATATGATCCAACTGTTCGAATGGATCTCAGAAAGCAGTGATGATGCAGCTATAGCTGAATGGGTTCTCAATCATACCAGGGTTATCAGGGGTACGGAGTCAGATCAGCCTTAGGCTAAAGGGCACCCTTGCCAAAAAATATTACAGGAAAAGTCTTCAGAATCAGTCTTATATTTATGCCGTCCGTTCTCGAAAGGACGTAAATGAAATCCAGGAACTGGGATTTCTCAAAACTGAGCCTGCTTCTGCCGTAAACCTGCCATATTCCTGTCAGGCCGGGCTTTACTGTGAACCTCTGGTGCAGCCATTCGTTGGAATAATGTTCCAGCTCATAGTCGATGCACGGACGTGGTCCCACAATGCTCATATCACCCCTGAGAACATTCAGAATCTGGGGAATCTCATCCACCGATGTCTTCCTGATAATTTTACCGACCGGAGTCACTGCCTTAGAACTGACGGCCTTGAATACTTCATCGTTCTCTGATTTTACGGCCGCGTCTCCATTTACATATTTCAGGAAATACTTCTTATGTATACTCTGCCTGTCTTCGGCATCAACCCGCATTGACCGGAACTTGAAGAAACTGAAGGGTTTTTCCCTGTAACCGATCCTGGTCTGCCTGAAAAGCACACCACCGGGGCTTGAAAGGGCGATAGCAGGAATTGTGACAGCGATAACGGGCAGGAAAAGAAGCAGGCCAACAATGGCGATCAAGATATCGCTTAACCGCCAGATCGCTCTGGCTGCTTTGGTCCATCCCCTGCTGTAGAATGTAAGGGCGCCGTAATCGTTGGCGCTTATCCAGGGATCGAAGTAACCAAGCTCAAGAATTCTCCTGGAGTATATTGAAAACGGGATACCTGCGCGCTGAGTCAGCAGGGAGAAACGGGCTATGAAATTGAAATCTTCCTCATCAAACACCATAATGAGTTCCGTCGCATTTTCATTTTCAAGAACTTCCATGCACATGGTGTAGCGTTCATCAGGATCACCAGGCATGGAATTGGAATGTATCCTGATATCAAGAATGGATCTGAAAATCGGTGATTTCAGGATGATCGCCCTGATCTTACCGCAGACGGCCTCCGTACCGAATATGACCAGCGATATCTTCCCGAATCTCCGGATCCTCAATAACCAGGGGAATATCCGGGGTATTATTAACAGCCTGGCTGTTATGGTCATTACAAGCCAGAGTATCAGCATTATGAAAACAGCCAGCCTGCTGCAGATAAATATTTCCGTTGGGAAGTGCGTAAGAAAAAGGACAAAGATGAAAAATACTGAAATAGTTATTATCATTCTGATGGTTCTGAAGATATTCATTGCCTTGTTCAAGGTCGCTCTGACGGCGTACAGGTCTTCCACCATCATGAACAGTATTTCAGCTATCGCAAGGAATATCCATGTTCCCGCCATTGCGGAGAATGGAGCTGAAGCAGTGTGAATGGAACCGAATCGCAACTGAACCGCAAGAAGGATTGCCAGGGACAGTATAAGAAAATCGCTTATTAGAAGTATGAAGAAGTAGAACCTGTCCATCTGAAAACTTCGCTTAAGAGGCAAATCAGTCCTTCTCTGAGAAATACGATTTTGCCGCTTCGGCAACGATGACCTGCTGATCTTCAGTAATATCGGGAAACATGGGCAGTGTCAGGTTGCAGGAACTGTTCCATTCCGATACCGGGAAATCCCCCGCTTCGTATCCAAGGTATGAATATGCCTTCTGGGTATGCAGGGGGATGGGGTAATGAAGGCCTGAAGCAACATTCATCTCCCCGAGGTGTTTCCTTAAATCATCCCGTTTCGGCGTGTGTATGGCATAGAGGTGGTATACATGCCTGACATCTCCATCCTCCACAGGCAATTCAACGGGAAGTCCGGAAAGGAGTTCATTGTATCTTTTTGCCGCTTCTCTTCTTCTGTCGTTCCATTGAGAGATGTATCCGGATTTAACACCCAGTACCGCCCCCTGAAAAGCAGACATTCTGTAATTGTGTCCGATAAAATCGTAATGGTACTTCTCTCTTGAGCCGTGATCCCGCAGCGTTCTGACCCTTCCGGCGATATCTTCGGAATTCGTGGTTACCGCTCCGCCTTCGCCGAACGCGCCAAGATTTTTTCCCGGGTAGAAACTGAATGCGGCAGCCGTGCCGAAACTTCCCGCAGGTCTTCCATCCCTTGAGGCATTAACGGACTGGCAGGCATCTTCAAAAAGCAGAAGGCCGTAACGCTCAGAGATCTTTTCAAGCTCAGGCATTGCTGCAGGCTGTCCGTAAAGGTCTACAGCAAGAATTCCCCTGATCTGCGCATTGGTCTTTGGATCAACGGGCTTTCCTCCTGATGAACAGGATTCAAGAAAGCTCTCGACCTTTTCAGGTGAGAGGTTAAGCGTATCCTTGTCCACATCCACAAAAACCGGGACATGGCCTGCCAGAACAATACCCTCCGCTGAGGCTGTGAATGTATTCGGAGGAACGATGATGCCGCTTCCCGGCTGCAGGTCGCTGGCCCACATCGTGAGATGAACGGCAGCGGTCCCGCTTGAAACGGCTATGCAGTACTTAGTTCCGGTAATTTCAGCGAACTTCTCTTCAAATGAGGCAACCTTGGGACCGAGAACGTAATAGCATGTATCAAGCACTTCGGAGAGTTCATCAGCGATTTCGTCCTTTATCTGATTGTACTGTGTTTTAAGATCAAGAAATGGTACAAACATGTTGTTACCTCCAGTTGGAATTGAGAACAGTAGTATTCCTTGTAAATCTAATATGTAAACCTTGTTCAGTCATCATCCGAATAGATTTGCCTGGTGAGAGCAATCACCCATGTTTCGATAAGCGCAGCGCTGGCTATAACACTAGTATCTCTGTCAAATGCTTCCAGTATTTTCCTCAAATCTCCGAGCATTCTATCTCAGATATGAGGCTCTTCTGCTCAATGCGCATTGCCGGAGACACTCCTGGTAAGCGTTTTATTTAACCAGTATCCAGTTGGAATATCCGCCTATCTTTCTTCCGATCAGCCTCTCAAGGGCAGAATGTATTCTGCACCAGAGTCGAAGGTGTTCATGATCAGGAGGATTGTCCGGGTCGTAGTAATCCTCTGCCTTCCAGTCCTTGTTTTCTATCCGCTCCCGCATCACTGCAGGATGTGTCCCGCTGAGCAGGGGTATTCTGTCAAGGGGGCCGTAATCCCATGGTTTACCGGAATCGGAATGCTTTTTCTTCATCCATTCATCATCATGATAAAAACTGTCCATTATTATCGTTTTTCTTCTCATTACCTCTGGATGACGAACCCATCCGTAGTGGTAAATCCAGGCACCGCAATCGGCAACACGGAGTTTCTTTCCGTCTATTCTGAAGCTCTGTGCGTCTTTCCAGCTTCTTACATTCCTGCCGTTCTTTATTGCCCGGATATCCCTGTCGTACCAGTTGTGCCCCCTGTGAACCCTCTTGTAGCTACCCCAGAGGTGATTGTAGTGGAAGAGAAGTCCATCAACATCATCCCTGGAGTCGTATTTCTCCATCGCCCCGACTATCACCGGAAAATCTTCTTCGTGTATCACTTCATCAGCCTGAAGATAGAGACACCACGGATACCGGCACTGATCAAGGGCGATATTGGTCTGGTCGGCAATTGTCGCACCATCCACAAATCTGTCGGGATTCCAGTCGGTTTCGATTATCCTGATCCTGGGATCCCCGATATTCCCGATCACTTCCAGAGTGTTGTCGGTACAGTCACCAACATTGACGATGTACTCATCGACTATCGGAAGAGCTGACCTGATGGATTCCTCAATGGGATAATCAAGACGGACGGCATCCCTTACAAATGTGAATCCCGATATTTTAATCTTCTTATCCAAAATATTCCTCCGGTTCATGCTTCGGGAAACATATAGCCGTGCTTGCTGCAATTCAAGGTTGCAGGTAATGTATCATACACTTATTTTTCATTTTCGATGTATTCCCGGAAAGGCAATATGAACCTCTCTCTTGTAGTCATTACGTTGAACGAAGAGGACAGTATAGGGCGCTGTATCGGAAGTGTCCCCTTTGCTGACGAAATAATAGTGGTGGATTCCGGAAGCACTGACTCAACTGTTGCTGTGGCTGAGAACTGCGGCGCGAAAGTTTTGTTCCATGAATTCCAGAACTTCTCGGCTCAGAAACAGTGGGCGATCGAGAAGGCTTCATGCCGCTGGGTACTTTCACTGGATGCTGATGAATACCTGAACGAAGAACTTGCCGATGAGATATCATCGATCGTGAAGGACGAAACCGTTCATTCAGGATTCAGCCTGCCGTTCAGAATTCAATATATGGGCAGACTGATGCGCTTCGGCCCCTGGTCCGGTGAGCATCATGTAAGACTTTTCAGGAGTGCGCACGCCATTTTTCCCCATTCAGGTGTTCATGAAAGACTGAAAATAACCGGAGGAAGCATAGGAGATCTCAGAAAAGGCTTCGTAATACACAGATCATATTCTTCGCTGAATGATCAGATGGATAAAATGCTGCGGTACAGTACCCTCTGGGCGGAGGAGGAGTTCGGGAAGGGCAGAAGCTCGTGTCCGTTCAAGGTAGCCTTCAGACCCGCATGGAGGTTTATTTCAGCATACCTGTTCAGGGGAGGTTTTCTGGAGGGAATACCCGGGCTTGTGTCATCGATTATCTCGGCATATTATGTATTTCTTAAATGGACGATTCTATATGAAATGGGAGATGAAAAATAAAGATAATTGGAGCCATATGACAAGAAAAGGACTTGTTCGAAAAGTAAGGGGAGATGAAGCCCTTATCTGCCCCGCGGATGGAAATGAGTGCGATTCCTGCGAAGCCAGGCATGCATGCCTTTCTCTGTCCGGTGGATCCGGCAGAAAAACCGATTTCTGGATGCTCAATGACATTGGTGCCTCTCCCGGAGATATGGTGGAGCTTGAACTGAGATCTTCCGCATCTCTGACCATAATCGCTTCAACTTTCCTCCTTCCAGTTTTTCTCCTGTTCGCGGGATACCTGTTCATGATGAACGGCACCGATCTTCAGAGAGCTCTGGGGGCAGGCGCAGGACTTGTTGCCGGAATCGTGTCTGCCATCGTAATCAATAAACGGCTGGGAACGAGAAAAGGTTACAATATGCAGATGACCAAGATCCTGGAAAGAGCTGACAGCGATACTGCCGGTAGAGCTTATAAAGAGCTGGAAGGAAATAAAGATGATTGATGAGATGAGAGACCTTGCCGGGCGGATCGTCGGTCAACTCCGATACCGCTCCGTGGATTACGGTGATGCCAGAGTTGAGAACACCGACCTTGAAAGCCTGACATACAGGAAGCAGAGACTGGCCGAATCGGACTTTCAGGCCAGCCATGGGGTTGGTATCAGGGTTCTTGTTAACGGATGCTGGGGTTTTGCTTCTTGCAGTGGATTCGATTCGGATCTGGTTGAAAAAACCGTTGACAGGGCTGTCTCTGTAGCCCGGGCCGGGGCCGGTGTGATGGAGGGCTCCGTGAGACTTTCGGAAGAAGTTCCCTCGATCGGGCATTACGACGGACCATGTGAAAGGAACCCCTTTGAAATTCCCAGATCGGAGAAGCTTGATCTTCTGGCCAGAGCTGCCGACATAATACACGCTTCTCCATTGATCAATATGAGCTGGAGCAATCTTCGATTCGAGAGAAAGAGAAGAGCCTTCAGCAATACCGAGGGTTCACTGGTTTCTTCCGATCTTGTATTCTCGATGCCGACTATCATGGCGTACGCGGTTCTGGGCGATGACATGCAGAACAGGGGTTTCCAGGAAGGCGCAAGAATTGCCGGCTGGGAGTGGATTGAACAGGCCGACATGATTTTCTGGGCTGAGAAATGCAGAGAGGAAGCCATAATGAAGGTCAAGGCCCCCGAAAGTCCCTCGGGAGTGATGGACCTTGTTCTGGATGGAACCCATCTCAGCCTGACGATGCATGAATCAGTTGGGCACCCCACTGAAAGTGACAGAGTTCTGGGATGGGAGGCAAGCATGGCCGGACGGACCTTCCTGAATATAGATGATCAGGAGAAGCTGAAATACGGCTCTGAGATCGTCAATTTCGTTGCGGATAACACAATGCCCTACGGGGTCGCGAGCTGGGGTTGGGATGATGACGGTGTACCCGGCCAGAAATGGTATACGGTAAGGGATGGGATTTTCCAGCAGTTCGGTTCTGTCAGAGAAACCGCTCTGCTTGTTAACAGAAAAAATAGTAGAGGGTGCTGCAGGGCTATGGATTTCGCCAGTTTCCCGATAAACAGACAGCCTAACTTCTATCTGGAACCGGGGAAGGAGCCCATTACACCTGATGATCTGATTTCCGAGGTGAACAAAGGAGTCTATATCGAAGGACGCGGATCCTTCAGCATCGATCAGAGAAGGGTGAACTTCCAGTTCGGTGGAGACATGTTCTGGGAGATCAGAAACGGGAAAAAGGTGCAGCCGCTGAAGAAGGTCATCTACCGATCGAAGACAAGAGATTTCTGGGGATCCTGCGACGGTATTGCGGATGACAGATCTTTCAAAACCATGGGACTTCTTACGTGTGGGAAAGGAGAACCCATGCAGGGTGCAAGGATGACCCACGGAGCAAGCACATCAAGATTCAGGAATATTGAAGTGGGAAGAGGTGCGGAATGACCAGGGACGAACTTCTGGAGGTAATCGAAGCTGTTCTTGAAAAGGCTGAAGTTCCCGACGTTGTTGCCACTTTGACTGAAAACAGGGATGCAGCTGTGAGGTTCGGCCAGAACAGAATCACGCAGAACATGGATACATTTGAACGGAAACTTCGGATCACACTGGGTGACGGTGAGAGAAAAACCGTTTACTCAACCCATAGAATAGATACCGATGCAATCCCGGAGATCCTTGCCACGGCTATGGATATGCTGAAGACCGCCTCTCCCGATCCCGAGTACATGCCGCCTGTTCCCGCAGGACAGGTTTACCCGGTCATTGACGCATGGGACAGCTTGACCGCTGATGCTGATCCAGCCTCCCGAACTCAAGCTGCAGCGAGGGCGATAAACACTGCAAAGAAGAACGGAATGGAAGCCGCAGGCCTGGTCGGCATGAGTTATGAGAATACCGCCATCGGCACATCTACAGGCAATCTGGCATATCACAGATCAACGGACGCCTACATGAGGCTTACATTGGACAGGGGTAAACCATCCAGCTTCAGATTTCTCAGCGCAGAAGCATGGGACGATCTCCCTGTGGATGACGCGATCAGAGAAGTAGCAGTCGAAGTCGAATCCGATGAGAATCAGATGGAGCTTGAGCCGGGAGAGTACAGGCTGATCCTGGAACCCCAGGCTGCCTGCGACCTGATTCCATATATAGCCTGGTCAATGAATGCCCGACCCGCCGATGAAGGCCTGACAGTCTTTTCAGGCAGACAGGGAGAGATGGTCACCGGCGGCAATTTCACAATGACAAGCGAGGTCAATGGCACACTTAAGGGAACTCCGTTCAATGAAGAGGGGTTTGCTTCCGGTGACGTTACGTGGATTGAGAACGGCAGGCTGGTCAATCAGCCCTGCACGAGATACTGGGCGGCAAAAACAGGTCGTGAACCTCTTTTCATACCAGGGACACTCGCACTTGAAGGAGATTCAGGATCCATAGGAGATCTTATCGGCAGTACTCCGGGAAGAGCTCTGCTTTTCCGGAGATTCTGGTACATAAGGTTCGTTGACCAGAAGGAACTGAGTCTTACCGGTATGACGCGTGACGGAGTCTTTCTGGTCGAGGACGGAAAGGTAGTTCATCCCGTGACGGATTTCAGGTGGAACTGGAAGCCTCTGGAGCTATTTTCGAGGATTGAGAAACTCGGCGCTCCCGAACGGAAAGGGCAGCTCAGCGTTCCACCGATGATTATAGGACCGACCGCGCTGTAGTATTGAGATTCCTTAAGGAGGTGCTGAAATGAAACTTTCAACAATGTTAATACTGGTGGCTCTGATCGGCGCAACCGCTCTGCCTTTCAAATTCGGCCCTTCTATAAAGTGGTTGATTACCGGTTCGAGAAACGATGCGGAGAGCGTAGGTTACGAAAGCAGTCTGTCCCGGATGCTGTATGCCGGGAATGGTCTGCTCATGGCCGGAGTAATGGTTGAAGCCGGACTCACGGATGATCTGACTATTGAAGTATCCGGTTAACGAAATTTGAAACAGGAGGACGAAATGGCAAGAATTACTCTTAAAGGCGACCCGGTTCAGACATTTGGTGATCTACCCGCAGTGGGCACCACGGCTCCGGATTTCACACTGACCGGCAGCAATCTTTCAGAACTCAGCCTGAAGGATGTTTTGGGAGGGACGGTCATTCTCAACATCTTCCCGAGTCTGGATACCCAGGTGTGCGCCATGTCGGTGAGGCGCTTTAACGCGGAGGCTGCCGGCAGGCCCGGCGTTAAAGTGCTATGCATATCCGCGGACCTTCCATTCGCTCATGCCAGGTTCTGCGAGACCGAGGGTATAGATAATGCTGTGAACCTCTCCAGCTTCAGATCTCAGGACTTTGGGAGGGATTACGGAGTCGAAATTACCACGGGTCCGCTCAGGGGGCTTCTTTCAAGGGCTGTTGTCATTCTGGATAAAGAGGGATTTGTTATCTATACAGAGCAGGTCCCCGAAATAGCCCAGGAGCCGGACTACGAGGCGGCGCTGGCCGCCCTGCCGTGACACCGCGGGTTTACCAGATGAATCTTATCCCCCAGTAGGTCTCACCCTCCAGCGACCGGAACGGTTGCGTGTCGCTGAAGTAGTGTGTAATGTGCGTTTCAAAGGTTCCTGCGGGCGCATGGTAGGCTACGTAGATCTCACCTTTGTGTTTCGATGAACCTGCGCCGTCGTTGTGAAAGTAGAAATCCGATCTGTACCGGAGGCCTGAGAGAAACGAATGCCATGCAACGCCTTCGAAATCGAACATTCCATGCATCGACCAGTTGAAATCGTGTCCTTTCTGGAAAGTATCGCTCCTGGGACGGTAAAATCCAATGGAGAACCAGCCGTCGGGCAGCCCGGCCGGCAGAAATACCAGACTGTCGCTGTATTCAGGGGTGGGCTCATCCAGAAGGACTCCGAGTTTGATGGTGTTCATGTACTCCGAGAGCGTGTCAGCCATGTCTATGTTGTGAAAGCACTCATGATCGGTATAGACCCTTAGAAGGAGAGGGTCCATCTGGTATCCGAACTGGGTTTTTATATTCCAGTGGCCGCCGTAGATGTTGAACTTCATCTCGGGGCTGTTCCAGCTTTCTCCCATATAGGTTTCCATCGCAAGCCCCAGGCGCCATGAGAAGCGGCCGATCCTGAGTACTGTTATATCAGTTTCTATGTTGCTGTAAATGAAATGCTCTATGTTCTGGTTGAAGAAGCTGTAGGCTTCAAGCACACCGGTGGATTCCATTGGAAATTCCACCGGGGCTGAAAACAGCATTGCGGCTATTAGAAAAGTACTTATAATGACCTGCCTTCATATTGAATGGAATACTGCGGCATTCTGTTGAAGAACGCCGCAACTGTACATGGAATATAAATCTCAATTGTTCTGAAGGTAGTCCAGAAGATTTGTTTCATCTGACGGGTCATCCGCGAGGCCCTTTCTCAGTGCATTTGTCATCATCGTTTCTGAAAGCGAACCCTCTGCAAAGAAAATACCGTTTACTATGGTTCGCGGGACGCCCTGTACTTTGAACTTCCTTGACAGCTCAGGGAATTCATTGGCCTCGATCACTTCTGATCGAACGAAGCTGCTGTAGCGTGCCATTCTGGATGCGAGGACTGCTGCAGGCGGGCAATGAGGGCAGGCAGGCGTGACAAAAACCTGCATATCGAGGTTTTTGTCCAGATCATTCAGGAATTGAACGGTACCTTCTATAAGCGGCTCCTCAGACCCTCCGGTATCGACTATAGTGGTCAGGAGGGAGCTGAATTCGTATCCTGAAGGAGTTCCATAGAACTTCACCCTTGAATGGGTTCCGTCGGAGACGATTATGGCCGGGGCTCTGTCGACACCATCCTTCTCAGCCTCATCACGGTCGGTCTGCAGGTTAAGGAAGGAAACTTTCAGCCTTTCTGATAATCCGTCAAGTTCCTTGAGTATGATTTCGGTATCCCTGCATGTGGGGCATTCCAGTTCCTGTGTGTATACCTTTATGCGCACATCACGAACAAGAGCGCCGAATACCTTCCTGACTTCCTGAGCGTCATTGTCCGACAGCATGGTCTATGCACCTCATTACTGCAGCAGATCAAATACAGCGGAAGCAGCTCTGGCGCCATCGGATACTGCAGTGACTATCTGTCGTAAATCATTATCCGTTACATCTCCCGCAGCAAAGATATTTTCTTTTGATGTATGCACAATATTGTGTGTTCTGACCGTACCGTTATCGTTCAGTTCGACAAGGTTCGCGAAGGGTTCTGTAGCCGGTTTGCGCCCGACATACATGAATATTCCGTCAAGCTTCAACTCCTTTTCACCCTCCGGAGTGAAAAGAATAACACCCTCAACGCTTTCGTCTCCCTTTATCTCCTTCAATGTAGTGTTCCACATAACGCTGCAGTTCTTACATGAAAGAAGTTTTTCAGCAAGGTAGGGTTCTGCACGGAATTTATCCCTCCTGTGTACCAGTACAAGCTCAGAGACGAATTCTGAGAGGTGAAGAGCTTCCTTCACAGCGCTGTCACCACCCCCGACAACAAGCACACGAGCGTTTCTGAAAAAGGGCGCGTCACAGGTTGCGCAATAGCTGACACCCCTGCCGTAGAACTTATCCTCTCCGGGAACGCCAAGCTTGGCCGGAGCAGCTCCGGTAGCGATTATCAGATTTCGAGCCATGTATGTAGAGGAATCAGCCTTTATCTGAATTCTATCCTTCAGAGGGTCCGCTGATATTACCGAAGCCATCTCAAAAACAGCTCCCCAGCTTTCTGCCTGCTCCTTCATAATGGCAACAATGTCTCCACCGCTGATCGTCTTTATGCCGGGATAATTCTCGATAACAGCGGTAAGAGCTGCCTGCCCCCCAGGCTGATAACTTTCAAGAACGATGTGGTCAATATCGTATCTTGCGGAATAAAGAGCTGCGGCAAGGGCAGCGGGACCGCCTCCTGCGATTACAAGATCAAGTTTACGGCTGGCAGAGGAGCCGGAACCTACGAGCCCGGTTTTCAGATCCATACTTATCTATACCAGTTTTGAATCAGCAAGGTTTTCCAGTTGAGTCTGCAGTGCGTTCCTGTCCCGGAAACCAACCATTCTGTCTATTTCCTGTCCGTTATGGAATATTATCATTGTGGGTACTCCACGGATACCGAATTTCGAAGAGGCATCGGGGCTTTCATCAACATCCAGGTGATAGAATGCAACCTTATCATCAAGATCACCTGAGACCTTTTCAAGTACGGGAGTCAGCATTTTACAGGGTCCGCACCATGCAGCGCTGAAATCAATGAGTGATATTTTGTCCTTAGATGAAGCAGCTTCTTCAATTTCATTACTCTTAATATGCTTTACGGCCATGACAACTTCCTTTCAGTCCCGGTTTGAATTGTTACATTTTTCACAAGCATGTTTGATGCCAGAATCTGTGTAACCTGTAATTTAATGTATTTCAAGATATAAGCGCATAATTCACTATGAACGGTCAAATCCCGTGAAACAAAATCGGCATCCTGACGCAGCAATTCTGACCACTCCGGTCATCCGTTATATTCTTAGCTGGTATCATATAGGATTGTCAGGTTTATCGCACGGTTTTGAAAGGCTGAAGAAATGCTGAAAAGAATGGAAGCCGCGGGAAGAAGGGCGCTAACAAGGCATATTCTTTCCCGATTTCAGCAGGGACGTATACTCTCGAAGATACCTGACGGTGTTAAATTGAATCGAATACTTCTGATGAGGTGGGACGCCATTGGTGACATGATGGTCAGCCTTCCCCTCTTCAGGAAAGTACGTGAGCTTTTTCCGGAAGCCGAAACGGGGCTCGTTGTCTCGCGGCGCAATCTTCCCCTTCTGAAATATGAAGAAGGTTTTACTGCGATTCTCTACGACAGCAGGCCCTCCATATATCTCAGAAGTTTGATCCTTACAAGGCGTTTCAGACCCGATGTGATCGTAGATACCAGGATGCACTACGATTCAACCACATCATTCATATACGGAGTGGTGTCAGGTGCGAAGCTGCGGTTGTCCGCATCCAACAGAGACAACAGGCTGCCTTTTTCTGTAAGGGTTCCCATGCCTGAAGGAAGACACCATTACGCCCATCTCACAAAGATCCTGCTTGAAGGTCTGGGAAGGGAGATCGATGATTCAGAGCTTGACAGAAAACTCAGACTCTCAGCAGATGAAACCGGATTTGCAGATGCGTTCTGGAGAGAAACCGGATCCAGCCTGCGGAATAAGGCAATAGGTGTAAATATTTCAGCAGGGAACCCATCCCGCCTCTGGGGTACTGATAACACTGCTGAGTTATGCTCCTTTATAATGAATTCCGGTAACATCCCTCTTGTTTTCTCTACACCGGATGACAGATCTGAAGCTGCTTTAATCTCCGATGCGGTTCCGGGGGCCATACTTATTCCCGAGTGCAGGACGATCCTTCATGCAGCCGCCCTTGTTAAGGGTCTGAAAGCTATGATTACGCCGGACACAGCTCTTGTTCATATTGCCGCATCCTATGATTTACCTGTGCTGGGACTGTTTCCACAGAGAGAAGGGCATATGCCTCTGTGGTATCCGTGGGGAGTTAGGCACGAACTTATTCGAACGCATACCGGAAGGGTTGAGGACATCAGCGTACAAGATGTGATTAACGGATATCTGAAACTTCTTGAAGGGATGTTTTCTGATTTCTGAAATGGCTGGAGTTCTGAAGAAGCTGGAGATACTCGGTAGAAGAACGCTTCATCGAGCCCTGGTTCCGGGGTGGTCTTCTGGAGAAGTACCGGAATCGGTGCCTGATGATAGGCTTCAGCGAATACTGATATTGAGGCAGGACAGAATAGGGGACATGATAATGACCCTGCCTCTTATTCGCAGAATCAGAGAGCTCTACCCCGGTATCAGAACAGGAATCGTAGCGTCGGAATACAACAGGATCATTCTCAAGTACGAAACGGAACTGGATGTTATCACATACAGAAAGAATCCCGGGGGCTTCATATCATCCCTTGTAGAAGCCCGGAACTTCAACCCTGACGCAGCGGTTGACATGCATATGCACGATTCCACTACTTCATTCATATATGCGCTGTCTTCAGGCGCAAGGTGGAAGCTTCATATCGACCGTGAAAACAGTCTGCCCTTCAATATAAGGGTGAAAGCTCCGCAGGATGGGCATATTATGGATGCATTCGCCGGGTTGCTGTCCGGGCTTGGCAGGAAAGTTGAAACGGTTGGATTGAACAGGGAAATAACTCTTTCGAAGGAGGAGACCGGTTTCGCAGAAGACTTCTGGAACCGCTCAGGCATTCTGCCCGGAGACTGTGTGGCGGTTAACATATCCGCAGGGGGGGAGAACCGCAGATGGGGGACAGGCAGATACGCTCGAGTATGCAGCTGTATACTGGATCTGGGGCTGAAGCCACTGATACTCCACTTGCCTTCGGATTTTGAAGCGGCCTGCGCGGTACACCTCAGCGAGCCGGGCGCGCTGGTTTCACCTGTGACACCCAGCATTCTCCACCTGGCGGCCCTCATCCGGGGTGTGACCATGCTGGTTAGCCCTGATACGTCGGTAATCCATCTGGCTGCATCATGTGGAATCCCTGTAGTGGGAATGTACCTGCCATTTGATCCGTCACTTCCCAGATGGTATCCATGGGATGTGAAGAGTGAGGTGCTGATGGCATCCGACCATATCTCTCTTGATTCCATAACCCCGGAGATGGTATCGGAAGCTGTCAGAACACTTGTTTCAGATACGGTGTACGGCGTTCAGCAAGACCCGGATCAGTAGGCTCCTCTGCGCAGAAAGATCGCCGGTACGGTCATTACCAGTATGGAAAGATCCATCCATATCGACCAGTTATCCACGTAATAGAGATCCAGTTTAACCATTTCGCTGTAGTTGAGGTCATTTCTGCCTGATACCTGGCTTACCCCGGTCATTCCGGGGAGAACCTCAAGTTTCTTGAAGTGTTTGATAGAGTATCTCTTAACCTCTTCGGGAACATGAGGACGCGGGCCTACAAGGCTCATGCTGCCTGCCAGAACGTTTAAAAGCTGGGGAAGTTCATCCATACTGAACTTCCGGATGAAACGGCCAACTCTGGTGATGCGGGGGTCCATTTTGAGTTTCGACAGGAGTTCATGCCTCTCTTCGGGCAGGAGATCTTTCTTTTCACTGTGAGCCCCCACCTTCATGGACCTGAATTTTATCAATCTGAACTCCCTGTGTTCCCTGCCGAGTCTTGTCTGAACGTAAAAAACCGGGAATCCCGAATCGATCACTATGGCTATGGCTATGATAAAACCCAGGGGTATCAGGATGATCGTGGCGGGAACTGCAAACAAAAGGTCGAATACCCTCTTCAGTATTATGCTGCTTCCACTCAGGGGAGGAGGGACGGATTCTATCATCGTTATTCCGCCCATGTGGATCACCCTTGTAGTACGTGTAACAAGATCTGAGATATCTGCAATAAGTTTGTAGGAGATGTTTTTCTGCTCGCAGTTGTATAGCAGGCTGGCGGTATCCTCCCTGGAAAGTTCAGGCTCAGTTATTATCAGTTCATCTACACCGTTATCATGCATCCAGCTGAACATGAGTAAATCCGTTTCGAAACTGAGGACATCTCCGGAATTTTTATCCATAGTGCTGCCGCATGTTATGAAACCAGCAGTCACGTAAGGGATTGAGACCTTCTTCTGCATGTAGTTCTCAAGCACCCTGGCATAACTGCCGCATCCGTAAAAGGCGACTTTTATTCCTCTGCCGGACTTCAGGGAGAACCATCTGAAGAATTTGTGGAACAGACCATGCCATGTATAAATCGCAATGGATGTGGTTGGGAAAGCGAATATCAGAACGAATCTCGAGAACATCAGCTGCCTGGACGCGAAGGTAAAGGCAAAGGTTATGATAACAGCTATAAAGGATACGCGAAGAATCCAGGACAGTTCTTCCACCGATGCGATACCGAACTCCTGTCTGTAAACCCTGAAAGTCCTGAACATCATAAGTTCCATACATGCCATCACGGAACCTGATACGATGTAATTCCATAATCCGAGCCTGAAGACGCTGGGGATTCCAAACATGTTTTCCAGAAGTTCCGAAAGGGCGAAATGACGGAGCCAGTAGCCGAGGATAAATACGCCCACAATGAGGATGAAATCCCCGAGGGGCAGGAGAAACGAAGCTGTGATTCTGCTCTTTTTCAACTGTCAGTCCTTCGTGCGGGTAGTACCGCATTTACCTATCATGGCACAGGGATATTCACTGAAAAATCTAACCATACTTTTCAAATGGAACCAGAGAGCCGTTGCGGAACCCCCTGCGCTTTCTCTCCTGCCGTCATGCCTGATAACTGCTCCGGGTACGAACCAGACCTCCATTCCTGCATCTGAGGCGCGCATGCACCATTGAACATCCTCAAAATACAGGAAGTATTTTTCTGACATCAGTCCGACTCTTTCCCTTCCGGCGGGAGTAAGCCACATCGCAGCTCCTACAACCCAGTCCACTACGGACGGTTTGTGCGTATCAGCTGGATTGAGATGCTTTCGAATGTGCTTCTTCGCTCCGGGCAGCTTTCCGAGTGGTGTTCTTCGAAGCATGATATCAAATAGTGTGGGATAAGTACGTGCAGTGGAGTGGACAATACCGCTGGAATCAAGCATCATGGGACCAAGAAGGGCTGCGTTCGGATGGTTCAACTGGAAATTCATCAGAGTGTGAAGCGCCCCGGGCAGGATCACGGTATCCGGGTTCAGAAACAGTATGCTGCCTCCCGAAGCCTTACCGGCTCCCATATTGTTTGCCCTGGCAAGCCCCAGGTTTTTTGGAGAACAAAGCAGGGTCACCTGACTGTAGCCTTCAGCGATTTCCACAGAATTGTCAGATGATGCGTTATCAACTACAATTACTTCACATGGAGATTCACTAATAGCCAACTTTAAGAGGGATTCAATTGTATCTCCGAGAGTCGAGGCACTGTTGAATGATGTAATAACTACTGAAAGATCAAGTGGCATAATACTTTATCTATAAGAAACGGGAGGCGGGGTAGCCCCGCCTCCCTGAAATGACGATTTCCTAAAGAACAGCGTCTTTAAGACCTTTTCCGGCCTTGAATCTAGGCACATTCTTTGCGGGATAGGTTATCTTATCTTTGCTTCCTGGTTTTACACCAGTTCTGGCCTTGCGGTGTTTTACGGAGAATGTTCCGAAACCTACAAGACTGACTTTGTCGCCTTTGCTGAGGGTGTTCTTTATTCCATCGAGAATCGCATCTACTGCGATACCCGCCTGTTTCTTGGTGATTGCAGCATTATCGGCAACGTGCGCTATCAGATCTTTTTTAGTCACTTGTTCACCCCCTCCCATCAACTATAGCGTAAAGCTATAAGGTGGAAAACTTAATGTCAACCCCCGAAATATATTATAATTGTGTGGTATATGAAGCTATACCGATGATTGTGGGTCAACAGGGAGGAGGATATAGATTTATAATACACATATATAAATATATTAATTAATGAAAATAGTATAAATCAAAAGTTACTTACATGCTGTTCAATTTTTATATCCGGAATATCTATGATGTTGATCTTGAAATAGAATCCGCTGTCTACATCGGAAATATGTCTGACGAATACAGCCTCCCAGCAGTGAAGGTCGCGTCGAAGGGTATAACTCTGGTTGATGAAATTCTCGCTCAATGCATCGTAGTAAGCGCTGTATTCCAGCGACCAGCCCGGTGTCAGATCAAGCGAAGCGGAGAAACGGAACTTGCTTATACTCTCGGTATCTTCAAAGCCGTGCCTGTAGTAATGGGAGATGATCATTCTGAGAGGCATGCCCGTTCTTGTAGTACCTGAATCGGGAAGAAGGGTTCGATCGTATCCGGAAAGACGCAGTGATGAGGATACGGATAGATTGGTAAGTTTATTCTCGTAAAGGTCCCAGCTTCCGTTACCTGTAATACTGAAGCGTGAAGTGGGTGAAATATCAAGGGTTGCCGAAAGAGGAGAAAAAGGTGTTACACTCTCCTCCAGGTTCACGGATGTGGACAGACTAAGTGAGGCTATATCGAAACGGGTAATTCTGTCCCTCTCCGACATCTTTCCCTCCAGTCTATTCCTGAGGCTGAACGAGATGGTTCGTCTGGACGATGGAAGGCCGAAATCCGAGAAGGTGTAGTATTCATATCCCGCAGAATCGGAGTTCATCAAACCATTTCTGTTCAGATACAGCTCAGGCGCCCATTGGAGGGATAGGCTTGGAGTTATCGTGTGTCTGAGCGCATCCAGGCCGAAGAGTCGTGTGCCGAAGATACCGTAGATATCAGTTGAAATCGACAGATTCACCGATCCATGAAGCCACCATGGGAAATTATCATCGTTCCTGTCACGGTCATATATGGTTCCCTTTGTATGTATTGAAGGTGCTATTGAAAGCCAGCCCCATAATCTGCTGGATCCGGTAAGTCCCGAAGTTAGTTTAAGAGCTGAGTTTGTGGCCCTCGATTCCTCCATTCTCCTGTCCCTTGAGAGGTAGTGCGCGCTTGCATTCCAGTAGATGGAATGCCATGGACGGACAAGCGAGGGGTCTGAAGGTGTTCTGAAAAGGGGAGCTGAAGGGAGAGAAAGCCTGATGTCAGGGAGTTCCTGGTCAGATTCAACCTCTCCCGGAATTGTGTCAGGATCAGTATTCAGGTAACTTGTCCGATCCAATACAGCCTGGAAACTCATTCTGCCGAAATATCTGTTCACACTAACCCAGGAATGCAGCTCTCCCGTCATACGATCCTCAGGGTTCTGCTGGGTTTCTTCAAGGTAGGATTTATCACTGAGAAACTCACCCTGTACTCTTACCGTAGTCCCGTCCGGAAAATCATGCAGATGGTTTCCGAATAGCATCCATCTGTCACGGTGGGTTAGAAATTCTCTTCTCCATTCTGTTCGGAGGTTTCCATAGCATAAGTATCTTACCCGGTGTCTCTCCTCGGCTGCGAGTACGAACCTGGTCTTTTCCATTATATCTCCGTGTACCCACAGATCAGCGTAATCCGAGAAAACAAAGTAGTAGCCGAATTCCCTCAGATACCTGCCGTCCCTGCTGGTCTGCCCGAATTTGGGCATTGTGAATCCGGGCTGTCGCCCCCTTCTTATCGGGAAAACCCAGTATGGAAAATAGAGAACAGGCGTGTTTTCAACGTACAGGTACACCGGTCTGGCAACAGCCTTGTCATCAGGGAATACTTTCATTACGGGACAATAGAAATAGAAATGCATACTGTCTTCATCGCATGTTGTGAATCTGGCATCAACTATGTTGAATTCGTTAGGGCCTATCCGCGTTATCGTCGCGCCGCTGTAGAATCCAAATTCGTACTGCGAAGCCGCGTTAATTATGCGTCCTTTTCGAGTCGGAATACTGTATATCATCCCGTTACCGAATATCGCTTCTCCGCGATCCAGTAGTTCGGATTCACCTCCGGCAGTGATGATCTCATCCTCTGCGGAGTATTCTACGGTATCCGATTTTAACGTCATGTCCCGGTAATCAAGGCTTGCAGATCCTATCAGTATCAGGTCACCGGTGTCCGGGTAGAAAACCATTGAATCAGCAGAATACGCGATCGTTTCAAGTCTCTCCGCGGTAAGCGTAGAATCCCTTGAAGTGCTGTCTGGTTCTGGAGTATCGGTTGCAAAAAGTGTCATTAAGATCAGAAAAAATGTCATCCGGTCCTATGTCTTCCCATAATAGCGGCTCCCTCTGCCCCCGCGTCGGAACTTGACGGCAGAACATTCACGTTCCAGACGAGTGTACTAAAAATAAACTGGATTTTCAGCCTCAAATAATCTTTAGCGTTTATCCGGTTCCCTATATCTTAACAGTTCCTATCCAGTTTTGGTAATATGAGGGGAGTGCTATCGGCGTCAACGCCGGTGTTCCATTGAAAAGGTGTATATGTTTCATCCGGATTTAATGGCGGCTGGACAGAGAGGGGGTCCAGAAATTCCTCCACCGGGTTTCGACCATTTTCGGTTCGGAACAAAAGAAGAACTCTACTTCAGTTTAGATGAATAAATTGAAAATTAGGATTGTAGCGGTCAGATGAACAGTGTCAGAAGTTGATTCCGGTACGTTGGGAAATCAAGTATCCTACTGATCATGGTAGCGCATGACATTGACGGGGCAGGAATATTGATCGTATAATCATTGTAGTTAACAAATTCGGTCGGATAGGAAAAGTCAGATTGTTCTTCAGAGTATTGCAGAATGGAAGAATATATAGTTCCCCGCATTGGTGTTCTGCAGGTTAACCCGAAAGGTAGTTGAATATGCATATACCACATAAAAATGTTGTGATGGGTGTAGTTATTTTATTGTCACTGCCGTTATTTTTGATATATGCTCAAAATGATCCGGTAACCGTGCTATTGCAAGAAGACAGCATCGTTGCGGCGGTTGACTACACGATTAACAATACATCATCAGGTTTTGAGGCAACTTTTACCATAACAAATACCGGCACCGAGACAATTATCTATTGGGGTCTGGAATTTGACTGGGACAGGACAATATCATCTATCTGGGATGCCGAGATTGTCAGTGTAGTCGGGGGTCATTATAAAATAACCAATGTTGGCTGGAACGCTAATATTGCGCCGGGGGAAAGTGTTTCCTTCAGCTGTATCGGAACTCCTGATACAAATTCGGTACCGGCCAATATTGTAGTAACCTGCAATAATCTTGAGATACCACCTGATGTTCCCTGTGATGAGCTGGCGATCGTTTATGAAACAATATCTGAAGACAGCAGTTCATTCAGCGGTCTGGCGCTGCTTGCAAATCCCAATGCCGAATACGCCTGGAACGGCAATTTCTTTGCTGTCAGATCGGTTCAATTTTTGACTACATCAGAAATAATAAAAATCGAAAGTACTAACGGTCCGGTGGATCATGTTCAGACTGGGAATATCGTAAATATCTATCTGGGGTGGCAAAGTATGTTCCCTTTAGGAAGTTCATTGTATCTAATAATTGAGGGTAGTAAACAGGGAGGACAGGTTTATCCGGCGGAATTTTCAGTCCACTATGTAAGGTCTGAAGAAATCAGGTATCCTTTTTACGATACCTTACCGGAGAGCTGGTATAAAGGAAAAGAAGATCTTACTTCAGCCGATCTGATAATAGATCCGCTTGTCTATTATAGCGATACCCCTCAACCAATTAACGAATATTTAATAATCTATGAGCCGAACAACACGACACAAATTCAGATTGGGCAGGTTGATTCAATGTCCTATCCGGTCAATACCGTTGATGGGGTCAGGATATGGGTTCCTACGCAATTAATGGCTATGGGCATTGGAATGGTATATGAATTTTTCAAGATCAATCCCAATTACATGTGCGCACTGGGTACCAAAGAGAATTTTGCGGCTGGTGTCGTAAGAGAAAATGTCGGCAGCGCCAGCAACCCGGTTATAATCGATGGCGAAATATGGTATTGGCCTATTATCGCTCATCCGGATGGACCTTATCAGCAGGAAACCGGAAACTTCAATGATTGTAAATCATTCTTTCCCGATTTTTTTCCGGACAATGCTGTTCATGATGATTATACTGCAATCACAGTGGATTTTACCAATCCCAACTGGATATCATCGGGGATATCTTCTGCGATAAGTATTTCGGTAACAAGAGAGATGCTGAACGCGTTTAATATAGACTATAACGGATTCATGGATAATGCAGTGGATCCCTGGGCAGAATTTTCGATTATAACCTATGCTTATAATCGCGGTATAAACGATTTTTTAACGAAAAAATTATTCACAGATAACCGCGCACTTGCTTTAGCGTCACCAAACATTGCCGAAGAATTCGGTATGGGCGGATTCGCAAATCATGTGCCGACTGTCCGTGCCATTACAGACGAGATGAACAAAGCGCTCTATGATATATATGATGCTCAGATCAGCCGGGAAGATATGGAGATATTCTTTGCCAGACTGCGCATGTTCTATGCTCGCGGTGTGCCATCGGATCCCGAATGGAACGCGATGGTACAGGATATCTTCCGGGCATTTGATGTTCTTGCTGAACACTGGCAGGGAAATTACATCTCTTTCCGATACGACTATCTGACATTACTGAGGATCATCAGGGAGTATCTGCCGGTACCCCATAATCCTCGACCAACCGGTCAAGACTGGTATTACCAGGTTATCAATGCAGATCCTGGTACTGGTATTGCTGAAGGTAGAGTAAACACCGATATTTTAGCAAACCAGACAATAAAGGTTTACCCCAATCCGGTCAGGGGCGGTCTAGCCTCGGCAGCCTTCAGCCTGCCTGAGCAGCAGCAGATAACACTGACAATTTACGATATCACCGGCAGACAGGTAATGGTTGCGGCGGAAGGCATAATGAGCGAAGGAATAAACCAGGTAAGCATCAACACTTCAAACCTCACCACAGGCATATATTTCGCAAGGCTGACATCTGGAGATATTTCGGCAACGACGCGAATGGTCATCATAAGATAATGCTGGAACACATGGAGCCGCGTGCAGATCCCTGGCCTCCAACCAGAGTCTTTGGAGAATCACGGCTGGAAAGAAGATATTGGGGCATTCTTCAGGGCAGTATTGCAGATCGTGGGAAACCCAGGTTACTATTGGTCTGATTTTAATTATTGAATGTTCTGAAGCTATACATTAAATCAGCGAATTTCCTGTTAGGAAGTGGAAAATGGCAGTCTATCGGAAAATTGTTTTTCCTGCGGCATTACTTTTCATCGCGGGAGGGGTTCAGGGTGTTGGATTCGAGAAGAACATAGTCGGCTACTTCACTTCATGGTCGGTGTATGTGCGCAATTACCATGTTACTGATATCCCCGCTGACCGGGTGAATTACATCAACTACGCCTTTGCAAATATCAATCCGGCGACAGGTGAGATCGTCCTGGGTGATGCATATGCCGATATAGATAAGTGGTATCCCGGAGACAGCTCGCATCCGGACAGTTTGCGGGGATCATTTCACCAACTGCAGATACTGAAGGCTGAAAATCCGCATATCAGAACCCTCATATCCGTAGGAGGCTGGACCTGGTCAACCTATTTCTCCGATATTGCGCTGACTCCGGTATCCAGAGAGACCTTTGCGCTATCATGCGTTCAATTCATTCAGGAGTATGACTTCGACGGAGTTGATATCGATTGGGAATATCCCGTGGAAGGTGGGCTTCCCGGAAACATCTATCGCCCGGAGGACAAAGAGAACTTCACGGCTCTTCTCGCCGAACTCAGGTATCAGCTGGACATAGCGGGTGATGACTACCTTCTCACAGTGGCGACCACTGCCTCTCCCGTCTACATAGAGAACATTGAACCGGATCAGATACACCAGTATCTTGACTGGATAAATGTGATGACCTATGACTTCCATGGTCCCTGGGGTGGAGAATCCGACGCTTTCACGAATTTCAACTCACCACTTTACATGAACCCGGAGGATCCTCTGGGAGAACCATATCATTCCTTCTTCAATCTCTCCGCAGCGATCGAAGGGTACATCGGCAAAGGAGTTCCTGCGCAGAAGATTCACGCAGGAATCCCCTTCTACGGCAGGGGGTATGCCAATGTGGAGAATGAGAACAATGGGCTTTACGTCTCCTATTCCGGACCGGCTGTTCCCGGTACCTGGGAGCCGGGCTGCTTCGATTACTGGGATCTCTCCCAGAATTACATCGACAAGAACGGCTACGTCAGTTACTGGCAGAATGATGCACAGGTTCCCTGGCTGTACAATCCAACGGAACAGAAAATGATTACCTATGATGATCCCCGATCAATTGTTGCCAAGGCCGAATTCATCAATTCCCTGAATCTGGGCGGGGCGATGTTCTGGGAGTTTCAGGCGGATAAGTATTCCGAACTGCTTGACTCTCTCTATCTGATTCTGAACGATTCGCTCCAAACCGCGGTAGGAGACAGTAATGGACAGCCTGTCGTTCCCGGCCTGATCCGGCTCAACAACTATCCGAATCCCTTCAGGCAGAGCACGACAATCGAGTTCAGCCTGCCGTACGCTTCTCCTGTTAAGCTGAGAGTGTATGATGCATCGGGGCGTATCGTCTCTACGTTGTCTTCCTCGAACTGCCCGGGCGGGATGAATTACATCATCTGGAATGGTGTTGATGACTGTAACAGACCTCTTCCGTCTGGTGTGTATCATTGTCATCTGAGTACCGAGGATACCTTCATAAACAGGCGATTGCTGATGATGCACTGACGCGCTGATCCAATCTTGACAAAGGCAATACAAGATCACCCGTAATTGGCTTGGGTGAGAAGGTCCGTCGAGTGTACATTCCCAAGAGTAATGGCGGTGAAAGACCGTTGGGTATCCCTGCGCTGGAAGATAAACTGGTGCAGATGGCTTGCACGAAGCTTTTAACAGCTATCGAGTATCTCATCTGGCGCTTTCCACAACTGAACCGGAAAGCTGCACCAGGCGTTGCTATTGATTACATGGAATCTGTATCGTTGTCATTTTCCAAATCTGCAATGTTCTGCTTTGTATTTCTTCCCATGATAGCGGCTCCCTCCGCTCCCGCATCGGAACTTGACGGCAGAACATTCACGTTCCACGAGTAGCGGCATCTATCATTGAATTCCGATTCGGCGTGTCCCAGGAAGAATTCCGATGCCCCCATCAGGCCTCCCGCTATGAAAACACCGCCCGGACTGAAGCAGTGGTAAAGATTCGCAAGGCCTATACCGAGCCATGTTCCGAATTCCTTAAAAGCTTTTAGCGCCGCATCCTGTTTCATTGAAGCCAGTTGAGCTATTTCCTTTGGAGAAATGCACATACTGTTGTTGCCGTGTTTTCTGTAGTACTCGCTCAGGGCTCCTGATGCCGCATATCTCTCCCAGCATCCCTTTGACCCGCAGGGGCAATTCTTTCCGGACGCCTCTACCGTCATATGGCCGAATTCGCCGGCGAATCCAGATCCGTAAAGGATATTGCCGTCATGGATTATTGTTCCGCCTATGCCGGTTCCAAGGGTTATCATCAGCCAGAGACCGGAATCGGGTATGCTGGAGGATTCGATGGCCTGTATGGCGAAGACGCTGCAATCGTTATCTATTACAACGGGACAGTTGAGGATAGTCGACAGCTTGCAGCGGATAGGGTAATCTTTCCACCCGGGAAGGTTCGCGGAAAAGACAACCACTCCCTCGGATCTGTTCACAAGGCCGGCAATGCCAACACCTGCGGAACAAGGGGCATGATCAATCTCATCAATTGTCTTACTTATCTTTCGCAACAGTGAGTCCGGTCCTGATGAAGGATCGGTTTTCAGGGTTGCCGCTTTTACAAACCCTCCCGGCTTCAGATAACCAAGAATTGTCGTGGTTCCGCCGATATCGATCCCCCAGTGCATTCCGCTGACAGGTGAATTACTCAATGCTTACTATCTCTCCGTCAATCACCCTGACCAGAGGGAAAGCGGAGCGCGGGATAGATACGCTGCCAAGAGTACACATACCTGTAGCCCCGAAGTATATGTTCAGGGTTTCAAGATGATTTTCCAGGGATGATCGGGAAGGGATCGATCCTTTCCACGCGTTCAGTATTATTTCCGCGGTATCGTATCCCTGGGCTGCCAGCATTGTGGGCATGGAATCGTATTTCCTCTCATAGAAATATGAAAATCTTGCTGTTGCGGGATTCATGGAGGCGGAGCCGAAGGAAACGGGGAAGACCGCGCCTTCAACGTATTCGCCACCCTGTTCCAGCAGTATTTCATCGTCCCATCCAGATGTTCCGAAGAGCTGGGATTCAACACGGTAGAATCTCAGTTGAGGGGCGAGCTGAATAGCATCCCATGCGTTTACAGGAAGGAATATACCCTCGGGCTGCTGGTATTTTATAGCGTTTATCTGATCTTTGTAATCGGTTGATCCTGATTCGTACCCCTCCATGCCTACGATCTCGCTGCCCAGTTCCTGTACTACGGAACTGAACTGCTCGGCGTTGGCCACCGATTCAGAAGTGAATTCGTGAATTATCGCAAGCGTTCTGCAGCCGGCATTTCGTACCGCGTATTCAGCTACAGCAGCAGCGTCGTCTCCCTGTGATACAACCAGCCTGTGCACATAATTACCGTAATCATCCAACTCCGAAGATGTCGCTGCAGGTGTTATCATGGGAAGAGACCACCTCTGTGCCAGAGGAGCCGCCAGTTCGGCGTTTCTGCTGGTAAGCGGCCCGATTACAGCCAGACACGAAGGATTCGGGCCCAGTGAGTTTAATATTTCCTCGATATCCGCGCTGTCGCCGGAGCAATCGAAAGTGATGAGGAAAGGCAGAGAAATGAACAGCCCCGATGACATTTCGAAGGCAAGATCCACACCGGATCTGACCCTTTCGGCGTATGTGGATCCTTCACCACTGAGGGGCAGAATCAGGGCGACGAAACCGTCTTCATGGATCGCGAAAACCGGTCTGCCGTATCGCTGATGAGCTTCAGGAAAGAGCCTGTCTATCTCCATCCCTGTCAGAATTGCCCTTTCGGTGTTTCCCTCTGCCGCGTATCTGTTTTCCAGTTCAAGAAGGAAGAAGACCTCCGTCCATCCTGTAGATGGTTCAGTGGTAAGATAGTCCATGTCCACTTTTTCAAGCGTAAGGCGTATCAATTCCACAGCGGATTCCGATTCACCCCGGTCGAGATGATCCTGCTGCATGTTCGAGAGTGTTTCGATGCCGTTTCTGAAGGATCCCTGTTCTATTTTAACCTGGGAGAGGAGCAGCATGGCACTGGCTTTACCGTGCGAATCGATTGCGCTGCGCAGAGAATGTAATGCCGCTTCCGATGCTTCCTCAAGACGGTCGAGAGCCAGGAGGGACCTTCCCCTTCCAAACTGCCAGGAGGAGTACAGAGGGTTGTCCGGAAAGTCTTCAATAGCCCTGGAGTAGTATCTCAGAGATGCAGAGACATCTCCCGAACTGAAGGCACCTTCGGCCAGGGCGGTCAAGCCTTCGGGTGAATTTTCATCCTTCACGGGGGCGCATCCCATGATCGATACAACAAGAAAAATCAGTACAGTAACCAGCGAAAGAAGAATACAGTTCTTCAACAAATACCTCCCGGATGCAGTAAATATATAGATAGTGAATATGAGTCACGCAGCGAATCCGGAAAAGGGTAAAGAAGAACCCGGAGAAAAGACTCCGGGTTCTTCAATCGACTGGGAAGCTCTTATTCTCCTGAAGAGTCCGTAATAACATCCTCTTCTATCAGAGGAATAGTTTCGATGAAAAGGCTTTCAGGAGGTGTACCCATGTTCTCGATCATCCATTCCGCGTCGTCAACAAAATCCGATTCAGGATAGTTATCTATCAGCTGCTGGAAAGCATCAGCAGCCTTTTCATAATCGCCAGTGTATTCCGACAGGGTGAAGCCCATAAGGAATTGTGCCTGGTGAGCATTCTCATGATCGGGGAAACGCTGGATGAACAATTTGTAGTATTGCACTGCTGACTCGGGGTTTGATTCCATCAGGTTCTGCGCTGACTGGAAGAGTGAATCGGGCTCCACGCTTTCATCGGGCAGGAAAGCATCCTCATTTATGGTAACACCGTAGCTTTCTCTGAGCCTTGGAACAACGGTATCCTGGAAGTATGAATTGACCAAAGTGGGTTTGAGGGTGTTTTCAATGGATTCTCTTACTTCTTCGAGTGGGCGTGCGCCCTCATCCCTCTTATCCGTAACCGTAAAATAGTGAACGCCCATTGCTGTGGAGAAGGGTCCGAGAATATCATCGATGTCGGCGTCGAACAGCGCTTCCGAGATATCTGCCTGTTCTCCCAGGTAGGGCAATGGCGAGTTTATCGTTACCCAGCCCATATCACCACCTGAAGGCATGGTGGGTGCATGCTCACTGAACGTTGTAACGACCGATTCGAAAGTGTCTCCGGCTTCCAGCGCTGCAGCCACATCGGCCGTAGCATCTTCGGATGAAACGATTACTTGAGAAACCTTAACCTGGTGTTCCTGATAGTAAATGTCATCAACATGGTCATTGTAGTAGGCCAGAATATCTTCTTCCGGTATTACCACAGCATCTACGATTTCCTGTTGGTAGTAGGTCTGCAGGAGAGCTCTATCCCTGGCTGATTCAACCTGCTGCATGGCCAGTTCTACCTGCGCGATTACGAAAGAGTCTTTTTCGAGCCCCAGGTTCATAGCTTCAAGCAGCAGCAGTTCCCGTTCGATGATATGATCCAGAAGAAGCCTTTTTCCCTCCGGAGTCTCAAATGAGGATCTCTGATAGGGAGGTATCAGCTCCAGCTCTTTATTAATAGCTTTCTCGGTGATTTCCATTTCACCAACTGTGGCCAGAACACGGGTTGTATCGGCATTGTTGCCGTGGTTCAGTCTTTCCTGTGTTCCACATGCGCCTGCGGCAAGAATCAACATACCTGCGAAAATATAGATAAATCTCATAAACACGGTTTCCTTTCCATGATTCAAAATGGTTAATTGCTATTCTTATCCTCAGCCATTGAGAACAGGATCTTCTTCTTGGCGACCTCTTCCATGGCTGTTTGAAATGGTTTTCTTCTGGGATTGTCAACATCGACCAGAGGGGGGGCACCGGATCTGAGCTTTCTTACCCGTTTGGCGATAGCAAGAGCCAGCAGATACTGGTTATCCGTCTCTTCCCCCATAACATCTATATCCTTGTATTCGTCTGACATTTATACCTCCGGAGAATAATAATAAGAACACAGTTATACTATTTTCTGTATGTATCTCTATCCTCATATGTATACAGAGTTCCAGAAACTAACCGCAGTCTCCTGTTTAATCTGTTTCTGTAGTGTTGTCTGCCTCGAAGCGGGATCTGATAAAATCCCAGGTGGGTTCATCCAGAAGATCAACTTCCCGTTCATCGATCTGGATCGTTCCAAGTTCAGAACGCTTCCAGTTCATTATTACGGTGACGTTGTCATTGCTTCCGGGGATGGATCCTTCAACTCGACTGGGGAATCTCATCGGATGAGAGAAATAGACTTCCACCCTTGAAGTTTCAGGGTCAGCCGTTGTATAAGCAACGAATTTCATGGATTGAACAGCTATGGAATCCCCCCTTCTTCTGGCCGTGCGACCATCAGGGTTCTCATAGAAGATGTATGTGGTATCGGGAATTACTTCAAACACATACTCTCCACCAAGAGGATCGATCAGTTCATCGATACAGACTTCAAGATTCTTGGGTTGTTTGGGAATAATTACCCAGGGATATCTCTGGGCGAGGTAAGCTGCCTCCTCTTCAGCCACGCGGATCAGGTTGGACCTTGAGACCTGAAGCCTTCTCATGGCTGCGTACTCCGGGAAACTGTATACTAATTGTGTTTCGGACCAGTCCGGTTCCATGAACATGGAATCGGGGTAATCCTTTTCAAAAAACCCTCCGACAACACCGCCGTGCCTGTCGTGATTGGGGCAGGATATTGCGAATTGCGTTCCAAGCGCAAGTTTCGAATCATACATGTACACTGAATCGTAGTATCCTACTTCCCATATCGAGGGGCATACGGCAGCTACGATGGAAGAGACGGAGTCCTTCCTGGCGGGTGCAATAATGTTATTGAAGTTTTGAAGAACAGAAGCAATGGAATCAATGGAGGCAGCCAGAATTACTTCATTGCCTATCAAAGATTGTGCATTGAAACCCAGGGAGTCGTCGAAGCATTCTCCAGGGGAGAGGATATTTTCGTCATCTTCATCTTCTCCTTCGATGGCCGGATACTTCAGGATATACTCTTCCCGTAGAACTACAAGTGAATCAAGTGTGAATCCCACTCGGTCCTCTTGGTCGCTTATTTCACGCTCTATGTCCGAATGCGCATTTTGCAGAGAATCGAGTTCGTCAACGATGCTCTGGATAGCGGAAGCATTCCATAGATTCTTCCATTCATTCGGAATAAGAACCTGCTTGGTGTTGCCGTTCCTGAATGAAACAGTAATGCTGTCATTACTTATCGAAGTTTCAAAGTAACCGTTTTCCTTGGCATAAGAGAGGAGGCTATCAAGATCAGGAGCTGGAATTCCTTCCATCTCAAACATGTGCTGAATATTCGCTTCAGCAAGTGTCCTTATCTGTGATCGGCAGAATTCTCTGGGGACCCTGTAGGTCTCGACTCTCTGATGAATCCTGAAAATCAGAAAAGTGGCCAGTAGTACAATCAGAATTCTCACAAGAATCTTTGATCTCATAGATTATTCCTCCACAAAAAAATGCAGGTTTCTTTTGTTACTTGACTGTCCTGTTCCCAAACATCGGTCTAAATCTACCCATCTTGTTTCATACCTGTCAATACATGATTACTATTCCAGCTGCGTTATCACTTCTGCAGGCGGAACAAGTTCGGCCAAAACGTATGAGGGGCTTATATAAACGACACCTTCAGGCTTCAGAATGGTTGCGCGTACATAATCCATCCCTGGATCAACGGGTACGGTATAGCAGCTGTCTAATAGGCTGACAATTGATTCGGCACCCTTCACCTCAACCATTGGATTCGATGGTTTCGACCAGTAATACCTCACCGGTATAGCGGCAGAGGAAGTTATCGCCACTGGAAGATTTCTGACGGTATTCCTGTCTACGGTGAATTCAATGTTTCCAGGGATGAATTCCACTGCTGAAAGGCTGGAGTACCCATCTCCATCGAATACAATATTGCTGCCGGAAAGCTCTCTGGATATGCTGAGAGGGAAATCCTGGTTCTGATTACTTAGGGCTACGTTAAGCTGAATAGATTCAGGATTTCGCGTTATCTGATCGCGAAGCACACCGATTCCATTACCGGTGAAAGTTATACGAATCGAGTCACAGCTGAGATCACTGAGTACGATGAAATCAGGTGAGACGGACGGCGGCTCCAGTGGCAAAGTCTGATTGACCTCAAAGAGATTATCATCCATTGAGATTACCCACAGCATCAAGGATACAATTAAGGCCACTATCCATTGCCATAGATTTGTCCGATTCCATTTCATGAGATTTTTTGATCGATCATCAGGATATTCCTGCCATTGCACATGCTCCGGTCTGTTCTCCTTTTCATTCTCCAGCAGGGTTCTGGAATCCGAAGGTATTCAGGGAATCGACATCCAGTTTCCCGAATTTTCCCTCGTAAGATTCGATCTGGGATTCCAGTGTCTTAACAAGAGCCTTCATTCTGTGGGGCGATATTATCACCCTTGATTTTAGTTTTGCTCCCTGTACTCCGGGAACTATTCTGGCAAAATCAAGGACGAACTCGGCTCTGGAAGCTGCGATAAAGAAGACATTGCTGTATACTCCATCAGTATCAGCAGCGTCGGCGTTGATTTGAGGCGGCTGTTTTATCATCTTAGGTTTCACGGTTGCTCCTTTTAGCGATTGTACACAAGTTATATATAAAATATCCGGACGGGGGAATTCTTGATACCAGATAACAATATTGAAAACATACTCGATAGCCTGCGTGGGAAAAGGGTGCTGGTTACAGGTGACCTTATCCTTGATCATTACATTGAAGGCAGAGTCGACAGGATCTCGCCCGAGGCCCCTGTCCCCATAGTATCTCTGGAAAGAGCGGGAGAAAAATGGGTCCCCGGTGGAGCTGCCAATGTTGCGAGGAATATCCTCTCGCTGGGCGGCATTCCTCTCATGGCCGGAACGGTAGGGGATGACAGTGAAGGCGGAATGCTTGTGGAGCTTCTTGAGAAGGAAGGCATAAACACTGATGCGGTTATCCTTGATTCGAGTCGGCCCACAACATCAAAAACGAGGATAATGTCCGGCGGGCACCAGCTCATCAGACTTGACAGGGAAGTTACAGAACCTGTCTCCGAGAAAATGCAGAACGAAATATCCGCTCAAATCGAGCGGATTATCGGTGATCTGGATGCCGTAGTTCTTGAGGATTACAATAAAGGTGTACTTGCTCCTGGCCTGATATCCGGAATTTTATCAATTTCCAGGAGGGAGAACGTTCCGGTTGCAGTGGACCCCAAGTTCATGAACTTTTTCGAGTTTCGTGGATGTACGCTTTTCAAGCCCAACAGACTGGAGACATCCCTTGCGCTTGGAATGGAAATAAAAACTGTCGATGATGCGATTGAAGCCGGTGATCAGCTTCTTGACAGGCTTTCTGCCGGTTCGGTTCTCATAACTCTGGGCGGAGACGGGAGCGTACTCTGCAGGGAAGATTCTGAACCGTTCTACAGACCCTCTGCGGCAAGACATGTTTTTGATGTCTCAGGCGCTGGTGACACTGTTATTGCTGTTATGGCCCTCTCTATTGCTGCCGGCCTGCCTCTTGATGACGGTGTTAGAATATCCAGTTTCGCCGCAGCGGCAACCTGCTCCGAACCCGGAGTTTATGCGGTCTCGCCATCCGACATCGTTAAGGAGGTGGAGCGTTATTCAAGAAGAAAGAATACTGACCAGAACTGAGGCGGAAGAACTTAGCGATAAACTTCACACCGAGGGCTGTACAATAGTTTTCACCAACGGCTGCTTTGACATCCTGCATCCGGGTCATGTACACATACTGAGAACAGCACGTTCATTCGGGGA
This sequence comes from Candidatus Aegiribacteria sp., assembly GCA_013138965.1. Lineage (GTDB taxonomy): Bacteria > Fermentibacterota > Fermentibacteria > Fermentibacterales > JCC-6 > Aegiribacteria. The sequence goes on from WTBT01000058.1 coordinate 52,955, forward strand.
CCAGCTGTTTGTCGGGATAAATACCGATGGTTCCGTAACCAGGCTCAAGGGCAGTGACAGGCCTGTTAACGATCTGCAATCACGGATGATGCTCCTGGCAGAGCTCAGATCGGTGGATTATGTGGTACCTTTCGATGAGGATACACCGCTTCAACTGATCGAAGAGATTAAACCTGACATTCTGGTAAAGGGCGGGGATTATGAGGTGGGATCCGTTGTAGGGGCGGATCTTGTCATATCCGGAGGAGGTCGAGTTGAAATAGTTTCTCTCCACGAGGAGTTTTCAACTACCGGTATCATCAATGCCCTCGATCGTCTTGAAGAATAGGCAGCCTTGACCTCAGCCCTCTGCTGGAGTAGAAAAGGCACATTCTCAGGAAAATTTATAACGCAATAATGTTAGTATTGCTTAACGTATACAATATATATAAGGAGTGTAAATGACTGCTTCCCAGATAGTATTCCGATACTTGGGACTATTTGTAGCGGTGCTGACCGGCCTTGTGGCTGTCCTCAGGTATGCGAGCCTGAAGAAGGAACCCGAGGGGAACGACAGGATGATTCACCTGGCCGGCCTGATCCATTCCGGTGCCATGACTTACCTGAAAACGCAGTACCGCATCCTGCTGATCTTTGTCGTTGTTGTTGCGCTTGCACTGTTCTTTGGGATCGATCCTGGAACCGCGATCGCATTCGTATGCGGTGCGGGATTCAGCATGATCGCCGGTTACATTGGAATGAACGCTGCAACAATGGGTAATGTCAGGACCACTGATGCCGCAAGGACAAGCCTTTCAAAGGCGCTGTCAGTGGCCTTCAAAAGCGGGAGCGTCATGGGGCTGGCTGTAGCGATGCTTGGACTTCTTGGAGTCTCGCTATTCTACCTTCTTTACAGCAATATCATTCCTGCGAAGGAATTTCTTGAATCAATATTGGGAACCGTGTCTCTTAAGAATATTGCAGGTTTCGGTATGGGTGCCAGCTCCATAGCCCTTTTCGCAAGGGTTGGTGGAGGAATTTTCACCAAGAGCGCTGATGTGGGAGCTGATCTTGTAGGGAAGCTCGAAGCCGGAATACCGGAGGATGATCCCCGTAACCCGGCGGTTATCGCCGATAACGTGGGTGACAATGTCGGGGATGTTGCCGGAATGGGCGCTGACCTTTTTGAATCCTATGTCGGCAGCATAATAGCAGCAATCGTATTGGCTTTCGGGTTCAGCCTGACCGGGATTCCCGCTGGATTGATTCCTGCAGGTTCCGGCGCATCCGCACAAACGCTCATCGCATTGCCGATAATCCTGGCTGCGCTGGGTACACTCGCCAGTATTGCGGGAGTTCTTTCGGTGAAGCTGCTCAACCGGAAGGGGAGCCCTGCCACGGTTCTGAGGAATGCAACTTTCATAAGCACCGGCCTGTCAATAGTTCTGGCTCTGGGAACCATACTCTTTTTTCAGGTCAGCATCGGTATTTTCTGGGCTATCATTTGCGGTGTTGTCTCGGGAACTGCTATAGGTCTGATCACGGAATACTACACAAGCCGCGGACCTGTTATGAGAATAGCCAGAAGCACTAAAACAGGTCCGGCAACCTGCATAATAGAGGGAATAGCCGTTGGCATGGAATCAACGATATTCCCAATACTGTTCATAGCGGCAGCCATTCTCGTGAGCCACCACTACGCCGGGCTTTACGGAATAGCTCTTGCTGCCCTGGGCATGCTGATGAACGTTGGGATGACTATGTCTGTAGACGCCTACGGACCCGTAGCCGATAATGCGGGCGGTATAGCTGAAATGGCAGAACTTCCCGGGGATGTGAGGAAGAAAACCGATAAGCTTGATTCTCTAGGCAATACAACTGCCGCTATGGGCAAGGGCTTTGCCATTGGCTCTGCGGCCCTGACATCCCTTGCTCTTTTCAGCGCTTACGCTGCCTCAACCGGCCTTCAGACGATAGACCTGCTCAAATCAAACGTTGTCGCCGGCCTTCTTTTTGGCGCGCTGCTTCCTTACATCTTTGCTTCAATAACCCTGAGGGCTGTCGGCCGGACGGCCATGGATATGGTCGAAGAAGTGCGAAGGCAATTCCGCGAGATCAAGGGGCTCATGGAGAAAGAAAGCGAACCGGATACTCAGAAGTGTGTAGAAATAGCCACAAAGGGCGCACTCAGGGAAATGATACTGCCAGGTGTCCTTGCCGTTGTTATTCCAGTTGTCGTTTACTTTGCATTCGGTGAGGCTGGCGCTGAAACCCTGGGCGGGGTTCTTGCGGGAACCATCGTATCCGGGGTTCTTCTTGCCATTTTCATGTCCAATGCAGGCGGTGCCTGGGATAATGCCAAGAAGTACATCGAAGAAGGCAATCTTGGAGGAAAAGGAGGAAGCGAGCATGCGGCAGCTGTTATCGGGGATACCGTGGGTGACCCTTTTAAAGACACCAGCGGTCCATCGCTTAATATCCTGATAAAACTTATGACAATGGTATCCCTAGTAATTTCACAGATAAAATGACCGGAGGCGAAGAGATGACTGAGAATGTGCTTGAATTCAACGATGAGAACGTTAAGGCTGAAATTGAAAAGATAAGGCCTGTTCTGCAGAGGGATGGTGGAGATATCGAATTCATAGGTATCGAGGGCAAAGTGGTTAAAGTCAAACTTCAGGGCGCATGTTCAGGTTGTGCTATGGCTACCGTAACCCTTCAGTGGACCGTTGAACGAAATCTGAAGTCGGTTTTCCCGGAGATAGAGAAGGTGGAAGACGTTCAGTAACGGATCAAACGGCGCAGCCGCGCGGAGGGCTGTAATTGAATCCCTTGCCGGTGGATATGAGAACTTGAACCTTCAAGGCAGAGACAGGGCATTCGCTCTCAAGCTCTTGAGAGAAACAACAGTATGGCGGGCCAGGCTCGACAGAGCACTGGTCCGGTTCTGTTCAAAACCTCTTGATGACCTTGACAGTGAAATCCTTGCTGCCCTGAGGATAGGAGCGGTACAGCTGATCATCCTCGGCACACCTCCGCATGCGGCCGTTTCGGCCACTGTAAGCGCTCTTTCCGGCCACAGAGGATCAGGCCTTGTAAACGCGGTTTTGAGAAGGCTGGCGGAGGAGGGAGAGCCGGACATGGACGGAGCCCCTCTGCATGAGATCTGGTCCCATCCTGAATCACTCACCGCAAGATGGATTTCAAGGTTTGGAAGAGAAAAAACCGAGAAACTCATGGAATGGAACAACAGCGTGCCGGGTATAGGCGGCTGCCTTATTGACCCGGAAGACGATCTCGAAAAGGGTCTTTACCTTGATGAATACAGAATCATTGAGAGAACCGGGAAGAATCCTCTTCATTCAATAACCGATAACGTTTATATACAGGATGAGGCAGCTGCAATTACCGGTAGAGCTGCCGCGGAGCTTGCCGCCGGTGGGTCCGTGCTTGAGATTGCCGCAGCCCCGGGCGGCAAGACACACCATCTTCAGGCAGCTGCGAATTTCGTTATCTCTGCTGATTCATCCTTCTCAAGGATGCGCAGATGGCAGGAGAACAGTGCCAGACTTCGGTGGCGTGACAGCATTCCGGTTGTTGCCGACGGAAGGATGCCGTCATTCAGAAGCGGTTTTGATATGGTTTTCATTGATGCCCCATGTACGAATACCGGAGTATACAGAAGGCGCTGCGATGCCAGGTGGAAATGGTCGGATGAATACCTTGAGAGTTCCGTTATTCTGCAGAGGGAACTTCTTCTTACTGCATGCGAACTTGTTGTGCCTGGTGGTATTCTGATATACTCAACGTGCAGCCTTGAGGAGGAGGAAAACCGTCTACAGGTTGAAATGTTCGAAAGAAGCAGGAATTATTTCCATCGGATCTGCCTTCCCGGACCTGCTGAGCTTGTCAGGGATGGCATGATTTGCATATATCCCTTTGAACACCAAGTAGACGGTATGTTTACCGCAGCCTGGAGGAGGGATCAGTGAAATCAGCTATCAGATATATTATTCTGGCCGTATCTGCCGCGATACTTGCCTTTATTACTGGTACGGTTCTGGCGCCCTCTATTTTCAGAACCCCAAGATTCATCTCATCGATCGGAGCGGCTTCAGCGCCTGTAACGGTTCCCGATGTTACAGGTCTTTCAAGACAGGACGCCCAGCGCTCCATAGAATCGGCGAACCTGATCCTTGCCGGCCAGTGGTCGGAATACGGTCCAATGGAAACCATGGGAAGTGTAATAAGGCAGGACCCGCCTTCCGGAGCAATGACTCCGAGGGGGGCCCCGGTAAGCATTTTCTGGAATATCGGCCCGCTTTACAGACCTTATTATCCCGATTCACTGCTTGGTCTTTTCGCTGTTGAAGCTGAGGAGGAAATTGCCGACTGGCAGCTGTATTCCATCGGAAGAAGCTGGGTGCCCCATCCCTCTATTCCAGAGGGAATGGTTATCGGTGTTTCTCCAAGGCAGTATGACAGCCTTTCGGTTACAACACCTGTAAGACTTCTTGTATCAACAGGATGGGATGGCATCCCCCGTTTTATGGGACTCCCTGTTACAGATGCCCTGGAGATCGCGGAGAACAGCAACCTCATCCTGGTGATTGAGGAGAGACTAACCGGTGATATCCTTCAGGACGGAATGGTCATAGAACAGATGATTCCCGCGGGATCGCGATATACTCCGGGTGATTCTATCAGGCTTGTGGTTGGGAAAATAGACAACGAATGGGGAACCTGGTAATGGGAAAGGTCATGATAGCTCCTTCAGTTCTTGGGTGTGATCAGGGAAATCTTGCGGAGGAGGCCCTTGCCCTTCAGATAGCCGGAGCTGACATGATTCACCTTGATGTGATGGATGGAGTGTTTGTACCTGTGCTTACAGTGGGTGCCGGCACCGCTGCCTCAATTATCCGGCGTGTTGACATACCGGTCGACGCGCACCTGATGGTTCAGAAACCCTCCCATCTGATAAACGCTTTTGCGGATGCCGGATGCAGTTACATCACTGTGCACGCTGAGGTCACTTCGCATCTTGACAGACTGCTTCAACAGATCAGAACTGCAGGTTCAAGGGCCGGTGTAGCGGTGAACCCTTCGACACCCGTTGATTTCCTGAGATGGGTTGCGCCTGCGGTGGACCTTGTTCTTATCATGGCAGTCAACCCCGGCTATGGGGGACAGAAGCATCTGGATTACATACATGATAAGATACCGGAAGTAAGACATATCCTTGACTGTAACGGCGGGGGCGAAGCGCTGATATCGGTGGACGGCGGAGTCACCGATGCAAATGCGGAGAAGCTCATATCCCGGGGAGCTGATATCCTGGTTTCAGGCTCTTTCATTACGGGTTCTCGCGATCCGGCTGCCGCAATGGAAAGACTAAGATGAAACGGCTTGCATTCATTGCTCTGAGTGTTGCGCTTTTGTCCGGATGCACCCGCGAAAGTACACAGCTGATTGATCGGGAAGGAATAGACAGGATAAGGGGAGAACTGAATGCCCGTACCTGCCGGACAAGAATTGATTCCCTAGGTTTTGAGATTGACGGCATTCTGTATTATGCAGCTGTTGCCGAAGATGACAGGGCTCTTGTGGAATTACTTCCGGATTCGCTGCCTGTATGTCCCGATTCAGGCCTGGAATACATCATCCACGAAACCGAAGCAGAGATCACTATCACTTGCCCATCAGGGCACGAATCGCTGATAGTAGATAAATAGGCTTTGTACTATTCCGTTAAATAGTGTATAGTTGCATGCTCTGTAGGATGCTGTATAAAGCAGAGTGAAGAAAACGGTTAAGGAACTGTGGAGGAACAATTTGTTTGAAAATCTGACGGACAGGCTCTCCGATACTTTCAGGAAACTGACAGGCAGGGGAGTGCTCACGGAATCTGATGTTAAACAGGCCATGAGGCAGGTGCGTCGCGCACTGCTTGAAGCTGATGTTAACTTCAAGGTTGCCAAGCAGTTTGTCAGTGATGTAAGCTTGAGGGCTACCGGCGAAAATGTCCTGAAGAGTCTCGCCCCGGGGAAACAGGTCATCAAGATAGTTAACGATGAGATCGTTAAACTTCTGGGTACCGATAGATCACCCCTTCAGCTCTCCGGTATGCCTCCTCTTGTTTATCTCCTGATCGGTCTTCAGGGTTCGGGCAAGACCACTGCGGCCGCCAGGCTCGCCTGGTGGCTTGCGGAGAAGAAGGGCAAAAGGGTCCTTCTTGCCGCCTGTGACCTTCAGAGACCTGCAGCCATTGACCAGCTTGAGAAAATAGCAGCTGATGCCGGCGCGGGGTTTTTCTGCCGCAGGGATACAAAGGATCCGGCTGCGGTTCTGAAGGGCGCCATCGATGAGGCGCGACTCAAGAGTTACGATATAGTGATATGCGATACCGCCGGTCGGCTTCATGTTGATGATGACCTTATGAGGGAGCTTGAAAGTATAAGCAGGGTTGCTCAGGCATCAGAAACTCTTCTTGTGCTCGACGGGCTTTCCGGTCAGGACGTAGTGAACGTCGCGCTGGAATTCCAGGAAAGGATCGGATTTACCGGTTCGATCATTACGAAGATGGATGGTGATTCGAGAGGTGGCGCCGCGCTTTCATTCAGGGCTGTAACCGGCAAACCGATAAAATTCCTTGGAACAGGTGAAGCTGTCGATGGTTTGGAGTCAATGGACCCGGAACGTCTTGCCGGCAGAATTCTTGGAATGGGCGATGTTGTAGGGCTGGTTGAGAAGGCTCAGGAAGTGTACGATATCAAGGAGGCGCAGAAGCTGGAGAAAAAACTCATCTCCAACTCCTTTACGCTGGAGGATTTTGCGGGAGAACTGAAACGCATCCGCAAGATGGGGTCTCTCAGTGACCTCCTGGGAATGCTTCCGAAAAACATGAGACCTTCAGGAATGGATATTGACGAGTCCCAGTTCAAAAGGATGTCCGCCATTATAAGTTCGATGACAGTCAGGGAAAGACTTCGTCCGGAGATAATAAATGGAAGCAGGAGAAAGAGAATAGCACTGGGCAGCGGCACAAAAGTGAACGATGTGAACAGGCTGCTGCGGGAATTCAGATCAATGAAAAAAATGATGAAGCGGATGAGACCGGGAAAGGGAATAGGAATTCCCGGAATATTCCGCTGATATGGAGGTTAAGCTTGGTAATAATCCGTCTTAAAAGAATGGGAAGCAAGGGACAGCCTTCCTTCAGAATTGTGGCCGCGGATAGCCGCAAAGCTCCCAGCGGCAAGTTTCTGGACAGCTTCGGTTACTATGACCCCCTTCGCAAACCTTTTGAAGTTAAAGTCGATGAAGAGAGAGTTTTTCACTGGCTTTCCAACGGGGCTCAGGTATCCGATACAGTGAGAAATCTACTTAAGAAAACCGGAACCTGGAAGAAGTGGCGTCAGCTGTCTTCCGGTGATGGTGAAGTTAAACCGGAAGTAGTTTTCATAAAAGGTGAAAACAGAACTTCGTAATTTTGAACGAGTGCGTTTGCAGGCTGAACTTACATCTAAACTGGAGGGTCCTCATGAAAGAGCTTGTTGAACTTATGGCCAAAATCCTTGTTGCAGATCCCGAAGCTGTTTCTGTTGAAGAAACAGTCGAGGAGGATGTTACGATCTTTGAATTGAAGGTAGCCGAGAGCGATCTGGGCAGGGTTATAGGCCGCGAAGGTAAAATTGCAAAGGCTATGCGACTTATTATAAGATCAGCTGCTGCCCGTCTGGAGCAGAAAGCTACAGTCAGAATTATTGACTGATTTCAACAGCTCAGTTCCCGGCGATATCATATATCTCGGGTACGTAGAAAAGACACATGGCCTGAAGGGCGGACTGAGAGTCAGGCTTTTCCAGGGGTACGGGAATCCTGATATTCCGGTGGGGACTGTGGTTCTGCTCAACGGGAGCAGACTTCTTACAGTAAGTCGATGCACCGCTTATGGAGGAGATTCAAGGTTCAATCTCACCTTCAGGGAGATATGTAACAGGGATGAAGCCGAGGAATTAAGAAACGATTCAATCTATATATCCAGGGATGAAGCCGATGGGAAGCTGGGATTCATACCTCTTTACAATTTTGCAGGATTGGATATCCTGTCCCGTGGATACCGCATGAGGATAGTTGATGTTGAACCTGCCGGGGTGAATCCAATGCTTATTGTGGAGAATAACGGAAATAGGTTTCATGTTCCCGTTATTCTGGTGATGAACGAAGGATCGATAGATTGGAAGGAAAAAGTGATTGAGCTTGACCTTCCTGAGGGACTGGAAGAGCTTCCGTTGTAATTGGAGCTTAGGAGTGTGTCCGACAATGTACATTGAGCAGAATATCCTCACGGCTGAGATAGAATGCTCGGAGATTTGAGGAGAATACTGGATGTATTTGACGATAATATGCGAGTATTATAGCCAGCTGTGTGGGTTTTATACCAATGTTTCATTGTAGGACAAGCTCCTGAAATGCAGGCAGCAGTTGCTACATTGTTTCCTGAACTGTTTTCTCCATTCATGGAATGCGGGATCGTAGGAAGGGCTGTTGAACAAGGCCTGGTAGATATTAGGATCCTGGATATCAGAGACAGGGCCGTTGACGACAGAGGTTCGGTTGATGATTACCAGTTCGGCGGCGGCGCCGGCATGCTTTTAAGGCCGGAACCGTTGTTTGAAACACTTGAGCGGATACCCTGGATGGATGATGCGAGGGTCATCTTCATGACACCCCAGGGAAAAAGGCTGAATCATGATCTGGCACGTGAGCTTGCAGAGTCCGGCAGGATGATAATATTCTGCGGCAGGTATGGTGGAATCGATCAGAGGTTCAGGGATACCGCCGTAACCGATGAGATAAGTGTGGCAGATGCGGTGGTATCAGGTGGTGAGATACCGGCCATGTTCCTCTTGGAAGCGGTATTCAGATGGCTTCCAGGGGTTCTGGGAAGGATGGAATCCGCTCAATCGGATTCATTCGCTACCGGATTGCTGGACTATCCGAGGTATACAAGGCCTGCCGATTATAGAGGTATAAAGGTTCCGGAGGTTATCATTTCGGGAAACCATGCTGAGATTGAGGACTGGAGATTCAGAAAAGCACTGGAGCTGACAATGAGAAAACGTCCGGATCTGATCGATTCGGAGAGTGAAGAGATTATTAAAGAACGATTTATCCGTTCGCTGCGGCTGGCGGATAGACAGAAGGAGCAGAAGAATGGATGACATTATCAGAAGTGTTGAATCCTCTCAGATAAGGGATGATTATCCCGACTTCAGAGCGGGAGACACGGTGAAGATCCACTTTCAGGTTGTGGAAGGCGACAAGACCAGAGTACAGATCTACCAGGGAGTGGTCATTTCCCGAAGGGGAGGCGGAACTGCCGAGACGTTCACCGTAAGGAAGATCTCAGGCGGCATAAGTGTGGAAAGGGTGTTCCCGCTAAATTCACCTCTCATCGCGAAGATCGAAGTAACCAGAGCAGGTAAGGTCCGCAGGTCCAAGCTTTTCTACCTTCGCGGCAAAAAGGGCAAGGCCGCAAGGATCAAAGAGAAGAAGACATTCGGCGCGAGGAAATAATACTACGGCAACTCAGCTCCTTCTGTTCGATGAAAGTTTCCGGTCGAGATATCCCATAATCGCGGGAATCGATGAGGCGGGGAGAGGCCCCCTTGCCGGCCCCCTTGTTGCGGCAGCGGTACTATTCCCCAGGGAGACTTTTCTGAGGGAGGTCGACGACAGCAAGAAGCTTTCCGTCAGTAAACGCAGTCGGCTCTTCCCGGTGATCATTGAAGAATCGGAATACTGTTCAACAGGTATTGTAGAATCTTCCGAGATCGACATGGTGGGTATGGCTGAGGCAGTCCGCCTTTCTTTTAAGCGAGCTGCGGGGGCACTGGATATTCACGTTGATCTTTTTCTTATCGATGGCCTTCCTGTAAAGAATCTGAACATTTCCGCGGAATTCATTGTGAAAGGTGATTCGAAGAGCCTTTCAATTGCGGCTGCCAGTATAATCGCCAAGGTCACAAGAGACAATATCATGATAGAGGCTGACGGGAAGTATCCCGGTTACGGTTTCGCTTCCAATAAGGGTTACGGTACGAGAGACCATATTGAAGCAATCAGGAAACTCGGCCCTTCCCCGATTCACAGAATGTCCTTCGCTCCCATGAAGAATGATATGCAGCCGAGGTTCCGTTTTGAGTGATGTCTCCAGGAAAGCCGAATCCTTCGTATGCCGGTGGCTTGAGGAGAGGGGATGGAACATTGAAGCCCGGAATTACAGAACGCGCAGGTCAGAGATCGATATAGTCGCAAAAAAAGAAGATGTACTCTCCTTCGTTGAAGTCAAATTCGCTTCCGACAGTTCCGCTACGATTACACTTGGTAAGATAGATTCAACGAAGCAGGCAAGAATTGTACATGCCGCTTCGGCTTACCTCTCAGCGAAACCTCCTTCAGGCCAGATACGCTTTGATGTGGCGGTAGTAAGGGGCTCATCCATGAACCTCCGAATGGACATTTATCTTGAGGATGCATTCCGGCCTGACCTGATGTAGTCTGCAGTCTTCAACTCCTGTCTTTTACGGCAGTATCAGAAGACCTGCAAGCGCAGCAGCGACTATAACGATTCCTGCGGCAACATAAACGACGACCATGGATTCCTGGCCGAGGAAGCGGTTATAGTGGTGAAAACGGTTGAATCGCCGGATGAGACAACCCCTCGCATCGCTATTGCCCTGCAACAGATTCATATAGTGAATGACTGCTTTTCCCAACATTGTCTGATCCTCCCACTAGATAAACACCGAAGAGTAAGATATGGTTTCCATTTTTCAGTAAATTAATTTTCCTCCGTCTCAGATCTGCAGGAACAACCTCCTAGTGTAAAGGAAGTATTGTCAGTAATTGCTTCCCCAATAAGCATATTAATAGTGCCGCAAGATTTGCTATCATTTCTATCTCTATATATAGATGATATTTGCAGGCGTTGATCTAACAACCTGGTTAACTCAAGTACTTCACACCATACTAGACGCTTTTTGAAACATTGCTACTCTTGGATAGATACTTGAGGATTGTTTTCTTTGGCATCTGATCAGATGTATTTAGAACTTCACTACTATATATGATTGATATGTGATTATTTAATCAGTTCTTCGAGTCCACTATTGTAGATTCTTCTCTTAAGCAAACTCATAGATACTTCAAATTGTGGAACTAACTTAATAGCAATATTCTCTATAACAGGATCTAGATAGTCTTTTCTACGGAGTTTTGCTGCCTTTGCATCAGATATTTGATCTTGAGTAGAAGGTAAGACTTCTAAGAACAAAGAGGTCAAGTATCGAGTCGGTACAAGTATCATTCCAGCAAATGTATACCCTTGATATTCAAAGCGTTGCCTGATATTATCTTTCATACTATTATAAAAATCCATCCAACTATATTTATCATGTACTCCATGATCAGATGCTGCTTGGTTAAGAATATCTTTGTGAAGTTCGAAATGACCAACTTCATGAGCTAGTGTTGCACGGGCGCGGTTCTCGCAGTTCGTATAAACATGTTCATCTATGTATATGCTTGACCAATTTGCAAGTGTGAATCCTTCTATATCCAAATCTTGCTGCATATTAGTAACAGGTATGATCTCTATATTTAAATCATCCTCAATAATCATTTCAATATCGATGGGTATCTCATCATCACGCCCGAGTCTATTAAGAAGCCCATTAGCTTTATCATCGATAGTTTCGTTCTCAAGCCAAGGGAGATACATTACTATTAAGTATTCCTAATCAAATCTGCCAGTTTCTCAAGATCATCATCCTTCACTTTTTGTCCTCTAACTGTGCGAAACACTAAAGGAAGGACATTCACTAACTCATCCTTTGTCAGAATATCTTCAGGTATTTCTCCCCTGCTTATCCGCGCAAGATCTAAGAAATCCCTAATTTCATCACTTCCAGTGATTCCCAAAGCCTTTGCATATTTTTCTAGTTTCTCAACCGAATCTGGAGGTGCAAGTCTACCTCTTTCGATCTTACTAAGATTACCTGCATATTCACCTGCTAGTTTACAAAACGCTCTTAAACTCAATCCAACTTCAATTCGTCGTTTTCTAAGAAAACTACCGAAACTTCCCTCTCTGCTCATTCCTTCCTCCTTTTTGCACGCACTCCTCCACGTGTTGTAATACTATACAACACATTTTGTATTGTCAAATTTCTTAGCGAAGATTGTTTGGAATAACTCTGTACTTGAATATTGTACTTAAATCTGATTTGATTCTGATCTGATTGTTTAAGCGTAAGCTTCCCTAAACAGCAATAGGAAACTGGATATTCCACCATCCAGTTCTCTGCTTCCAAAACGGGCCATTTGTCCCAATAAAGCTCCGATTCCTGCCTGAAACTGACCATACTACTCAAACGCTGTCAATGAAGAAACCCTCTTATCTCTGAGAACCCCCCGCATTGGGATAAACCTTACCTATGAAGCCCGATAGCTTTGTTCCTAACTGATCTCTATCTCAGGAACATCATCCTGCCATGGGACATAGTCCGCGCACGGCTCGCAGACAAGTTCCAGCGGCTCGGGCGGCGGCCTGGGATCTT
>WTBT01000072.1 GCA_013138965.1 Candidatus Aegiribacteria sp.
CCGGGAGACGGGGCTTTTAACGACACTTTTAACGACACCACGCTCAAAGCACTGTTTTTCGTTCTATGAGTGAATGTCAACTTGAATAAGTATTGACATCTCTCCTCTAATCCCTCCTCACAACAAAGCTGCCGTTGCTTACATCAGAACCGATGCTGCACTGATAAAGGTATACTCCATTGGGAACAGCTGTTCCATCACCCGTATACCCGTTCCAGTGAAGAACGCTGCCCGATTCAGCATGACCGCTCCAGATCATGCGGCCGGAAACATCGTAGATCTTTATCTCAGCTTCCGCACTGCGCTCAGCAACAGGAATCGCTTGATTGTAACCACCATCAGCCTGGTTCTTCCGAAAGTGGCCATATCGCTGAAAACATGCGTTGAATCAAGTCTCTGCTCTGAAAGATTCTCTTGCTATCGCATTGTTTTTGTTTCCTGTGGCAAATATCGTATCATGGTAATGTTTATATTTAGATTTGATTAAGGCGGAAATTTCTATCAAGGAATCCTGCCAGTCAAACGTTCGGGGTTATGCGACGGAGGGTTGATCGCTGGAGACAAACTCCCGGTTGATGATGCTGCTTTTGATACACGTCCTTGAAAGGGGTAATTTCGTGAAATACACAATCGTACTTGCTGTTCTATTACTTGGATGCTCGAATCCGGAGGACCCGGACCCTTCGTCGCAAAGCTTTTATGTATCCACTCTGGGTGATGATTCAAGTGATGGTTCGCTGAGCGCTCCATGGAAAACCATTCAGTATGGAGCCAGCCAGATGCAGGCCGGTATGACTCTGCGCATAATGGCAGGCACATATACTGAACGGGTTCAGGTTTCACTGGACGGAAGCAGCAGTTCCCAGGGAATAGTCCTGATGAACCATGGTGATGGAAGCGTAACGATCAGCGGTTCCGGTGTAACCCTTCCACAGGACATGGGCGGATTGCTGGAACTAACAGGAAGCAGGAACATAACCATTCATGGAATTGCAGTAAGGAACGTAACCGGTGGTGACAATTCCGCAGGCATTCTGGTCGATGGTTCCAGCGATATCACTATACTCGCATGTACAACCTGGAATACAGCTTCCTCCGGTATAGGAGTATGGGACAGCGATAATGTAAGTATCGACTCGTGTGATGTCGGGATGGCCTGCAACGGCGGTGAGCAGGAGTGCATAACCATCGCCGGCACGAACGATTTCAGTGTAACGTACTCTACCGTGCACGATGGAGGTGGGGGAGTAATAGGCGGCGAGGGTATTGACGCAAAAGATGGCTCATGCAACGGTGTTATCAGTGATAATACTGTCTGGGGTCTGGACAGACTCGGGATCTACGTTGACAGCTGGAACAAAAGCACCAACACCATCAGTGTTTACAACAATCTTGTTTATAACTGTGATGGGGATGGTTTTTCGGCCGCGGCTGAATCCGCCGGTGTTCTTTCCTCTGTTCAGTTCTACAACAATCTTGCCTATAACAACACCGGAAACGGACTCACGGTAGGAGCATGGGGAGAGCCGGGCGTAACCCACCCTATTGACGGCATTACGATCATCAATAATACGTTCGTGGGCAATGGAGTGTCTTCGTGGGGGTGCGGGATAAGCATTGAGAATTCCGAAGCGGACAATATCGTTGTTCGGAACAACATATTATCAGGCAACACCACCGGTCAGTTCAACGCGGAAGCATACGGTACCGGTTTTCTGGCTGATCATAATCTCATTAACGGACCAACTGATTTCTACGGTGATGATTATGTAGAGGGAGACCCACAGTTCACCAGTCCGGGAAGCAGCAATTACCATATAGGTGCAACATCTCCTGCCATTGACCAGGGAAGCTCGCTGCTTGCTCCGACTACAGATATGGATGGTCTACCGAGGCCGTCTGGAAGCGGCTACGACATAGGCTGTTTCGAGTTCCAGCAGTAGTTCGACTGACCTGATGCGGCAAATATTTCCCCCACGGGACCTGCTGAGTTCAATATTAGTACTGTCTTTTTTGATAACGACACACTGATTTCTGTTGCCCGGCAGGCAGAATAGCGGATTGGATGAATTGGCCCAGGGCATTCAGGGTTCTTGAGATTGTCTGGATTGCGCTGGATAATCCCTCGCTGGAGAAGGAACTAATTCAGTCTGCCGACAGCGAACTGAAACTTGCAATCTATAAGGTCTTACCACAACTACATCAAACGGCTCCATCCATAGCATTACGCCTTCAACGGACTATACAGCTGCCCGGACTGAGATTCGAGAAGCTCTGCAGCATACTGTGTGATCTGGTGGAATTTTACGCAACTGGTTGAACCTTATATGCCACTGGTATACCGTTGACCTCGGAGGTCCGGAATGTGTAGTCAATTGCTGTCAGAATGAGTAATCGGAGAAAGATAAAAAGGACCCGCCTGATTGACGGGCCCTCTTATTGTTTCTTATGTCGGCTTTAGTCCAGATCTCCCATATCTACCGGCAGATAAAGACCATCGGAACCTATCCACATCTCCCAGAAGGTGTAGGTGTCACCGTCTTCATCCTCACACTGGATATCGTAATAGTCACCGCCTTCAACCCAGAATGTGTATTCGTCACCGGAGTAGAGAATCTCACTGCCGAGACGGTCATCTCCCCAATCGGAGTAGTCGGAAGGATTGGCATGGATGTAGTGGATATCATAGCCACCGGTGTCATTGTAGATGGTTACCGGAGTGTTGCCGTAAACGGTATCCCCCCCTGAACTGCTGCCGGCATTGTATTCCCCGAGATCGTCAAGGGTTACGCACCATTCGTAGTAACCACTTATGTCAACTCCGCGCCGGATGTATTCGTCATCGTCTTCATCAACAATTCTGATGTCGTATACATCGTTAGAAACGCTGAAAGTTACCGACTTTCCAGATCGAAGTATCTCGTCATCATCAAGCCAGTCATTGCCCCATGAATCATTGTAAGTCGGGCTTATGTAGATATACCAGATATCGTAGTCGCCAGTATCGTTTGTAATTTCAATCGTACCAGCGAAAAGAGACGTGAGAAGTCCTATCGCGGCCAGCAAAAGCATTGCCTTTTTCATTTCTACCCCTTTCTTTGTTAAGCATCTAGAATAGAAGTTAAAGCATTACTGTACCGCTTGTCAATACCGATAAATGGTGACATACTTTCTTGGAATTGTATATTCGAAATCGTAGTTGTATAGCCATAAGAGTTCAATACACGGCAGGTGGATTATGTTAAAAGTTATCCTTGTTTCCATGTTGATTATTACAGCCGTCTCAGCTGAAACGATAACAGCGGATCTGTTACAGAGCCTTGGAGGTCGGATACTTCTGAATGAAACTTCAAGAGGAACCGTACCGGAATTCCATGGAAGCTATGCCGGAACTGAAGAGGGCTACCCCATGCTCCCTCAATTCCCCTGGACGGTGAAACTCCCTTCCGGATCGGTTGCTGTTTCTATTTCTACATCCGAGAGCTGGAAGACCGTAGCGGTACCGGTATTCATCCCTCCCCTCTCAGAACCGCTTCCCCTGATTTTTGAACAGGCTAAGAGTGCTGCTGCACAGAACAGCGATATTTACCTCCGGAACAGCTACTGGCCATCCGAGCCGGTTAAGCTTACCGGAACAGGCTTTATGAACGGATCACCTGTAGCGGAATTTACGGTAACACCATTGAGATGGAATCCTGCAACAGCGGAACTTCAAAGGCTTTCTTCCCTTGAAGTACATATCGAGACCGCACAGCTTGAAACCGCCCCCCTGCCCACGGTGGATTCCGGGGATGCCAGAAGAATGCTTATAGTTACGGATCAGTCTTTTGAATCAGCTTTCAATGGGCTTGCGGAGAGGCGAAACGACCAGGGCATCCTTACTGAGGTTATCACAATGGATGATGTTTACGCTTCCTCTTCGGGGCGTGATAACGCTGAAAAACTCAGAAACTTCGTCATAGATTACTACACCGTTAATGGCCTTGATTTCCTTCTTCTGGGCGGAGATACGAACGCTGTACCATTCAGGTATGCCTACGCCATGACCTGTGAGGCTGGATTCCACATCCGGGAGGACAGCCTGCCGTGTGACCTTTACTTTTCAGACCTTGATGGAACCTGGGACGCGAACAACAATGATATCTTCGGTGAAGTAGCGGACAATGTGGACCTGCACCCTGACATTTTCGTCGGAAGAGCTGCGGTTGAAAACGCTACCGAGGCGCAAACCTTCGTGAACAATATCGCCGCATACGAAGACTGCGTTCAGGACGATCACCTTCAGAGGGTTCTGTTCCTGGCAGAGGTACTCTGGACGAATCCCTATACGAATTCCGGCGAAAGCAAAGATTACATCGATGAGGAGTTCCTTCCTGACTTTCTGGATATAACAAAGCTTTATCAGGCCCTTGGGAACGAGAACCTCAGCACGGCCATGGCCGCATTGAACGAGGGACAGAATTTCATCAACCATGACGGGCACGCATGGTACCCATCTATTGGAGTAGGCGACGGTTACATGAAGATCAGTGATGTGAACGCAGTGAATTCAGGTGGAAGGTTCGCCGCTTCAATGTACTCCATAGGATGCTGGAGCGCCGCATTCGATTTCGATGCCATCGCTGAACATTTCATTACAAATCCGGACGGATGCACCGTGGGATTCATCGGCAACTCAAGCTACGGATGGGGTTCACCGGGAAACCCTTGTTATGGGTACTCCGACGCGCTTGATCATCTGTACCATGATTACCTTTACAGTGACTGGAGCCTTACCAACGCAGAACTCCTGGCTCTTACCAAAGAGTATTTCATACCCTACAGTCAATGGGAGAATGTCTACAGGTGGCACCAGTACGATGTTAATCTTCTTGGTGACCCTTCACTCCGGGCCTACAGAATTGCGCCCTCCAATATCACAGTAGACTGCCCGGATATAGTCACTGTGAATACATCGCTAATACCGGTTCAGGTTTCCGGAGCGAATCCTGCAGGCCTGACTGTATGCGTTCATGATCAGGGCAGCAACTGGGAAGTAGCTGTGTTAGATGCGTCCGGAGCGCATACATTTGATCTTTCTGATCCTATATCAGGAGAAGTGAGAGTTACGGTTACCGGACCGGGCGCCAGAAGAACCACTGTCGATATACCCCAGGCAACCGGCCCTGACCCGGTAATCTCCCGACTTATCATTGATGATGACATGGGATACGGACAGCTTTCTCCAGGATGCAGTTCAGAACTTCAAATCACCATCCTCAACCAGGGAAACGAAAATCTTACAAACGTGGAGCTTGTAATAGACACGCTTACCGGACCGGCAACACTCAGCCAGAATTCAAGCTTGTTCGGCGTTATCGATGCGGGAAATGAATCCACCGGGACACCAGACATCTCTCTTCAGGTGGATACATCGGCTGTAAACGGCAACGTGATAGCCCTTCAGGGTGAAATCCAGTCAGTTCAGGGAAACTGGGACATCTCGATTTCCTTCCTTGTGTATGCGCCGGGTCTTTACTTCACAACTTACAGCGTAAATGACAGCACATTCGGGAACGCGAACGGTATTCCGGATCCGGGGGAAACCTTCGATCTGATCGCTTCCATAGCGAACGTGGGAATGCTGAATGCCGCCTCCGTCTCCTGCGTTATGACAGGATACCCCGGAGACGTAACATGGTTATCTGATTCGGCCTTCGTGGACTCGATTCCACAGGGCAGCACTGAAACGTTCACCTTTCTCTGTCAGTTGGCCACCACTGCTCCCTCCCCATCCTTCCCATGGCTCTATTTCGATATTCTCTCGGAAACCGCCGATTACCAGTCTTCCGATTCCCTGAGGTTAACTGTAGGAGAAACCGGGATTTCCAACGATGTGGAATCGGGAGCCGCAGGATGGACACACTCGGGCACCGGAGACCTCTGGAACATCACCACAGCCGACAATCATTCCCCCGACCACTCATGGCGCTGCGGAGATTCCAATGGATACAACCCGAACATGGACTGCAGCCTGTTTTCACCGGAAATGATACTGACTCCCGATGCCCGGCTCAGCTTCTGGGCTGCGTTCGATGTTGCCATTTACGGTTCAGACGGGCTGTACGTTATCGTAAACGACCTGACTGCAAGTTCGTCGGATACTCTGGACTACATCGGATCCGGGGGAGCCCTTGGAAGGAATTTACGGGGAACCGGAACAGGATGGTGTGAATGGAGCTACGACCTCAGCAACTGGGACACCGGCAACACCATCCAGCTGGAGTTCAGGTTTATCTCTGATGGAAATTCGGATACCGGTACCGGCTTCTGTATCGACGATATTTCCGTTCAGGGAGCGTATACAGGTTCAATGGGCATCCCAGATCCATATCTGCTGCACCCTCTGGGCCTTCCCTCACCCAATCCTGCTTCAGGCTGCTTCTCGGTATCTGTCTATATTCCCGCTCAGGGAAACTGGAACCTTTCTCTGTACGATATTTCGGGAAGACTTGTTCTTTCCAGAGAGGGCCAGTCGCCATACGCAGATGAGGTTGAGATGAATGTTTCACACCTCTCTTCAGGAATTTACTTCCTCAGGCTTTCTGGCTCCGCGGAAGCTGCGGGGAAGCTGGTTCTGCTGCGGTAGCAGGAAAGGTAACGATGAACCTGGCTGGTCAGATAAGTATGGGAATGGATGCCGCGCTGGGTCTTTTTGGACGAAGAAGACCGGTCAACGTGATGGTGTCGATAACCGACAGATGCTGCAGCCGATGCAATTACTGCCAGATCCCCGAACAGGGACGCCCCGACCTTACAACAGACCAGTGGAAAATGCTGTTCAAGCAGATGGCGGAAACCGGAACCCGGCGCATAGGTATCTGGGGCGGAGAACCGCTCATGCGGGATGATATTCTTGAGCTTTGCGCATTTGCCAGATCCCTTGGAATGTACGTCAGCCTTGATTCAAACGGCTATCTAATACCGTCTAAGAGTAAGATATTGAACAATATAGATCATCTTGTCATTGCCTACGACGGCCCCGAGGAGGCCCATGATACGAACCGTGAAGTCGGAAGCCATGAAAAAGTCATAAAAGCGATGGAAACGGCAAGCGGCAGGGTAAGGCTCTGGACCATAACCGTTCTGACCAAACATAATATGAACCATCTTGACCGGATGATGGAAACAGCAGCCAGATACGGATTTCAGACCACTTTCCAGACCCTTCACCATAACGAGAAACTGGGCGGCGATACATCGGACATGATGCCTTCGAAAGAGGAGTATTCGAAGGTCTACCGAAAACTCCTTGAACTGAAGAAGAACGGGGCTCCGATCGCCAATTCAAACAGGTATCTGAAGAGTCTCATGAACTGGCCCGATTACTCTATTACCAGGATGGAGGAGAGATTCCATGGCGTCTCCTGCAGAGCTGGAAGAATGTACTGCAATATAGATGCCGACGGAATGGTATACCCCTGTTCCCTTCTCATAGGTCTCTACCCGGAAGCCATCAATGCCCTGATCGCTGGATTTCAGGAAGCCTTCAAAAGGACATCTCAGCTTCCATGCCAGGCATGCACAGCAAGTTGCTATACCGAATACAATTACCTTTACAGCCTCAGCCCCGCTGTAGCCCTGCAATGGCATAACGCAGTGAGGGAAACCGACAGGATGATGAAGGAAAGATCAAAGCATAACACACGGGGAGAGAGAATGTAATGTCAGCATTACCTGAATATCGCACCAGAATTCTTCTGGAACGGGAGAATGTGCCATTGGTAAACGGAGTTTTTGTCAGCCCGGGTGAGGAACACCCATCCGACCTGCCTGAAATGCCTGTTTACCTGAAGGCACAGATACCCGGAGCCACCAGCAGGAAGAGCAGCGGACTTGTCCGCAGGGTCGCTACAACTGAAGAGCTTGAGGAGAATCTGAGTATTCTCCTTTCTCCCGGAGAATGGGGAGTTGCCGAGGGTGTTCTCATAGCTGAGGGCCTTGATCTCACTGCGGAGTACTACGCAGGCTGCATGCTTGATTTCGGCTCAAAAGAGAGACTCCCCGGAGGTATGCTTCTTTTCAGTACCGAAGGCGGTTCCGGCGTGGAGGGACGTTCAGCAACCCTTCTTAAAATGCGTTTTTCTCTTCTGCACCCCCCTCCACCGGAAGAAATAGAATCGGAATTGAAAAAACTTGAAAACCTTGAAGAACATGCCGCCGTTGCCGGATTTCTGAAAGGAATGATCAGCACCTTTATAGAGTACAAACTTAACGTGTTGGAAGTCAACCCACTGGGAGTCCTGAAAGATGGTTCAATCCTTGCGGTTGACTGCAGGGCTGAATTCGAAAAATCCGCTGTCAGGAAAAGAGACATGGATGTTTTCTATCCACCGGGGCTCAGGTCATCCCGGGATATTACAAAACTTGAAGAAGTTGTCGAACTTATCAACAGAGATGACCCCTCCGGTACAGGTTTTTTCAGGCAGAACAGAGAGACCCCCTCTGAAGGAGCGTTCAGGGTTGCCACCAACCTTTGCGGCGGTGGCGGCAAAATGCTCTGGGAGATGACTACAGGCTCAAGAACGGATATCTTCACCATGAATGAGTCTGACACTTCCGGAGGCCTTTCAGCATTCAAGAGCTACCGCATTCTCAGGGTCATACTTGCGCAGAAAGACGCTCAGGTTCTTCTTCTAACCGGTTCGGGAATGGCTTTCCAGAATCAGCATCACCTTGCGGCAGCTGTATGGAAAGCACTCAGGGAAAGCCCCACCCCCCTGCCCTCACTCCTCCGTTTCGGCGGAACAGACGAAGATAAAGCCAGAGAACTCTTTGAAAGGGTATCCGGCACTCTGCCTGTTCCTGTAAAAACCTATCCTGCTGTTGTTTTCCCCAACGCAATGGTCGATGACATCAGGGATATGGCCGGAGAAACAGTAAAAATAGGTGAAGCGTACATCACTCCTGAGGGGGAACCAGCGATAACGGTTTTGATCCCTCCCGGCAAGATCTACTACTACCCGGAGAGGTGGCAGAAGGATGAAATCCCGCCATCTGTAAAAGCATGTCCAACAGGATTTCTGAAATGGAATAAAAATGCATTAACCACCGATCCTGAAGCAAAGTGCATAGGCTGCCTCATGTGTGAGACCGCAGCGCTGCTTGATGGAAACGCTGAAATTCTGATAGAGCTTGAAATGCCGGAGGTGGTGGACTGATGGCTGGAATATTGAAATACCTTGCGGGAGTAGAGACCCCCAAGACCCTGGTATTCGGAATAACAGGAAAGCAGGGCAGAAGTAAATCCCGTCTCATGAGGAAATTCGGTACGGAGATAATCGCAGGCTGTACTCCCGGAAAAGGAGGCCAGGAGGTTGATGGAGTACCGGTTTTCGATTCCGCTGCCGAAGCGGTCAATGCATTCCCACAGCTGAACTCTGCCGTTCTCTTCGTTCCCGCCGGAGCTGTAAGAAAGGCCGCCATTGATGCCGTGGACGCCGGATTGAAATTCCTCGTTCTCACAGCTGACGGAGTTCCGACGCAGGATGAGATAGTACTGAAGGAATACGTTTCCACGAATGACTCGGTATACCTCGGTCCCAATACTGTGGGGCTGCTTGATACGGAGGGTTACCTTTTCGGGCTGATCGGAGGCAGCGCCACCTGGGCCAGGAAGAACTACAGACCGGGGAAGGTGGGCGTTATATCACGCTCCGGCGGTCTTTCACAGCTTCTGGGAGCTTTCCACTGCAGACCGAACCTTCCCGGACCAAGAGCGGACGGTTCGTACGGGCCTCTGTGGGGAGAGGATTATCCAGGGCTTTCAGCCGTCGTATGTGTCGGCGGTGATCCGGTTCCCGGAATATCGATGCTGGACGCGGCAACGGCCTTCGAGAAGGATCCCCGAACAGAAGTTATGGCCGTATACGGCGAGACCGGCACGACCCAGGAGAACGACCTGGCCGAGGCGGTGATGAACGGAGGGATAACAAAACCGATAGTTGTCTTCCTCGGAGGTAAGTTCACCAAAGCAGGTGTTTCCCAGAGCCATGCGGGAGCGATGATAAGGAATGAGAATGAAACGTGGAAAGCCAAGCAGAAAGCCCTCCTGGATGCCGGTATAACCGTGGTTGAAAGACCGGATGCCGTATTCAGTGCCGTTCTTGGGAAATTGAAGAAATCCTGAGGGCGTAAATGTACTAACGAAGCAGACGCAGATGCGACGTCGCTGCAGTAGAGTCCGGCCCCTCGTTCTCTTCCCATGTAGATTCCGTCAATCCTGTACTATCAGTTTTGCCGTCTGACGAATGTCACCCGGCCCGGAAACTTCGATAAGGTAAAGTCCGCAAGGTACCCCTGTCAGTTCGAGTACTCTCTCCCTTTCTGAAAGGCTCCAGTCCAGCAGTTTTCTGCCGGAAAGGTCGTATAGTCCGACATCAACATTCATCGCGTCCATTCCGCTCCAGAGCAGTACCGTTAGAGAGATGAGCCGGATTGGGAGCGAAAATGAAGCTCCCACCTTCAATCAACAACACTGACTTAACAATTGGCATCAGCACCTTGGCTGTGCATGGCATGATCAGGCTACCGTTCTCTTGATTCCCGGACTGCAGCGACTATTTCTGTAGTGGAGATATCCAGCTTCAGACCATCAATATCGATAGGTAAATACTCTCATTTATATCTCCAATACTTGAATGCCGGTTCTACGAAAAGATCGAACCTCCGATAAATTCCCTTAAAAGGCTCGTAATCGGAACCAGATTCTGGTCTATAGGTCTTACGCAATCCAGTATATCCAGCAGCTTTATCGCGGTATGGTATGCCGGGGAATCATAGGGAACCTCCATCAGCAGTGGCTCCGCGTACTTTTTAAGGACTGGCAGTTCATACGGCAGCGAGGAATTGAACATCGCGTCCGCACCCTCCTGGAACGGGAAGATGTTCCTCCTCTCCCCTCTTTTCACCGATGGCCAGATGGATATGGTTTGCTCGGCTGAATACCCTCTCTGGGTACTGTCCCTCACCATGCGCCTTACAAGCCTGCTGTCAGAAGTGGACATCCTTGTGATACGGTCGATGTTAAGCTGCGTGAGGGCTGACGCGTATATCCTGAATTTAGATTCGGGAGCTACGCCCGGCGTGAGCGCGTCGTTCAACCCGTGAATACCCTCCACAAGGAGGAACTCCCTCTCTCCAAGCCTGACAGTAGTATGGTTATCGTGCCTTTCCCCCGAATGGAAATCAAATAGAGGTATCCTGATTTCCCTTCCTTCAAGAAGTTCGCCCAGATGCTCTCCGAACATCTCCGTATGAATAGCTTCCAGACATTCGAAATCCGGCTTCCCGCGTGAATCCATAGGGGTTTCCGACCTGTTTCTGAAGTAGTTGTCAACATTTATGAGCCTGGCTCCAAAACCCTGCGCGACGAGATACGTTCTTAAAAGCCTTGCAAACGTCGTTTTGCCGCTGGAAGAGGGTCCTGCAATCGTTATGATCCTTCTTGATGGAAATTCCTTTTTAAGCTGCCGCACTATCTGAACCATCCTGTAGGTCTGATAGAAATGGCTCATTATTACCAGCTGCCTGCCGCCATCCTCCTCTATACGCATGTTAAGCTGATCTATATTCTGAACGCCCATTCTGGCTATATGCTTCTCTTCAAGGTCGAATTCCCTGTTAAGCTTCTTCCTGGGAACCCATACGTCTATTTCCGGCCAGGATGCGGAACCGGGAAATCTAAGTACAAAATCCCGTTCAAGCGGCTTCAGATCCCATTTTGTAAGCCATGAGGTATCGGGCACGGAAGGCCCCATCGCGAATGCGCAGCTGTCAGACAGCCTGTTAGCCCTTATTGCCCTTTTTCCCGAACTCCATGATACAAGCTCAAGAAATTCACCGGGCAGATCATCGGCATTATCGGGATCGTACTTGACCGTTTCTATTGGAATTGCCTCATCGACTATACGCTTGAGTTCCCATGAAAGCCTCTTTACGATCTCTTCGGATGTCATGTCAGGCCGATTCAGCAGCCTGCACCTGTATCCAAGGGAAATCGAGTGTTCAACCCACAGACATGCATCGGGAAATTTCCTCTTCACGGCCTGGTCCAGAGCCAGGATCAATCCTCTTCTATAGATCTCCCTTCCCTCTACCGAACCGGCGAGGATTTTTTTGACGTCAGTACCTTCTGGAATTTCATGGGAAAGTGATACTATTCTACCGTTGTGAAGTTTGTAGGCGATTGTCTGTTCCTTATTCAAAATTCCTCCATGTGAATCACGCTTTTCTTTTCAGGATAATCTCTCCCGCTAAAGATACAGATAGGGAACTCTTTAGTAAAGCAAATGTCATTCTTATACTTTCATCACTTTTCAGAAGGCCTGATTTTAAGGATAACGCAGCGGCAATTTGTGCGCATAACTCTGCATGATATGAAACGTTATCCACAATTCAATCTTACGCTGTTTTCCCTGATCCTGAGAACGGAAAGCGATATTCCAAAGCAACATGTCACTTTAATCTACGATATACGAAGATTAACATTAAAATCGCTCTAGACCGGGGTACTGTTTCGATCTGTGGATTCCCAATACCACGACCTGTGACAAGAATTACGTTTTTAATTTCTAATAAAATGCTTTTATTCAATAGTGGGATGAATCCCACTCATCCCTGCAATGTGGTACCCGGAGGTAGATGAATACAAGGTTATTCAATCTTCTTATGGTGAGTTAACTGGTGTACCACCCCTGTTCCGGTTAAGAAACATCACTGTATAGGGGAAAGAAACGGAATTTTGTCGCATTTTTTCTGAATTCCGGTTTTTAACCTCCCCCCTGAAAAATCCAGATGTGTCAAAAAACGAAATTTTGAAGATGAAGAGGTAAAATGCGAAAAACTCAAAAGAGAGATATTTTCAGGAATTTTCGCGGATTTGATAAATCAGGAATCAGGATAATTATGAAATCGGATATCAGATGAAAAGAATACTCGAGATGAAAAAGTAATAAAACTGATTCCAAAGAAAACAGTAAATGAAAGTGTGTCGAAAAAACTGATTACGGCTGATGGAACGAAAAAAGAAGAAAGCACTATTTTCAGACAGGATAGAGAATAATTCTGAAAAAGGGATAAACACTGAGAAATCGCGAAATGGTAAACAGAATGGACGAACTTGACCGTTGAGGTATTCTGGAGAATCTTACAGGTGTTATGGAATAGTTGAAATTAATATCTGAGAGGTAACAAATGACAATAATTTTTCTGATTCTTCTGACTTCATTATCCACTCCTCCCCCTTTGCTGGATGCGGAGGACACTATCGCCAGAGGCGCTACTGCAATGTACATGATATCCCTTGAGGAAGGGCTTGATTACTGGGTTCTCCTGAGTTTCGAAGAAAGGATGGATCTTGACATAATCATAGCTTCGGACGAAATGGACTATGACGAATTCATTCAGTTGCCCTATTTTGAGGATTACCTGTACGCAAGGGGGTTCGCAATAGCTGAAGGGGCTACCGAGGGAACCGAGGATCTGGTGCTTACTGCGCCATATACCGGGATGGCCTACATAATTATCCATGATATAGGTGAAACCGGCGGGGATTACCATCTCAGACTATTCTGACGTATCGTCCGACTTCACTGTCCTCTCCCTTAATAGAAGGGTTGCGGAACTTCTTTCGACTGCTTTCCCGCAGCCCGTATGGGTAAGGGGAGAGATCGCTGAAGTATCAAAATCAAATTCAAGAGGGCACACCTATTTCAGGCTGGTGGAACCATCCATCGATGGAATGGGCCAGCCCCTTGCGGTAATAGACTGCGCTCTTTTCAAAGGCAACCGTCCTCTCATCGTCCGTTCCTTCGCACGGGAAGGAGAGGTATTTCAACTCAGTGAGGGCATGACGCTAAGAATTCAGGGCAGGATAACCCTCTGGGATAAAGGCGGCAGATATCAGCTTATAGTCGAGAGGATAGATCCCTCCTGGACCATGGGAAACCAGGCTCAGAAACTTCGCAGGCTTGTTGACAAGCTCAGGAAAGATGGAATCCTGGGGATGAATGCTGAACTTGATATGCCTCTTGCTCCCTTGAACATAGGGCTTATAACAGCCAGAGGATCAGCTGCTGAACAGGACTTCATACAGGGGCTCAAAGAAAGCAGGTACCCTTTCAGGGTATATGCAGCTTACGCCCCCATGCAGGGCGATGGGACCGCCGGAGGTGTCATCGATTCCTTCAACAGGCTCCTTACTGTTCCGAATCTGGATGTTGTTGTGCTTACACGTGGCGGCGGTTCAGCCACTGACCTCGCATGGTTCAATGATGAGCACATCGCAGGTGTAATATCACAGGTTCCATGGCCGGTTATCTCAGCGATAGGTCACGAAACTGATACCACTCTTCCGGATTATGTTTCGCATACCAGCGTACGGACTCCCACACATGCGGCGGACTTCCTTGTAAACAGAGTCACGGACCTGACGGCAAACATCGATTCTCTGGCCGTAATACTTCACAGGTCAGCATCAAGAAGTGTTGCGCATGCACGCGAAAGGCTCTCCTCAACCGCTGCTGTTCTATCACGCTTGGGCAGGTTGATCTTCAGGGCACAGAAGCAGGAGATAAACACACTTGAGAACTGGCTGGTCAGAAGCGCCCGCAATTCGATCACGGCAACCTCCAGGAGACTCGAACGCTACGGTAACGCCCTTAAGAAGGTTCTGGAAACGGGAACTCTCAGAAGGCTTGAAAAAGAACTGAATTCCCTGCAAAGAACACTTGCTTCATCGGTTTCCCGCAAGTTTGAAATGTACTCGATGCACCTGAAGAATATTGAAGCTGTGGTAGGTGGAAATAACCCCCAGAGACTCTACAGAAAAGGGTGGGCAACAGTTCGCGGTAAGGAAGGGGAACTGTTACGGAGTATATTGGATACATCCATAAAAGAAGAGATAGAGGTTACACTCAGGGATGGTTCACTGTCGGCAAGGATTGAGAGAATCACCCCGGTAAGGACTGATAATGAATGACATCAGCGCGATTAAAGGAACAACCTACGAAGAGAATCTGGAAGAACTGACAAAACTGGTAGATGAAATAGGCCGGGAAGACTGCCCTGTTGATAAACTTGAAATCAAGGTACAACAGGCTGCTGATCTAATCAGAGGCCTGAGGAACAGGCTTGCCTCAACGGAAACCACAGTACAGGAAGTACTAAAAGAGCTGGAGGAATCCCGGAGCGACTAATAATAGCTCAGGGTTTCGAGAACTGCTGCTGCGACTCTTTCCGGCTCCGGTCCCTCTTCGGCATAGAGGATTTTTGAACCTTCTGACAATGGCGCGAATCTCTCCATGTTATCTATTCTGAAAAGAGCTATCACGGGTACAGAAACAGACGAAGCAATATGCATCGGACCGTTATCCGGGGTAATGAACAACCTCAAGCCGGCAATTCTCTCTATCAATCCCGCAACGGACAATTCAGGCATGACTGCAACAGGATATCTGCTCCCGAGGTACTCCGCGGCTTTTCTTTCTTCATTACTACCCCAGTATACTTCCAGAATAACCCTCCTGCATATATTATCCACAAGCTTCTCAAGATGTTCGATCGGGAATCTCTTGTTTCCACTCGCCCCGACATGAAGACCTGCTGCATTTCTTTCCAGTACATTAAGAGGATGAAGCTCGGGTGGAGACCACTCCGGCCAGTCGTCCCAGACACTGCCAAGCAGGTGCAGAGCCCTGCTCTCATGCCAGTACAGTGGAGGTTCGGCAACGGTATTCGTATACCATCCGGATGGATCATCGGCATCGGTGCTTATCCGGCAGTCTGCTCCCGAAAGAACAGTGGAAACCGCTCCGGAAAGTGAAAAGGAATGAGGGTGCGCAGCATCAATGGCTACATCGTAGGATCTGATCCTGAGTTTCTGAATAAGGCTCCAGAACATTGCCGGGTTTCTGATCTGCCCCTTCTTATCAACCTTTATTACGTTGTAACCCTGAGATTCAAGGAGTTCGGAGAATACATCGCTTGCAAGAATATCAAGCTCTGCAAGGGGAAACCTCACCTTAAGGCTCCGAAGCAGAGGCTCCATAAGAACAAGGTTTCCAAGCCTGTTATCAGTTCTTATCACAAGTATCCTGGAAGGTTTCAGTGGAAGTTTCGTGTCACCATCCGGCGCGGCCAGGGTGATGGCTGCCGAAGCATGTCTTCTGCCCCACTGCTCGATACTCTTCAGGAAAGGCATCAGCTTTCCATGTTTCCGCAGGGTTCCCCGAAGTGGGTCCAGCCATCAGCTCTTGTTATTTTTACATTCAAAAAACTCCCCGGACAGAAATCCGTATCATCCAGAATGACTATCCTGTTCCCTTCGGTTCTTCCGGCCTGTTGACGGGGTTTCTTGGCAGGTCCTGTAATAAGAATCCTGAGGGTTCTACCCAGTAATTCTCCCGATTTCTCAATCGTTATCATTCTCTGAAGCTCCTGGAGATGGTTAAGCCTCGCAAGGCGCTCCTCTTCGGGTACAGAGTCCTCAAGGCCGCATGCCGTGGTTCCTGAGCGCTCGCTGTACTTGAACAGGAAAGCGTTATCGAACCTTACTTTCTCAAGCAGGTCGGCCGTTTTCTGGAAATCCTCTTCAGACTCACCGGGAAATCCTGCTATTACATCCGTTGACAGGACTATGTCCGGCATTGCTTCTCTGAGTACCTCTATTCTCTCAAGATACTCCTGAACAGTATATCCCCTGTTCATCTTCTTCAGAATAACGTCGCTTCCCGACTGGAAAGGCAGATGAAGGTATCGGCAGATATTCTTCTCTGAAGCCATTACTTCCACCGTTTCCCGACCGAGGTCTTTCGGATGACTGGTTACAAACCTTATCCAGGAAGTGCCTGCCGCTGAGGCGACCCTCCTAAGAAGCAGCGGGAAGGAGATCTTTTCATCATGATAGGAGTTCACGTTCTGGCCAAGGAGAGTAATCTCGCCGTATCCGCCCTCTGATAGCGCTGCGACCTCGCTGAGTATGACATCGCTTTTTCTGCTGCGCTCCCTCCCTCTGACGTAGGGTACGATGCAGTAGGAGCAGAAATTGTCGCAGCCGCGCATAATGGTAACGTATGCTCTGGGAAATTCCACTCTCACGGGTTCTATTCCCGTGTAGTCACCCTCTCTGAAATCAACGACGCTTATTCTCGCAGATCCTCTGATAAGCCCGGGAAGATCCCTGTAGCAGTCAGGACCCACTACAAGGTCAAGATCCCTGAACCTTTTCAGAAGACCATCGCCGTGTTCCTGGGCAACGCAGCCGCAGAGAACCATCAGTGGCTTCCCCGATTTCCTGCCCCGCCACCAGCCTCCCAGCTGGGAAAGCCTGCCCAGAACCCTTGTTTCAGCATGTTCCCTGACAGCACAGGATACAAGTAGAATAACATCAGCCGATTCAGGATCTTCAGTTGAGGAAAAACCTTCCAGTTCAAGGATACCGGATATTATCTCAGAATCATGGACGTTCATCTGGCAGCCGTATACATGGATATAGTATGTCATGCTCATTCTAACCTGGAAGTATCAGTTCCATTGCAAGACCGGCGAAAACAGGTATGCGAAAATTGTCGTTGAGCGGCAGGTAGAAAAGCTCCGACATTGTAGCAACCAGGGAACCGACCAGGAGCGTGGCCGGCGTTAGATACCATCCGAAATCCGGGGAAACCCAGAGAGCGAAAAGGCTGACAATAAGGCAGGTGTTAAGGGCTGCCAGGCTGCCCTCCAGGGTACGCTTCCCCACCAGTTTGATCCTTCCGAAATGCTTACCTGCAAGGGCAGCTGCGCTGTCTCCCAGGCTGAGATAGAGAAGGGCTACAACTGCGATTTCCTCGCGGAAAATGAATATTGTGAAAGCAGCTGACGCGACCACAATTGTTGAAGCAGTCATACCGCCTTCCAGCTCGTTCTCTCTGAGAACCTTGCCGAATAATCTCATAATAAAGCTCTTGAACGGCTTGTATCTGGCCTTCAGAAAATCGAAGATAAGCAGTATGATAGCGATAATCGCAAGGATACCTGAAAGGTAGAGTCTTCCGTTCTCTGGATAGAGGTCGTTTACGATTATCACCGCAATCGGGAATATCGAAGAACCCAGATGAATCGTTTTTCTTATGGTTTCTTCAAAGTGCGGCATACTTATCTCATGTATCTCAGGGAATATGAAAAAACCTGGCTGTCTGTAATATCAGAATCCCGCACCCAGGGACATCCTGTGTGTATCGTCAAGATCCTGATGGCTGAGATAGGCGTAATCAAGGCTGACCGGATGGTGCATCAGGCTGAACTTCAGCCCCAGCCCCGCAGTCATTGAGCCTTCCGAAGAACCTATCCTCAGAGCTACCAGATCCTTTATCAGGAACTCCGCTCCTATGTGTGTATCCAGGCTTACTCCGTTGAAATGGTACTGTGCGGAATACTCCCTTCCCTCGAACCTGAAATCTCCATCTGCGGCAATGGTGGCTACAGTCGCGAATTTGGATATAGGCCATTTCACGGCCAGACCCAGTTTGACAGTAGGAAGAATGCTTTCGTTGCTGCCGGTATCCCAGAATAGTTGGGTAACAGGCATGTCCTGCAGGTTAAGCCCGATGGAAAAAGCCTCTGAAGGCTGGTACCTTGCGCCGACATCAAGACCCAGGCCGAAAGCGCTATGATCCATCAATCCTTTTCTTATGACTTTCACGGAAGCTCCGACGGAAAACACCGAGTTGAGTTCCCTCGACCATGAGAGGTAGAGGGCCCAGTCCACTCCGCTTCCGTAGGTTATTCTTCCCTCATCGTAAATTATTTCTTCCTCCGGGTCCCACTCGCCGTTACCCTCAGTACCGTCGGGATTGGTTATGGCATCGTAATCGTCGTCCCCGGCGTCTCCGGGTTCACCGGTTCCGTCAATACCGAATACTCCGTCCGTGCCTGTATCGTAATACTCGAGGTTGTTGGTGTTCGCTATATCTCCGACATCCGTTCTGAAAAGGCTTACGCCATAGCCGGTTGAGCCGTCTGACCTTCCATAACCAAGGTAATCGTACCTGACTATTCCGCCGAACCTTTCCGAGTGCATTAACTGGGCTTCCTGGCCGTCAATAAGGTGAAGTCCGGAAGGGTTCCAGTATCCGGCGGAGGCATCGTCCGCAATGGCGCAGAAGGCTCCTCCCATACCCAGTCCTCTGGCGCCGGCGCCCACATAGAGGAATTCTCCTGCATATTTCGCTGCGCTGGAGATGGAAAATGCCAAGAACAGAACTGTTGCCAGTATTGTTTTCATAATATCAACCAGTTGATTCCATGTCAGATGTGTATTCGATAATTATTTTTCTTTCCTGTTCTGTGATCCGTGTAAAAAAGAGGCCGATACCATAGGAGCCGTCGTAGAGTTCTTCTTCCCTGATCACCACTGATCTTGCCCGTATATCTTCCCCACCATTCAGACGCAGGACGATGTTAACCCTGGAAAGCTCGCCTATACTCCTGGAACAGACGCAGTATATCCCTGAGGCGCTTAGATTGATGACCGTCGCGGGAAGCACAGGCAAGTTCACTGGGCTTACTGTTAGCTCGCATTCAACACTTGCCCTCGAAAACTGTCTTTTTTCAGTAAGTGAATTCTCGTACACAGTATGTCTCCCATGCATGGTGGATTAATCGTTTTACTGATTAATGCCAATGCTACCCTTGAAGTTCCAGCGTGTCAATATTCGATGAGATCAATGTCAATTATAATCAATCAGGTTACAACGTTAACTATCACTGTATCATATATATGATCAATCCAGAAAAGGTTCCGGCTATTTTGCCTGCAAATGCAGGAGTGTGTCCTTCAATGTGCATTGAGCAGAAGATCATCACGGCTGATATAGAATGCTCGGGGATTTGAGGAGAATGCCGGATGTATTTCACGATAATATGCGAGTGCTATAGCCGGCTGTGTGGGTTTTGCGCCAATGTATCATTGTCGGACAAGCTCCTTGGATCCTGGAGCTGCGGTTTCTGCGGATACAACACTGACACTTGCGCAAGGGAAAGAATCTTCGATATTTCAATTGATGCGTAAGCGTAAGAAGGATTGAACAACGCTGGACTCCAGGGGTTTTTTACCGGCAGAAATAAATATAACCGGATTGAGATATACCCCTCGTTATTCAGCATACTGTAAGAACAGTTAATATCAAACAGGAGGTGGAAATGGGTTATCTTGGGATTAGCTATATTAACGGTATATGGCTTGTCGTGCTGGGAATACTTGCAGCGCCAAACCTGATCATTGCAAAAAAGCCTGAAGCAAAGGGAATCATCGCGAAGATGACGCCCTACCAGGGATGGATAGGCGCCCTTTCAGCAATCTACGGACTTATTCAGGTCATCAGATTCCTGACTC
Organism: Candidatus Aegiribacteria sp.; assembly: GCA_013138965.1. GTDB lineage: Bacteria > Fermentibacterota > Fermentibacteria > Fermentibacterales > JCC-6 > Aegiribacteria. The sequence goes on from WTBT01000072.1 coordinate 20,414, forward strand.
ATCTGAATTGGTTCCAGCATATACCCGTAGGTTCACTGACATGGATTGCTTCAGGATTACTTCAGCTTTGTCTCGGTCTGCTTCTTGGCATAGGTGTCATCAAATCATTCGTCAGTTCTGCAGATGCCAAGGCGAAGATGGATGAGATGATTGCCAAACTCGCCTCCAAGCAGAGTACACTTGGTCTTCTTGGCATAATTGTGGGTATCTGGACCATAGTATACCTGCTTATCGGCAAGTATTGGTAAGTATTTCCAGAAAAACCGTACAATCCGGATGCGTGCCGGGAACAGCCAAAACTGTTCCCGGTTTTTTCAAATGATGACATTGTTGTATATAGCCCCTAACCATTGCCATTGACAGAAAAGCAACATCGATTAATTTCCATAGAACCATTAGGGGGTGAAAGTTGCCGATAACTCAGAAACACAGTGATTATATTCGCAAGCTTATCGTAAGCGGAACTCGCAGCAGAGCGGCTCTTGTTCTGAAAAAAATGCATCCTGCGGATATCGCGGACCTGTTCGGTATCCTTACGCCACCCGAGGCAACGGTGCTGGTTGAAATACTGTTTACCCAGAAAATGGCTGACAAGGTGCTCATGGAACTTCCCGAGGGCATCCTGTTTGAAATACTTGAGAGACTCGAGGATAATCGCGCGGCTGAACTTCTCTCATCTCTTGAATCCAACGATGCGCTGCTTTTCCTTGAAGCGGTGCCGGAGGACCGCAGAGATGAGATAATGCAGCTTCTTCCTCCTGTTAAAAGAGACAGAATAGAGCAGCTGTTCATATACCCGGAGGATTCCGCCGGATACTGGATGAGTACAAGCTATATGTCTGTTAAAACAGATCTTACCGCTGAACAGGCGGTGAATACAATACGTGAACAGAGCGAGGATGTGGATGTTCCATTCTACGTCTATGTTATCGACAGTGATGACAGACTCGCCGGTGTAATTCCTCTTAGAAGGTTGATAACCTGTCCGCATGGTACAAATGTAAGAAACATCATGATGGCGGATCCTTTTACCGTAAACGGTAATTCAGACCGTGAAGAAGCGGCAATACTTTCCAGGAAGTACAACATAATGGCTATCCCCGTTGTAGATGACAATCACAGGCTGATTGGAGTTATACCGGGTGACAGTCTTCTCGATGTTATGGAGGAAGAGGCTACTGAAGACATGTACAGGATGGCAGGTCTACGGGAAGAAGATCGAATATTCAGCCCTGTATCAACAGCTTTCAGACAGCGTTTCCCATGGATATGGGTTAATCTTTTTACCGCCTTTGTGGCATCCACGGTTATACGGATATTTCAGGGAACCATAGAATCAGTGGCAACACTCGTTGCCTTCATGCCGATAGTGGCCGGGATAGGAGGCAATACTGGTAACCAGTCCCTCATCGTAATAACCAGAGGCATAGCTCTTGGGGAAATGGAGTTCTCATCCAGCCTGAAAGCTATTTTCAAGGAAGCAAGGGTAGGTATTCTTCTGGGGCTGGTTGCGGGATCGGTGGCCTCTGCGGTAGCCATACTCTTCCCCGGCAGCACAGACCCCCTTCTGCTTGGTCTTGTTATCTTCCTTGCCATAGTGGGCAACATGGGCCTTGCAGGTCTGCTTGGAGCAGCTATCCCACTGATACTTAAAGCCATTGGAAGGGATCCGGCCCTTGGAAGCAATATCCTTCTCACCGCCTTCACAGATTCCCTCGGTTACCTTCTGCTTCTTGGCCTGGGAATGATTATCATCCTGTAGTGAAAACGACTCTTACAGACGCTGAGATCTCGAGCATTGAGAACGCTATCCTTACCGATCCTTTCATACTCCTCGGCATGCACTCCCTGGGTCAGGATAACGGCAACAGGATCGAGGTAAGGACGTTCTGCCCTGCCGCTGCAGAAGCCTCAATCAGAATAGAGAACAGGAAACCGCTAAAGATGAACAGGATTGCGGATGCGGGGCTGTTTGTCTGGACATCAAAGCCGAACGCGGAACCCTTTTCCTATACACTTGTTTTCAGTACCGATGATTCATCCTGGGAGACAAAGGATCCCTACAGCTTCCTTCCCCAGCTGGGAGAGCTGGACCTGCACCTTCTTGCCGAGGGGAACCACTACAAGCTCTACGACAAGTTCGGAGCAAGGGCATGGACCACCGGAGACACAGATGGAGTTCTTTTCTCCGTATGGGCTCCAAACGCCTCCTCGGTGAGCGTAATCGGCACCTGGAACGACTGGGACAGGAGACGCCATCCCATGCGCTCAAGAGGTGCGGCAGGAGTCTGGGAGCTGTTTATTCCGAACATATCCACCGGCGACCTCTACAAGTACTCGCTTCGAACCAATACCGGGGAAATCATCGATAAATCAGATCCTCTGGCTCTGGCAGCTGAATTCCGCCCCAGAACCGCCTCCGTCGTATCCGATATCAATTCTTTCGAGTGGACGGATTCCACCTGGATGAAAAAAAGAAACGGATGGAACCCCCTTACGTCACCCCTGTCCATATACGAGATGCACGCCTCCTCCTGGAAGGGATCACAGGACTGGAGGGATTTCACATCCTGGGATGAACTGGCGGATGAACTTGTTCCGTACCTGAAAGAGCTCGGTTTCACACATGTAGAGCTGCTGCCTGTAATGGAACATCCCTTCGATGGGTCGTGGGGTTATCAGACCATAGGCTACTTCGCTCCTACCAGCCGCCTGGGAAAACCGGAACATTTCCAGCAATTCGTGAATAGATGCCACAACGCTGATATAGGAGTGATCCTGGACTGGGCGCCTGCTCATTTTCCTTCGGATGCCACCGGTCTCGCCAGGTTCGACGGAACATGCCTTTACGAACATGAAGACCCCAGAAAAGGGACCCATCCAGACTGGAAGACCCTTGTTTTCAATTACGACAGAAGGGAAGTCAGAAACTTCCTCGTTGCGAGCGGGCTCTTCTGGCTGGATAAATACCATATCGACGGACTGAGAGTGGATGCTGTAGCCTCAATGCTCTACCTTGATTACTCCCGCAAGGATGGTGAGTGGATACCGAATGAGTATGGAGGCAGAGAGAACTTTGGCGCTATAGAGTTCATGAAGACGCTTAACTCCATAATCGCAAGGGATTTCCCGGGAGCCATGACCATCGCCGAAGAAAGCACCTCCTGGCCAGGAGTCACAACTCCTGTGAAACATGGAGGCCTTGGCTTCACATTCAAATGGAACATGGGCTGGATGCACGACACGCTGAACTTCTTTCAGAGGGCGCCCGTCCACCGCAAACACCACCTGGACAGCCTGACCTTCTCCCTCCTTTACGCTTTCAGCGAGAATTTCGTACTTCCCTTCTCGCACGATGAGGTGGTTCACGGCAAGTCATCCCTCCTGAGCAAATGCCCCGGTGACAGGTGGCAGCAGTTCGCCAGTTTAAGACTTCTTCTATCCTATCAGTGGGCACATCCGGGGAAACAGCTTCTCTTCATGGGAAGCGAGTTCGGGCAGTGGAACGAATGGAATCACGATACCGAGCTTGACTGGGATCTTCTCCAGTACGATGAGCACTCTGAACTGAAAGCATTCGTAAGCGATCTGAACACGATAATCATGCGCAACCCCGCATTCCACATGTTGGATTGCAGTCCGGAAGGTTTCAGATGGATAGACTTCAGCGATACACAGTCAACGGTTGTTTCGTTCCTCAGATACTCAGGTGAAGGCGGCTGCGTTGTATGCGTTTTCAACATGACCCCGGCCTTGCGGGAGAATTACCTGATAGGTGTGCCCCGGCAGGGTACATACGCTGAGATCCTTAATTCAGACTCGAATATCTACGGCGGTTCCGGCAGGGGCAATCTTGGAAGAGTCATGTCAAAGCCCTACGGCATGCACAACCTCCCGCACTCAATAAGCCTTACGCTGCCCCCTCTTGCCGCTGTCTTTCTGCAGCCTGAAGACAATTAGCAGCATTATTACCTGTATTTGTTAGTAAAACGCTAATAATCATTCCTTATAATCCATATTAGTACTTATATTTTATTGAAAGTCATATACGCATATTTCGCAAGGACCACAATTTCCAGTTCAATTAGCTTCTCTGCCGGTATTCTGATTGTAAAGTATCCACAACTCTTCATGGTAATCAAAAATAATATAGAATATTACAAAATATAACATTCCCTTTGTATTAATATTAACTTTATACAAATACGCTATATAAGAAATATATATTCCATACAAACAAGATCAGATTAGGAATATATTGGAATATTACCATTGACAGAATCGGATTCTTCTTCAATATTCCCATACTAAATTTAAAGGGGGGGATTGTTATGACTATTACGAAATTTCTTTTTATCACTATTATTCCCGTGCTGTTTCTATATGGTTCGGTGAAGGCTCAAACGACTCTTGTCAATTCCGGCGCTGCCTGGAAATATCTGGATGATGGTTCAGACCAGGGAACTTCATGGCGGGAGGTTGGATTTAACGATACCTTATGGACAGCCGGCCCCGCTCAATTGGGCTATGGCGATGGAGATGAAGCTACCATTATC
>WTBT01000009.1 GCA_013138965.1 Candidatus Aegiribacteria sp.
ATTGTGGTATAATTGACTTGTGGACATGATGCTCCTTCAATGACTTACGTGGTTGTTAGCCATTGAAATATAGTATCATGTTCACACCTGTACACTCAGGCTATGTACGCAAATTTCTGAAGAGCCGAGATTATTGAGTGATACTCCACCCTGGATACCCATGTGATAAAGCTTGTTGTGATGCGCATTGAGACAGGCCACAATATCCCTGAGACCGTTCCGATAGGTGAGCTGTCCGAAGGCCATGCAGAAGAATTGACTTCTGCAGGTGAAGTGCCGCACTCTGTAATTGCCTGAGTACTTATTTACGCAATGATCGAAAGCTCTCCGGGGCAGGTAATCCATTAATTGAGAAAAGATTAAACGTCCTGAGTGCATGAATCCTCCATCCGTGGTATAGTAGATAATATGGAGGAAGTGCGTTCAAATCGTGTACAGTTAAAATGCTTCGTATATTGAAGATATTAGATAAATTACCTCAATGGGACACTAGTAAGATTCCATGAATAAAGAATCTCTATAAGTGTTGGCCAAGCAGGAATACTCATGGAAGCAGGCAAAGACAGAACTGACGACGCAGCGGTGCTGTAGCGGCGAGAAGATGAGGGACAACGGGGGAAGGAGGTACGCAATGGGAGACAAAGGCAAGAAGGATAAGGACAAGGAGCGGAAACAGAAGATAAACAAACAAGCACAAAAGGCAAAAAGGAAGCTGGAGAAGCGACAGAGAAGAACCCCTTGATAGAAAGCATGGTGACGTGTCCGCCTCACCTGTACGGTCAGCATCGTTGTGTCCCTTGATGGACCCGGCAATACCGGACGGTGTCGCCTCTAAGTAATACCCGGAATATTGCAGTGTCTGCGGAAGTAAGGGAATGATTCAAGTCCCGCAGAACTCATCAGATGATTGTGATGAACCAGAATTAAACAAGTTCATCCAAACTCAAGCAGCGAAGCATATGAAAGCCGGGATCAGCACTACAATGCTGTTACAGGGTTCTGTGCTTCTTTCAAATGACAAGTATCCCATCTGTGCCTTTTACACGGTTGCGCCCAGTTCCATAAGTAAAAAGAAACTGCCCCAAGCACTTGCCGGGAAACTGCCACATTACCCGGTACCAGTATTTCTGCTCGCGCAAATGGCTGTTCATTCGAAGTATCATAATCATGGATTGGGGAAAATCACCCTGATAAAGGCTCTCGAACATATATGGAGTATAAATTCTCACATGAGAGCTTATGCAGTTATCGTTGACTGTCTAAACGAAAAGGTTGAGCGATTCTATTTGAAATATGGTTTTGAAATTCTGTATAAACACGAGGGTAGAACACGAATGTTTATGCCAATGAAGACTGTAGCGCGATTATTTGAGTGCCTGGGATTCAAAAGGTAAATCACGACTGGCAACAATGCACAGGATTAATCGGTGAATTGCTTGAGGATCGAAAAACCGCTTCCTGTCAGAAACTGGTAGACCGCATAAAATTCTCCCATTGATCACTCCACTCATGTTACGCCCATTAAGAGTTAGAAGAAATTCTATAAGTAGTGTTCATCCAGGAGATCAATGGTTGTCATTTGTGCCCTCCTGTCGAGTATGATGATAATACCTGATTTATAATATAACTTTCCTGCTGTGCAACTGATTCGAGAAATTCTGATGTTTGAAGATTTATAGCTGCAGCGCCTGCAAGAACTGTGCCCCATGCAATCTGATTATATGATTCAAGACAAGCGGGAGGGATGTAAGCTTATAAATGACTGGTATCTGATGGTGCCGGAAGAAATATCGAATGTCGCGCACCCTTCGGGCAATCATGCTTATTAATCGAAGCTGGGCTACTACAGTCTCAGGGATTCATTTCACACAATTGTGGCGATGATGGCTGCACTGAGTAAGTGATCTTCATGAATTCACAGAAAAATGAGGACACAATCGAACGGAAAGCAGAAATACTCTTGCTTTTGCAGATTTCGGTGATATGGTTCTCACGGACAGAGTCGTGCTTATCAGATAGGGCAGCATAACGCTGATCGGGTCAGCTCCGTTTGAGTTATCTCCTCAATATGATGGTGACCTGCAAACCTATGACCCGGTACAGATTGGCCAGTGGAGGACCCTCAGTGGCAGCTTCGAGGAGTGAATGGAAACATGAAATCTGGAATCCTGTAACCGGGTGCAGCCCGGTGAGCGAGGGGTGTGAGCATTGCTATGCCAGGGGTATTGCCCTGCGGCTAAAGGCGATGGGAGTGGAGAAATACCGTCAGGGGTTCGAGGTCGCGGTCCACGAAAATGCGCTGGAGAAGCCGATCCACTGGAGGAAGCCGCGGCTCGTTTTCATGACCTCTATGGGGGACCTCTTTCATCCGATCGTGCCGGACGATTTTATCCAGCGCGTGTTCGATGTCATGCGCCGTTGCGACAGGCATGTATTCCAGCTTCTGACGAAAAGGCCGGAGCGTATGGCCGAGCTCTCGGGGAGGATACCCTGGCCTGTGAACGTATGGGCCGGGACTACAGTGGAGAACAGGAAGGTGTATCATAGGCTGGAGAGTCTGCGTTGTGTGGATGCGCTGGTTCGGTTCATATCCTTCGAGCCGCTGCTCTCGGATGTTTCTGATGTGGATCTCTCGGGTATTCACTGGGCTGCGGTTGGCGGGGAATCCGGACCTGACGCGAGACTCATGAGGATAGAGTGGGTTCGAACCCTCCGGGACAGGTGCATTACGGAGGGGATAGCTTTCTACTTCAAACAATGGGGCGGGGCGCACCACTCCTCCGGGGGGAGGACACTGGACGGCAGGATATGGGACGAGATGCCGGAGCCTTCGGCGCAGTTGCAATTTAACTGTTTTACTCACATTGATGAATCGATCTCATCAACTTGACGCGTATATGAAACATCTCTACTTTCTTTAATCTCTGGTATTTGATCCTTCTCAAATGTGAGGAGCTTTTATGAGGCCGGTATTCAGGTTGTTAAGCGATGAACTCATTGAAAGGATTATTTCAGAAGCGCGGGATATCCTGTGTTATCTGGGCATGGAAATTCATAATGATGGTGTTCTTTCGATGCTTTCGGATCATGGGGCAAATGTGAACTCGGGCACAAAGCATGTGCTTTTCACCGCTGACATTATCGATAAAGCTCTTAAATCTGCGCCGGATTCAGTGAAACTTTACGATGTTATGGGCAGACAAACACATGATCTAACGGATCATAACGTTTACTTCACTCCCGGTTCCGCGGCGATCAATATTCTTGATTCTAAGAGCGGTGAGATCAGAAAACCATCAACTGCCGATTATGTCGAGTATGTGAAGCTTGTAAGCAAACTTGATAATATCGCTTCCCAGAGCACCGCGTTCATTCCCGCGGATGTCCACGAGAAGATATCGGACAGTTACAGGCTTTTCCTCAGCCTTATGTACGGCGAGAAGCCTGTGGTGACGGGTGCTTTTACAATTGATGCGTTCAACGTGATGAAGGATCTGCAGCTGGCAGTGCGAGGGTCGAGACATGCGCTGAGGGAGAAGCCTTTAACGATATTCTCCTGCTGTCCGACCGCTCCTCTTAAGTGGAGCGACGTTACTTCTCAGAATCTGGTGGATTGCGCTGAGAATTTCATCCCTGTCGAATACATTTCAATGCCGCTTTCCGGCTTCATGGCTCCCGTAACCCTTGTTGGAAGTCTCGTGCAGCATACGGCGGAGACTCTGAGCGGTGTCGTGCTGAGCCAGCTCACGCAACCCGGTACTCCGATCATTTACGGAGGCTCACCCGCAGCGTTTGATGTGAGGTACGAGACAACGCCGATGGGAGCTGTGGAAACGCAGATGATAGATTGCGCCTTTAATGAAATAGGCAAATATCTGAACCTTCCCACTCAGGCATACATTGCCCTGAGCGATGCGAAGAAACTGGATGCGCAGGCGGGGCTGGAAACTTCGATGGGCGCGACTCTCGCTGCTTTGGCCGGGATAAACAGCATATCCGGACCGGGAATGCTGGATTTCGAAAGCTGTCAGAGCCTTGAAAAACTGGTCGTAGATAACGAAATCTGCGGAATGACACTCAGGCTGACAAGGGGAATAGAACCGAAAGAAGATTTTCCTGCCATACCCGTTTTCGAGGAACTTCTCAAGGAAAAGCACCTTCTGATTGCGAACCATACAAGGAAATATCTCCGGGATGAGCATTATTTCCCGGGTACGGTAATTGACCGCGCGAACAGTTCAAGGTGGAAGGAAGAGGGGAGCCTTACCATAGGCGACCGGGCAAAAAGAGAGATTGAAAGGTTGCTGGGAACCTGGGAACCCACAGGGCTGCCTGATGATGTTCTGGTGGAAATGACGGGGATCATGAAAGCGGAAGCCGCAAGGTTCGGGATGACTTTGCTTCCGCATGAGGGTTTATGAGATGATCGTTGATTTTGCTCCGGAAGATGTAGATCTTGACCGCGCTGCAATACTCCGCAGCCAGGGCATTCCCGAAGAAGCTGAATTTACTGAGAACTTCGAGCTGATTTATGAAGGAGCGATCGAGCTTTTTCAGAAACTTGCAGAGCCTGCAGGGATCATAGTCGGGATAACCATCTCAGAATTCAAGGAAGTATTCCGGGGAGAAGGGTTGAACGAACCCGAGAACCCGGTAGAGGATATTTACAGGAAAAGCAGTTATCTCGCGCTGTTCGCTGTTACGCTCGGACCTGTTCTGAGTTCAAAAGTGACGGGACTCTTTGACAATGGAGATTATGCATCCGGATATATGCTTGATTCGGTCTCGTCTTATGCTGCGGACAAACTCACTGATCTTGCCGCGCAGCATCTGCAGTCGGAACTTGCCGTAAAGGAACCAGCGGCATCTTCATGGCGGGTACTTAGCTACAGCCCGGGGTACTGCGGATGGAACATAAGCGGACAGAAAAAACTATTTGAAGTTCTTCATCCTGAAGAGATAGGCATAACATTGAATGAGAGTTGTCTTATGATCCCTGTAAAGTCACTGTCCGGTGTGCTTATTGCCGGGGCCGGGGAAATTCATGAATTTGTGAATTCGTACCCTTTCTGTGATACATGCAGGACAAAGTCATGTATCGAGAGGATGCGTGATTTGAAGTAAGATCCGTAAGGATACGAGGAGGATAAATATGGAACTTCTGGATCAGATATCTTTCAATCTGCAGAACGGTTTTGATAAGATCGTTGCCTCACTCACGAAAGATGCTGTTGAGAAACAGATACCTCCGAAAGAAATACTTAGCAATGGTCTGATCGCGGGAATGAATATCGTTGGTGAGAAATTCAAGAACCATGACATTTTCCTTCCCGATGTTCTGCTTGCCGCAAGAGCGATGAACGGTGCGATGGAGGTATTGAAGCCGCTTCTGATCAAGGAGGGAATTCCGATCCGGGGCAAGGTTGTAATAGGTTCCGTAAAAGATGACCTGCATGATATCGGGAAAAACCTGGTTGCGATTCTTCTCAAGGGCGCTGGATTTGAGGTTATTGACCTTGGAAACGATGTTCCTGCGGAGAAGTTCATCAGTGTGGCCAGAGAAGAGAACGCGCATGTCATCGGAATGTCCGCTCTTCTTACAACAACTATGCCTGTCATGAAGAAAGTAGTTGATCTGGCAAAAGATGAGGGACTTTTCGGTAAAATCAGGATCGTCATAGGCGGGGCGCCCGTCTCAAAGGAATATGCGCTTGAAATAGGCGCTGACGCGTACAGTTATGATGGCGCCAATGCAGTTGAGACGGTCGAATCATTTTTCCCTGCAAATAGTCAATGAATAAGCTGCTTGAACGTCTGAAAAATGGTGAAATACTTATTGCGGACGGAGCCATTGGAACCATGCTGTTCGAAAGAGGGCTTAAAAGCGGTGAGTGCCCTGAAGCAATGAACCTCTCAAGGCTCGATGTACTTGAGGATATCGCCAGGCTCTATCTCGATGCTGGAGCTGATATAATCCAGAGCAATACCTTCGGGGGATCCCCCCTGAAACTTGCATCTTACTCTCTTGCGGATGAAGCACCCCTGATCAACAGGAATGCCGTTTCAGCGGTGAGCCGGGTTGTTTCGGGCAAGGCGTATGTGTCCGCATCCTGCGGCCCCTGCGGACAGATCCTGAAACCGTACGGGGATACCGATCCTGAGATTGTTTACAAGAGCTTTGAAATACAGATGCAGGCATTTTTCGAATCGGGATGCGATGTAATCTGCATCGAGACGATGATGGATCTCGCTGAAATGCTTCTGGCTCTGAAAGCAGCCAGAAAGATGGCACCTGGAATCCCGGTCATGGCGACCATGACCTTTGACGCGACTCCTAAAGGTTTTTTTACAATCATGGGCGTAACGATCGAAAAAGCGGCATGCACGCTCGAAGAAGCCGGTGCGGATGTCATAGGTTCCAACTGCGGAAATGGAATCGAAGACATGATAAGGATTGCGAGGGAATACAGAAAGCATACCACTCTTCCCCTCATTATCCAGTCAAATGCCGGCCTTCCTGTAATCGAAAACGGGGAGCTTGTTTATCCGGAATCACCAGAGTTCATGGCGGAGAAGGCGAAAGAGCTGGTTGATGCCGGTGTGTCGATAATCGGCGGCTGCTGCGGAACGGGTCCTGCGCATATCAGAGCCATCAGGAATTCAATCTCGACATTTACAGAATGTCATAAGTGAAGCCATCACTGATCAGGCTGCTCATTATTGTGGCGCTCATGGCCTGTGCCGGAGCAATCTTTTCATCGGTCATGCCTGATTTTCTGAAAAACCATATAGGCATTGAAGGTGATGTGCGGGGAGCACTTGAAGTTCCGCGTGAGCTTCCGGGTTTTCTGCTTGTATTCATCACTGGAATTCTTGTTTCCATACGGAGACATAATGCGTTCGGAGGGGTCTTTATTATTGGGATAGCGGCCTTTATCGGGCTGGCGTTTCTGGCAGGCACACTCCCGACATTCGTCATTTTCATGGTTCTATGGTCGACATCGACCCATGCATTCATGCCTCTTCGAGATGCTGTAGCGATCGATCTTGCGGGAGTGAACCGCAGAGGCTGGGTACTTGGTCGCATAGGCGCGTTTCGATCCGGAGGCCTGATACTGGGTGCAGGTGCCGTATGGCTGCTGATGAAGCATTTTGAAGCGGATTTCAGAATGATCTGGCTCTTTGCGGCGGGGATCATGGTTCTAGGAGCGGTGTTTTCATTCACGCTCCCCGAGAGGAAAGAAAAGAACAGATCAGCAACGAAGGTGAAACGATTCCTGTATCGAAAGGAATACAGACTCTACTATCTGCTCTGTATGCTTTTCGGAGCGAGAAAACAGATATTCCTGACTTTTGCTCCATGGCTGCTGGTAAGCTTATTCGCTCAGACCGCACCTGATCTTGCTCTTGTCATGGGTATCAGCGCGATCCTTGGATTGTTCGTCAAACCGTGGTTCGGCAATATGATCGACAGATTCGGAGAGAGAACGATACTGATGATAGATGCTGTTCTCATCGCGTTGTTGTGCTCCGGGTATGCTCTGGTTCCGAATCTGTTTCAACCCGGAATAGCGCTGCTTCTTCTATACTCATTCTTTATTATGGATGAACTTCTGTTCAGCCTGGCGATGGCCAGAACAACATATCTGTCGAGTATTGTTCATGACAAAAATGATATGATCCCGACGATGGGACTTGGGGGAACTCTCGATCATGCCGTTTCTATGATCGTTCCGCTGATTGGCGGAATTCTCTGGGTGATGATCGCGCCATGGGCCGTATTTACATTTGCAGGGCTTGTAGCCATCGTAACTTTCTTCGTTGTTCGCCGCATACCCGGAAAGCCGGAGACAGGATACCGATCAGCACACTGATATGACCCGGGCTAAAGTTTTATCAGTTTTGACAGTTTTCCGGCAAGAGCATCCAGATCCCTCCGTGATTGCAGGGACCGTTTGCGTAATCCAATATATCTCAGCATAAGGGGAAGGGGCCATCCGATTGCTCTTCGTATCATTCTTAACTCTAACTCATAAGGGTCTATGGTTTTCCTTCCCCTGTTCATGGGAGCCTTATCCAGCAACCTTAGGATTTCAAGCAGAAAATCCAATATTCTCCTGACTCTGCTGAAATTTATCCAGTCGATTCCATCCTCCGGCTGATGGGAATGGCGCCCACGGCCCTTGCTGAGCAGGAGATATGGCTGTCCTCCGGCCCTGAACGCCAGATGATCTGACATATCACCTATGTACCTGTTCAGAGTGGGGAGTATCCTGAGACGTCTGGCACATGACGCCGCCTGCTCTACAATGGTTGGAAGTTGAATATGACTCTCAGAACCCAATACGAAAAGCAGTTCACGTATCCCCGGCAGAAGCATGTCCAGCAGAGGGATACCAACCTGGAAATCGTGACCGATCATATCGAGGATAATCACGCATGCGAAATCCAGTCCCCTGCAGTGATCTCTGCAGAACCGTATGGACCCCATGTTCTCTGTTTGAAAGAAAGGCGCCTCCTCCGCATCAAAGAATGCCAGTATCACGTTACGCCTGGGAGTCTTTCTCATCAGAATTTCGGCAACACGAAGAAGAAGAGCTATTGAAACCGCATTATCATCTGAACATGGCGCATCGATCGCGCTGTCGTAGTGAGCACCTATCAGCACCGGCATGGCTGTTCTGTTGGTACCGTGTATAAGGCCTGCGAGGTTGGTGAATTCGATCATCTGAGCACTGGTTGGATCAAGGGCAGTGTAGGGCAGGGAGTAATCATAATCAAGGAAATACTCCAGTCCGATTTCTCCCATCCGGCGCCTCAGGTATTGAAGGGCAATGTCATGGCCAGGCTGCCCTACGCGTCTTCCATGGGGCAATGAGAGATTCACTGTATCCTGTTCAAGCATTTTGTCCCGGTATTCTGATGATTCGGGGGATTTTGCAGTAGCTTTTCGGGGCGAACCGGTGGATGACTTATTCAAGATGTATTTGTCCTTTCTTTCTACTGCTTCCCGTGATTTACGTCTTTCCATGCAGGTATTATCAGCGGAGAACCACCATTGCAGTCCGTGATCATATACACCGTGGACCAGGCAGGAGCAAGAAGAATTATCTGAACATCGGTTCTCCCTGGTTTAAGTTCAAGCACTTCATCTACCTCAAGGGCTGAATCCTATTTACTCACGTTGAATTCGGTTCCTTCCAGCAGAGCCTTGATGCTGTGTGGGGCCCTGCCCGACCCTGTCATTCCGGAACAGACCGTGTGGGTGTATCGCCCGGTGAATGTATACCACAAGCGGCACTTCCTGAATAGGTTATATTTCAAGTACAATAAATACCGGACGACAATACAGGTTGATTTCAGCCTGTTTATACGAACATGTTTGAGATAACAGTTCAGGGAGATGCATGAAGCTGAATCCGAATCCGGGAGTGCTGCCGATATTCTGATATCTGCTTTCTATCTGTCGAAAGGACCTGAGTATGAATGATGTAATGAGGATCCTGACCAATCGGGCAAGCCTGAGAAGCTTCTCGGATGAACCGGTGACTGATGAGGAACTTGAGCAGGTGCTTGCTGCTTCAATTCACGGAGCAAGCGGCGGAAACCTTCAGCCCTTCTCCATAATCACGGTACGGAACAGGGATACCTCTTCCTGGCTGGGGGAGAAGTGTGAGCAGGAGTTCATCGGTAAGGCTCCTGTGAACCTGATCTACTGCATTGACCTGAAGAGGATTGCTGACTGGTGCCGACTGGAGGCGGCTCCGTTCTCTGCTGACAGGTCATTTCCACATTTCTGGATTTCCTTTCAGGATACAGTGATAGCCGCTCAGAACGGGTGTGTTGCCGCCGACTCCCTGGGGCTGGGAACCGTTTACATAGGCACCATCATAGAGTTCTGGGATCAGTGCCGGGAGAAGTTCAGCCTCCCTCAGGGAGTAATACCGGTAGTTCTTGTTTGCCTTGGCCATCCTGCTGTTGCCGGGCATCCTTCTCCATCACCGAAGCTGCCCATGAGTCTGGTGGTACATTCGGAGAAGTACCGGGAGCCCACGGAGGAGGAACTCCTGAAAGGCATGCGGTCAAAGTACCGCTTCGAAGGTCAGAAGAATCCGGATAAGGAAGCATTGAGAACCGTTGAGAATGCCTGCCTTGTATCGGGAGGACCGGAACTGGCGGAAAGGTTCAGAAGGAACGTGGAGGTAACCGGCATGATCAACATTCCGCAGTTCATCTTCGGCCTTCACTACTCGGCTGCTGAGAGGCATCTGTCCAACGAGGATTACATTGAAGCCATAAAGAGAGCGGGGCTGGATTTCTTTTCGTGCCATTAGAAACCGGGGACGTCCTCGTTGCTTCCAATGGTATATGATATGAACTCGTCCCATTTGCCCTGCCACAGACTCATGAGTTCATCTTCTTCAGAATCGGTCATAGCGGCATCTTCTATGGAGTTCATGATCAGTCTCTTCACATCAGAAAGAGAGAGATCCCAGGCAAGAACGGCAACTGTGAAATCGAAAGTTACACCGGTATAGCCGAACATTGCGGGATCGTCAGGGTTGATGGAAATACGTACTCCGTTTCGCATAAGAGGAACGGCGGGATGGTTCCTCAGGTCAGGCGTGTAACCAAGTATCTGGTTGCTTATCGGGCATATTTCAAGAGGAATTCCTTCCTCGGCGTACATTACCGCGAGTTCAGGCAGCTTTGCAAGCTCAATACCGTGGCCTACTCTTTCAACTCCAAGAAGATAGGCATCGATAACATTGTTGTTCACATTCCCCGGATATGGTCCGAATAATGAAACGGGAGTATCGGGTACACCGGTTGGGAAACTGCTTTCACCATCATGCAGGAACAGAGGGAGTTTGAATCCGTATTCAGCCATACTGTACTCACAGGCCTCTTCCATCATAGGTGCCATGTAAAACGCTGTAGCGCCCTTATCTTCTTCGGAATAAACATCGGCACCAACAACAATGCCGGGGTACTGTGCCATAAGGTCGGCTGCTGCTTTCATACTGCCTGTTATTCGTTCACGGAAGTTTTCAATCGTTTCTCCGGGAAAAAGATACCTGGAATCACAGTAGATGATCCTTACGCTTATATCAATTCCCTGGTCTGCAAGGCTGTCCACCACGCCCAGATAAAACTCGACATTTTCACCAGAAGGTGTGTGGGCACGAAGTTCTATATGCTGTACATTATCCATAAGAGCGTAAACGTACAATGCCTGGTAAACATAGTGGTAAGCTACAGCAGGATCAGCAAAAAGACCCCCTACCCTTCCAAACATCTGCTCAAATTCAGCCCAGACATCGGGAAGGTATTCATCAGCTTCATCAATAAGGATGTAATCAATCAGACTGTCACGCATCGCGGCTTCATCAGAAGCTGAAGCGAGCATCTCGGAAACCTGCAGCCAGTCACTTTCCGGAACGGAATCCATGAATAATTCAAACGATCCGTTTGAAGGATCGAAGTAACAGTCATCACGCATAGAGACAAGATCGAAAAGCGCATAGTAATCGCCCATTGCGCTGGGGTGCACATGCAGAACAGCGCCTTTGGGCATATTCAGCAGAAACTCATACAGCCCGGTATTCTCATATTCTTCCTTTACGCATGGAAAGAACTGGCTGACCCATGGGTTCCAGGGGTGCTGCTGCGCGTCAGCCTTATCTTTGAGCTCTTCAAATATCGAATCAGCAATCATTTCATCAGAAGAGAGTTCCATATAAGTAACTGTCTGACTGAGGATATCGGTTCTGGCCTCACCGTAACCCATCGCCAGAATAACCAGGATTAATGCATTCATAGTCTCTCCTGTACTAAATTTTCGAAAAACTGAATTCCCTTCGGGGAACCTGCCGCGGTTAGTAGTAGTACCCTGTCAAGCATTAACTGTCGCATCCTGCTGGTTCTTCAGAGCCCCTGCGGCGTTACGGATTCAGTTACATAGCGTTGCTATGCGCCCTCATCCGCGCCTTGCAGGAACTCAGAATAACGGCGCATTATACCGACACTTAATACCTGACAGAGTACTAGTACCCCGTCAGCATAATTAAGACGGGTTGCCCAACTGTTTTTACAACAGTAAATATCTCAATCAGCCAGTCAGGTCACTTCACCGGAATTAAGATCACGGAGTACCATCCAGAGTTCTGAAAACTGATTTAAGGCTGTACTCCGGTTTGGGCGGGAAGACCTCAAGAGAAAGAACCGACGTGTTCCCTTTGTATATGTCTGCAATCCTCATACCACTCAACCTTTCAGTTCCATTAACCCACCATACGACACCTGAAAATAACATGGAAAGCACTATCAGGCAAAGGTTGATTGACGAAAAGAATTCGTTTCCTATATTTCAGCCAGCATCAAGAGACAACCCCCCGGGGGCGCCAACCGAGATACGATTCCACGGTGGCAGGCGAAAGCCGATGCGCGGGATGGCCCGAAAAAACCAGTTTTTCGTTTGCCGTTCTGCTTTTGCAGAGCGGTTTTTCAGTTGAACAGGAGAGCTTTTGAAGTACGCTGCTGCAACCCGCATAGTAACAAGTCCCACGCGGCTCTCCACCTTCCGTGCATCCGAATGCATGACCATGTCCAGGCCCTGCGGGGCCGGGGACACAGGGAGCAGATAAACTCCCACCCTTCGCTTCAGCAGGGCCTTATCTCACAGCAACCAGTTGTGTTGAATACCCATACAAAAGCGGAGCATCATGTATACGGAACGATTTTACAGAAAATGGACATCACCAGAATCCGACCTTGAAACTTTCAGGGTCGTTCTGGGGGAAAGTGACCTTCAGATATATGCTGAAAGGAATCTGAGAAACGAAGCTCTCAAAGCTCTAAGCAATATCAGACGGACTCTCCATGAGCACATCGCTCTGAATCCGATTTTTCAGCGATCTCTTACGCCAGTTACCTCAGGCAGCAGCAATCCTTTGATCACAAGAATGGAGGAAGCAGGCCGTGAGTGGAACACAGGTCCCATGGCTTCTGTGGCCGGTGCAATTGCCCAGGAAGTGGGTACCCATCTGCTTAAGCATTCGAAGACAGTAATTGTTGAAAATGGTGGCGACATCTGGGCATGCTCACCAGAACCGCTTGAATTTCTCGTTTATCCCGGAGAGGAATCGCCTTTTTCAAGAGGGATAAACTTCACTCTGGACGCTTCTCAGGGAATCTCGATCTGTACATCCAGTGGCAAGGTTGGTCCATCATTCTCGCTGGGGAGAGCAGACGCAGTAACTGCAATCCACTCCTGTGCAGCCCGAGCGGACGCAGCGGCCACATCACTGGCAAATCGAATCCGGCGTGAATCCGATGTTACAAGAATCGTAGAGGAAGTGGCCTGCGGAAGAAAACTGAAAGCCATCATTGCTGCCTGCGGAGAATCAATCGGAATCTGGGGAGAGGTACACCTTACAGAAAGGGAGCAGAGAAATGCCTAAGTCAATAGAAGAGATAAACAAAAAGATAAAAAACGGATCCGCAGTAGTTCTTACCGCCGGTGAAATGACTAGCCTTGTGGCAGAACGGGGAACAAAAGAAGCAGCAAAGCGGGTGGATGTGGTAACAACAGGAACCTTCGGCCCGATGTGTTCAAGTGGCCTGCTCATAAACACAGGGCATTCGTCACCAAGGATAAATTTCAAAGAGGCGACCCTGAACGGAGTTCCGGCCTACTGCGGAATTGCCGCTGTTGATTTGTTTCTTGGAGCGACAGCCCGGAGTGAAAACCTATTTTACGGTGGAGCCCATGTGATAGAGGATTTTGTCAGCGGTCGAACGGTCTACCTTGATGCAGAAGGTCACGGCACAGATTGCTACCCCAGGCGCGAACTCCGCACCTCAATCAAGCTGTCCACTGTTGCCAGCGCAGAGATGACAAACTTCAGGAACTCCTATCAGAACTACAATGTCGCAGTGAACAGATCAGACAGAGAGATCAGAACCTATCTGGGAGTCTTGAAACCCAACCTTGGCAACGCAGGTTTCAGCGGATCCGGAGAGTTCAGCCCTCTTATCAACGACCCTTATTTCCGCACCATCGGCATGGGCACAAAGATTTTCCTTGGAGGAGGTACCGGCTGGATAACCGGCCCAGGAACCCAGCACTGCAATAATCCAAGAAGAGGCCCCAACGGCGTCCCAATGGAAGGAGCTGGAACAATTTCAGTCAGAGGAGACCTCAAAGGAATGAGTTCCAGGTTCCTCCGAGGGGTATGGATAAAGGGTTATGGAGCATCATTGTCTGTAGGAGTAGGTATTCCCATACCAATCCTTGATGAGGAAATGGCTCGGTTC
This sequence comes from Candidatus Aegiribacteria sp., assembly GCA_013138965.1. Classification (GTDB taxonomy): domain Bacteria; phylum Fermentibacterota; class Fermentibacteria; order Fermentibacterales; family JCC-6; genus Aegiribacteria. The sequence continues at coordinate 14,320 of WTBT01000009.1, forward strand.
ACCGGAGTTTCCGACAAAGAAATTCTCGCTCCCGTTGTAGATTACTCAAGTGATTATCCTGAACTCAACGACAAAATTATGGGACATGTATCTTACAGAGCCCTTTATTCAGGAGAAATCATTATTCACGGAAAAAAGGCAAAAACATTCAGCCTTTCAAGCCGGAAAAAGGGTGAAGAAATAGCAGGAGAACTTAAGAACTGGATTGAGAAGAAAGAGTTTCTCCTCACCTCCCCGGCAGAAGTGTTTGAAGCTGTGTAATCTGTTACTCATACTCGGCGGTAGTGTCTGTCCAAAGGTCGCTGCCGCTGAGTTTTTCACAAAGAAGCGACTGCTTTATAAGTTTGTTTTCTCAGAGTTTGAATCCCGTACGGAATTTTGAACCGGGTCATAACCTTTTTCGTGCCGGAATATCGGATGAATGAGTGATTTTCAGGATATTTCGGTTAAAAGCTTGACCGCAGCGCACCGCTGAGGTTCTGCCGATTGTGGTGCGCTGCTCTACACCTCCGCTCCGCGGTTTTCACACCTTATGCTATGCTCATAAGCTCCGCCAACCACTCCGCTCCGGTTCTGTCGGTCGCCCCACACATCACGCAAACTCTCGGGACATGGAGTTCAGCGCGGGGCGTCCTCCGGCTGCTCCGTCCCTGGGCACTGTCCAGTGACTCCGCAGGAGTTGTGACCTGCGGCCACATTTCACCACCACTGGCGGCTCATGTCTTGCGCTCGATTTTTTCCGAATTTGTGCTGGTCGTATCATGGAGTATTTATGCAAGCTGCAATTTTGCATGTCGATTTTTTTTATCATCCCAATTTAACCACGGTCGCTTCTAAAGTCGCTCTTGGTCTATATTTCCATAGGCATCCTGAAGTACTTGGAACTATAGGAAAATCCCAAACCTCCTCCCTAGCAACAGAAGGTGTACTGTGAACCTGATATGGACTACATCCCATGTATGAATACCAACTCCATTGTTGAACCTGGATGTATAACTGGTATTCTCTGGTTCATTTGATCAGCGACAAGAAATATTCACTACCAAAAATGAAATTGCCGCTGGATAG
>WTBT01000048.1 GCA_013138965.1 Candidatus Aegiribacteria sp.
AGATTATGCCGTTCTTTCGAGGGGCAATCCCGGCTGCCTGACAGATGGTTCAGTGGAAGTATGCTACTCACCATCACATGGAGCTGACGCGGTTGTCATCGATCTCGGTGCGGAATGTACGGTAACATCAATCATGCCTGAGAGAGCGCCGGACATTTCCCTTGAAAGTACATGGACAGATGAATCCGTTCGAACTCTTGAAACCACCCGGATAGTCGAACCTGTTATTTCGATTGAAGTTGCCGGCTCTGACAGAGTATTCCATCCGTTTGCTGCTGAATCACGAATCAATACTGCTGATTCACGAAACAGTACCGAGGCCGTTCGTTACATTCGGATACGTGGAGCTTCCGGTCTTTCAGAGATCAGTGTTTACGGAGCAAGGGAAAGTGAGAACGCAGTTTCATCTGTTGAGATTACACGCTGTGCTGAAGAGGAGGGCTGGATGTTCTCGATTCCTGTCATGGAATACTCTGAAGAGGCTGAGGTTCATATCTATGATGTTTCCGGTCGCATGATCTGGAGCGGTCATGCAGAATCGGGTAGTGTTCTTCACTGGAACGGCTTTACCGAGAACGGAACACCTGTTCCCAATGGAGTATACCTTTATCAGTGCAGCATAGGCTCTGATGTAAGCAATGGCAGTTTTGTTGTGAGGAGGGAATAGAAGAGAACGATCACCAAACCTTGAGAGCTGATTCTTAACGTAGTGTCGTTAAAAACCCCGTCTCCCGGAAGGGGGCGGGGTGTGGGAAGGAGAAGTTCTTTTGAGAATAGAAGAATGCGGAATAGAGGGCGTCCGTCTTTACAGATTGACAAAATATCTGGATAAAAGGGGAAGCTTCTTTGAGCTGTTCAGAAAGGAATGGATCCCGGAAGTATTCGGCGAGAGAATCCAGATCAACTGCTCCAGGTCGGGGGCAGGCGTGCTTCGAGGGCTGCATTATCATAACCATCAGTGGGATTTCTGGATTCCCATCAGTGGCAGGATGACGGCCGGTCTTGCTGACCTGCGAAAAGGTTCATCCACTTACGGAAGATCGCTTTCCTTGGAGCTGGACGCGGAAGAACCCGCAGGCTTGCTTATTCCACCCGGTGTAGCACACGGATTTGCTGCCACTGCTGACCTTATTCTGGTTTACGTAGTAAGTAACTATTTCGATAATAGTGATGAGCACGGTATTGCCTGGAACGATCCGGTTATATCCATCAAATGGGGGATAGAGAATCCTGTTATTTCCGAAAGGGATGTTCTGAACGAACCGTACAACTGGTAGCACGATAGAGAGGGACGTACCACATTTGTTCAACTTATGCACCATTTTATCTATTCATTAATTTAAAGAACTATCTCATAAGTTGAAGAAATGTGGTACGTCCCCCTTGTTTTTGGTACCGAAGGGGGGACTTGAACCCCCACGAGGAAATACCTCACTAGGTCCTGAACCTAGCGCGTCTGCCTATTCCGCCACTTCGGCATTATGTCCGGCGATTCTAGGGAAGAAATCGCATTAAGTCAATATTCATCTTACCCATTTCAATACTATGCTGTATATTTTCCAACCGGGAAAGGCGAATATATGAAAGATGATAGAAAAGTAATTGCGCGGAACCGTAAGGCCCGACATGAATACGAGATACTGGATTCAATGGAAGTGGGGCTTGTACTGAAGGGGTCTGAGATTAAATCCATAAGGGATGGAAAAGTCAGTCTCTCAGGGGCTTACGCTTCACTGGACGATAATGGTGAACTCTGGGTCCATCAGATGCATATTGCTGAATATGCCCAGGCAAGGGAAAATCATGAACCTTACCGTGACAGAAAACTGCTGGCGCACAGAAGACAATTGAAAAAGATAGGCAGGATAATACGTGAGAAGGGGTATACACTCATTCCACTGGATGTTCATCTGAGTTCCGGAAGGGCGAAGCTGGAACTGGGGATCTGCAGGGGCAAGAAGCAGTACGACAAGCGTCGTTCTATTGCTGAGCGGGACACTGAAAGGAAGATAAGAACAGAGATGAAGAGGGCATTAAGAGGGAATGATTAGCCCACACCTTCTTTTTTGTATGGCAGCCCTGGCGGGCGGAACGCTAACCACCCGTATCATTCCCAGGTACGATGGACTGCTGATGGAGCTTACCTCTTCAGAAGTTATAAAAGACAGTATAACCATTACAGGATATTCCGTGAATGTAAGACCAGGCAACAGAGTTATTATGCCCGAAGCCTTTTTACCCTTCTGGGTGTACGGCTGGGAGACTGATGCCGATTCCTGCGGTTTTACCGTTAAGCTTACAGATGCGGTTGATTCCCTTGATTATTCACTCCGGGAAGACGGCCGGGTTATGCTGATCTTTTTCAGGGCCGCGGAACCTCTGCTTTTCCCTGAACTTTCATGGAACGGCCCTCCGAGGGAACCTGCATATATGGATTCCGACCAGTTCTATTCGGATTCATCGGTTATTGCGGCTCTGGAAATGGGACAGCAGTCACCCTGGCTTGATGATTTCGACTGCATAGTTATTGATCCCGGGCATGGCGGCAGGGATCCCGGAGCCATAGGTTATGCAGGTACTTTTGAAAAGGACAGGGCACTTGAGATAGCCCTTCTGGTGCGGGATATCCTTAACATCAGAAGACCCGATCTGGAAGTCGTCATGACAAGAAGCACCGACTGCTACGTATCGCTTGGAGCCAGAACACGGCTCGCGAACTCCATGAAAGCCGACCTTTTCATCAGCATACACTGCAATGCGGCCGTGAATTCCTCTGCAAACGGTTTCGAGACATTCTTTCTCTCCAGGGCCAGAACCGATGACAGCAGAGCGGTTGAAATGCTTGAGAACAGCGTGATAGAGTTCGATGAGAGTTACGATACGGCTGCTCATACTTTCCAGGATGACGCTCTTTCGTTTCTCCTTGCTGATATTGCCCAGAACATATATCTGGAAAGAAGCAGCTCACTTGCCGTTGAGATCCAGGACAGCATGTCGGATAGATTCACAGGAAACGCGAGCAGAGGAGTGAAGCAGGCGGGGTTCTACGTACTGCGGGGGGCACTGATGCCTTCGGTTCTTGTTGAGATAGCGTTTATCTCAAATCCGGAGGAGGAGCGGATGCTTCAATCTCTGGACTTCCGTCTTGCATCCGCAGAAGCTATTGTAGATGCTATTCTGCAGTTTGCTGAACAGTAGTAATGGAGGATTTCTGATGTTGAAACTTGAAAGCAGTGATCTCAGGGGAATCCTGATCCGCCTGGGCGCCATCGCTGGTATTGTTATTCTCATTTATTTCGCCATATCCCTCGGCATGCGAACGGTAAATAAATCCCTGGGAACCGAGGAGAGTCCGGATGAAACTTATGAAGATGTTGAGATTTATACGCCTCAGGAAAGCCTTTATACATCAGAGGAGAGGATAACTCTTCCCGAAATCGAGGACCTGCCGGAGGGGCCTGAAGCCTCATGGGAAGTTACGCCCTGCTCCATATACGTCTCGGAATCATCCTCACCGGTTATCGATTCACTCCCAACCGCGCCTGAAATCGAGTATAAGCCCCTTGAGGCTCTGTTCCTGGTTAAACGATGGGCTGCTGAAACGGGAGTAGAGGTTGAATTCATCGATCAGGTTTACGTATTTGCCAAGCTTGATACTATTTATGTTGACCTTCCTTCGGAAAGAGATTTCCTCGGCTTGAAACTGACGATTGAGAACCGTTTCATCTGTTTTACACGTCTGTTTCCCCTTGTTGCTGGAAATCTGCTTTCTTCCTATCCTGAAGGTATTCCCCTGAGAGGTGTTGAAGGAGTATTCCGGCGATGAACTCAGGAAAAATAGGTATTTTCGATTCGGGAGTGGGAGGCCTTACAGTTGTAAGTGCTGTGAACAATCTGCTTCCGAATGAATCGGTCGTCTATTTCGGTGACACCGCAAGGTTACCCTACGGTTCAAAATCCCCCGAAACGGTAATCAGGTTTGCCATAGAGGATGCTGAATTCCTTCTTGGAAAGGGTCTTAAACTCCTTGTAGTGGCATGCAACACCGCATCATCGGTTAGCCTTCCCGCACTTAGAGAGTTCGCTGACGTACCCGTAATCGGCGTTATAGACCCCGGAGCGAAGGCGGCAGCGAGAATTACTGAATCCGGGGTAGTTGGAGTTATAGGAACCCTTGGCACAATTTCAAGCGGAGCATACCAGAGGGCTCTGAAATCGTTCGACTCTGTGAACAGGGTGATAGCCCAGCCCGCACCCCTCCTGGTCCCTCTTGTGGAAGAAGGATTGCTTGATCACAGGATCACCGAAATGGTTCTGAAGGAATACACCGCACCTCTTGTAAGCGAGGGTATCGATACACTGGTACTGGGATGTACGCATTATCCTCTTCTCAGGAATGCGCTTTCAAAAATTCTTGGAGGGGGTATCAGGCTTGTTGATTCCGCTGAATCAACGGCAGATGAGGTTGCCTGTATCCTTGACGAAAAGGGTTTAATATCTGATAACCTGCAGGGGGAGAACAGTTTCTATGTCAGTGACATACCTCTGAAATTCCAGGAAATAGCACAGAGGTTTCTGGGCAAAACCGTACCCCTGGTTACACAAATTGAAGTGGGTGATCTACATTGATCCTCAGTAAACCGCGATTCTGAAAATGACAGGAGCCCGATGAGACTTGACGGACGCCAGAACGACGAACTCAGAGAGATCGAGATAGAAACCGGTTACCAGCCACTGCCGGATGGCAGCGTATTGATAAGATGGGGAGAAACCAGGGTGCTGTGTTCCGCGTCAGTTGAATACAGGGTACCCTTCTTTCTGGCAGGCAGGGGAAGCGGATGGGTCACCGCGGAGTACGGAATGCTTCCCGGGAGCGGAAACCGGAGAGTAAAAAGAGAGCGCAATGGAGCGAAGGGACGGACCCATGAGATCCAGAGGCTGATAGGAAGAAGCCTGAGACAGGCGGTTAATCTCGATAGAATGGGTGAGCGGACCATAACGATAGACTGCGATGTTCTGATAGCAGACGGCGGAACACGTGTTGCCTCAATCGTTGGCGGCGCTGTGGCTTTAAGGCTTGCTATAAAACGTCAGATAGTGGAGAGGAAGATGAAGGATGACCCGTTCAGGGGTTACGTCAGTGCTTTAAGCCTGGGTGTGGTTGGTGACGATATTCTTCTCGATCTATGTTACGATGAAGATTTCAGAGCTCTCATGGACATGAATGTTGTGGTCACCGAATCAGGTGAGCTGGTTGAATTGCAGGCTACGGCTGAGGGTGGAACTGTTCCCCTTGAAACGGTCAACACAATGACGGAAAAAGCTATAAGAGCCATAAGGGAGATCATTATTCCACTTCAGAAAGAGGCTTCAGCGGAATGAAGCGCATCGTCCTCGCCTCGGGAAACCCGGACAAACTCAGGGAGCTTCGATACCTTCTCCGGGACCTGCAGGTTGAAATAATACCGGTTCGCGATCTGATCCCGGACTGGTCCATTGAGGAGACGGGAATCACCCTTGAGGAGAACGCATTCATCAAAGCGAGGGATGTGGCTGAGAAAACTCACCTGCCGGCAATCGCGGACGATACGGGTCTTTTCGTCGATGTGCTCGGTGGCGCTCCCGGTATTTACGCTGCAAGGTTCGCAGGCATCGATTGCTCCTATGAAAACAATATCGACAAGCTCCTAAGAACAATGCTCTGCGAGGAGAACAGGAGAGCCGCATTCAGGACTGCAGCAGTTCTGGTATCACCCGAGATGGAATTAAGCGTAACCGGTGAGATTACGGGTGTGATCATAGAGGAACCTGATGGAGAAGAGGGGTTCGGTTACGATCCGGTTTTCCTTCCCGATGATCTTGATCAGACCTTCGCAAGATGCTCAACAGAGGAGAAACACCGCATCAGCCACAGAGCCCTGGCTATGCGAAAACTCAGGGAAAAGTTTCTATCGTCCGGTATTCTCTGAATAGCAGATCAGCTTTTTTTTAACTCCTCAAGCACCTTTTCAGCAATCGAGAACGGAACCGCTTTGTAATGCTCAAAGTGCATTGTGAATCCCGCCCTTCCCTGTGTCATGTTTCGAAGATCTGTTGCGTACCCGAACATTTCCGACAGGGGAATGAACGCTTTTACTATCTGCGCGTTAGCCTGCTTGTCCATTGATGTAATATTCCCCCGCTTGCCGTAAATATTTCCGGTAACATTTCCCGAGTAATCTTCAGGCGTTGTAACGGAAACGCTCATAACAGGTTCCAGCAACTGGGGGTTTCCCTTCATGAAAGCTTTTCTGAAAGCTGCTTCGGCACATTTCCTGAAAGCCATCTCTGAAGAGTCCACTTCATGAAAAGAGCCGTCCTTCAGTGTAACTCTGATATCAACCACGGGGAAATCAAGCATTACACCGCGTGACATTGCGTCTACGATTCCCTTTTCAACCGCGGGTATGTATTCACGGGGAATATTACCGCCCTTTACATTGTTCCGGAATTCGAAACCGTGACCGGCTGGCATGGGATCCAGGATCATGATGACATGTGCATACTGCCCCCTGCCACCGGTCTGTTTGGAGAGCTTTTCATTTATACTGACTGTGGAGGTAATGGTTTCTCTGTAGGCCACCCTGGGGGGAGAGGTGGTAACTTCAACACCGAACTCCCTTTTCAGTCGGTCAAGGATTATTTCCAGATGGAGTTCACCCATTCCCGAAATAATTGTTTCCGATGTTTCGGAATCAGTGGAAACTATGAATGTGGGGTCTTCCTCTGAGAGCTTAACCAGGGCACGTGATAGCTTATCCCTTTCACCCTTCTTCTCAATCATGACCGCCACGCTGAGGACAGGCGCGGGAAATTCAATTGCTTCCAGGATTATAGGGTTATCCTCGCAGCACAGTGTATCACCTGTGGAGGTGTTCGGGAGGCCTGTTACGGCACCTATCTCACCCGTGTACAGGGCGTCGACCGCTTCCCTCTTGTCAGCATGCATCCGGAGTATTCTTCCCGCCCTCTGCATTTTGTTCTCAGATGAATTGTAGACGTATGATCCGGATTCAAGCGTACCGGAATAGACCCTCACATAAACCAGTTTTCCTACATGGCGGTCAGTAACAACTTTGAACGCCAGCGCTGCAAGTCTTCCATCATCCCTTGGAATACGCTCGATAGGATTGCCTTCAAGGCACTGACCGCTTATGGGCTTCAGGTCAAGCGGGCTTGGGAGGTAGGATATAACTGCATCCAGAAGCCTCTGAACTCCCAAATTTCTGTATGCGCTGCTGCACAGAACAGGACATACGGTGCGGGAATGGGTGGCTTTCCTTATGGCAAGACTGAGTTCCTTTGCCGTGATATCTTTTCCTTCGCAGTACTTCTCGAAAAGATCCTCATCCACTTCGCTTATCTTCTCGATGAGATGCCTTCTCCATTTCTCCGTTTCGACGAGCATATCATCGGGTACAGGTTCTTCATGCCATGACATTCCACGGTCGGATTTGTCGTAATAGACCGCGCAGTTGTCCACCAGATCCACAATACCTCGAAAGCTGTCCTCGGAGCCTATCGGTATTATGACAGGTACCGCATTGGCTCCAAGCTGTTTCTGAATTGATTCCACAACACCGTAAAAATCCGCTCCAAGCCTGTCCATTTTGTTCACTAAAGCTATCCTGGGTACCGAGTATTTATCAGTCTGTCTCCAGACCGTTTCAGACTGGGGCTCAACACCGCCGACTGCGCAGAAGAGGGTGATCACTCCGTCAAGTACTCTAAGGCTGCGTTCCACTTCCACTGTAAAGTCAACGTGACCGGGGGTATCTATCAGGTTTATCATGTGGTCCCGCCATACGGTCGCTGTTGCGGCGCTTGTTATGGTTATTCCCCGCTCCTGCTCCTGAGCCATCCAGTCCATTACGGCTTGCCCGTCATGGACTTCACCCATTCTGTGTAATTTGCCGGTATAGAACAGTATCCTTTCTGATACGGTCGTTTTACCTGCATCAATGTGCGCCAATATTCCGATATTCCGGAGATGACTGATTGAGTACTTCCTTGACAATTCAATACTTCCGTTCCATCTATCTATGATTACTCAACAAAGAAGCCTGGCTGACCCAGGCTATACAATCCTGTAATATACTGAATAACAGAAATATTGCCTTATCCGGGGAGTACCGGTCTCCCTTTGTACAGCACCCGGTCTTTGATATATTCTGCGTTAACATATGCCGGGATGGTGGAATTGGCAGACACAACGGACTTAAAATCCGTTGCTCCTGTTGGGGCGTGAGGGTTCAAGTCCCTCTCCCGGCACCATTTTCCGAAAGGAATACATTGGCTCAGATTCGTGTTCTTCCTGATACTGTTATCAATATGATCTCAGCAGGTGAAGTGGTGGAGAGGCCTGCATCTGTTGTAAAGGAACTGATTGAGAACGCCCTTGATGCGGAAGCCACAGAGATCATCGTAGAGCTGGAACAGGGGGGAAGAAAGTCCATAATTGTACGGGACAACGGTCTGGGCATGAACAGGCATGACCTTCTCCTCTCCGTTCAGAGACATGCGACAAGTAAGATCTCCTCCAGCAGTGATCTTTCATCACTTTCTACACTGGGATTCAGAGGTGAAGCTCTTCCAAGCATTGCCGCTGTGACTCATTTTACCATTCTTACCTCAGACGGAGTTGACGGCTTTCGAATGCGAATGGACGGCGGAATTCTCAGGGATGTTTCTCCCGCTGCCAGAACCAGGGGCACTTCGGTAACCGCAACTGGACTCTTTTACAACCAGCCGGCAAGAAGGCGTTTTCTCAGGACACAGGCTACCGAGCTTTCCTGGGTGGAGAGATACATTACCGGATCCGCGCTCGCGAGGGAAGAGATTGCCTTCAGATTACTCCATAACGGGAATGAACTCTTTCATCTGCCGGCAGGCCAGTCAGTTCCTGAAAGGCTTCGTTCTCGATACGGACTGCCCGGGGACAGCAGGTACGTTAAGTCCGAAGGACACTCGAGGGGAACATCCGTGAAGCTCATCTGGTTTCCCGACAGTCGATGGAACAGGAAAAGTCATCAATATATTCTGGTCAACGGCAGAATGGTCTATACCGGCCTGGTCTCTGGCCCTGTCGATGCGGCTCTGGCCGGGCCGGCGGGTTATCCACTTCTGTACTGCAGTGTATCTGCGCCCCCGGATGAAGTGGATGTTAACGTCCATCCTCAGAAGCGTGAAGTAAGATTCAGAAAGCCATCATCGATACGGGAAGCTGTTGAAACTGCCCTTGGCGAACTCCCATCATCCAGAAAAAGTAAAATGAAGTTGCCGACCGGCATAAGAGAATCCTTCGGTATTCCCCATAATGGAACCGATGGAAGGATGTATTCTGAAGATCTTTTCAACGCTGCGCTGCAGGTACAGGCTCCTGGTGCAGTCGATACTGCAGGGAAGATGGAGTATGATTTTCCAATGGTTCAGATAGGCAGGTCGTATCTTGTGACATCCACCGACAAAGGCATAGTTCTTATCGACCAGCACGCAGCCCATGAAAGGATACTGTTTGAAACGGTACTAAATTCCATGAACAGTGATTCGGAATCCGGGCAGCAGAAACTCCTCCTTCCCGAGTATATCAGGCTCGATGCCCCCGAAAGGGAGCAACTGGGTGATTACCATGCTGTCCTTAACAGGTCCGGATTCGAGTTTCACATAGATGGAGATACTCTTGTTCTTACCGCTGTTCCTCCGGGAACCTTTCACGGAATAAGCGCATTGAGGGAGATACTCAGGTCCCTTCAGGATCCTGAGAGCAAAGATATGCCCATTCGCGAGAAAGTGGCTGCAGCGGCAGCCTGCGCAGGTGCGGTGAAATTTGGTGACCCACTCTCGCCTCTTGAGACAAGGCATCTCGTAGATCAGCTGTTTTCCACATCGGATCCATTTCACTGCCCTCATGGAAGACCTACACTTATCGAGATCTCTTTCGAAGAGCTTGGTGAGAAATTTGGACGTTAACCCGGCTGTACCTGTGCTTACCGGGTGCACTGCCTCGGGGAAAACCGGAGTACTTCTCAAGCTGAGACAAAAGTATGAAATAGAAGTTGTAAGTGCGGATTCCAGACAGGTTTACAGAGGGCTGAATATCGGAACAGCGAAACCTTCATCGGAAGATCAGTCCGTACTTGTTCATCATCTTATCGACTTCATTAATCTGGATGAAACTTTCTCAGCAGGGATGTTCGCAAGGGAAGCATGGCGGCTGATCTCTGAAATAAGAAACAGGAATTCGATTCCAGTGATAGCCGGCGGAACAGCCCTTTATCTGATGGCACTTACCGGAGGCCTTGATCCTATGCCTTCTAAGTGCAGCGGTGTAAGGGAAGGCTTGATAGTTCTTGAGCGGGAAGCTCCTGGAGTTCTATACCGCATGCTTAAGAGGCTTGATCCTCTCACCGCCGCGGCTACGGGAGAAGGAGATATCAGAAGACAGGTCAGAGCGCTTGAACTTTACGCATTGACAGGTTCAGTACCTTCCGCCCTGCGAAAGGGGGGAGATCCGCTACTGAAGAGTATGTTCAGAATAGTCGGCATTGCCCTGCCCAGGGAGGAGCATCGCAGGAGAATAAGGGCGAGGGCTTTCAACATGATCAATCAGGGATTGGTAGATGAAGTCAAATCCCTTCTGGGTGCAGGCTGGGGAAGAGAAAGCGTTCTCGGAAGGACTATAGGATACAGGGAGGTTCTTGATTTCCTGGATGGTACCATTGCCTCTATAGAGGAGACTGTAGAGGCTATTTCCACAAGCACGTGGCATCTTGTGAGAAGGCAGAAAAACATGTTCGGGCGGCTTGAAGGTATTGTATGGGTCGAAGACAACCCGGATCTTATAGAGGAATTACTGTTCGGTGAAAGGGGATTTTAATGGAGAAGAAGAGGGAATCGGGAGAGATACTCGAGCACATGCTCCTGGAGGAGGTAAAGATAGAGGATATCCATTACATCGATCCTCCTGATGAATGGAACCCTGTGCTCCATCAGAAGGAACCTAACGTACCTCCGGTGCTTATTGAGGAGAAGTTACAGGAGGATGAAAAAGAGTTCAAGGAGTACTGTCTTCTGGCTCATCACAGGAGTTTCTGGAAGGCCAATGCGAAGGGGCAGTTCACAATAAGAGCACTGGTTGTGCGAAGTAGTGTACAGATATCCCTGGCTCACGAATCCATAAGGAACTGTACGGAGGAAGCACTGCTGTTCGATGCTCTTCTTCGTAACGGATTATGCGAAAACAGGAGCAGGCTTTCGGAACTCCTGGGGTATTCAAGGGCAAGAATAACCCAGATACTCAATCTTCTTAAACTTCCGCCAGAAATGCGGCGGAAACTTCTTCTAACTGATGATATCAGCGAGTTCCAGCTTCGGCCCATAGTCCGGATCGCGGATAAAAGAGATCGGAAAAATATGTTCAACCACCTTATAAAGGGGAAGCTTACTGGAAGGCAGATGGCTCTCTTTGTCGATGAGAAGGAGAGGGATGTCGAGTATGATAATGAGCCGTTAGCGGATATAGAAGATCTCATGGACGCGGATGTTCAGGTGGATGAATCGGAGATGAAGGACTCGGAAGAATCAATTGATGAAGCGGGTTCCAGTGCTGTCGTTCAACCGGCTTACACGGCAGAACTGACGCAGCTTCTGAAACTCAGGAGCAGTGAGTGGGAAAAGGAGCTTGAGAAAAGGGGTGTCAGCCGGATCGATATGGAATTCCTGAAAGGGATATTCAAACTTCAAACCGGTCTTTACAGAGTGGCTGTGGATATCCTTGAGGGAGTTATAGAAGCAAACCCGTATTATGCTCCGGCATATTTCTATGTAGGTAAGTGTAAAAACCTCCTGGGAGATCCCGGTTCAGCTGAAAATGCCCTGAGATCAGCTCTTGAACTGTTGCCCGAAGAACCGGATTATCTGGTGGAACTTGCCATAGTTCTTGAAAAGCTTAAAAGAGATAGTGAGGCTTCAGCGTTCTACAAGAAAGCCGGCTCAATTCGAAAGAAATCCCAGATGGGAGATGCCAGGTGAGATACGGGGCATTTCTGCTTTTTCTTCTTATTCTGATCTCATGCGCGAAGATGGCGCCCCCCGGAGGAGGGCCTGAGGATGAGGCGCCTCCTGAGATACTTTCCGTGTTTCCTCCTCCGGGAGCCGGCTATACGGATCTGAGAAGAATAATCGTTGAATGGAGTGAAAGACTGGATGAAGCTTCTTCCGCTGTTTTCATTTATCCGAAAGTCGAATACAGCCTTGAACTAAGCGGTTCTACTATGAAGATAGAACTTGGGGCAGCCGTCGAAGAGGAACCCCTGGTAATTCACCTGCCGAAGGAGATCAGGGACAGGCGTGGCAATCAGGCGGGTATTTCGGTTGACCTGGTCTACAGTTCTGCTGATTCGTTGCCAGGGGGACAGCTGATGATCTCCATGGTCAGGCAGGGGGGAGGCAATCTCTCAACGATTACGCTGGTGGAACTCTACAGAGACTCGCTTCTTCTTCGGAGGACGATCCCGGATTCAACCGGCACAGCATGGATAAAATGGCTTGATCCCGGAGATTACAGTCTTCTCTGTTACGAAGACCCGGACAGGTCGTACCAGTGGAACTCCCAGCAGGAAGCTGGTATCGATACCTCGGTTACGCTTATAGCAAATGACAGCATGGCAGTTGATTTCACGCTGACCGTTGTGGATACGGCAGGCCCTGTCCTTACCGAGATAACAGCCTTCGACAGTTATCATTTACAGCTCCTTTTCAACGAAGAAGTATCCTACGAATCATTCAGCAGGGGAGATGTGGTTCTGAAAGACAGCCTTGGTGATGAGATACCCGTTAACGGTTTCTGGCTGCCGGGAGGGTTTTCAGGAAATACCGTTGTACTTGAATCCACCAGAATTCCCGATGCGGAGATCACCGTGTTTATTTCCGGTGTCGAAGACCTTATGCTCAATTCCTCTCCATCGGATTCACTTGAGTTCTTCGGTGTCGATTCGATACCTGCGGACAGTCTCAGAATCCGCTCCTACTATCCTGCTCCGGGATCGGACAATGCCGACCCTGCCGGTCCCTACATGATTTCCTTCAGCTACTGGATAGATCCTGATTCACTTGCTGCAAGATTCAGCCTTAGAAGTGTAGCTGACAGCGTGCTGGTTCAGGGAACTCTAACCGTAGTTGATGGCAGGTCTTTTGAGTTCTATCCTGATCATCAGCTCATTGGCGAACAGCAGTACAGGTTTGAACTGCTTCCGGGTCTTTCGACAATGTGGGGTGATACCCTCAGAATACCCTTCACATGGGTTTTTTCGCCATATTGGGGAGATGAGCCGGGTTCGATAAGCGGCAGAATCACCGGTTCGGTATCCCCGGCAGCGACACTCCAGATAAGCAGAACCGGAGGAGGAGGGGATGCCGCGGTAACCTACGCTACGGTTCAGCCGGGGGATTACCGGGTCAACGATATACCGGCTGGACGTTATACGGTTGCGGCCTTCATCGACACCGACGCCTCCGGGACCTGGGGCCCCATGGAGCCCTATGGAACGTTTCCCGGTGTGATCCTTGTTCAGCCGGGGCTTATCACGGATGAGGTGCATATTGAAATTCTTCCCTGAGGAAAGATTCAACAGGAAGGACTGCGTAAGCTGCGGCACCTGCGCCACTGTCTGTCCTTCGCATGCTATAGAGATTCGCGACGGGTATCCGTTTTTCAATAGCTCTCTATGCATCCTCTGCGGACACTGCGGAATATTCTGTCCGGTGAACGCGTTCGGAATGGAACCACTTCCCCTGAATGCAGCCACTGAGCAGCAGTACAGGTCACTTCTTGAAACCAGAAGATCCATACGATTCTACTCAGATAAAGTCCCATCGGAAGACGAGATAAATACATTGATCTCCGTTTTGTCTCAATCTCCCACAGGTGTGAATCTACAGGGCATCACTATACGCACGGTTAGAGGAGTTGATGCCGTTGCCAGGCTCCTGAAGCCTGTACGAAAGATGCTTAAGATTCTCGCGTTTACCGGTCTTCTTCATATTATCGGGAAGGTCACCGGTATGTCGGACTATATTGGACGATTAAGAGGGGGAGAGGATATGATCTTCAGGGGAGCGCCGGTTGTGCTGTTCTTCCATGTTTCTCGAAAGAATCCTACCGGCTGCGCGGACGGAGTCATCGCCGCAACAGCAGTTATGTACCATGCGGTATCGATGGGAATGGGTACTCTCTGGAACGGTGTGGCTGAGAAGATCTATCCTTTTACAGGGGCATGGCACACTCCCCGGACCAGGGGAACAAGGCTTGCCGCCGTCCTGTGTGTTGGTTACACTGCCCTGGAGCCGAAATGGAAGGCTCCACCAAGGAGCTACAACGTTCTGAACCCGGACTAAAGAATTGGTAATCAACCCTTCAAGTGCTTGACATGGAAGGACTGACCTCTGTATTGTCTGTTCAGGAAAGAAATAACGTTTGGATAGGAGATGTCGGGGAGTTCTTCTTTTTTTGGTGTTTTTGTATTATCTGGAGTTGAAGGAGTATGGCAATGAGTATTGTCTTTAATGCATGGGAAATATTTGAAGTAGCAGAGGAAATTGAACGCAACGGTGCCAAATTTTACCGCAAAGCCGCAGAGAGTATTAAGAATCCGGACACACGAAGCAGATTACTGGAGCTAGCCGAGTGGGAGGCGCGGCACGAAGTAAGCTTCGCCGATATAAAAAACGGACTTTCCGAGCAGGAGCGCCAGGATACGGTCTGGGACCCTGAAAACAAAGACGCGTTGTATCTGCAGGCAATGGCCGATGGCCATGTCTTCGACCTGAAAACAGACCCCTATGAAAAGCTCGGTGACAAAGAAAACCCGGAAGATATCCTGAAAGCAGCTATCGCTCTGGAAAAGGAAGCTATCGCCTATTTTCTTGGCTTGAAGGCGCTTGTGCCGGCACGTATGGGAAAGGAAAAAGTGGACACAATCATCAGGGAAGAAATGGGCCATATAGGTATCTTGAACCAGGAATTAACGGCTTTGAAATAGACTGCGCCAGGTAATTTCATTGCTCAATTACCTCGCGTACTTTTTTTGCCAGTTCATCTCTGGTGAAGGGTTTCTGAATGAAATTCATTCCTATGCCCAACACGCCATGATGGGAGATTATATCGGCTGTGTAACCGGACATGAAAAGCGTCTTGATTCCCGGTCTTACTGCTTCAATCGCTTTGCTTAACTCATGACCGCTCATTTTGGGCATCACCACATCGGTTAAAAGAAGCGCGATATTCATATTGCCCTTTTCACACAGCGCAAGCGCGTCGCCCGGAGTTAAAGCCACCAGAACATCATAGCCGATAGTCTCCAGAATCTTCGTTGTAAGATTGCGCACCATCTCATCGTCTTCAGCCAGAAGTATCGTTCCGTACTCGAATGATTCCGGCGCTTCAACGGCTGTCTCTGCTTCCTTCTTCTTTTCTGCGCATCGGGGAAAATACAACTTGAAGGTCGTCCCATGCCCCGGCTCGCTGTAAACATTAATGAATCCGTTGTGCTGTTTGATGATGCCGTAGACTGTGGCAAGCCCCAATCCAGTTCCCCCCGCTTTATCTTTCGTGGTGAAAAAGGGTTCGAAAACATGGGCCAGGGTTTCCCTGTCCATACCTATACCATTATCACTCATCCCCAGCATAACGAAACAGCCGGGAACAAATCCGAGATGTCCCTGACAATATACCTCATCAATTGTGAGATTGGCAGTTTCGATGGTCAGCTTGCCCCCATCATGCATAGCGTCACGGGCGTTGATTCCAAGGTTGGCCACTATCTGATTGATCTGCCCCTGATCGGCCTTAATGGCCCACAGGTCTTTCGCGGGTATGAAAGAGATGTCAATGTCTTCACCGAGGAGTCGGGCAAGCATTATCTTCATTTCCTCGATCAGTGGATTCAGATTGACAATTCTGGGTTCAATGGTCTGTTTGCGGGAAAAGGCCAGCAGTTGTCGGGTGATTTCAGCGGAATGCCGGGCTGCCTTCTGTATCTCACGCAGATCTTTCATCATCGGGTCGTGCAGGTCGATTGTATCCATGATCAGTTCGGTATATCCAAGTATGACGCCCAGCATGTTGTTAAAATCGTGCGCCACACCCCCGGCGAGCCTTCCGACAGTCTCCATTTTCTGCGACTGCATTAATCTTCTTTCGAGAACACGCTGCTTTGTCACATCATGCTTGACTCCGATATAGTTGATTATTTTCCCTTCGCTGTCTAAAACCGGAGAAATCGTGACTTCCTCGGTAAACAACGTTCCATCTTTGCCCTTGTTGATTATCTCGCCCCGCCATGTCTCGCCTCTTGCGAGGGTGTTCCACATCTCCCTGTAGAAGGCCTCGTCCTGTCTGCCGCTATGTAAGATGCGGGGATTCCGGCCGATGATCTCCTCCAGCGCATAGCCGGTCAATCTCTCGAACGCCGGGTTGACGTACTGAATGGTTCCTTCCGTATCCGTGATAACCACCAGATCAGCGGTCTGGTCAATGGCTGAAATTAAACGTTTCTGTTCCGCTTCAGCATGCCTGCGCCGGGTAATGTCACTGATAATCCCGATTGCGTTCCATTTACCCTTAAGTTTCGTGGCGGACATGGATAGTTCCACGGGAAATTCCGTTCCATCCTTTTTCAACGCGGTTAATTCCAGTGTTTTGCCTACAGCCGCACCTCTGCCGGTTTTCTGAAAGCCGGCAAATCCTTTACTATATGCGTCATAGTATCTATTCGGAGCGATATATCTGTGCAATTCTTTCCCTATTGCTTCATCTTCTGTATAGCCGAACATTTTTTCCGCGGCAGGGTTCCATAATGATATATTTCCATTGTTATCTATCATAATTATCGCGTTCTGTGCCGCAGAGCAAACACCACGGAACTTTTCTTCACTTTCCTGCAGCTCTCGCAGCGTCCTGCGGCTTTCCAGTTCAACATTTTTCTTTTCCAAAGCTTTAAGAACCGCCTGGCCTAAGCGTTTGATATGCTGCTTTATCACATAATCATCGGCTCCTTCCCGCATACAATCAACGGCTATGTCCTCATTCATGGAACCGGTTAAAATCACGAAAGGGGTAAGGGGGCATTTTCTCTGTTTTATTCTCAATGCGGATATAGCGTCAAACAAAGGCAGGGTATAATCGGAAATAATCAGATCGGGTTTGAATGCTTCCAGTGCCCTATGAAACCCCTCTTCTGTATCCACCACCTGAACGGTATAGTTTTCCAGAACCGTTTTCAATTCCCGTTCAGCCAGTTCGGCGTCGGAAAGAACATCTTCCACGATCAATACACGCAGTATCTTTTTCATACTCAATTCACTTTTTTATATGGTTGCTGTTCCTACAATGGTTTTTCATTGATCACCAGCCAATACAATCCCAATTGATTCATCATTCCTACGAAATCATCAAATCCAAGCGGTTTGACAACGTAGCTGTTGGCCCCCAAATCGTAGGCAGCGGCAATGTCCGGATCTTCTTTTGAGGAAGTGAGAATGATCACCGGTATTTTCCGGGTCTTCTCATTCGTTTTTAACTGCTTCAATACTTCCAGACCGTTCAGTTTCGGCAGTTTCAAATCCAAAAATATTACTTTGGGCGATCCGGATGAATCTCTTCCTTTGTATTGTCCCCGGCAAAAAATATATTCAAGCGCCTGTTCGCCATCTTCGAGCACAATCAGACTGTTAGCCAGCCGATTCTTCCTCAAAGAGCGAATCATTAATTCGGCATCATCTGGATTGTCTTCAACAATCACTATTTCATATTCATCTTTCATTATCAGTACTCCGATTCCTTGGCATTGAGAAGTAGAATGCCGCGCCTTTACCTACTTCGCCCTCTCCCCAGACTTCTCCATCATGCCGGTGAATGATGCGCTGAACCAAAGCCAGACCCACACCGGTGCCTTCAAATTCCCGCTCGCTGTGCAGGCGCTGGAATACACCGAACAGTTTGTCGCTGTATCTCATGTCAAATCCGGCACCGTTATCCTTTACACAATAAATTAATAAATTATCTTCCTCCCGGCAAGAAACAGAAATAACAGCTTGCTCTCGACGGGAAGAAAACTTGAGAGCATTGGAAATAAGATTTGTCCATACCTGGTGCATCATGCCCGGATCGCCGATTGTTTTTGGGAGATCGGTTAAGGTGAATTCGATACGTTTCCGATCTTCCGGGGTGGTTGAATCCAGGTAAATGTCGTTGACCAGTTTATTCATATCAATTTCGGAAAAGCGCATGGCTGCCCGCCCCAAACGGGAAAAGTTGAGCAGGTCATCTATGAGCTGACCCATTTTCATAGCGTTCTGCCGAATAACTGATCCCAGCCGTTTTCCCTCAGCATCCAGATTTTCCACATAATCTTCCATTAGAATCCGGGTAAATCCATCAATAGCCCGGAGTGGCGTACGCAGGTCGTGGGATACGGAATAGGCGAAGGCATCAAGCTCTTTGTTGGCGGTTTGCAGTTCTTTGGTTCGTTCATTTACCAATTCTTCAAGGTGATCTCGGTGTTTTTTCAGTTCTTCTTCGACGTGTTTGAGTTCTGTTATATCCTGCACTGTCCCTATTGACCGAATCGGATTTCCATTCTTATCGTATTCTGTGCGGCATATTTCACTTACATGTTTAATCGTTCCGTCTTTGAGGAGTATAGAATGAGTAATGGTATAAGGTTTTTTATTTTTTACAGATTCGCTGTAAGCCTTGATCAAAAAATCTCTGTCCTCCGGAAGAATCGCATTTTCAAAAGCCTCCATAGAAGGGGTAAATTTATCAGGATCAACTTCCAAAAGAATATATATCCCATCGGACCAATAGAGTTGATTGTTCACTAAATCCAATTCCCATTGACCGATGCGCGCTATTTGCTGTGATTCCTTCAGTCTTCTTTCACTCTCTCTTAGTGCATCTTCCGCCTGCTTACGCTTTGTGATATCACGAACAAATTCAACCACACCAGTTACTTCATCCGAATTCGGATCTTTGATAGGATAACTGAAAAGCTCTAGCCACTCTACTGGAGAACCTGGAAATCCCTGTACAATATTGAATTCCGTTTTGCCGGATTCCAAACAACGTAAAGTAGGGCAAGGCTTACACGGCTTGTCTGAATTATGATAAACCTGGTAGCATTTTTTCCCTTCGAGGGGAACATTTTCATGATA
Organism: Candidatus Aegiribacteria sp.; assembly: GCA_013138965.1. Classification (GTDB taxonomy): domain Bacteria; phylum Fermentibacterota; class Fermentibacteria; order Fermentibacterales; family JCC-6; genus Aegiribacteria. The sequence goes on from WTBT01000048.1 coordinate 19,252, forward strand.
CCAATTTTTCATTGTTCCATTTGTATGAAGAACAGTCAGATCAGAATCAAGTACGCTAATTCCATCTTGAACACTCTCTAATATGCTAAATAGGAAATGTTCATTTTTCTTCAATTCTTCCTCTGCCTTCTTACGATCGGTGATGTCAAAGACTGCCCCATCCAGCCAGAGAGCCTCCATGACATCTCCAAAAAACCCTTGCCCTCTTTCATAAATCCAATGTACGCTGCCATCGGCGTCGATTATGCGATATTCGATGATATAGGGTCCTTTTCGCTTCAGACCCTCATCCACAGTTCTTTCGACCATTTCCCTGTCATCAGGGTGTATGATACTCGCGAATGTGCGAACCTTATTCTGCAGAAAGTCGGATGCGGGATATCCTGAGATTTCCTCTATGACATCACTTATGAAGTGCATCGTCCAGTCAGCATCAACGGCACAGCGATAGATGGCGCCCGGGATGTTCGTCAGCAGACTTCTGAATCTCTCTTCCTTCTCGCGCATGGTCTGTTCAAATCGTTTGCGTTCAGTGATATCACGGTCTATGCCTCTGTATCCTAGCAGCTCACCATTTAGCGAGAAAAAAGGAACACCACTGGTTTCCAGGTACACAAGATGTCCGTCTTTATGGACATTGGTGTTTTCCAGGTTTGTTATCGGCTTTTGTGACGCCACAATGCTTCCAAAAGAAGCGCCGATGCGTTCGGCTTCCCCGGGCGGCATAAAATCAAACGGCGTCTTACCCAGAACTTCGTCAACATCGTATCCTAACAATTCGTCCACTATGGGATTGACATAGGTGTAAACACCGTTCTTATCCACTTCCCATACCCAGTCAGAAGTACTCTCCACAAGGTTACGGAAACGTTCTTCACTCTCCCTCAATGCCTCTTCAGCAATTTCACGCTCCCTGATTCTTTCTTCCAGATTGGTATAAAGACCTGCATTTTCCATTGATATAGCTGCCTGTACAGAAAGCGCTTTTAGCAATTCCAGCCGATCCGGCGTAAAGGCGTTTCTTGTCAGATTGTTTTCCAGGTATAGCAATCCTGAAAGTTTATTCTGATGGACAATCGGCAGGCACATCAATGATTTTGGCTGATGTTTCAGAATGTATTCATCCCCGCCATACGTGCTGTCTTGAGAGGCGTCATTCAATACAACCGATGTTTTCGTTCGTGCTGTGTAATTCACTATGGAGAGTGGAATTTCTTTACTCTCTTCAACTGGTATTGCCTGCATTGTTTCAACTTGTTTTTGATCTATTTCACCTTTTGCCTGAATGACAAGCCTGTTGTCTTTGTTCTGGATCAATATGCCCTTTTGAGCGCCTGCATTTTCAATAACAATGTGTATCATCTTATCAAGGAGTCGGTCCAGCCGTATTTCGCGGGAGAGCATTTGTGAGGCTTTTATGATGGTTTCATTATCCAGTGATATTTTTGTGTCCCGGGTTGACAGATATTTGTACTTCTTTTCCAGATCAGCAACTTTGCGCATGGCGCCCCAGTCGCGATAGGAATTGCAGGCATTGGACATGCAGATTCGGGCAAACTCATCTCTTCCCAATCCCAGGTAGTACTCTGCTTCGCGTTCATATGATAACGCATTATCCTGGATATAGTTATATTTCCTGCTTCCCAGAATGGCTTTGCTGTAATACTCCATTGCTTTCAGGGGATTCCCCGATATCCTGGCTCTCTCTGCCTCAATCAGGTCGTATTTGTGCTGATAATTCATCGGTGCATGGTGTGCCCATTGCCGGAATTTTCCCAGAATCTCGTCCACTTTCTCCAGGTATTCCGTTTTCGTGTCATCATCTACCGATGTATATTCCGCCAATAGCGCCAGCGCATAGTAGAACAGGTGTTCGGGATAATAGATAAATGCTGTTGCGCCTAATTTATATTCTTCCGCATTGCGGGCTGATTCTATTGCCTCAGCATATTTCCCGAACATATACTGCAGAATCGTTCGACAGCAGTAAGCGCAAAAAACCAGAATACCATTATTCTGCTTTTTCCAAAGCGGCAGCATTTCTGTCTGATCAAGTAACTTACCTTTCAACTGGCATGGATCCCATGACTTGTGCATGAGATTTAAAACTGTTTGAGCAAATATTTTCCCATAATCACTATGAAACTTCAGCCGGTATTTTTCTGTTGTCTCTATAATTATCGCCTGTTTATTCCGAATATCTTTCAGGGAGGCTCCCGTACAAAACATATAACTGCAATGGTTTAAAGCCCCATAATAGGCGTATTCCAAATCTCCTGTTTCAATTCCGTATTGATGGGCTTCAAGTAAAGGTGTTTTTGCTTCGGCGGCATGTTTTTTCCAGTGTTTTACAAAAGTGTTGAACATGAAAACAACTTTTGCTTTGAGTTCTGTTGCATGGGATCTCTCCTGCATTTTCACAGACAAGAGTCCTATCCTGTAACCCTTCTCGATCTCCCCGAAAACACCGATTAAAACTGCGGCATAACTGCCATAAACAAAAGCTGCCGTGGGAGAATTCCCATGTTTCAGGCACATGGCGACCATTTTGAAGACAATCACCGGTAACAGCTCAAGCCTGGCCTTGTGAGCCGGAACAATCAAATTCATCAGGATCCGCATTGCGGCCAGCTGACCGGCGTCACGCATCAGGGGTAAGTCTGCTAAATGTTCAATCGGCTCCATTTTCAAGGAGAGCTCATTATATGATTTCTCTATATAAATCTTGCTCTCTTCCGGCTCCGTAGGGAGAGAGACTCCCAGAATTTCAAGAGCTTCAAGTCCGGACTCGATTGCTGCTGAGTTCAGGTTTTGTGCTGTGTAAAACAGTATCCTGAGTTCATAGACTTTTATCTTCTCCGGGAACTCCCCGGCATGCTTCAGTATTTCACCGGAGAGCAGTTCCGCCCTCTCGAAATTCGTACTCAGGTATTCAGCTTCCACAGCTTCCAGGTAAAGTTTCAGTGTTAATTCGTAATAACGGTCCCATTTGTCCGCTTTCAGGAGCCCTATCCCCATGCTCAGGTACCAGATGGCTGCCTGATATGCCGCTGCTTTTTTGGCTTTTTGACCGGCGATGAGATTTAATTCAGCCAGTCTGAGTTGTTCTTCCTTATCTTTAATGTATTGAAATCCATCATTTATATGATTAACTATTTTATATATAGTTTTCTCTAATTCCACTTCTTTTGTATCTTTTAGAAGCAGCCTTCCTATTGCGAGCTGAACCGATTGTCTGTTTTTTTTTGCAAGCAGCCCAATGGATGCCTGCCGGATTCTTTCATCACAAAATTCGAAACCGGTGTCTTCCGCGATTATTTGCTCATCATCAAACACCGGCATCATTGTGCTGTTTTCATCCTGCGGAACAACCAATCCCGCTTTAACCGATTCCAGGAGAGAGTCGGATATGATTTTGTCGGATTTCTGCTCAATCGCAGCAAGTGTTTTCAGGTCAAAGCTGTTGCCGATACAGGCGGCCGCCGCCAGTATCCTGCGGGTATTCGCAGAAAGCTTCTCGACCTTCTGGATCATTAGATCCGCAACATTATCCGTGATGCGCTTTGCGCGTATTCGATCAATATCCCAATGCCACTTCCTCTTGACAAAATTGAAACTGAGCACTCCTTCCTCATACAATGATATTAAAAAGCGTATGGATACAAAGGGATTGCCGCCAGTTTTTTCATATATCATCTGTGCTAATGTTTTTGAATAATTCGGTGCGCATTGCAGCATTTCTGATATTAACTGGTTTAATATTCCTATGCTGATGCTGTTCAGATGAATCGAGTTGATATTAGCCCTGGTCTGTTTCATTTCCGCAACCGCCATGGTCAGGGGATGATCTGCCCCTGTTTCATCATCGCGGTACGCGCCTATGAATAATATGTATTGATTGTCCGCGCCGGTCATCAGAAATTTCAAAAAATCCATCGACGCGACATCCACCCATTGCAGATTATCGATAAATATCACCAGGGGATGTTCTTTTTGAGCAATGGTTTTAACGAATTTCTGAAGCACATCATGAAAGCGATACTGTGCTTCTGCGGGGCCAAGCTCCCGAACAGGCGGCTGCGGGCCAATAATAAGTTCTATGGCGGGAATCATTTCCACCAGCAGTTGTCCGTTGGAGCCAACAGCCTTTGTGATCTTCTCTTTCCATCGGGCAAGATGCTGTACACTTTTAGCCAGTATCTGATTAACCAGCATGGTAAATGCATGAATCATAGCTGAAAAGGGAATATTGCTTTTGTATCGATCATGGCTGCCTGATATGAAATAGCCTTGCTTATCAACTACATATTTTTGTATTTCGCTGATAAGTAACGTTTTTCCCACACCGGATCGACCAAATAGCAGAATGGTTTCATTCGTTCCTTTATTAATCCGGTTATATGCCTCTAATATTGTTTGTATTTCCGCTTCTCTGCCGTACATTTTTTGAGGCATCTGAAATCTGCCTGAATAATCTTTCTCCGCAAGATCAAATTCCTTAATCGTGCCTGTTTTCAGTAGTTGATCCAGGCAGTTCGCCAGATCTGTTTCCAGGCCATAAGCTGACTGATAACGATCTTCGGGATCCTTTGCCATCAACTTCACGACAATATCCGAGACCGCCTGCGGGATACCGGTATTAAGTTCGCAGACCGGTTCTGGAGGTTTGGCAATGATGGAATGGATGAGTTCAGACGCGTCACTTGTGCCGAACGGCAATTCCCCGGTCAGCATTTCATACATAACCACACCAATCGAATATAGATCGGTACGATAGTCTACGAACCGGTTCATTCTGCCTGTCTGTTCCGGAGATATGTAGTGCAGCGCGCTTTCCGGCACTTCACTGTGCTGCAAATGCCGTTTACCTGGCGTATCGTCTTTAACGGCCTGTCCAAAATCTATAATTGCAGCCGTCTGCTCCCCGCGGTTGACTACAATGTTATGGCTGCTGATGTTTTTGTGAATGATGTTGCGGCAATGAATTTCCCCAAGCGCCTTTGCGATTGAGATCACCACAGCCAATATCCAGGAAAGAGTACATGGCGCCTTTAATGTCTTCCCGATGGTTGCCCCTTCAACATATTGCAGCACCAGAGCCGGCCTGTGATCAATTGTGATTGTTTCGTATGCCCTGCGAACACCGGGGATATCCAGATTTTCAGTCAGTTCATATTCTCTGAGAAGTCGAGCGATCAGTCCCGGCTCAGGGATGTCGTCTTTCGGGAGTTTGATGACCACAGGCCCATATTCACTTGTATCTCCACGGTAAATCATGAAATTGGAACCTTGATGGATGCATTGAAGGGATGCCAGTTCTTTTCTTGATACTTTCATAATTTGTTTTCCTTGATTTTACCGTTTGATGTTGGGCGGTCTTTGTTTTTTAGAAACACTTTGGCCGCTTTCCAGGTTTCATTGAGAATCTCCATCGTTCCCTCACGCTTTTCGAGCCGGCAGCCGAAAAGCCTGTTGAATTCCTTCACATTCTGTTCCATTTCATCTTCGGGCATCAGTGGCGTTACAATCAGAAGAGATCTTTCGTACCGGTCAAACAGACGCTTTGCCATTTCAGACTTCAAGCTGCTGCTGTCGGGACCGAATACTCTCTTCCAATGATATGTCCATCCGGGCGTCATAAAATATGTTCCGGGAATTTTACATTGTTCTGCATAGTAATTATCCCTCCCGCCCATCAGCAAGCCGACACAATCATCCACAGGATGATCTCCATCCATGGGAATAAAGACCGGAATGCCCACATCAAGTAATTTCTGCGGGTTTTCGATGGCACCGCCGCACAAACCATACCCAAGAAGCAGTGCGTCCACATGGGGCCTCATCTCCCGGGCAGCATTGATCAACCCTTTCTGTAAAATGCTTTTTTTTCTGTGAAGCGCCAGTTCCATCACGCGTACCAGCGCCTCCGTCAGCTCTGCGTCATGCTGTGAATGATCAGAGATATAGCTGTTTATATGAGGTATTCGCCGCAATCTATGGCTTGCCTTTGACTCAAGCATCTCGATCAGGCGAGCTGATCGGATATCTTCCAGAACCGTAATCCTGGAAAGATCGGGATCTGCGCAAAGCAGGTGGGCAAATTCGAGTTCCAGTACTTCGCAGGTAATAATACCAATCACTCCCATGGGGTTGCTAACTCCTCACTTGTTATACAAAAGAAGCGACTGAGATCAAAGCACTTATGGGGGCATACCCGCTCACAGCGTCTGCACGCCACGCCACTGCACAGGGATTGATCCAGCGTAACTGCAGCAGAATCAGCTTCCTGGATGATGGTTATGGCGTTTTCAGGACATTCCTCCACACAATTCATGCAGGCTGTGCATCCTTCCATGGTTGCTCGTACCTTGCCGCCTATATCCGGGATGATAGTGAGCCCCATTCGTCCGAGATCATCGATATCCCGCTTTACCGTATGAACGATTTCAGGTGTGGCGCCCGGAGGCGGGAGATCGGGGAAACCATACTTTTTCAGGAATTTCCGGTACATTGAGATCGGCATGCCTTCCGTCCAGTAGGACAACTCCAGAATAAAAACTTTCTTGAAAGTATCGGAAGCTGCGAACAAGCAGTGGTGTTCCCGCAGTTTGTCGGCGAGGCTGCTCATCAGATCAAGTTTGCTGAGATCGAATACAAGATCCCTGGCCATGGAGAGGGAAGTGTTTCCAACCTGAAAGACGGTTTTTACACGGGGAGGGACCATACCCAGTTTCTGTGCCTTCACCGGGTCTACATAGGTGCCAGAAGCCCCGGACATATATGCTGTGCGAATATCATCCAAGCCTATACCGGCTTCCCGGCAGAGGGTGATATGGCCGGCCCGCACCGAGCCGATTGCCTTGCCGGCATTCATAAGATCATCTTCCGTAAAAAAGATATCACCAGTCAGGTGGAGTCTGCTGTCCATTGTCCTGATGCACGGCAATAAAATTAGACCGGACTCCATGGCCTGAAGCACAATAGCAAGGGTTCCCGTGCCGGTAATCCCGATGGGCCGTACCCCTGATCCGGCATCAATAACACTGCCATCACTCATATCCACCAGAGGACCTTCAGCGGGAATCATTTCGGAATCCAATACGATCAAACGCTGACAGGAAATATCCGAGTTAAGATCGGAAACTGCCCCTGGAACAGCCAGCATGCCACAGCTGATCTGCTGGCCCTCAAGGGCCGGTCCCGCGGCAGTGGAGCCTGTAAACACACGCCCCTGATGAAGAAGCGCCATTTCCGCATTTGTGCCGTAGTCGGTTGCCAGCGAGGTCTCATCTTTTTCAAGCATTCCGGTCTGGATAATCATGGCAAGGGAATCCGCTCCGATTTCGTGGCAAACCGAAGGCGGGATGATCACATCGCACCCCGCAGGCAGATTTAATCCGGGAATATTTCGGGTTGCTGTAATAACGGCTTCCCGTTCTGGAGACACCACGCCGAGAGATTCCAGTTTTCGTTTTCCGGCAAAGGCCAGATCCCTGATTTCAATTCCCTGAAACAGGGACAACTGGATCGGATTTCCGCAAACCGCCAGGCGAACCACCTTTTCCGTATTGATATGAAGTTCCAGAATTATCCTGTTGACTGCCTGGATGATTATCCTGTTGGCCGTTTCCAGCCCTATTTCCAGGGCAAAATGGATATGGTCGATAACATTGGCGCCAGGCAGGGGATGACGTGTTGTAATAACAGTGGAAATAATATCGCGGGAGGAGAGATCAAGAGCCTGGGCGCGTAAACCGCTGGTACCTATATCCATTGCAATTGCCAGTCGAGACATAAATATTATCTCCTCTTATCAGGTAACGATCACAATCCGTAAGATGCTGGTTTAAAACCTTTTACTTTACCGTATTTGCTCAGGCAAAGGTCGATGAAGTCTTCTTCTTTATCCGGAAGAGACTGCATTTCTTTCATGTAGCTCAGCAGCGATTCCTTCTCAAAGGCCGTCATTCTGAGAAGGGGATCGCCCAGCATCAGTTTTCCGCACTTATCAGCTGCAGCCCTGGCGCGGGTGTACATACTTTCATTGTTGTCAACAACGGCTTTGCCGATAAGCCAGGCATTGTCCGGGCAAAGCATGAAACCATGGGGTCCCCGATAGCGGTCGGAATTCACCAGGCATGCCTGATATTCTTTTTGATAGCCAAGCGAAATGGCTGAATTCATCGCCGCGGTATCGTATCCGAGCATTTCAGCAAAGACTGCAGATGTGCTTCCTCCAAACATATTATTGTATTCAACGGCCTCATTGGACCAGAGGTCACACACTGCTCCCATAACATTACCGCAAAGATCGGGATGGGCACAGGCGCTGGTCTTGCCTTCAGCTGAGATCGGTACACCGGTAATGGCCTTGATGACAGGATTTTCGTATGCGCAATCCTTGCCTGGTCCGGTTGCGCCACATTCATAGGCCACCAGTGTTCTACCTGCACTGATGGCTCTGGACAGCGCTGCCAGGGTATGAGGAATATCCTTGGAGAGAAAGCCGCCTGCCATGAACATGGCAGTATTTGCCTGAGCGCAATCGGTATCCCCACCGGCGATGCAGTCGTGTTTTTTCGCGATTTTCACAATTTGCGACCATAACCACTCCATATCCCTGCCACCAAGCACAGCTTGAGCGAAAAGAAGGCCGGTGATATCATTCCTAATCAGGGAATAGTCGGATATCTCCTTGCCCCCCAGGGACTCAATTGAGATAATGTCCGAATATTTCGCGCACTCATTGAATGATTCAAGCACTTTGCTTGTTGGTTCAGAATCTCTTAAATTCACCATGTCCGGCTTGCGTATGTCGGCAATAGTGGATCTATATGCGGACTTAAGCCCGTATTTATCCTTGAATTCAAGGGTCTGACGGACTGACTGGGCCGCGATTTCACCACCCCATCCAGGATTGGCGGTCATCTGGTATACATGTTCATTTTCAACCACCAGGTGGGGATGTCCGACCATGACACACCGCTCCAGCGCATCGAAATTTGCACGCTCAAACTCTCTTAAAAGCGTTTTTATTGTCTTTTCACTACCCGGTCTGGGGTGGGGAACAATTTCAGGGATCACATAACCGCCGCCAATCGTAAGGCCTTGTTTTGTTTCTACAGGTTTTCTGGCGAATCCGAACATCATTTCCGCGGAACTGCCATACGCCATCGAACTGCTCAGTTTCATTATTCTTCCTCCTCAGGAACTAACCGTTCCACTTTGTCCGCATTTCCCACCAACTGAGTCCATTCAATGCATCTTCAGCCATGCCAGGTGCCTGGCTCGCCTCTTTACCCCATATCCCCAGGTCAAAACTCGTTACATATTCCTCGCTTACAGCGCCTCCGCCACATACAAACGGGATATTCAAACCCAACTCTTTCAGCTTTTCCGCAATCTTTGGAAATGCCGTCATAGTAGTTGTCATCAATGCTGTACCGGTGAGCATCACTGGATTATGAAGCTTGCAGGCCTCAACCACTTCATCAACCGGCACATCAGCGCCGAGATTTATCACATCGAATCCGGCAGCATTCAACAGGGCATTAACGATCACCTGGCCGATGTCATGGATGTCACCTTCGGCAGTGTGCGTGACCACCTTGGGCTTCTTTTTAACAGCCTTTCCCATCTTATCTTCACATAGGTCTATTCCGGCAATCATGGTATCGGATGAAAGAATAACCTGAGGAAGAAAATATATGCCTTCATCCCACAAACGACTGACCTCTTTCATACCCGCGATCAGCCCTTCATTGGTGACTTTCAACGGGCTTCTTGTTTTCAGAGCTTCTTTCACTGCACTTTCGATTGCCTCTTCATCACCTTTTACAACACAGTCAGCAACCTTTTGCAGAAGCTTATCTTCGGAAATATCTCGAATCTTCGGACGCGCGACCTCAATGTTGATGTCGTATCGAGTAAAAATCCTGGAACTATTCGGTGAATGTTTCATTGCGTCTCCATGACCTGTTTCCTCATAAAACCACTTCTTTGTGCTCCCCGCATTGAACTATCAACCAGCCGAGGTGACATGGCAGGCGCAGAACCCCGGTCGGGTTGAGAACCCTGGTATTATCCCCATCGAGGTCTTACCCAATGCAAACCGTGCAGTCAGTATGCCGGTGATATAAACCTTCACCGGAGGGAGAAGACCCGATGAGATCCACAACCTGCATATCAATATTACTCTCTGATAGACCTTAACGCCAGTGTGGAGTATTTTTACTACCTCATCCCAGCGATTCCACACATGCCTGCAGCGCGAGTCATATTGTCATAAGTAAAAGTGTGACGAGTTTAGGGCAGAGAAATTGCGTAATAGCGCATGAATTCCAGCATGCTGTCCAGTTCTCTTACAGCTACCAGGAGCCTACATGGTTCATGGAAAACTGCGCTGTATGGATGGAAGAAATGGTGTATCCCAGTGTAAACGATTACCTGATGTACGTTAAGTATGGTGAAAATCCTCTCAGGTATCCGTGGAAGGATATACGATCAGGGTCTATGTACTGGTACGGTGGAGTGATATGGCCCTGGATGATGTGGATCAAGTACGATGAGAATGCAGTACGTGAAATCTGGGAGCATTGTGCTGAGAACGCTGGCGCTTATATGATTGAAGCACATGAAGAGATGTTAGCCGATCATGGAACTGATCTGGAAGCGTTCTTCATGGATTATGGATGCTGGAGATGGTTTACAGCATCCTTTAAACCAGGTGAATATGGCATACACTGGATCCGCTTGGATCTTGCCGCTTATCAGAATAGATCGGTGAAAATGGATTTCAATGGACATGACGGTTTCGAATGGAATCTTGGTGTCATAAGGTGGGAGACAGGCAGTGACTTCGATTTCAACTGGTACGAATGCGAATCCAGGCAATATCCTCATATTTATTTCATCGAAGGAAAACGGGGATAAGACCTTGGTCTGTAACCGTATGTTGAAGAATACCAATCCAAAATATATTGTATACTTCACTCTCACAACGAAAGCTATAGATCATGATACAGTTGGCGCACCGGGCGAGTTTTTCTGTCTGTTCCTTGAAGAGAACGACCAGGAGAGGTCTCTTGTGCATCACTGAACCCGTTCTACGAAACCGTTACCTTCTCTGCAGCGGGAATCTCAGGTACAGCGTCAATCGAGATCTACAATGTTACCGGTCACCTGATAATCGAGTCTGACTTCACGGGAAGCTACTGTTGGAGCGGAGTTGAGCTCGACGGCTCGATCGCACCTTCAGGAGTTTACCTTGTGAGGGTGGTCGATCAATTCGAAAGGAAGGCAGGGCTCGCGGTAACCAGATTGAGCCATTAGCGGAGAGGTACGCTCTGTTGCAGGGTTACCGCCGTAAATATGCCGGCAATTTGACCTGGATTATTTATGGCGGTAACCCTGATTTGAATAAACTAAGAAAAGGGGCGTTCTAAACCTGGACTAGGAGGTTGTCCGACAATGGGCATTGAGCAGAAGAGCCTCATAGCTGAGATAGAATGATTACAGATTTGAGGAGAATACTGAATGTATTTGACGATAATATGTGGTCATTATAGCCAGATATGTGGTTCCTTATGCCGATGCTGCATTATCGGACAGCCTCCTAGGGAATTCGGGATCTGAGAGGATCATGAATATCCTCACGTTGACCGGTGGTCATGATGTTTCTCCATCCAAGAAGCTGTCTTACACTGTACTGGCTCATATCGAGCCTTCCAATGCGGAACCAGCCCTCAGCCGAATCAAGAAGACGTCCGATAGAGGAAACGCTTCCATCGGCAAGAAAGCCGATTCTCACAGCTTCCCTGCCCATGAACTGGAATCCGGCAAGATACTCTTCGGCTCCCGCACCCTTTGGGAATCTGCCTCCCGGATAAGCCATCGCGAATATCTCGGAGGTTCTTAGCCCCAGCCTTCTGTGAAATTTGACCATAGGCGTGAGTACGGCATTCTCCCATTTGCTTCGGGGAAGAACCATAAAATCAGAATGCCTGTTCGTGTGGTTTCCAATGGAGTAGCCCATATCAAGAAGGAGGTTGAACTTCTCCATTACGAATTCTTCCTGGCCGAAGGGGATCTTATCCCAGGAGATGAAGAAGGTTGCGCCACGGCCGAACTCCGGATGCTCATCACTGTAATCTTCAAGTATTGCCACCACGCAATGGGGATCGATCTCCACTGTGCTTCCGCTCGGGATGAAATTGAAATTATCCTGCCATCCATCATCGAATGTGAGCATCAGCGGTCTGCGGTCAGATGGAACCTGCATCAGTCCGTTCTCGATATCCACCGAAGCTATCAGAAAGAAGCCGGCCTCATCCAGAAGCTGGAGGTCCATAAGCAGCCTGCCTGTGGAGATTCCGTAATATCCGTCAACGGGATCGCTGACATGGTGATACATTAGAACAGGTATACCGCTTGGCGCGTTAGCATCGGCTGGGTCTGGATCTGTGTAGTGGAGGCAGGTTGTTCTGCCCGTTTGGGGTAACCATAGAATCAGGAGGGAGACAATAAGCTGTATCATTGCGTCGGGACCACGGTGATGCGGTCAAGGTTCGTGTTCATGTAACCGTCAACAAATATTCCCACCTGCCCCAGAGCAGGCATAAAGGTCCTCACAACCTGTATCAGCTGTCCGTTTACCCTTAAGTCAATGTAATTGCCGTGAATCAGCGCTGATACTTCCACTCCGGACTGGCTGTAGGGGAGGAGTCTGCTGGATTCAAAGGTATCCAGCCCCATTACCGGCAGCCAGAGGCCGTTGATACACCTTTGAATCGTGTACTGACCTCTCGAATTAACTCCAACAAGGAGGAAAGTACTAGTTGATTCAGCTCCAAGAACCAGCCCTACCACGCAGTGGGAGGGGGCGTTCACAAGATCAAACTGAGCTTCGACAAGCCCGTCATCTACGAGACCTGCTGTGGAAAGAAGTACAACCGGTTCTGCAAAAATGGAGTTGTCTATATGCATTGATCCGTTGTAGACTTCGTAATAGCATGAGGAACCGAATGGTTTTGACAGTAGATAGTCAAAAGTGCAGTTCATCAGCGTATCTTCTGTTTCAGATGATGTTGAGAAAGCTGTTGCGGTATATATGGAAGAAGTGTCAGATGTTGCGGTCCGGGTAGTTGATAGGCCGGCGTAAAAACCCGATGTTCTGGTTTCACCGCATCCGGAGATAGCCAGCACTGAAGCAAGAAACAGTGCAGTGACAGCAGGATGTAACAGGAATTTCATGATTCTTCTTTCATGATTTGAGTGACAAGGGGTATTGGAACCAATGGAAAGTACTTCCCGCAGCCTGATTTGTCCAGTGCTCTGTAGCATTATTCTTACCGGTATGATGTTCATATCAGCCTGCTCCTCCCCTGAGGGAGCTAAAGAAGCGGTATCATTCACCGAACGCGGGGCAGTAACTGCGTATGCCTCTGAAGTCGCAGGATTCAGGTTCGAGGTCTCGCCGCCGGACACTATATCGTTGAAATGGTCAGGGGAGGGATCGGCAGTGGTTACCGATATACACGTTTCCTCCGGGCAGGAGATCCAGGAGGGTGATACACTGTTTCAGCTTCTGGAAGACATTCATATTATTGAGATGGAAAGGGTTTCAATGCAACTTGATATGGTTTCCGCCATGTTGCCTTCAGATTCACTTCTGCGGCAAAAGGCGGATAGCCTGACACAACTTCTTGATTCCCTGTTCTACAATGAGAAAACTCTTTATCTATCCCCACTGAACGGTACCGCTACAGAAGTTCTTATCGCGGCTGATCAGCGGATAAGACCCGGGAATGCTGTTGCCGATGTATCCATTGCCAGCACCGAGCTCTTCCATGTGTTTCCTCCACCTGATTGCACAGTGAATTCCTGGCCTGCGGGAGGGAGCGATATCCGTTTAGTTGAGGAAAGAACTGGATATGCTGTATATTCAGGGGAACTGCAGGCCATTGAAGCCCGGTTATCAGAGCTTCTTGCAGTGCCACGTGAGGCAGTATACGAAAGTGAACTTGAGAGTTATGTGGTTACGGTAGATCATGATACAATTACAGTATCCCGGGTGGGTGAGAAGGAAAACAATCTTGTGATAATACTGTCACCGGAACCTCTTACTTTGAATCTTCTGACGTGGACTGAGAAATGAATGGAGAATTCTCTTGAACGCTGAGTCACCCGAGCTTGTTTTCAGAACTTCCTACAATTATGCACCACTTCCGGGCAGGGTAGTCGATCTCTTCAACGAATGGAAAAAAGAGGGTAAACTGGGTTTCATGGAGCTTCCGGGAGATTCTGAACTTCTCGCTGAAACGCTGCGGCTTGTGGATACAGTAAGGGGGTACGCTGACCGCATGATAGTCTGCGGTATAGGCGGATCGTCCCTGGGGCTCAGAGCTCTTCTGAGCGCTTTCTCTAAAACCCCGGATAAGAAAGAGATCGTAATGGTGGCGGATTCACCGGATTCGGCTCTTATCCGTGAGCTTACCAGTTGTATGGATCCCGACAGGACATCGGTTACTGTTGTCACCAAATCTGGCGGCACTGCTGAAACACTATCCCTATTTCTTTCTCTGTACAGTTGGATCGCCGAATCGGCAAACGGGGAAGAGGGAATAACAGTAATAACTGACCCTGAAAAGGGAGATCTTCGGCGGCTGGCAAGTGACAGAAAATGGTCATCACTTCCCGTTCCTTCCTCTGTAGGGGGGAGATACAGTGTTCTCAGTCCGGTGGGTCTCTTTCCCGCTGCTTTTGCGGAAATCAATGTGAAGGCTCTGCTTCAGGGCGCGCGGACAGTGATAACGGATTTTCGGGAGAGAGGCGCCGCAAGCCTGGCTGCGGAAATCGCCGCGGGATTCGTAAGTAATATCTCCAGTTATCCTGTTCACGCGCTGTTTCCATATAACGACAGGCTATTTGACACGGCGCTATGGTTCTCTCAACTCTGGGCGGAAAGCCTTGGCAAGAAGATGGATCTCTCGGGAAAGCCAACGGTGACGGGACAGACTCCACTCGCATGCAGGGGACCGGCTGACCAGCATTCTCTGCTTCAGCTGTTCATGGAGGGACCGGGGGACAAGACTGTGACCATTCTCACAACGCAGCCGGACAGGAATGCACCGAGAATACCGGCGGGATTCGAAGAATACCCTTCTATGGCATACCTTGAAGGTTATACCCCCGATGAACTTAGAATAGCTGAAGCCTCAGCCACGGGAAAGGCTCTTGAAGAGAACGGCATACCGGTCAGTTACCTCGAAATGAAGAAACTGGATGAAAGAACCCTTGGAGAACTTATAATGTCACTTGAGATAGCAACCGTTCTGACGGGGCTGGCGCTTGATATCAACCCCCTTGACCAGCCAGGCGTGGAGAGGGGCAAGGTTCTGACCTATGCAGCCCTGAACCGTCCGGGGTATGAAGCTTGATAAACTGCCTTATCCTTTCCGTTCTGACTGCTGTTATTGTTCTTCAGCCCGATCCGTCTGATGTTCTGGAGACATCACCCATTTACTCATGGACGGTTTCACAGCTGCTTGACTGGGAGACAAGATTTGTGAGGGATGGTGTTCCGGTGATAAGCTCCGGGTTTCAGCCGTTTCCCGGATGGGGGTCATTCGAGTCCATGAGCCTTAAATCTCCACTGGAAGCAGGAGTCTGGGGAAACGGAAGCTGGGAAATTGATTTTGCTTCCTTTGCTGTTCCGGAGAGTTCATTTTCGAGCGGAGTGGGTCTGATCCAAAACACTTCATTAAACAGCAGATATTCAGCCTATCTAAGAAGACCGCTGATGTCCCGTTTGCTGGTTGATTTTACGATGTCCAGAGAGGATACCCTTAATAATCAGAGGTACATCTTCCGTTCCGGCGAATTTGAAACTGGAGGCCGAGGCTGGCAGTCAACTGAAGATGGCTATACCCTGTGGGCCGGATGGAATCAAGGGGATGCAGCAGCCAGGATTTCATTCGCTCACTTTCATCCGGGGGGCAGGTACTGGGAAGCTCTTGGTTCCTATAGAATGGAGGTCTCCCGGTATGATATCCGAACCGCATGTGCAGTAAGCATTTCTGATGATTCGATCCTCCATGCTGAAGCTCATATCCGGCTTGAATTCCCCGTATTTGGAATGAGGACTGTGTTAAGAAGCGATATTGTTGACCTTGATGGAGATGCTTTCCCCGGGGGCACTGCCGGTATACTCGCAGAATCAGGAATCTTCAACCTTCAGGCCGGGATTGCTGTCATGCCGGATTCCGATCCACGTTTTGTAGGGGTGGCAGGTATTGATCCTCTTGAGATTACTCTGGAAGCTGATAAGGATGGTTTTGAGGGAGGAATACAATCTCTGATAAGCACCAGTTACGGTTTTATGCATCTTGGAACCTCAATTAAGGAAGACACGGTCCGTTTCAGCGGAATCGCCCTGCCCTCTCTCCCCTGGGGAGCTTCGGGAAGGATACATGGAGGAGTTTCCTGGGAGCTCCTGCGAGCCGACAGCAATACCAGCGGAACCATGGATATCAAGTCCTTGTTTACATTAGGAGGGTTTGCATTCATTTTTGCACTTGAGGATGTTCTGGACGATTACAGAAGTTATTCATTCGGAATAACATGGACTTTCAGCGATCATCCGCCGCGGATTATCGAAGAGGATGACAGAAACTGATGATACTTGATAAAAGAGATAAAGACAGCATACTCAGGATAGCAGTTCTTGCCTCAGGCAGGGGATCGAACTTCGAAGCTCTCTGCAACGGCGACACGGGAAATGGTAGAATTTCCCTGCTGATAACTGACAATGATGAAGCTGATGTTCTTCGAAAGGCATCCGCATTGGGAGTTGAAGCCCTTTATATGTCGCCGGGCAGGTTCCGTACAAAATTCGGGGAGACGGAGGAGAGTGAATGGACCCGTCTTTTGATGGACAGAGGCATTGAACTTGTCTGCCTGGCCGGTCTTATGAGAATAATCAAAGGTTCTATGCTGGAGGAGTTCCGGGGCAGAATCATGAACATACATCCATCACTCCTTCCATCCTTCCCCGGGCTGCACGCTCAGAAGCAGGCACTTGATTATGGCGTCCGAATAACCGGCTGCACGGTCCATTACGTAGATGCCGATGTCGATACCGGTCCGATAATTCTTCAGAAAGCGGTCTATGTGAAGGATGATGATACAGTTGAAACACTGTCCGGCAGGATACTGCAGCAGGAGCACATCGCATATTCCGAGGCTGTAAGGCTTTACTGCAGTGGTGTTTTTACCGATTCTGGAAGATATATATTGAAAACGGAAGAATGACGGTTCTCCATTTGATGGAAGAACGTTTGAGAGGATAATGTAAAATGTACTGGCTACTGATATGGATGATGCTATTTTCCACTTCGGATGATCCCGTCCCGGCTTTTCCCTCCCTTGAACTTCGCGTCAATGGAAACCCGCTTCCTGAGAACCGACTGGCATTTGTAGTGATGCCCGGTGATTCTGTAACGCTGTCAGTACATAATGAGAATACCGGATGGAGCGCTACGGAAGGGTATCCGTCCACCGGAGCCGGCGGTTCCTTCGGGTGGAGAGCCCCAAGGAGCCATGGTATCTTCCATATTGATGTAAGTTGCGCTGAAATGATTGAAAAGTACACCGTCATAGTCCCGGTTGAATCCTGCAGATGGAGGACCACTACTCTTAATTCCTTCCCCATCGGAAGTTATGGAGACGGGAACAACCGTGACCGCATGCCGGAATATTTCATTGAGCTGGGTTCCAACTCATCCGGGGCAAGGATCTCAACCCATCTCACCCTTGGTCAGTTCCTCTGCCGTGTTGAGGGAGATTATCCACAGTACATGGCCTTTGATCTGAGACTGGCCGATAAGCTCGAAGTAATACTGGCCGCGGTGCAGGAGGTTTATCCCCAGGCATCCGATATCCACAACATCAGCGGTTTCAGAACACCTGCATACAATGCCTCTATAGGCAACGAAACGACTGAGAGCCTTCACCTTTACGGACAGGCCGCCGATATCTGGATTGAAAGCTGGCCCTCGAACAATCTCATGGACGATATCGATCGGAACAAACGAGTTGATGTATACGATGGCGAATATCTTGTTGAGATCGTCAGGAGGCTGGAAGTTGAGGGGAAAGTTATTACCGGAGGCGCGTCCGCGTACAGATGGATTCCTACCCACGGCCCCTTTGTTCATATCGATATTCGCGGAAGCATGGCTGTCTGGCCTACGACCAGAACTCTTGTAACGGATCCAGTCATTTGAAAGGCACAACCTGAATGAATTCACTTAAAACTGCCACTATAGTACTCGCCTGTGTGCTTCTGGCCGGTCTTATCATCAGTTTGGTGAGTGCGGATGCTCTATCAAGAAAGCTGATAGACCTGCAGCTGGACTACATGTTCGCCATGGATGAATTGCGGATACTCAGTTCTGAAAGAGATACGCTTGTGGATATACATTCTTTCTACCGTCTGCGGGCCGATTCACTGGATCTGCTGAAATACAGGCTGGATTCCCTCCAGGCTTTGATGCAGGTGTTTGAACTGAATGAAAACTATGTAGGATACTACCTTCTTATCGATACCTACCAGAACAGATTTCACATCAGAAGGAACATCGGTGACGGTGACGATATCCTGGTGAGGTCAGGCTACTGTGCTACAGGAAAAGGATGGACAAATAACGATCAGGGCCAGGTGTGGGATTTCTCCACACCCAGAGGTCTCAGGTACGTAATAGAAAAGAGTGAGAATCCATACTGGTACAGACCGGACTGGTACTGGGAGGAGATGAACATTATACCTCCGGAACCGGATGAGTACATCGTTATTCCTGATACGATCTCATGGGAGGAGCAGATATCCTTCTACCATGATTCCCTGACTGCGGCCGAGAGGGTTTATGTCAAAAGGGTTCCCGGAGCTCTGGGTTCGTACAAGATTGACCTCGGTGGCGGGATTCTTATCCATTACGGAGTGGGTAGAGGCAGAAATGTAAGTCACGGATGCATCAGAATGGGAAGCAGCGATCTGGAGGCTCTGTACAGTTTACTTCCAGTCGGCGCTCCTGTAATCATATATTGAGAGGTTGTTCGGTTGCACAAATCACATGTTCATATTGAAGAGAGCATCAAGATTTCCCGGAACACTGACAGCAGACATATCCTCATTATCGGAATATCTCTGATAGTCGCACTCATACTGCTGTTCCTTATCTCAATGCTCTTCAATTCACCTGGATCGGACGGAGGACTGGGACAGGTGGTTCCGGCCGATTCATCCGATACTGAGACTTTGACTGTTATTGAAGATGAACTCTTCCTTGAGGAAATACCGGAGTTCTGGCTTCAGGCAAGAGCCTTATCAACGGGCAATGCCGGGTGGGGGCCGGATATAGTCGCTCCCTTTGATAAACTCTGGTTCATCAGATCAAATGCGGGAAGGGAGTTCTTCTCATCTCCGGCCTTTGTTGACGGAGTACTCTATTTTGGCTGCAACGACGGCAATCTGCGTGCTGTGGACGCTGCCCACGGTTCTGTGAAATGGACATTCGCTACTGTCTGTGGAATTTCTGGAGAGCCGGCAGTGGATTCCACAACAGTATACTTCGGCGGTCAGGACGGCATTATCTACGCCCTCGACAGATTCTCCGGAAACAAACGATGGTCAGCCGGTCTCGGTTATCATGTATTCTGTAATACAGCCATTCTTTCCGATACGCTTATCCTTACAGGCAATTCAATGGGGAAGATCTGCGCTTTGAATGCCCGCACCGGCGAACCGGTATGGGACGATGAGATCGGAGGGATAATCCTGGGTCCTGTTATAGTTGATTCCATGGCTGTGTTTTCCACTGAGAGCGGGAATATTGTCGCATTCGATCCTGAAGGGAATCGGCTCTGGGCCAGAGACTACAGCAGTCAGGCGTCACCGCCTTCGGCTGATGACACAGGTGTATATGCCGGTTTTTCAAACGGTGTCGTAAGGAAATTCTCCCTGCATGACGGACATGTCATGTGGGAAACCGATATTGTAAGTTCTGCTTCAAGATGCCTCCTGGCACGCCCCGTGATAGTGGGAGACGTGGTTCTCGCAGCCACAAATGATGGGCAGCTCATCTCCCTGGCAGCCTCTGACGGGACCCTACTCTGGAGACAGAATTTTGATAACTGGATTCAGCTGCCGCCTGCAGTGGGGCAGGAGATGGTCTACGTAGCCTGCGATGATCAGAGGATGCATATTCTTGACCTTAATACCGGAGCAAAGCTTGATTCTCTTGAAATGGATGGTTATTCCGGAACAGCGCCTCTTCTTGTCAACGGCACACTCTATTTCGGGAACACTTCCGGTGACTTCATAGCTCTTAGGGGTACTGTACCTGAAGAGGATTCACTTGAGACAGCGGAAGAGCTGCTGGAAGAGCTGTCTGATGCAGTTATCGAAGAGGCGGTTACCGATGAGGAAACTCCAATGGAAATGATACAGGCGCTTCCAGGGGGCCGGGAGAATGATCCCGAGAGCGCTGCTGATTCAACGGAGACGGAGTGATGAAGAAACCTGACAGAATACGCTCTGGATACGCAGCAATAGCCGGGGCTGCGAATTCAGGTAAATCAGCCCTGATCAACGCTCTTTCATGCAGGAATATATCTCCTTCGTACAACTTTAAAGGTATAACAAGGATTCCCATCTCAAGCATATATATGACTGAAAATGAACAGGTATGCTTCATTGATACTCCTCCACTGGATTATTATGAAGATGAAGAACTTTTCAGCAGCGTTGACGTCATATGCCTGACTCTTAACTCCACCGAACTATCAACAAAGCTGAAATCTCCGGTTCTGCGAAGCTTCATAAACAGAAATAGACAACTTCCTATAATATTCGTGCCTACTTTCATCGATTACTTTCCCGCAGAACTCCATGGAGCTTTTACAAACCAGATATCAATGTCGGTCAATTATCAGGAGATAGTTCCAGTATGCGCTCCCTGCGGTCAGGGAATTAAAAGGCTTCACAGTGTGATATTGAAATACTTGCCTGAAAGGGGCAGGCTGTTTCCTGACGGCTGCACCTCACTGCATTCGGAAAGATTTCTGGTAAGCGAACAGATCAGGATAAGTCTTTTCAGTGTGCTTCCAGCAGATATAGCAGCTTCAACCGCGGTACAGATCGAGGAATTTTCCATACGCGATGATAAGAGGTACGTCAGGGCCAATCTGCATGTTGCCCGTCATTCGAACAAGGGCGTGGTAATCGGCAGGAAGGGAGCAATGCTTCAGAACATAGCGGATATAGCGTCAAAGGGTGCTTCCAGAATTATCGAAAGACCCCTTTATCTTGATCTATGGGTGAAGGTCAGGGAATCGTGGCCTGAAAACCGTGATGACCTCCTTGAATTCGGGTATCTCTATTGAAGGAAAAGACCGTTCTCGGCAACAGCTGCAGGATAGAACTGGAGGCTTTTGAAGGTCCCCTTGACCTTCTTCTGTATCTATTGCGGCGGGATGAGATCGATATTTACGATATCCCGGTTGCTCATGTAGCCGGCCAGTTCCTGCAATATATCAGAAGAGCCCAAGAGCTTGATCTGGACATAGCCAGTGAGTACCTGGTTATGGCTGCCACACTTACGAAGATGAAAAGCAAGGCTCTCCTCCCGGCGCACAGGTATGACGGGGAGGAGGAGGTTGATCCGGGAGCTGAACTGAGGCGTCAGCTCATACTCTACAGAGCTTTCCGCATGATAGCGGAAGAACTGCAGAGAAGCGAAGAAACCTGGACAGATATCTATACGTCACCCGGCGAACGTGCCAGATGGTCATCTGATTTCATTGAGATCGAACCGGGACAGGCATCACTGCTTGACCTTCTGAAAGCTCTCAACAGCCTCTCCGAAGAGGAAGCTGAACTTCCATCTCAGAGAATTCAGCGAACCCTTCTGACCATCAGCGAATGTATAGGTACACTTGAAAAAAAAATAGTTCCCGGTAAGACCGTTTCCTTCAGAGAAATAATCGGTCCTCAGCCCGAAAGATCCAGAATTGTATCATATTTCATCACAATTCTTGAGCTTATAAGAAGAGGATGGATATGCTGCCACCAGGCGTATCCGTTCTCTGAAATAGGGCTCCAACGTACTGAAAGGTGGAGCGTTGATTCTTGACAGATTAGCAAGAGAAGTAGAAGCATTGATCTTCGCTTCAGAAAAGCCGCTCAGCATCGAGCAGCTGTGTGAATACACCGGAAGCGGTGAGGATTCTATTCATCAGGCCCTGGACAGGCTTAACAAGTCATTCCTGGATCAGCAGCATGCCCTGACGATAATAGAAGTTGCAGGCGGATTCCGTATCGCAACAGACAGAGAGTTCGGAGATGTTGTCTCGCAGCTTTTCGAGGGGAGGAAACCGGGGAAACTGTCCCGGGCAGCCCTTGAGACAATGGCTGTGATTGCTTACAGTCAGCCATGTACCAGGATAGCAATAGAATCCATAAGAGGAGTTAACTGCGACAGCGCCATAAGAACGCTGCTGGAAAGGGATATGATAAGGATCTCAGGAAGAATGGAAACACCGGGAAGGCCTCTGCTGTATTCGACAACCAGAACTTTCCTGGAGTATTTCGGGCTTAGCAACCTGGACCACCTTCCAAGGTTCGATGAAATTGAAGAACTCCTCGGCATGAGTTCCTCTGAATTGGAGGAGAGGGATCTGTTTGGCTCAGGAGAAGAATAGTTACCGACTGAACAGATACCTCGCGAGGGCAGGGATAGCTTCCAGAAGAAAGAGCGACCTTCTTATCCAGGAAGGTAAAATATCGGTCAACGGTGAAATCATCACTATTCCCGGGTTCAGGGTATCCGACACGGACGAGGTAACCTATAAGGGGCATTCGATTAAGCTTCAACCTTTCCGGACGGCTGTCCTTAACAAACCACATGGTTTCGAGACAACACTGTCGCCTGATTCGAAGAGGTCTATTCTAAGGCTGATACGTGGTCTTCCGCCGGGAACGGTGCCGGTGGGTCGTCTGGACATTAACACCGGTGGACTGCTCCTGCTCAGTAATGACGGAGAGCTGGTAAACCGTCTTACTCATCCTTCATGGGAAGTTGAAAGGGAATACAGAGTTTTCCTGAAGAACCAGCCCGGTCCATCAGCGCTGCGATCTCTCAGAAAAGGGGCTTCGATAGGTCATGGGGAATTCTCAAAACCAATCTCTGTTAAATCCTCGGGAAAGAATTCGATTAACGTAGTTCTGCGAACCGGAAGGAATCATGAAGTTCGCAGACTGCTTGAAGCATGCGGTATTCACCTTGAAGGCCTTGAACGTGTTCGATATGGATCCGTTACCTTGAAGGGTTTGCAGCGGGGTAAATGGCGTCTGCTTGACGATGACGAACTTAAGGCTCTGATGAAAACCGTCAGACTCGATTACAATTGACAAAAATCCGCTCTATTGACTTATACTCTGATTATTCCAATATTTGCAGCCACTTTGAATAGAAAGGGTGTGACCTTGCCTGACTCGCCTGACTAGAGTAATAGCCATTGACGGACCCGCCGCTTCCGGAAAGAGCACAACCGCTCGACTGGTTGCAGAACGGCTGGGTTTCTCCTACCTTGATACCGGAGCCATGTACCGCGCTTCGGCTCTTTTAGCAATCCGTAATTCAATTGACTTTGATGATTCGATCAGGGTGGCTGAGCTTATTCGCAGCCATTCAATAGATATCAGGGAAGGTAATATCTTCATCGATGATGAGGATGTTTCTGTTCTTATCAGGACCCCTGAAATAAGCGATGCCGCCAGCAGGATATCGTCTGGTTCTTCTGTTCGTCGGGAGATGGTGGCTCTTCAGCGCAGGTTCGCTGAAAACCACGATACAGTTGCTGAAGGCAGAGATATGGGGACGGTGGTATTCCCCTGTGCAGACCTGAAAGTTTACGTTATTGCTGATGTCGCAGTGCGAATTATAAGAAGGTGGAGAGAGCACATTGCAAAGGGCGAAAAAGCTGATTATGACATGCTGCTAAGATCACAGCTCGAAAGGGATCGAAGAGACAGAAGCAGGTCTGACAGCCCCCTAAGGCTGGCTCCCGGGGCTTCAATCCTTGATTCAACCCTTATGAGCATTGATCAGCAGGTTTCAGCTGTTCTGGACCTTTACAGGAAGAGATTGAATTGAACCCTATGAAGGAATCTGTCAGAATACGCATACAGTACTACGGCGGCTGGCTTGCACGGATTCTGTTCGGGTTCATCGTGCGGGGAGCTGATAAAGTTCCCAGGCATGGTGGATTAATAATAGCCTGCAACCACATTTCAGAAATGGATCCACCTGTACTGGGATTCTCCATCCCGCGAACTTTTGCGATTATGGCCAAGGTTGAGCTTTTCAAGCACAGATTCGGAGATTTCTTTCTCAATAAATTGAACGCTTTCCCTGTTAACAGGGCAGGAATTGATACGAAGGCTCTGAGAACGGCAATAGATTTTCTCAAGGATGGGGAGGCTGTTGTTATTTTTCCTGAGGGCACAAGAAGTCATGACGGGCGCCTTCTTCCGGCGAAAGCTGGAATAAGCCTCATAGCATCCGCATCAGGAGCCCCTGTGCTGCCAGCTTTTATATGGGGCACCGATCATGCGGGGAAAGCACTGATAAGACAAGGGAAACCATTCAGCGTCAGCTTCGGAAGACTGATCTCAAGCAGGAAACTGATGGAAATAAAGAAGAAAGAAGGAAAGAAAGCTGTGGCTGAAGCTATAATTACCGCTATAGCTGAGACAGGTTATGAAACAGGATTATATTCCAATCAATAATGAATAGTAAAAAAAGAAAGGAACAATGTGCCTGATAAAGATGAACTCATCGTAGGTCTTACTCTTGAAGAGATTGAGGCTATCGAAGGACAGGATTACTCGTTGGCCCAGCGGGAAGAGCTGGAAGCCCAGTATCTTGAGAACATTGGATCGAACCAGATAAGACCTGGTGCGATTGTTACCGGTAAACTTCTCAGGAGGGTCGGTAATGAAGTAATTGTGGATATCAATTACAAGAGCGAGGGCATCATCCCCATGAGCGAGTTCGGAAAGGATGAGGAGATCATTCCCGGTGAACCGGTGGATGTGCTTATAGAAACCCTTGAAGACCAGGACGGTAGAGTATCAGTATCCAAAGAGAAAGCACACTTCCATAAGGTATGGAAGGACATCAAGGATGCCTACGATACCGGGTCGGAGATAACTGGAACCATAGTCCGCAGGATAAAGGGCGGGTTGAAGGTTAAAATAATGGGTGTGGAAGCATTTCTTCCCGGCTCACAGGTTGCCCTTCGCCAGGTACCCAATCTTGAGCAGTTTCTGGGCAACGATTACAACTTCAGGGTTATCAAGCTTAACAAGCGCCGCCGGAACATAGTCGTAAGCAGGAGGCAGGTACTCGAGGAAGCAAGAGCCGAACAGAAGGAAACACTCATCAAGGAGCTTGAGGAAGATCAGGTCAGAATCGGCATCGTGAAGAATATCACCGATTTTGGCGCTTTTGTGGATCTGGGTGGAATAGACGGTCTTCTGCATATCACCGACATGAGCTGGGGACGTGTCCGTCATCCGTCATACCTTTTTAACATCGGAGACGAGATTGAAGTTAAAATCCTCAAGTTCGATAAGGAGCGTGAGAGAATCTCCCTGGGATACAAGCAGCTGCAGCCCTTCCCATGGGATGGTGTTAAGGAGAGGTATCCAATCGATTCCCTGGCAAAGGGCAAAGTTGCCAGTATCACCGATTACGGCGCTTTTATCGAACTGGAACCCGGTGTAGAGGGTCTTGTTCATATCTCCGAGATGTCCTGGACGAAGCATATCCGTCATCCTTCCAGGGTTCTCAACATGGGTGATGATATTGAAGTAATGGTTCTCGGTGTCGATGAGGAAGAGAAGAAGATATCTCTCGGCCTCAAGCAGACCCTGGACAATCCCTGGGATTCAATTGAAGAGCGGTATCCCGTGGGGACCGAGATCGAGGGAAAGATCAGAAATCTCACATCGTTCGGTGCTTTTGTCGAGATCGAAGAGGGGATAGACGGCCTGGTCCACATCAGCGACATGAGCTGGACAAGAAGGATAAACCATCCATCCGACCTGCTCAAGAAGGGTGATGTTCTGAAGGTTGTCGTTCTCAATATCGATGTGGAGAACAACCGCATATCACTTGGTCTGAAGCAGACACAGGAGAATCCCTGGAATTCCATGGAAGAGCGCTATCCTGTAGGAAAGGACGCCAAGGGTTGCGTAGTACAGCTTCTGGACAGGGGAGTTGTTGTCCGTCTTGACGACTACATAGAGGGATTCGTACCTCAGAGCCAGCTGGGCTGGGAAGACCTTGAGGATCCATCGGAGGTTATCCGTCCTGGGGATGAGCTTCCACTGAGGGTTATTGAGCTTGAACCATCCAGCAGAAGAATTGTACTCAGTGTAAGGAGTTACTTCAACGGCAGGCCCATGGAGGAGCTGAGCGCTTTCAGGGGGAGCCTTGAGGGACGCGAAAAGCTGGAACCTGAGGTAGAAACGGTTGATCCCATAGAAGAGGACAGTTCCGAGGATATTGAAGATGCAGCGGATGAGACCGTATTGGAAACACCGGAAGATGAAACCCTGGATGAAGCTGTCGAGGATACCGATTCAACTCCCGAAGAAGAGTCAGCTGAACCATCCGAAGAAACTGCTCCGGAAAAGGAAGAAGAATCCGTAGAAGTGGTCGAAGAGATTCCTGAGGAGCCTGAAGAGACTCCCGAGGAATCTGAAAAAACTCCGGAAGCAGATGAAGAAGACGAGAAGAAGTAAGAGCTCAGTGAAAGAATGCGGGAGGGGGGATGACTCCCTTCCGCAGTTTCAGAAGAGAATGAAACCGCACAGGATCTACGGCCATACACTTGGCTGCAGATTGAACGCCTTTGAGACCGAGGCAATCCTGGATGAATTCAGACGCAGATGCGGAGTAGACAGGGTTTCTGACCCCGGTGACGCTTCTATCATTCTTGTGAACTCCTGTGCTGTGACCGGAAGAAGCACCGCAAGATCCAGAAAATCCGTGCGGAGCTTCTGCAGAAGAACAGATGCTGTGGTTGTTGTCACAGGATGTGTAGCGGAAGTAATGCCTGAGGAGTTCGATGATCAGGATGTGATTCTCCTGCCCAATACAGCGAAGAAAGATCTTGTTGATATTGTTGCCGGCAGAGTCGGGATTCCTCTCTCCAGCAACTCTTGTAAGCACACTGAACCAACCGGAGCTATATTTCCGGTCTGTGCCCCTTTGATCATTTCAAGGACAAGGGCTTTCCTGAAAATCCAGGATGGTTGCGATAATCACTGCACTTACTGTATTGTTCCAGCAGCTCGAGGCCCATCCAGAAGCCAGCCCAGGGAGTTGGTTCTTTCCCAGGCCGAGAGTCTTGCTTCTGCAGGATTCATGGAGATACTGCTTACAGGCGTGGACCTTGTAAGATACGGTAAAGACCTTTATGGCGATGATTACGGTCTTGTTCATCTTGTACGTGACCTGCTTGAAAAAGGTGGATTCAGGATACGCCTGAGTTCCATGGAACCGATCGGTCTTTCCACAGACATGCTCGAAGGTATAGCCTATCCGGGTGTTTGCAGGCATCTGCATATTCCCGTTCAGAGCGGATCCGACAGAATCCTTGAGAAAATGGGACGGATGTACTCAAGTGATGACATCATTGAGCTGTTCGACAGGAGTATGGAACTGTTTCCCGGTATCGGTATAGGAGCGGATGTGATAGTAGGTTTTCCCGGTGAAACGGAGAATGATTTCAGGAAGACCGTTGATCTTATCTCGCATCCTGCGGTTGCCTACCTTCACGTCTTTCCGTTTTCCGCGAGGCCCGGCACTCCGGCAGCATCGATGCACTCCGAGATGATCCATACCGAAACGGTAACGGACAGAGCTGAATTTCTCCGCTCACTATCCCGTGAAAAGAGAAACCGTTTCAGAAGGTCACAGATAGGAACCGATGCCCTTGTTCTTGTGGAGTCAAGGACGGAGGGGGATTCCGGCAGACTGATTGGTATGACCGATAACTATATTCCTGTTATCAGCCCTCCGGGCAGCAGGGAGGGGGAACTGCTGAAAATGACACTGACTGAGAGAGATATCTGCTGGGATATCAGATAAAATGATGAATTTCGATACTGGATATCTGGTGGGGATTACAGGGAACAGCGGTTGCGGGCAGAGTACTGCTGCAGGCTTCATTACAGAGCAATGTGCCGGTGTATGCTCACTTGACCGGATAGCCCACAGGCTTCTCAGCAAGGCATACGTTCTCAGGGATCTGGCGGATGGTTTTTCAAGAAGCAGTTTCCTGACGATGAATGAGAATGAGATACGATCTGAACTGAGAAGCATTGTATTCGATGATCCTGATAAGATGCTTATACTGAATTCGATTCTGCATCCCAGGATGATCCGATGGGCTTCGACTTCCGCTGCGTCTTTGAAAGGCAGCAGAGGTATGCGGGTTCTTGAAGGCGCTCTTATCTTTGAACTGGGAATAGACAGGTATCTGGATTATACGATCGTTATAGAAGACACTCCCGAAAGAAGTGCGGAACGGCTCGCAGAAAGAGATGATATTTCTACTGAATACGCGCTGAAAAGATGGAAGCGACAGCTTCCCATTAATGCCAAAGCAAATAGAGCAGACTATGTAGTACATAATTCGCAGGGTCTGGGTTACATGAAGCAGCAGATTCTTAATATATTCGAGGAACTTGAAAGCAGACTACTCATTTAAATCGGGAGAGAATATGGCGCACAGAACCAGAAAGAAGCTCACGAAGTCCGAACTGAAGAAGGATCCTGTCAATGAAGCCCTGATGAAGGGAATGTATTTCCTGCAGGAACATCTCAGGCAATTCATTGTAGGCGGTATTGTTTTGGTTGTAGCCGTTCTTGTTATCCAGTCGCTTTTCAGCAATGCCGATAGACAGGACAACGAATGCATGGCTCAGTATTACCTGGCCGGTCAGATGTACAATATGGGAATGGAGAATCTCCGATACGGGGATATCGAAACATCTATCGGACAGCTTCAGACCGCACAGCAGATAGCAAAAAATAACTACCGGACCTACCCGGGGAAGGAATCTGGCAGAAGGTCGGTTATACTGGCTGCCAAGATAGGGATAATGTTCGGTATGAACAACGAGGTTATTACTGATCTGCAGGATTTCATGGCTGCCGATCCCGGGAGGGACCTTGATAATTCGGCCAGTCTCCACCTGGCAATAGCACTTGAGAACAGAGGCGGCGCCAACGATCTTATAAACGCACAAAACTTTTACTTGAGAATACTTGCGAACACCCAAGAGCATTCTCAGCTTGCATGGGAATCATATTCAGGGCTTGCCAGAATCCTTTACACACTTGAGGATTACGAAGCCTCAAGGGCGAACCTTGATGCTGCGCTTGAGATCTCTCAGGATACTACGGATTTCGTATCCTACCAGATAGCACGCCTTGAAATGGCAATGAATTAGAGTTCAAGCCAAATAGAAAATAAGAAAGGCCGGGTGAAATATCCCGGCCTATTTCTATAATTACTAAGAAGCGAAGACCGTTTGATATTATGTACAGTCGTCTGATCTATAAGGTGAGCTAGATATTTGATATTATGTACAGTCGTCTGATCTATCTATTAGGTGAGCTAAAATATATGATATTATGTACAGTCATCTGATCTATAAGGTGAGTTAAAATATTTGATATTATGTACAGTCGTTAAGAACCAGCCAAATAGGTGAGCTAAAATATATGATATTATGTACAGTCGTTAAGAACCAGCCAAAAAGAATACTAATGACTTTACATAATATCCCTTATCGGACATTGTGTATACCAACTACAACGCGCAATCCGCTGGCCATGCAACACTACCACTCTCTACCTGCCGAT
Organism: Candidatus Aegiribacteria sp.; assembly: GCA_013138965.1. Classification (GTDB taxonomy): domain Bacteria; phylum Fermentibacterota; class Fermentibacteria; order Fermentibacterales; family JCC-6; genus Aegiribacteria. Next base: position 49,254 of record WTBT01000048.1, read on the forward strand.
CTCTAACTTCAACCTGTTGTATTCTCTGATAGAATCTCTGACCCTCTCGCTGACCGCCTCCCGATCTTCCTTTGCACAAGCCGCTTCGATATCCTTCATTGATTCCTGCATGGCTTTGGCGCTTATATTCGCGGCTGAGCCCTTTATTGAATGGGCTGTCTTTCTGACAGTTTCAAGGTCGCCTTCATATGCGGCCTTTTCAAGGGATTCGATGATATCAGATGTAGTGGTTTGAAACAGCTCCAGAATTTCTTCTATAAGCTGCTGGTCATCTCCCAGCGATGATCTGAGAACTGATCTGTCCAGTACAGGCAGTTCACTGCTCATTCTATCTCCTCTTCCTTCACGTTTCGGATATTCCGACGTACCTGTATTATGCGGGTCATACTGTTCGAATCCTGCGGATCAGAACAAAGAAAGCCGGCACCGTAAGGGATACAAGCATTCCGACTGAAGCCGCCTGAGGCACCTTGCCCGGACCCCATATGAAGAAAAGGGCCATGCATGTTCCAAGCCCCAGGATCGATGAGGCGACAGCCCCCGGCTTTTCAAGCTTTCCGCAGAAAAGACCCCATATGAACGGCCCAAGAAAAACCGAAGCTATAGCACCCCAGGAAATAGACAGTATAGTCACGATCACTGCTGGTTTAAGCCAGGCAAGGATCATGGAGAGGATTATGAAGCCCCCGCTGCTCAGCCTTCCAAGCCTTGTGAGAGCGCTGTCCGAAGCGGTTCTGTTGATGAAACCGTGATAGAAATCCTTTGTGACCGTGGAGCTTGCAATAAGCACCAGTGCTGCCAGTGTTGACATAGAGGCGGAGAGTACGAGAAGGAGAATAATCACGGTAAGGGCAGCTGGGATAACAGTTGTGAGGAGCTCAGGTATAAGAGCGTCGAAAATGGGTGCCCCCCCCTCTCCAAACGCGCCCGGAGCGCTGGCGGGTGACAGGAATATTCTTGTCAAAGCTCCAGTGAAATAGGCTATACTCGTAACTAGAAGCGCGAATATGGTCGAGGCTATCATACCTATTCTTATAGCCTTTTTGTCACGCACGGCATAGAATTTCTGGATAAGCTGAGGCATGGCGAAGGGGGCAACACTGGTGAGAAATATCAGAGAAAGCAGGGGCACTATGCCCGGCGGTCCCACTGGAGCGACCAGCTTTGGTTCGATGGCCTTCAGGCTGGATATGATATCCGGTATGCCTCCACCCTTTTGTATATTGAACCATAGCAGCACGATAACGCCAAATGTCATTATTATTCCGAAGATAACATCCATCATGGCCATGGATTTGTATCCGCCCATGATCAGGTAGATCCCGGTGAACAGTCCCATGGCGAGAAGTACCCAGGAATAGGAAAGCTGAAAAGTAGATTCGAACAGGTAACTCAGCCCCATGAATACCGCAGCGGTATATGGCACGAAGAACAGAAAGATGGCAAGAGCGGTATATCCCTTCAGAAAGGGGCTGTTGAACCTGGCTTCCAGGTATTCAGGCATGGTTTTGACATCGAGGGAATCCGCCATCTTTTTTATTCTGTTTCCGAGGAGAAGCCACACTCCAAGGACACCGATAATGCTGTTGCCAAGGGCTATCCAGAGGGTGGAAAGGCCGAAACCCCATCCGAGTTTTCCCGCAAATCCGATGAACAGAACTGCCGAGAAGTAGGCGGTTCCGTAAGAGAATGCCGTCATCCAGGGGCCTACATTACCTCCGCCTAGAAGGAAATCGTTGTATGAACTTGTCCTTCGCATCCCCTTCAGGCCGATAATGATGATAAGCGCCGCGTAAGCTCCCACTACAAGATAATTGGCTAGCATGATTTATCCCCCCTATGTGCCGGCGAATGATGTTGACTGGGGAATATAGGTATTGAAATGTTTTGCAGCACCCCCGGTGACTATTCAAGTTCCGCTTCAAGTTCGCGGACAAGTTCCAGGCTCTTATTTCTTAGCCTGTCAAGGTGTTCTGCTGACACTGTCCTTTCGGAGAGCATTATTTCAAGATCCTTCCAGTGACGCAGGAGTCTTCTTGAAATGATAACATCCACTATCTTTTCATCAAGGGCCTCATCGAGTTCCTGGGATCCCATGTAGGATCTGGAACCTGTGAGCATTTCGGAAAGCCGGCACCCCATTGCCGTGAGAAGTTCCTCAATATCCTTCACCTCGGATATTTCAGGGGCATCGCCGACAATACTGTTCCTATAATGCAGTAATATAAAAATAAATAGTATGAGGAGCAGGAAAACCGCCAGTATCCAGATCAATGAAGAATCACTGTCGTTATCTTCCTGAAGTTGTAAATCAACAGACTGGGAATAAATTGGAAATACGGAAAGGGTACACGCCGGTATGATCGCCTGTGTATATTCTTCCCGATCGGTATCAAACCATGCGATACTGTCCGGGCCGATAATAACTGTGCCGCTGTCAGAAGGTTCAACCAGTATATACCAGGCGTTCGTATCATGAGTGAGAGCGAAACTCCTCCCTGGAAGTAATTCGGCAGGCCCATCTACTGTCAGTTCAGGCGGATCTACCAGTTGTGAGTATCCCGGTCCGGAGACCGAAAGCTGTATGCACCTCTCCCCTGATGCGCTGTACCCCCTTATAACCCTCTCTATCTGGAAGGATATCCCGGCTGTGATTCCATGGAAGTTTTCAGGTTTATCCATTTCAGGAAACGAGTACACGGGTATATTTTTCCCTTCAGTGGAAATGTAATGCTGTGTGGATGGTCGCATGATTCCTCCGGGTACACCTATTCTGCCTCTCAGAACCGGCAGCGAAAGTGTACAGGTGAACGCGGGTGTAACCTCAAGTGTCGCAAGCCAGGTTCTGTAAACACCGTTCTTGCATCTTACCCATTGCAGTTCCTCAATGTTCTCAAGAAGGTTTGATGAAGCGTAATTTGAAGGTTCAAGGAAGAGGTCGACTATCTCTGCCTCACGCCTTGTCTTGCAGATGAAGTAGTCGATATTGAAAGTCTGGCCCGGATAAACCCTTCCTGTAGTATCGATCTCGATTTCCATCCATACTATTTCGTCATGTCGGATTTCCTGAGGTGAAGGCGCTGATACGGTTCCGGGAATATCACCATCTGCTGTAACAATTATGACAGGACTCTCATAGAATTTTCTGCCTGAGGAGGTAAGTATCAGGGGGCCTATCGTATGGATTCCCTCGGTGGATGCACTGAAACTCATTAACAGACGGATTTCGGATGATACCGATGTTCCTGCGGGAGTAGAAATGCTTGAGAATGAGTGCATGCTGCTAATGCCCATGTACTGCAATCCATCCGAGAAGACAGGTGAGCAGTCTACCGAAGTAAGATCTTCACTGATTACAGTTACCTCGCATAAGAACACCGCACCGGTCTGAACGGAGTCCGGAACATTCACTGAAACGTCGGGATCAGTCAGAATCAGGGAAATCAGCAGAAAAATCATTACCATACAGGTCCTGATGGGCGCCCGGTCTTTCCGGTGTCGGCTGCATCCTCGGGTTGCCGGCTCTCTTCAACCAGGTCCAGTATCGCCTGTGCCTGTTCAGGGGTCATTTCATCTATCTGAGGAGGAGGCTGGGGCCGTTCTTCGCTCTGATTCTGATCCTGCTGATCGTCGCTCTGGTCCTGCTGATCGTCGCTCTGATCCTGCTGGTTATCGTTCTGGCCCTGCTGATCATCAGAGGGTTCGTGGTTTTTCAGCCAGTTGAGCCCTGCTTCGAGCCCGATTCTTTCACATTCAGGTGAGACACCATCGGAGATGTTTTCGATCAGAATCCTTACAGTGTTTTCTACTCCGCCGTAATCGTCCATCTGTATTGCCAGTGCAAGGTCGGTCAGTGCAACTGCAGAGGCGAGAGTATCTTCTTCAACATCTCCGGAAACAAGCGAAAGAATTGAATCAGCAGCGGCAGGAGAATCCATCATGAACCTGGAGGCTGCAAGGTTGTATGCTATCCGGCTTCTGTGCGGCATTCCTGAAAGAAGCTCATTCCAGATTTCCGAGGCCTCAGCGTAATGCCCGTTTATAAACAGCTCTGCCGCCATGTCGGCAAGTTCGGCGGGCGTCGCACTACCCACTGACTGAAGGATAATCAGGAGAAGAAGTATCACAACCCCCTCCTCTCCAGGATTATGGCAGCGGTAAAAAACAGAAGAGCAGATAGAAGGAAATACTGATACCTTCGAGTTCTGGAAGAACCGCCAGTTGCCAGTTCGCTGTTCTCAGCTGAAATATGTTCCAGAAAAGTCTTCACAACTGAAATGAGATCATCTGTTCCGGATAGTCGTACGTAAACACCCCCCGTTTTCTCAGCCAGTTCCCGGAGTGATCCCTCTTCCAGTGAAGTTCTGACGGTATCTTCCTGAGCATCAAGAAGGAGTCCCCCCTCTTCATTGGGGATTGGAACTTCGATGGGGCCGCCGACTCCAACGGTTATCAGGTTCATACCATGATGGTTCGCCTCTTCCACTGCGCTTTCAGTGGCATAATCGTGAAAACCTCCATCGCTGAATATTATCCCCAGGCTGGCTTCAAGATCCATCTTCGGAAGTGTAGAGACCATCAGATTTACCATATCACCGAGCTTGGTGCCTGGAATAATGTCGGTGCTGCTCCATACATTGTCCGGCAGCCGGTTCATCAGAAATTCCCTGTCAAGAGTAAGGGGTGACGCAAGCCTGGATGAACCGGAAAAAACAACAAGAGCGATGCGTACATCGATAAGTTCTTCTGCAAGCCTCCTTACCTCGCTGGCAGCTCTGGCTATCCTTGATGGCATTTCATCCATGGAAGCCATGGATTGAGATACATCGAGAGCTATTACAAGGTTCTTGCTTCCCGTTGATGTAATCGCCGATGACCTGCCCCAGGTGGGGCTGCTGAGAGCTGTTATTGAAAGAGCCAGAGCTGTAATCCAGAGGATTCTGGAGAGAAGCCTGAGAGGTGGAGGAGTTATTTTAACCCTTTCCCACAGAACAGGCCTTACGAACAGTCTGAGAAGCTTAAGCTCAGTGTTATGCCATTTTACCCGTAACCACCAGTATATAGGGATGAAAAGCAGCAGAAGCAGGAAGAAAGGATACTGAAAACCCATCAATCACCTACTACTTTGAAGAATCTGTATTTCATAACGTTCGATATCAGCATGAGAATCATGCCTGAAATAAGGAAAAACATGTAGGAATCCCTGTAAACGAAAAGTCCTTCTGCAGGCAGTGTTGAAGCCTCAAGGGAGTCAATAGATGAATAAACCTCATCAAGCTGCTCTGGAGATTCGACGTTGAACAGCCTTCCGCCGTTCAGTTCCGCGATATATGAGAGGGTTTCTATGTCCAGTCCAAGACCGTTTTCCGATAAGGGCTTTCCGATAGCCACGGTGTAAACCCTCAGACTGTCTCCATGTATTGTATTGATCGCCCGGGCAACAGTTATTGGATCCACCTGGCTGGAGGTGTCCTCTCCGTCGGAGATGAGCACGACAACTCTTCTTGATGTCTGTGAATAATTGAAGCCCTTCGCGGCAACCGCCAGACCGGCTCCTATGCTGGTGCCGTCTGGAAGTGTTCCCAGTTCCGCGTTCTGAATGAATCGCTCCAGTATGGCGTGATCGAAGGTTGGCGGACAGAGCGTTCTGGGCTGGTCGGCATAGATAACCAGCCCTATTCTGTCGTTGGGCCTGCCATCTATGAAGGTCAGGGCTGCCTTCTTAGCCGCCGCAAGGCGGCTTGGGTAGTAATCTGTCTGATCCATGCTGCCGGAAACATCAAGTGTTATGATGATATCCAACCCTTCACCGGCTTCCGGAAGACGTTCAAAACCCTGCTGAGGTCTGGCCAGCGCAATGCAGAGAAGCGCGATCCCGGTCCATTGAAGCAGAACCGCTGTTCCGGAGCCGGGAGACCCGGAAACGGACTGGAATGAGAATGGTCCGCTGTAAGTTTGTGATGTCACCTTACGTTTGCGAGATAACAGAAAAGTGAGTGTGAGAAATACAGGGAAAGCCAGGAGGGCCGGGAGGAACTGGAAACTCATTGCCTGTGCCACTCCTCTCTGAGGGTAAGGAGCTTTGACGTAAATTTTCTTGCTCTTTCCCGTGATCCGCCCCATGAGGCGTATCTCTGAAGCGTTATCTCCCTGGTAAGCTCTGCTGCGTTATTGGTGAATTTCCTGCCATTTTTTTCTTTTGCAAGCTGTCTTCTGATCTGGCGCCATGTATAAGCTCTGCTTGAAATACCGAACCTGATGGCAACAGTATCCCTGAGAAGCCGGTCAACATCCATGTAATACTCAGGCCACCTGCCCTCGACGAAAGCCTTTGAATTAAGAAGAGCCTGAACTTCATCAAGAGGAGACAGGGATTTCCTAAATACGGAAGGATCATCAACAGACGGAAGTTTATTGCGCCTTCTATGGATGAACCAGACCAGAAGCGCAGTAAGAACTGCAGCCACCGATAGAATGAGTGGAAGAAGCAACCCGTTCGACGGGGTTCTTCCCCACCTCTCCCAGAAGCTGTGCCTGTGAAGATAATCCTGAGGTAATCCGGGAGGAATAGTGTGAACCAGAGGCGCCGGGAACACCGGAACGATCCATGTTGTATCGGGGATTGTTCTGGTAACTACAACAACAGGCGGAGGAAATTCTTTTTCCACTTCCAGCGTATCGGAAACAGCGTATACGGGGGGCAGAATAAGCGTGTCCAGTACCATTGGAATTATCGTAATACTGTCACCCCGCTGCTCCAGCAGAACGAAATCATCGGTTACTTCAAAGGGCCTGGGTACATAGCCTTCGGGAATGGAATAATCAATTGTAACCGGTACCCCCAGAGAGCATTGAAGCGTTTCGATCCCTGAAGTCAGAAGGAATATGCTCAGCACTCCCAAAATCATCGACGTCTCCGTTTTTTCCTCAATTCAAAGAACCTGCGCAGAGGAAGAACAAGGTTGTCTGATGTGGAAATGCTCACAAGGTCCAGTCTGTTCTCCCGGCACAGCTCTTCCCTGGCCTTCTGAACCATGCGGACATTATCCGCGAACTTCCTTCTCCAACTCCGGGAACTCGTATTTACGACCTTCTCGCTGCCCGTCTCGGGATCTCTGAACCTAACTCTTCCCATCATGGGGAGATGCAGTTCTCTTGGATCAAATACGTGTATTCCCACAACGTCGTGTTTCTGAACAGCAGCTTTCAGGAGCCTGCTGCCCGAAGGGAAGGCAAAATCGCTTATTATGAAAATCAGGGCTCGTCTTTTCATCAGTCTGCCCATGTATTTCAATGCGTTGTCAAGATCTGCATGGGCTTGTATGTCGGGTACCTGGAGTATACTGCGAACAAGACCCAGGGCATGCTTTCTTCCTTTTTCCGGCGGGATATAGTTATGAACTTTATCGGAGAATGTAAGCATTCCGATCCTGTCATTACTCTCCGAAGCGGAAAGAGCCAGAACCGCGGCAACTTCGGCAACTCTCTCAGCTTTTGTCAGATTCAGCGAACCAAAACGGAGGCTCCCGGAAAGGTCAACGACCAGAAGCACCATGAGCTCTCTTTCCTCGGTGAATACTTTAACGAAAGGAGTTCTGGTTCGTGCATATACGTTCCAATCGATCCTTTTGGGGTCATCACCTTCCGCGTATGGACGAAGATCGGAAAACTCCATTCCATGCCCGTGGAATATGGAAGTGTAATCACCACCTGCCAGCTGCGCCACAAGCTTTCTTGTACGAAGCTCTATCCTTCTGACACGATTGAACAGCGAGTGTACGTTTTCCATGATTGCAATTCGGTTATTTAACCGGGATCCTGTTCATAATTCTGTCCAGTATTTCCTCAACACCGATTTCTTCAGCTTCCGCCTCAAAGGAAAGGATTATTCGGTGGCGAAGAACGTCGTGCACCACTTCCTTAACAATCGCGGGTTCCACGAATGACTGACCGTACAGAAGAGCTCTGGCTCTCGATGCCGCAAGAAGGCCGAGAGAACCCCTCGGGCTGGCTCCCACTGAGATAAGATCCTCCAGATCCTTCAGTCCTGCCTGCCTGGGATGACGGGTAGCAGCTGTGAGCCTTACCATGTAGTCCATGACCACATCTTCCACCAGTACCTTCGCAGCAAGTTGCTGAAGTTCAATAACATCGTCTGTGCTCATGACAGGTTCTACCGATGGAACCGGTTTTCCTCCGATTCTCTTGAGTATCTCAATCTCCTCTTCGGATGTGGGATAATCAACCTTCAGTTTCATTAAAAACCTGTCCACCTGGGCTTCAGGAAGAGGATATGTGCCTTCCTGCTCTATGGGATTCTGTGTCGCCATTACAAAGAAGGGAGAAGGAAGATGATGGGTTTCGCCTCCGAAGGTAACCTGACGTTCCTGCATCGCTTCAAGAAGTGCGCTCTGTACCTTCGCGGGTGCCCTGTTGATTTCGTCGGCAAGGATGAACTGAGCGAAAATCGGTCCTTTTCTGGCTTCGAATGTACTCGTTTGTGGTTTGAATATCATCGTTCCCGTAATATCCGTTGGAAGAAGGTCCGGGGTGAACTGCAGCCTTGAAAATGTAGCACTGACGCATTTCGAGAGGGTTCTTGCAGCAAGAGTCTTTGCAAGTCCCGGAACACCCTCGATCAGAACGTGTCCGTCACAGAGCATCGCAGTTATAAGACCGAGACGAAGTTCTTCCTGTCCGACAATAACACTGGAAAACCTTGACTTAAGGCTATCCAGAAGAGGTTTTGTGGACGAAATGCACTTTTCAAGTTCTTCAACCTGTTCTCTGGGCATCTATTTCCCTCCTGGCTTTTCTGATGAAATTTCTTGTTGTGTGTTCATAGTCCTGAAGCCTCTTTTGAGTTCCAGCTTCAAATCTCATAACCAGAACGGGCTGAGTATTGGATGCCCTTACAAGGCCCCAGCCATCAGGGAACGTGATCCTGGCGCCATCGGTTGTATTTACAGTAAAATTCTCCCTTAAAAGGAGCTCAGTTACCTTCCTTACAAGCGCGAATTTTCTATTGTCATCGCAGTCTTCCCTTATCTCAGGAGTAGAGAATACCTCTGGAAGATCCTGAAGGTGACTGTGCAGCGGTGTGCTGCCGGAAGCGATAATCTCGATAAGTCTTAAAGCCGCATAAAGGGCATCATCGTAACCGTAGTAACGATCTCTGAAAAAGATGTGGCCGCTCATTTCTCCCGCAAGGAGCGCATTTTTCTCAATCATTTCCTTTTTAATGATGGAATGCCCGGTTGGAGACATGACCGCTTTTCCTCCAGCTTTTTCAATTTCAGAAAAGAAAAGTCTTGAAGCCTTAACTTCTGAAATAACCGTTGCCCCCGGATTATGCCTCAGCAGCGCTCTCGCAAGGATTATCAGTATCATATCTCCACGGATGACGTCTCCCCTGTCGTCTATTACTCCCAGACGGTCGGCATCTCCATCGAAGGCGAAACCTATGTCGGCTCTTTCCCTTATAACTGTCTCTCTGAGGTCCGAGAGGTTTTCCTCTACGGTTGGATCGGGGTGATGATTGGGAAAGTCGCCGTTCATATCGCAGTAGAGGGGAATTACACGGCAACCCAGATTTCTCAGAATCTCAACGGCTGTATCGCCGCCGGTTCCATTCCCGGCATCAACTACAACTTTGAGTGACCTGTCAAGCGAAAATTCCCCCAGAAGCCTTTGCAGGTATGGTTTCCTTACTGAAACCTTGCGAGTAGAGGAATCCTGGGATACATCAACGGAATCGGGGACGTTTTCCATTTGCCTTGCGAGATTCTGAATGGAATCACCATATATTGTATCATGTCCGAACAATATTTTGAAGCCGTTGTATTCCGGGGGATTGTGGCTGCCGGTAATCATCACTGTAACATCAGGATTGAGGGTGTACGCGGCAAAATAAGTCATCGGTGTGGTCTGTACTCCAAGATCGATAACATCGCATCCTGCCGAATGAATACCATCGGCAAGCCATTCCATCAACATGGATCCGGACTTTCGACAGTCCCTGCCAACAGCGATACGTTTTTGCGCAATTGAACCGAGTGCCCTGCCAAGTCTGACAATAGTGCTTCTGTCAAGATCATCAGGGAATATGCCCCTGATGTCATATTTTCTAAAAATGCTGCTTTTCATTCATTATTCCTTAGGGTTTTCAACCCGGGAAGTTCAATGGCGTACCGGCCTGTGCCTGTCTCGCCGGTGAGCCATCCTCTGTGGGCACTGACTATCTGGCGGGCCAGTTCCACCTCGAAGGCGGATTGTTTTGCGTTGCTCTGCGTTTCACCCTTGTGTACGATTGTCAGTCTTACGGAATCGTATCCTCCGGTAAGCGTTATGTGAATCATTGAGCCCGAAGTCATGATGCGTGATATCTCTGACAGAATATTATCAAGAGCATGCCTGAGATAATACCTGCTTCCGGAAACGAGAACGTTTTCATCAACTGATATCGCCAGAGATACTCCATGCGCTGCAAACAGTTCATTCCATTCGTTGAGGGTTTCAAACAGCAGTTCATCAAGGGATACAACGGATGATTCGGCGCCATCCGGGAATTGCGATTCATCCGTAAGGTCCATGTTCTCAAGGGTTGCCAGTTCCTTCATCACGTTCAGGAAATTCTCGATCTCCTCGATCTCGGCAGTTAGTCTAGCAAGCTGTTCTTTCACAACCGGTGACCTGTCCAGAGGTTTTGAAAGTTCTATGGCTGTTTCCCGCACTGATTCCAGGGGTTTTCTCAGGGATACTCCGATCCGTGAGAGCATTTCCGATTTCAGCTTCTCCAGTTCATCAAGCTCTTCTTTAAACAAACTGAGTTTATTTCTCAGTTCCCCGATTTTTTTCTCGTACGTTATTTTGTTTCTTCTGTACATCTCCATGATCATGAGTATTCCCAGGAAGATAAGAAAAACAACATAGACAGGCAGGGTTATCATGTCAGATCAGTTCCTCCAGATCCTTTAAATACGAGGATTTCTGAATCCGGCCGCGGAAAAGGGAGAACCCGGGGCTACAGACAGTATCCCGAGCATATGCCAGGAGGCTGTCCGATAATGCAGCATCGGCATAAGGAACCATGCCCATTATCGGACAACCTCCTACTGCAGTAAGTGCTGTACTTTAACCATTTCCGGATCAAGCTTAGCGGCAGCCGCGAGTTCCTTTTCCGCTTGAGAATTCCGGCCTGTAGCTCTGTAAACGTCCGCTATGGCCAGATGGAATCCGACGGATGATCTCAGATCTCCAGCTGTAGTTGAAAGTCCTTTTCTGAAGTGGTCTTCAGCCTCATCGTAGCGTTCCAGGTTAAGACAGCATCTTCCAAGCATTTCCCTTGCTTTCATCCTGAAATCGGGGCTTTTGAGAACCTGTTCGAACTCCGATAGAGATTCTCGGTACAGACCCATCTCCATGTATGCTATTCCAAGGTCGTAATGTGTGTTGAAATCGTCGACGGAGACTGCCGATTCTATACCCTCCTGAAACTCCCTGATAATACCTGCAAGTGCCTTTGCGGAGCTTCTGTCGAATTTTCGGTCGATATCAGCCAGGATCATGGCTATATCCGCGTAATTATCACTGTCGGCCAGGCCAGGTCTGATACCGTCCATGAGTGTTCTTGCCATCTCGAAGCTGGAATCCACAGAAACCGATTTCTCAAGCGCTGCCAGCGCTTCATGGGGACTGTCGTTGAGGAGGTAGGCTACAGCGAGCCTGTAGAAAGCTCTGGCCTGACCGTCTACGTCCATGGCATTTCTTATTCTTACAATCTCTTTTGCGGCGCTGAGGGATTCAGGACAGATGTCGAGCACACCCTCAAGCAGCTCGAATACCATGTATTCACGTTCATTTGCGCGGTAGATAGTACAGGCCCTGAGATACGAATCGATTGCCCCATAAAAATCACCGACTTCCAGGAGAAGATTACCAAGTTCGACATAACCCAGCCCGTCCCCCCTTGATCTATCCAGATTACTCCTCATGTCTTCAACCTGAAGGGAAAGAGCCTCCTGAAGCTGTCCTGTGGAGACCAGGTTCATGCTTACGAGGATATTGCCTAACTTACGGTCGGGATCTGTATCTTTCTGGATATCAAGGGCTCTTAGAACGTCCGGGGCTTCAAGAAGCCCTTCCGCGATGAAGTACTCACCGATCCTTTTTCTTTCAAGGGAGAAGGCCTCCTGCATTTCGTCATCATACCCAAGTGGTTCGATGAAGTCGGATTCATCAAATTCCACTTCATCCATGACTGCTGAAGGAGGGGTTTTGTCAAGGGTTTTTACTTTGGCTTTCTTGATGCGCTTTTTCTCTGTTGGAGCTTTTATTTTCTCTTCCGGCATTTCTTCAGGAGGAGCTTTTATCTTTTCTGCAGGTTTCTCTTCAGGTGGAGTTTCGACCTTCTCGACAGGCTTCTTTTCTGGCGGTGGCGCCGGTGCTTGCCCGGGTTGGGTTGTGTCTTTTTTAAGCTTCTTATTGAGCTTCGTGAGCATCCGTTCAAGCTGGCCTGTTTCTTTCATGTTTCTGCTACGGGCAGTTTCAATCGCCTGTTTCAGTAAAACGGCATCCTCGTTCGCCGCGGCTACTTTGGCGAAGCGAATCACCCACTTGTCATCATCAGGGTCAAGTCTTGTCATGGCATGGCATGACTGGAGTACAGGTGGTTCCTTGAGTGAAGGTTTTGATTTGAGGTACAGCAGGTATTCTTTCTTTGCTTCTTCGAAATTTTCCTGATTATCGTAGCTCAGCGCCTTGATGAAATGTGCTTCGGCGAATTCCGCATTCATTCTCAATGCTTTTCTTGCAACTGAAAGCGCAGCCGAATGAAGTCCGTTGATACAGTAGAGCTGCCCCGCTTTTCCGAAGAGTTCAAGGGCTTCTTCAGCGCGATCGAGTTTCAGAAGTACGTCACCGAGGGTATTAAGTATTGAGGCTTCTTCAGGATTTTCGTTGATCATACGGTTCAGGACTTTTTCAGCGCTTTCGTATTTACCCTCCTGAAAAAGGTCCTGAACTTTCCGACGCTGTTCAATATCTATCATTGTTCATCCTCTTGGTTGCACCGCATTGTTGTCAATACTGCTCAAACATGCTGGAAACAAGTTGTCCGGCGACAACCACATCCTCAATATCTGGTATTGCCATGTGATAAGCAATACCACGGTAATCATCAAGGTCCCAGAGTATCATATCCGCATCCATCCCTGGAACAAGAGCGCCTTTGTAATCGTCCATTCCAAGGGCTGCGGCGCCGTTCACTGTGGCTGCGGTTACCGCTTCTTCTATGGTGAAACCGCACTTGCATACTGCAAGGTTTATCATCAGCGGCATCGATTCACAGAAACAGCTGCCGGGATTGAAGTCCGTAGCGATCGCGACAGCAGCGCCTGCGTCAAGAAGTTTTCTTCCGGGAGGAAATGGCTTGCCCAGGAAGAGCGCTGTTCCGGGCAGCAGTGTGGCTACTGTATTGCTTTGGGCTATCTTCCTGATATTACTGTCAGAAATGGAAAGGAGATGGTCTGCGCTCAATGCGCCAGCATCCACAGCGACTGAAGCGCCATCCGTATTGTGGAATTCGTCGGCGTGCATCCTGACGCCGAATCCCATATCCTTTGCCGCCTGAAGGTAAAGTCTCGACTGCTCAGCGGTGAATACACCCTTTTCGCAGAAGATATCCACGAAATCCGCAAGTTCCCTGGATTTTATTTCGGGCAGCACTTCATCTATGAGATACCTGATGTATTCATTAGGGCGGTTCCTGTATTCCAGAGGAACTTCATGAGCTCCAAGGAACGTTCTGGCGATTGTCTGGGGCCAGTATTCTGACAATCTTGAAGCTGCTTCAAGGCATCTGATCTCCGTTTCAAAATCAAGACCGTAGCCGCTCTTCACTTCAACAGTCGTTGTTCCATAGAGGAGCATGGTTGTAAGATGCTTCACAAGGGTATCTTCAAGGTCTGCAGATGAAGCATGTCGGGTTCTGCTTACGCTGTTGAGTATTCCTCCTCCGGCAGCGGCAATGTCTTCGTAATCCGCCCCCCCTGCGCGCATGGCGAATTCAACCTGTCTGGTTCCCGCGTAAAGAGGATGAGTATGCGAATCCACGAAACCGGGGGTGATTACTTTACCCGCGACGTCAATTTCAAGGCTGTTGTCAAGAAGTTCTACATTGTCAGAGGCGTTCAGGGCTTTTCCTGTCCAGACAATTCTGCCATTGAAGGAAGCGAGCGCACCGTCTGATATAATGGAAAGATCATTTGCGGCCTCTCCCCTTCGAAGACCGGGCGAACCGGCCATTGTGACCAGTTCGCCAATATCGGTCAGAAGTAAATCAGCCTGAACTTTCATCGCGGGAGGTTAAATCTGCTCTGGGACTACAGATGCAACCTTTCTTCCACCCATTCGGTGGAATCTGATCCTGCCATGCGCTTTTGCGAAGAGTGTGTCATCGTTTCCTCTTCCCACATTCACTCCCGGATGGATCCTGGTTCCACGCTGCCGCATAATGATGGTGCCGGCGGACACCATCTGTCCGGCTGCAGCCTTTACTCCAAGCCTTCTGCCGGCGCTGTCGCGGCCGTTTCTGGAGCTGCTTGATGATTTCTTATGTGCCATGTTTTGAACCTTTCAATAACTTGCTATCTGTTAACAATTACCATCGCGGTCCAGCTGGAAGCTCCGCTGCAGAATCGTGCGATGTACATTCCGGATGGAACTTCAGAACCGTCCGTTTCCCTCAGGTTCCATACGAAGCTGTCAGTTTCCGTAGAAACATCCTGAACCATGATGGAACGGCCTGTAATATCGTAAATCAACACGGTTCCTCCAACCCCCTGCTGCGGAATGGTGAAACTGCAGGATTCCTGCGATGGATTGGGGAAGGCGGAGAATGATCCCTCAAATGCTTCTTCGTGCCCTTCTATTCCCACATGGGAAAGGACAAAACTGACTTCCACCCTTGCCTGTGAGGCCACTGAAACGTTTTCAACCGATTGTGATGTGTAGCCGTCAGCGGTCACTTTCACGTCGTAAGTCCCAGCAAGAAGGGTTTTATGGTAATCACCGAGGGTTACATCCGTTCTGCAGAATCTGAGGGGTTCAGAATCAGAACCTGTATCGATACCTATCTCAAGCCGGGCGTCGATGGGGTCTCCAGACGCGTTCGTAACGGTTCCCCAGATACCGTAGGTGCTGTTGGTGAAAAAATCCAGTATTGCCATGTAGTGAGCGCTGGAAACACCCGGCCAGTCGGACACATGCTTGTCGTCATGTACTTCTATGGTGTGGTCGATGGTTCCGCATTCGCCGTAGCTCCAGTCGTTGACATCACCATGTGTTTCATACCAGCTGGCTCCGGGATAGGCTATCCAGAAACTGCCGCTGAAATAACTTACTATCCCGGGAACAGAGGCGTAATCAAGGGCCTGCTGATGAATAAGTCCTGAATCTTCGGGAAGCGGGACTTCAGTGTAGTTCCATAAAGTATTGATACATTTCGCTCCGCCGTGCAGTGATAGTCCGGCTGTGAAGGGGTTTATGAAATTCTCTATAGCCGGCCAGCTCTGCATCGTAAGGTCTCGGAGGGCGGCGGTTTCAGGTTCGTAGAAAGGAGCCGATGCACCTCCTGAGCCATTCCACATGTAACTGCAATTCCTGTTCAGGTCGGTTCCGTGGGCGTTGGTTCTCTGATCGTGATAGTAACCATCTGGATTGAGGACCGGAATTATCCATGTTTCGGTATTATTCACTATGTACTGGCACATGGGGTTGGTTGCGTAATTGGCCGTCAGTTCCTCGAGAAAATGAAGGGTGGTGGTTGACGCTGCCGGTTCATCACCATGTATCCCGCCGTGGATTCTCATTTCGGGTTCTATCTCTTCTGTGGAGACATTATCGGAAACTACAACAGCTACAATGGGTCTATTCTCTACACTGGTGCCGATCGTAACCTTTCTGCAGATATCGGGATGGGCGGTCACAACAGCATCTATCGAATTGTATATGTCCTGAAGGGATGGATAGGGCACCAGAGGTTCCGTTACCGGAACGGGAACTGGATTAAGGCCCATATGGCGGAGCAACTCCTCCTGCTGCGCGTCAACGTATATCACGGCTTTTCCGCCGTGGGCCCATTCGATGAGGAATCCCTCTTCCTCGAGGAATTTTACTTCAGGCATATTGATATCTCTGAGGGTGACAGAGTAATGAGGAACAGAGTAGCTGAAATTGTTCGACAGCATGGTCCTGCCCGCAAAGGAGAAAGCTGCAATCATAAAGAGAATTGGTACAAGTTTCTTAAGCATCTGAATGGATCCTTTCAGGAATGCGAATCATGGTAAGCTGTCAAAGGAATGCAATAAACGCAAATATGGTTCCCGCCGGCTGCATAAGTCAAGTCTTCAAGGTTTTTTTCACTTGCCATCAGGGTCTTTGTATTTGTAGAATATAGCCTTCGGAAATCGGGGCGTGGCGCAGTTCGGTAGCGCACCTGCTTTGGGAGCAGGGGGTCGCCGGTTCAAATCCGGCCGCCCCGACCAATTCTATTTCGTGAATTTATGCCGGAGTCTCTTCCATCTGCCAGTTCTATCCCGTTTACTTCTCCAGAGGAGGTTCTTAATAGTTACCCTCTCATCCTCTGTGCCGAAGCAGATGAGGTTGTCATTCTCTGAAAGCCGGAAATCCCCGGAGGGGCTGTAAACATAGCTGTCGTCACTTCTCCTTACTGCTATTATCACAACACCTGTAGTCCCGTTCAGCTGCAGTTTCTTAAGTGTCCAGCCGATTGAAGGGCATCCCTTACCGATTTCTATACTGAGATAGCCTTCGGTATTCTCCCGGGCAAAGACGATTCTGTCAAGAAACCTGGCGACATTGGGCCGGATCATCTCATTTGAGATCCTGAACCCCTCCGCGGTATCCTGATTGACCGTTCTTCTTGTTCCCACAAGCTTCAGTTTTCTTTCGGCAGAGATATCGGATGCCACAGAATATATCTCAAGTTCGGGGTTGATCCTTCTTGCGGAAAGGCTGAGGAAGACATTGCTTCTGTCGTCCGGAAGCACACAGAACAACGCCTGAACATTGATGAAACCTGATTTCTTCAATATGCTGTCAGTCAGGCAGTTGCCCTGTATTGTATTAACGTTGTCACCGAGGTCCGCTGCTTTTTCCAGAGCATCGGGATCGATATCAACTACTCTGACCGAATAACCATACCTGACGAGTTCCTTAATAACGAAAAGGCCAGTTTCACCTGCCCCGCATACCGCACAGACCGAACCGCTGCTATCGGAATGTCTCACAGTATTTTCCTCTTTCCGCGCCGGTGCAGGGTTCTGGCGAGAAGCTTGAGCTGTTCGGGGGTTTCAATGGCAAGGAGAATATCAGCTTCTTCAAGGACGTAATCCGCTCCTGGATTGTACACTATTGAACCATTCTGTTTCATTACCGCAAACACACTTATACAGGTTCTCCGGCCGATCTTGAGTTCACCCAGGGTTTTTCCTATCGAGGGATTGTCACTTTTGATCGTGTATTCCTCTATCCTGCAGTTCTGATCCTTGCTGTCTATCATTTTCTCCATGAAATCCATGGTCTCCCTGTTGAGAATACCCGCAACAAGTTTCTTTCCAACCGCGATGGAGGGGGTGAAGGAAACCTCGGCTCCCACGAGCGCCAGCTTTTCCTCGTTTTCCTCACCCGCTGCTCTGCTCACTATCTTCAGCTCTTTATTCATAAGATGTGCTGTAAGTGTCAGATAGAGGTTATCGCTGTCGTCCTGCAGTACCGATACCAGCCCCCTGGCTTTACTGATACCAGCTTCTTCGAAGAGGACGTCATCAGATCTGTCCCTTGTAAGGTAGAGGAAACCGTTTCTTTTCCTTAGATTGCACGGTGGGTCTTTATCGACATCAATACCCACTACGGGTATTCCTGTTCGGAGGAACTCCGAAATGACAACACTTCCGGCTCCGCTGCATCCGCATACGATGTAATGACCGCTTAAACGTGATATGTTTCTTAGGAGCATACGCCTTTTCATGTTCTCCGCCAGACGCGTTCCTACGAGGTAAGCAACGAAATTGGCATTCACATAGAGAATTGCCATATAGGCTATAAGCACAAAAATAGTGACCCAGATATTGTAAGCCCTTCGCCATTCCTCGTCCATGAAATCGTAGGCGTATTCCCTGATGACGTCATCGAATCCAACGGTGGTGATGGTGATGGCGGTCATATAGCCGGAAAGCAGAAGTTCACCGGCAAAAGTGCTTTCATCCAGCTGCATTTCTATATAGGCTATCTCGGACATCTGAGAATCGGTGGGGGATTCCATATTTCGAAGGTTCTGAAGGGTGTTTGTGAGCTGCTCCTTTAACAAACCGGATCTATGGGTGGTGAAGATCAGGAAACCCGATATACCGATGCTCATGACAACCAAAAAAAGAGTCAGGGCCACAGCGATTTTGCTCGAGAGGAAGTATGCAAAACCGCGCCATTTGTTCATCCTGCCGAATGGGCTGCGGGAGTGCCTTGATGTGTTCCGGAGTGACATACTTCACACTTTTTGCTGTTTGAAATTATCAGATGAAATACTCCAGAGCTTATCGAATGCCTTCTCCCACGTTCTTGCAGTTGCCAATGTTCTGGCATTTCTGCTCATCGAATCCCGCAGTTCTTTGTTCTGAGCTATTTTCAGGATAGTTTCCGCCAGTGATTCGGGATCATGACTGGAGAAAACAAGGCCTGTTTTCGCAGGTTCGATTATTTCCTGGGGTCCTCCCCTGTCGCTGACCACTGCGGGGAGTCCCGAAGCCTGCGCTTCAAGAACGGAGTTCCCGTATGTATCGGTGGAACTGGGGAAAACGAATATGTCACATGATGCGTATGCCCTGGAAAGATCTTCTCCATGCAGTACTCCGCAGAAGTAGCATCCTCTTCCGCTGAGTTGATTAACAAGGTCTCCCCGATAGGGGCCATCTCCCGCCAGATAAAGCTCAAGGTCAGGCATTGTGCCGCGGGCGATTACAAATGCCTTCGCCAGGACATCAAGATCCTTCTCGCGGGAGATTCTCCCCGCATATATAAGTTTCATGGATTCTGGATTTCCACCGAACCTCAGTATGAATTCATCCGACTTCCAGTCCGGCGAGAAAAGGATGCAGTCCGTACCCCTGGGAAACAGCTTCATTCTATCTCTTGAAATTCCCATTTCCTCCAGGTCATCCATGTAGTATCTGCTGGGAACAAGAACTATATCCACATTATTGTAGAACCATGCCGCTGCCGTTCCCGCGAACTCCCCCATCTTGCCATCCTGTGCTATATGGTTCACATGCCTTGGATAATCCGTGTGGTATATGCCCGCAACAGGAATGCCCAGAATCCTTGATATACCCAGCGCCGTGAATCCCACAGGGCCAGGTGTGGATATGTACATCATCCCGAACCCTTCATCCTCCACGAACCGCAGAACCTCTAGGAAGGGCGGAATTGAAAGGAGTTTTGAACGGTAATCAGGAACGGGGAACTCACGGATCGGAGGGAAATTCACCACCCATCCCGGAAAGGAGAGGGGGCGGCTCTGAGATGCTATTACCGCCATCTCTTTCTCACTCTCCATGGCCAGTCTGCTGAATTTCTGAATAGTCCTTGAGACACCGTTCAGATCATCTATTGTATCGGTGAACCAGACCCTCTTGTCAGGATTTCTCAGGTTCCCGGAGATTTCCGGCGAAACTTCTGAAGCAATGTTCTCAACGGCCACTCTCCCCTTCTTTCTGCTCAGATATGCCATGGGATAGGGAATATTGAGAAGAACAACGGGGATAAGAGCGGTAAATGCTTCCAGGGCATCGAGCAGTCTTCCATCCATAATCCGTTTAACCAGCAGTGAGGAGTAGTGCTGGAACAACTTGTTACTGAGCCTGTTAAGTATTTCAAATATCCGCTCGTCTATCCCTTCAGCTTCCAGTTCCGGGCTCCCGGAACGAAGGTTCAGATCCTTGCCGATCTCGATGAGCTGGTCAGCGAAAATCGTTTCAAAACCTGGTTCCCTGGATTTCCTGGCTTTCTTGATGAGCTGATGGAAAAGGAAATCCGCCTTATGCCACACGGTGGGTTCATGCGGAGATATTGATGGTCTGAAAAATCGATCTGCCGCCATTGTGGCTATTGCGGGTATCTTCTTGGCGGTAAGCCTGTCCCGGTAGAAGGAATATGCGATGGAGTAGACAGAATAGGCTGAACGTACGGCGTTGCCGTGCTGTCCCCGGGGGATGCCTTTCCCATGGTTTATCTGATTAAGATAATCTTCCAGGTTTTCCGCATCCGCAACCTCGGTATAGGTCAGACCCATGAATCTGCCGCAGTGGTCGTCGGACCCGCCGGTGAAACCTGTGAATTCAGGGTCGCTCTTTATCGATCTGGCAATTGGAACAACTGACTCATTTTCGAGACTGGACCTTGTGCCGTTAAGGGATTCTATAAGTCCGATCCTTTTAACGACGCTTATGAATTCATCCGTTTTCAGATCCGTATCCGGAAAATAAAAAGGATGAGCGAGTGAATGGATTATGCCTTTGTCCTCAAGATAACCCATAAGGGTAGCGAATGAATCTCTGAAGGCGATCATTTCCTCATGCTGCTGCTGCGTGATGTTGAAAACCAGAATATGAACCGAAGTTCTGGTTCCGGGAAGGTATGTCCTTATCTCCTCACTGATGAAGGTTCCGGGAAGGTGAGATATGCTCAGAGCTCCTTCGATCGTATTGATGTCGGTTATGGTGACAAAATCCATTCCGCGCTTCCGCGCGAATTCGTATATCAGCTCGGGCGGCGTGAAGCTTTCAGGGGCCTTGAGCGATCGCAGAACCCATCGTCCGGATTCCTTCGAATACTTTGAATGAACGTGAAGATCACATGAAATTGCAGCCATTCTACCTCCAGGATTGACAGGCCAGTATCATATGAAAGTATCAGGCTTCGGTCACGCACGGGGTCAGGATACCTGGGGCCCGGGCCTAATATCTAAACATTCGATACTTTGTATCAAAAAAAATGTTTAGATGTTAAACCCGGCCCCAATTCAGCCCCCTGAACTATCGCTCTACAGCGATTATCCCCTGGGGACCATCTCCAGCTGAAAGAGAATCGAGTATGACCTTTGATGTCCAGTCTGAAATGTAGACCATATCAGACTTGTAATCAGCGATGTAGAGCGTGTCGCCGATGCATGCGAGGCCGCATGTGCTTGCAGCGCCCGTATCCCATGTATCAGCTAGAACACCGGCTCCATCATAGAAATAGATGCTGCCCGATGACCAGCCGTCACCTACGGTATAACCTGACCCCGTTTCTACCGGAAATCCTGGTGATCCTCCGGTATTCACCTGAGACAGTATCTGCATATTGATCGGATCCACGATGGATATCAATCCATTATTCGCATTGTAGGTTGAAGTCATCGCGTGTACCAAGCCTGTTTTGCTGAAATATCTCATGAAGTTTACGTTTTCAGGGGTATCTATGGAATCGACTACATTTCCTGTGGATGCATCAAGCACTGTTATACCGCCTGTTACGGAAGGATTGGGATATGATGATCCATGTCCCACAAGCACCCGGCTTCCGCTGGATGCTATTGAAGTGGGATTAGCCTTTATATCGATGATCGATACCGAACCTCCCGGAATGAGATCAACCTTCGCCACCTGAGCTGTTAACAGAAGTGTAACCCAGAGATGATTCCCATCCCATGACATCTGGTACGGATTGCTGCCTGCGGGAAGATCGATATGGAACAGTTCTCCACCGGTAGAATTCACGTCAAAGACCTGAATATTGCTTGAAGTTGAGTTCAGCACGGCTATTCTACCCTTTTCATGGGATATGATATCGCTGGGTATTTCGCCTGTAGTGTAAGCGCCGGTAACCAGCGAATCGCTTTCGGGGAAGTAGAGATCAATTGTATAACCCAGCCCGTTGAACCATGCAATCACCTTTCCGGCAGGAGTAGGATTCGTGGAGGGTTCCGCGGGTGAGTTGCATGATACTGCAACAAGACTTATCAGTAATGCACAGATCAGAGTTACGAGTCCGGTACGGTATTTTTTCATTTTTTCCTTTCAGTTTCCGTTCCAATTAATTCCAAAGTACAAAGTTCTCGGTTTTCCGGAGTATCCGCTGGTTTCCTGGTAGTCTTCGTTTAAGAGATTCTCAACAGAGGCGTTCACGGAAAAGCTGCCCATGAATTCAGGGAGCAGATCGACACCCGCTGAGAAGATCGTGTAGGCAGGCATCCATGATGTTTCACTGTAGTTTTTGAACCTTATCCCCATACCACTTGCGGATACTGACCAGTGAGCCCACCGGGGAAATTCCAGTCCTGCCTGAACACCGAATGTGTAATCAGGTGTATACGCCAGCGCCCTCCCGTAGTTCACCGATTCACTGCAGTTGTCGGTGATGTCCAGAAGAGTGATTGTGGCTGTTACATCCAGGGGATCACCGGAAAACCATACTTCCGTTTCAATGCCCTTTCTGAGAACCCTTGCGATGTTCACGGGAGACCATTTTCCACCCTCACACGGTTCCCACCTGATAAGATCATCGGTTTCCGCGATAAAAGCTGTTGCGGAGAGTTTCAGCCATTCAACACCGTTGAATGAGATTCCGCTCTCGAATTCCACCGAGGTTTCCGGCAGAAGGTCCGGGTTCCCCCGCGCGAAGTTATCCTCCGGCCAGTAGAGATCGTTAAGTGAAGGGCGCCGGAAACCCGTCGATGCGGAGGTATGCAGTAACAGAAGCG
This sequence comes from Candidatus Aegiribacteria sp., assembly GCA_013138965.1. GTDB lineage: Bacteria > Fermentibacterota > Fermentibacteria > Fermentibacterales > JCC-6 > Aegiribacteria. The sequence continues at coordinate 72,070 of WTBT01000048.1, forward strand.
AATCCTGCACTGGCAGGCCGATTGAAAGCACGGTTCCGTACATTGTTCTTTCCGAAGGGACCGCATTAATAGATGCTGAAGCGGAAACAGACAGGTCATCACCGTATCCCGCGGTTAACGCGGCTTCCCCGGTCAGCCTCTCCCTTTCACCCAGCGAAGTACTCCATACTCTATCGAGAGAGGTAATTGAGGATACCCCAAGATGAAATGGCAGCAAAGGCAGATCGTACTCAAGAGTCAGGTCCCCGCTGAATTCATCGTGTGTGTCATCCACTGCTGATGGTATTGTGGATTTATACACATGCCTTCCCGTTCTCATACCGAGAGAAAGCCTTATGCTGCCCGGGCTCCATCTGCCCCATCCATCAAAGCTGTACCTCTTCCTTATGCCGTCGGTGAGAAGAGTCCAGTCCGGGCTTTCTGTTTCTCCGGAGGAGAGAGCTGCAAGGAAGCCGTAACTGAAAGGGTGACTGTTTCCATGAATGAGAAGCGCTCCGTCATGGGCTGTTGATCCGGAGATACCCGCAAGCCTCCTGATGCTGAGTGAGATCCGGTTGATACCTGCTGAAAATCCTCCGGAAAAGGAGATGGATTTATCATCACCTGCGGTCAGAGATGCCCTGGGAGGCAAACCGGAGGATTCCGGAATGAAATTCAGTGTGCCGGCCATACCACCCCTGAGAAAACCTCCCCCCCCTCCCCTTGATATTTCCAGTCCTCCGAACAGCACAGGATTCAATGTCATCCCGGGGAGACAGTCCATTGAACTGCTTATTTCATGTCCATCGACATAATACTCGGAATGCGCCGCATCGCTTCCCCTGATGGAGATGGAGATCACCGGCATGGCGCCTCCGTATTCACGGACATAGATACCGCCGCTTTTACTGTTAAGGCTTCGTAAGCCTGATCTGGCAAGGCATTCCATGTCGTCCCTGTCCAGAACAGTTGTAGCGGGAAACTGGTCCCTGAACCCACCGCGCGAGCCGGTTACAGAGATGACCATGCCGGAGGGAACAGGCACGGAAATCAGAAAGATCCTGCCGGAGGATGGTATCGCTCCCTCCCATGTCTCGTATCCGATTACCCTGACTTCAACTGAATCCGTTCCATCGGGCAGAGATACTTCTCCTGTGGTGTCTGAAATACCGATGAGTGTGCTGTCTGTGCAGATGGAGGCTCCAACAACAGGACGACCGCATGTATCGGCTATGAAAAGATCAGCCTGTGATAGGGAGATCAGGAACAAAAACAATTGTATCATGAAAAAACCTCCTGCAGCTTGTATAGCCGCGGAGGCTTGGCCGAAACCTGATCCCTTATGCGGGAACCATGTTCCAGGCCGCGGTGCAATATCCTGACTTCCGGATCATCCCTATCCCCGCCTTCCCGCCTTGAGGCAGTGGCATCAATGGGGTTTGGTACCCGGTTACAGTGGCGCTACCGTGGCGGATTTACACCGCCTTCCTGCACCCCGCGACCAGCATTTCAAACGGGTATATAATGATCAAAGATTGAAAGAGCAATGGAATCGCAGTATCTGAAATCTAATCCTGTTTCCAGAAATCCTTCGAAAAAGTCCGCCCCGAGGAGATGGCCAGAGCCTCGCCTATGGAGTGATCCATATTGTTATACCAGAATGAACCGCATCTGCCGGTAAGCTCAAGACCCTCCGGCAGGTGCAGTTCTGATAATCTCTTTCTGTATTCAAGGTCGTACAATGGGTAGGTTTGAGGAACTATCCTCCAGTCCATGAATTTGATATCTGAGGGCTTCAGGGCGTCCACCCTCTCCAAATCCTGAATCAGCCTGTCTTTCAGGCTTTCGGGATTACTTCTATGTTCCGGGTTGTTCAGGGTTATCTCAACTATCAGGCTGTCTGCTTTTTCCGGAACCGTGTCTGCTCTGAAATTCCTGGGAACGGTAAGCCTGCTGAAGAGAATGTCTTTGTGGCCGAAGTAACACCACTGGTAATGGTTTTCCTGCTCTTTCGACAGGGCTATGTTACACAGAAGGGTATCCATGAATCTGAAACCGGCATCCGGAAAGAGAATGGATACCGGAGCAGACCAGTACACATGATCGGCAGTGATGACCCCCATATCAGCGGTTTTCACTCCTGAAACCTTCCCGTTCGCGGTTTCAACCCCTAGTGCCCGGCAACCGTATATAATTCTGCCGCCGTTCTTCTGAATCCTATCGGCCTGTTTGTCACAGAAGGTCTGAATTCCACCGAATGACGGGTAATAGAACATTGTGGATAAGGGTTTTGGGATAAGGAGACTCTTCAGCAGGGAAAAGAGGTCGTCCGCCTTAACGTTTTTATCGATAACAGCCCGGTTCACACCCGCTTCAGCCCAGTCTATATGAAGTGTATCGGCACTGCACCCGGTGAATTTTTTTGTGTATCCCTTGAAGAAATAGTTGTATATATTCTTGCCGTACTTTGATATAACATAATCCGAAAACGTAGATAGCTCCCCTTTGGATCTACGGCGGAAGAGGTCAAGAAAACTCCTGAAAAGGACAGGCAGTGGAAGTCCCGCCACCGATTTCATCGTCAGGGGCCAGCTGCGGTATTTTCCCGACATGTAAACGTTGCTTGACCTGCTTATGGTTACATGATCGTTACCGAGTATCTCAAGCAGATACTTACTGACGGCGCTGTCTGATGTGTGAAACCTGTGAGGACCTATATCGAAGAGGAACCCGTCCCGTTCAAACGTTCTGGCCAGTCCCCCCGGAGAATCCTCTTTCTCGAGGACAGTAACGGATACATCTTCTCCGGACGCGGTCAGTCTTTCGGCCAGGGTCAGCCCGGAAACACCCGCTCCTGCTATTACTATCTTTCTGGTCAAGATGAGGTTCCTAACAGTGATTCAGTTAATACTGCTTCTTTTTTTCAGTTTCGAATCAAGCCACAAAAGTGGAATTGCCATGATCATTATAAGAACTGCCATAAGCGTCCAGAGTATATGAACACTGAAACCCAATTCTACGATGTTTGTATTCGCGATTACAAGGCCTTCGATTCCGACCATCGCGAATCCGGCTGCCCATCCGGCCTCAACCGTTCCGATACTCAGCAGACCGTTGATAGGAAGGGCCATTATAATATTCGTAACTCCGCTTGCCAGGAAGACTTTCCATCCTGGAATTCCAGTCGCTTCAAGGGCTTCAAGGAGAAGGCAGAACATTGTAAGCTTGGTGATCCAGACCAGTATGGAAATCAGAAATGCTGAAACCAGTTTTCCCTTTCTGTTCGTTACCGAAGAAGCTTCAAGAAGGTCATCGAACCAGCGGGATCCATCAAGGCGCAGAATCCTGTTAAGAATCCACTGAACCGGTTTTCGCGCGGCTCTGAGAATAGGGGACATGAAGACAATACCGAGAAATCCGACTAGCAGCAGAAACGGAGCCATCAGAGCCATCTCCCCTGCGCCGGCGGCGACTGCGGAGCCTATAACAATACCCATAGCCATTAGATCAAGAAGCTTTGCCAGAAATACTTTTGCGGTGCCGTGCCCCACGGGAACCTCTCCGAAATGTCTGAAAAGACCTACAAAGGCAACATCGGCCATTCTGAAAGGCAGAAGATGCCCCAGTCCGACATGCATAACAGTTACAGCCATTGAAAGGGAGAAGTGGTATTTCCTTCCGACGCTCAGAAGCATCCATCTGAATGCCCTCAGTACCTGGCTCGTAAGAAAGAGCAGGAAAGCTCCAAGCAGAAGAGGCAGGTCAGCTTTAGCAACACGGATAAAGATACTGTCTATTGCATTGCCGATACCCCCGGCGCCAACCGAGGATTTCAGGAGAAGCCATGCCAGTATAAGCCCGATTATCGTTCCGAAAACTGCACTCGATATTTTTTTACTATATTTCAAGAATACCCTGTTCGATTAAATTTTGTTAGCAGATATATACTAAAGGAAAGCTTTCTTGAGAAAAGATAATCTTATCAGAGTCGAGAACGTCTCAAAATCCTTCAGAAAGGTGCAGGCGCTTTCGGATTTCAGCCTTGCAGTATCTTCAGGCACCATTTTCTCACTGCTTGGTCCCAATGGAGCCGGAAAGACAACCCTCATGAAGATCCTTCTTGGTCTTGTTCGGTCAGATTCTGGCTCAGTGACTATTTTTGACCTTCCCGTATCCTCTCCCCTCTCAAGAAAAGGTGTCAGATACCTGCCAGAGAACGTCACATTTCCGTCATGGGCGACTCCTGCCATTCTGTTCAGGCAGCTGGAACGCATCAGGCATGAATCCTCCGTAGAGGAGTTCCGGCTCCGCTGCAGCGAGCTTGAATGCGTGGATCTCATGAAAAGGCCTCTCGGCAAGATGTCCAGGGGGCAGAGACAGCGGGTGGCTCTGTCACTGGTTACATCCGGCAGGCCTGAGCTCGTACTGCTCGATGAACCTTCCACCGGGCTGGACCCTGGCGGAAGAATACTCGTTCGGAATCTGATCGGGAAACTTGCTTCCGAAGGGGCTACCGTACTGATCAATTCTCACCTTCTCGGGGAAGTTGAGAGGGTCTGTGATACGGCCACCTTCATCAGCAGGGGCAGGCTCATAGCGGAAGGTAAGCTGGATTCCCTCTCCAGGCAGACAGGAATGGCCTACATCGAGACCGATAATGCCGATAAGATGAAGCTCTCCCTTGAAGAAAGGGGGTATTCATGCCGCAAAGAATCAAAAGGCATTCTTGCGGAACTCGATGATCCCGCCGCATTCCGTGATATGGCTCATTCCGTACTGGATACCGGTATACGATTCAGTGGAATAAACCAGATGAGGGAAACCCTGGAGGATGTTTTCCTGAGGATCATGGATTCGGAACGGGGGAACGATATTGTTTCTTAACAGTATAGAGCAGCTTCTGAGGAGGAAGATCGTATTAACCGCCGTTATAGCGACCGTTGCATTTCTTGGACTGTACTGGTGGGGTATCTCGGCGGCTTCATCCGCTGAGCTGCACATGGGACACGGACAGGCTGACATGGCAGTTGACATGCTGGGATCCGCAGATGCCGCCCTCGCCGCGATAATAACCGCCGGTCCGCTTGCCGCGACACTTGTGACCGCCCTTATCATTGTAATAGGATCGACTATGCTGCCCGAGGAGATAGGACAGGGACGAATGCCCTTCTGGCTTTCCCTTCCCCAGACAAGGCTTAAGGTCTACCTTTCAATAGGCCTTGCCCCTCTGGCTGTATCCTATGCCCTTTCAGTGATACTCTTCGGTGGGATTCTCCTTATGACAATGATCTACTTTCCATTCACTCCCAGAAACATACCCCTGGTATTCGTTTCCATGTTTTCATGGCTGACTGTTGTCTGGGCTGCGGTAATGCTGCTTTCCCTTGTTGTAAAAAAAATTGCTTCAATGTTGATCGTCTTTTTTCTTTCTTCAGTGGCTACCCTTTTCGGCGGTGTATACGAGATGATGCGGATGTTTCCCGGAGAGGCGCCTAAGGCTATTGAAACCATAACGCATACTGTCATTTACGCCTTTCCCGCTGACAGAGGTTACAGGGGCGTGATATACGGTCTTATTCCGGCAGATGCCGTTATAACAGAGAATCTCGCCTTTTTCGGTGTTACCGCAAGCGTTCCCTCCCTCCATCTGATATACGCGTATCTCTGGAGTCTTGTCCTTCTCTCGATAGGGTACTGGAAATTCAGAAGTATGGATTTTTAGCTTTAACGTTTCCGCCGATCCCCTGCAGCGACTGATTTGGGAATTCATATATCATCTGGAGTCAGACCCGTCTTCTTGCCAATGCGCGCAAGCATCCTTGGCCCGATCTCTACTTTGTCATGAAATGCGAATTACGTAGTTAGGCCAGCCAGTCCTCTCAAGCACCCCGATGAGAACCCTTCTGACGTTTGATTGACCAGCCTATTGAAGGCCAGCCAGTACCCGGCTCGCCTTGTTCGAGCGCCATTCAGTGTAGTAATTTTCATGAGGTCCGATCATGATGAGTTCCAGAATCTTGTTTTCTTTGATTCTGTAGGCAAGAAGGTATTGAGTAGCATGTATTTTGAATTTATGTACGAAGACTCCTCGCAGCTCACCACGTTTTTCCTGACCGATTTCCGGGTTATTCAAGATAACATGAATTTGCCGATCAAGAACTTGCTATTAGCCACCAAACTTGTTGTATGACAACTCAATGTATTTCTTTGTTTCTTCAAATTCTTCTGGCGCGGAGTAAAAATCCAGTGCAGTGATTTGATGCTCATATCGTTCATTGTGAATACCATCGTTTAAGAATTCTACAACACAGGAATGTAATCCATGGTGAAGGTTCTTTTTTGTTCCCAAATGACCAGGATTTATATGGCATGAACATTGATGTTGGTTTAAAGCGACCTTTTTCATCTTGGGAATTTTCAATCCAGTCAACAATTTCTTGAACAAGTGTATGTCCTTTCAAAAAATCAAACCTGGTTAATACATCTGCTAAATAAAGAGCATTATACCAAACAAATGGATATTTTAATGTCCAAAATTTATTAGACCTTCCAAAATAGTAAATTGATTTTTTTATTTTCCAATGAAATTCAAGTGGAGCAAAAGCATTTTTAGATTGTTTTGATTCTTTCAACTCAGGTATTTGGGAAAAAACTTCTAATGCCATTAGCCCTGCCATTGGACAGCCCGCATTTAATTTTTTAAATTGACTATTCACGAAAAAGTAATGACAGAACCACCCTTGGGGTGTATCCCACAAATCAGCTATTTCCGAGACTGAATTTTTAACTGAAGAATTATTGCACCCTAAAGCCAATAGAGAATATGTAATCATTGGTGAATTGCATGGAGATACATGCCATACATCTGCGAAAGGGTCTGGTTTTTGAAATTTCTCTCCTTTTTTGGGTCTTTCCGGCGGTGTTCCTCGTACTGCAAACAGTTTGTTTATTTTGTGAGTATCTGTTTTTCTAATAATTTCATTAATTTGCTTATCTTTTTGTGACAAACCAAAATCAGACAGCATTCTTAGTTTAAAATAGCTCAATTTGGGATCATTATTTCTTCCAGGGGCAACAGGCAACCAATCAGATGTTTCTTGAATAAGGTGGACGATTTTGGAATCGTTGATTATTTCTTTTTTTATATTCTTTATTTTCAACGAGCTAATCTGCGTATCTAAAATATCAATTTCTGTTCTTAATTTTGTCCAAGGTTCACTTTCAAGTAACCATGGAATGGGGTCTGCTTTTAATTTGTTTTTCCATTTTTCCATATGTACTCCTTGGAAACGTGGGCCTCATAAGTGTTAGAGAAGTGATTATTCTGAATAACCATGCTCTCTAATTTCATTCTTATTCTATCATCTACTTTAAAGTGGGTCATAAATTCCGATTCATTGTTTATATCCATGCCTGCAATTTCTGACACGAGTGCATAATATTCTTTTGTCCGGTTTTTCACTGTTTTTCCCATAAGCAGGTGCTGTGCGAGTATGACGCTATTCTCGATTTGCTCGTGGATATTATATCCTTCTTCATCAGGGTTCAAGCTTCTTTGCTGACCATCAATTTTAAGAATACTTTGGGTAACACCATCGATAACTTGATGAAGTAGCTCATGCACTGCAATGTAGTAAGATACGAAGACTTCATTGTCGTTGACCGGCATTTTGGCAATGGAGCAAACAGATGAATCATTCGTGCGCATCCCCCTGCCATTTTTCCTCATTCCCTCAGAAAGATATACAGTGATAGCAGGAAGTCCCTGGGTTCTAAGAAAGGCAAGAACTATATCGTTTTCATCGCTTTCCCATAATTTCTTAAATGCGTTGATTTCTCTGATATAGTCTTTTCTTCTACTTTCCCAATACGAAGAGTAAAATTGTTCATATTCAAATTTCGCAATTTCTGAAAATTTCACTAATCCAGCAAGATTATTGTTACCGTAAACATTCTGAAGCAATTGGAGACACTGAGCTTCCGTTTCTGTAAAACCGTTTAACATTACCTCATTAGGTGCAGATAAATAGTCGAGGCCTCTGAATAACGAATCAATATTATTGAAAAAAGCGGCTCTTCAGAAATTTGCGTACATAGCCTGAGTGTACAGGTGTGAACATGATACTATATTTCAATGGCTAACAACCACGTAAGTCATTGAAGGAGCATCATGTCCACAAGTCAATTATACCACAAT